>NZ_VUYS01000017.1 GCF_008389435.1 Candidatus Nitrosocosmicus agrestis | reverse complement strand
CTGGACAGGTTTCTGAAAAGATTGTGAGAATAATGAAAAAAGAGTTTGAAAAGAAGGATGGGAATTTTTTTCCCTGGCTACATCAGCGATTAGGTTTTTGGCATGAGGATAATGAATTCGAGTTTCTGTAGTTTTGGTGGATTTTGCAATAACATACAAGAAGGAAAGTTGTAACTAATTATATTTACATAAAATATATTTAGCATGAAACACCTGAGGTTTGGTTTGTCTTCACAACTTAAGGTAACAATATTTCCATCAGCACAAGGATCTTTGTAAAAAAATAGTTTTTTTCTATAGATCCTAAATGTCGTCGAAGTTAATTTAAATTATTGTTATACATTCCTTTTAGCAGTAGAATTCAAAATTTGTCTCAGATTTGTCAGATTCCTTTGTTCAAAGAATCTGTTTAGAAAATAAAAATCATGATTGAAATAATTGTTGAACTTATTCTTGAATCTAAGATAGTGTTAATATATTTGATACCTTTATAGGATTAAAATATAGGAACAAAGACGTTAATAAATATTAGGTGACAAAAGGATAGAATTTGTGTACAAAAATTATTTAATTCTATTTATTTGTTCAATCTAGCAGCATGCAGTCAATGTTTATGTAAAAATTAATTCCGAATATCCAAGTCGATGTGTTATTGCGGGTCTAAATATAATAAAGATAAAATAACTCTTGCAACAATCTTTATTGAGCCCTGATTGAAACTTCACAAAGTACTTTCTGTGGTAGGTGCTAGACCCAATTTTATAAAATTAAAACCTATTCACGATGCTATCAAAAAGGATTTGAACCATGAAATTATTCACACAGGGCAGCACTATGACTATAGAATGTCTGAAATTTTTTTTAAGGAGTTCAAATTACCAGATCCGGATTACAACTTAGAAATCGGTTCCCTTTCTCCAGGCGTTCAAGTAGGAGAAATGATCAAAAAAATTGAAAAAATATTGACTCAAAATAACTATGATTTAGTCTTAGTATATGGAGATACAAATTCAACATTTGCTGGAGCCTTTGCGGCAGCTAAAGCCAACATCAGAGTAGCACACATAGAATCCGGATTAAGAAGCTTTGACAGGCGAATGCCAGAGGAACTTAATAGAATCTTAACTGATGATATTAGTCAATATCTGTTTACATCGACAGAGACATCATTCCGTAATCTAAAGAGAGAAAATGTATTTGGAAAAATTTATAAATCAGGAGATTTGTCCGTAGAAATTATTGATGAGGCAAAAAAGTTAGCACTCAATTCAAAAATTACAAAGGATATGAATTTGACTCCTAAAAATTATGTGATATGTACTATGCATCGTGCTGAGAATACCGAGAGCGACGCAAGTTTTATTTCTCTAATAAAAGCATTCACCAATTTATCAGAATTCCAGATAGTGTTTCCAATTCATCCAAGGACTGAAAAGATTTTAAAAATTAAAGGGATTTATCAAAAACTAAAGAGTTGTGAGAACGTATTACTGATTTCTCCTATGGGATACATTGACTTTATCCATTTGGTTAATAATGCAAGCAAGGTCATAACCGATTCAGGGGGCTTACAGAAGGAAAGTTATTTGTTATCTGTCCCTTGTATAACAATTCGCCGAAACACAGAATGGACAGAAACTATAACTGAAGGTTGGAATGTTTTGACCGATACTAATACAGAGAAAATAGTCACTGCCGTTAAGAAATGGGTTCCTGAGAATAGAACCCCAAATCCAATTTTTGGAGATGGATATACTTCTAACACAATAAAAAAAATCCTCCTTAACGAGATACTCTGTTAATATCCCTAAAATCCTATTTTAAATAGAAATTCATATTTTATTTATTTATATTTTTTTCTTAATCAAAAATCATTCATGATCCCTAATCAAAATGATCTATTTGTCACCTTTTTTGCTTTAGAGGAGTACGTCGATAGTACTTTCTAACATGGGGGCGATACAAATAATATATTATTACAGAGTTGTAAATTACCCCCACTATTGAAATAAATTGTCCATTGACTATATTCAAAAGATAACCGGCTGCCCCAAAGCCTGATAAGACTAGCAATAACGACCAAGACCACTTTAGACCTTTGTATAACCCAACCGCAGCAATTAGTGAAGTTATTCCCAATATCATCAAAAATGCCGGACCCATTAAAAATACAGGACCATAAGGCAGTAACAAATTGAAAGCATAAAGCGACATTAACAGTAATAAAACCCCACTAATGGTGGTTAAAACGGCTACAATTAAAATTCCTCGGGGTAATTTCTTAACTTCATTTTTTCCCTCAACCACATTTTGATCTGAAATCCGTCGGAATATAACCTTTTAATCAGTCAACTATGTTATTTATCTGATAATTACAATAATCTTAAATAGATATTAGACTAAGAATTTCAATGGATTCAAAATTTAAAATTTTTTATATATTGATGCCACTTTCGTGCCTACTTCTAATTTTAACCGTGTCAGCAGTCACCTCACTAAGTAATGCAGAGAGCATTGTAATACCAGATCAAAAACCCACTATAACCACCACAGGTACCGCAGAAAGAGATGTTTCTTCAGATGAATCTAGAATATCTTTGGCAGTTGAAAACACAAATGCAAATGCCAATACTGCCCGCAAAAATAACGCCGATAAAATGGATGAAATAGTAAATGTGTTAAAACAAGCAGGCTTAACAGAGGAAAATATTACTACTTCAAGTTTTCAGATAACTCCAAATTACGATTATGAAAACAGTAACTACGACAGAATAATTTCTTACACTGCAATAAATAAAATTGAACTAAAAACTTCAACAAATGCAAATATCTCTCAGTTTATTGACCTTGCAGTTAATGCCGGAGCCAACAGAGTAGAAAACATAGATTTTGTGGTTTCTAAAAAAACACTAGACAAGATTAATCTAGAATTATTAGATCAAGCTTTCAGAAGTGCCAAAGAAAAAGCTGATGTATTAGCACATGTAGGAAACTTTAGTATACTAGGGGTTAAAGATATAGATACAAGTTCAGATACTTCCTATACACCTCCAACATTCTTTTATGACAATTTTGCTGCGAATACAGCGGAAAAAGCTCCAGGACCTTCAACTCAAATTATTCCACAAAAAAATAAGATAATGATATCTTTACCTGTCGTCTTTTACATTAGTAATCCAGTGGTGGATTAATTAATTGATAGATTGATTGATATTACCATAGTTCTTTCTTAAAACATTTTTTGTTTTTTCTGGCTCTGTTAACTTCTCGAAAAATCTATAGCTTGAAGATGTTGTATCTATTTCCACATGGTTATCAAAAGAAACAAAGAACATCTTCATTAGATATCGATGACCGTGCATTATATTTGTATTTTCTTGGCTTATCGACTAGATGTGTTGCCAAAGCATTGTTATTCTTACATAATGTTAAGAGAAGTCATGTTGCAATCTAGAAGTGGATTCAAAAAGGTCATTTCAGAAGCACATCCTCAAAGAAGAGAAGGAAAATTTATGAATTCATAGTTGATAAAACATTACTTATCAAGGTTGGTCCAGAATTAATATGGCTTTGGATTGCAATCAATTGAACCAGAAAGTCATCAAATTCTAGCACTTTTTTGCCAAAGGAATAACTCAAGAAAGAAACATGTTTGTTGCCGAGAGGTTTCTATCGGGGTTAATTAGGATTCATGGAAAACGTACTGTATCGAACGATGATGAAAGAACCTGGTATCCGCAAGCTTGTAGATTCCTTTCACTAGAACATCACAATCATTATTTTTTTGACAAAGAAGAGAAAAGCATCATTGAAAGAACAATCCAATACATCAAGGTCAGAACCGAAAGTTTCGAGGACTACTTTCAATGTAGAATGAAGAATTGCAAATTAGCGCATGTATAGAATTGGTTGCGGTTATTTGTCGACAATTATATCAAGGAGATTAAAACTTCTAAGTGAACAGAGCCTTCAGAATAGTTATAACCTCAAGCTGAAAGTTTATCTTGATATTCTATAATTCGTGAACTTACAAAACTATAAAATAAATAGAATAAGAAATCCCGTCAACTAATAGATATTTATTGAATGAACAATCCTATCAAATAACCCCTATAATCTTAAATATGATTAATTAAATGTAACTGCCATAGGGATATTTGGTGAATAAAAAGTTATTAGAAATCCTAGTTTGTCCTTTTGATAAAGTAACACAGTTGGACTTGATTGAATTCAAAACTAATTCTGGTGCATCACAGGAAACAAATACTTCTCCAAACAAAAAAGATGCAAGTAATTCCAATATATCAGAGTCAAAAAAAAATCAAAACATCACTCATACTCAAGACATAGAAAATCAAAGAACTGTAACAGCAGAAAAAACAAACATTGTGGAAGAAGGCTTGCTTTTATGCAAAGCCTGTTTGCGTTTTTATCCGATTATAGAAGAGATACCAATAATATTACCAGACGATTTAAGAAATAAGAAAAAAGACATTGAATTCTTGAAAAAATGGAAAGAATTAATCCCTAAAGATCTTATTAATAACCTAAAGCCTTGGACAGTATAAATTATTGTTCAATATGCTCTTCACATTTTTATAATGATTTGATTTGGCGGATACAAGGTATGTTGCTATTGAAGGTACTTTTTCTTATTGATTTCACATCATATTTAAAGAAATCTAAATAACAATTGCGCTTTTTCACATCTGAAAAAAAATTATTCAATTCGTTTGGCAATCTTTAAAACAAATATAAAAAGATGTTCAATTCTTTTGCGTTTAAACGGATACAAACATGTTAAATACACTTTATAATATCATATTGTAGGAATAATAAGATAATGTGCATAATCAATAAATTGTTTTGTTCTGATTTTGATAATTTAGCCAACCCCAAACAACCAAAAAAATTTCAAAAAAGTAGACTTTTATATTTGATTATTTCAAATTTATCATGCAAATAAAAAGCAACCAGTTTTTGCTCACATTCTTTTTAATTGTGTTTTTTGTTTTTTCGCCCTTGTTCATTGCAAATTTGATTAGCACAGCATATGGACAAAGCCAAATTATACCCTTTGATATAGGCGACATTGCAACTAAAAAATATGCTACCAGCACAGATAATTTAAGTAATATTACTTTACACCAGAGTGATGAAGTAAATCCCTGTAATATGCCACCTTGCCCTCCTGGTCAGGCCTGTATTCAAAGCTGTCCACAATAAAAGAACCATCACCTTTTTCTAGCGTGCAAGTATCTATTTTTTTAGCATCATCTCTTCCAGGGACAAATTTTGGACAAGTATCGAATATTTATATTCCCTTAATTCTAGTTGTTTCTCACATATAACAAGGGCTCTTTTGAATTGTCTTTATCTCCAGTAAAATAACCGTGGCCATTTCCATCACATGATGTGCCCGACAATGACGCTTGGCTCATTAAACCACTTCGAACTTCAGTCAGAGACGCATCTGGATGTGAGGCCATGTATAATGCTGCTGCACCTGCAACATGCGGAGATGCCATACTAGTCCCACTCATTGTTGCATAACCATTACCTTTGTAGGTAGAAAAGATTTTGGCTCCAGGAGCAGCAAAATCAATAACTGAACCATAGTTGCTAAAGCTAGCAAGTGTATCGTCATTGCCATAACCTGTGCTAGGGCCTTTTCCCCCGCATTTTCCATCGCTATCGGCTATTGCTGAAACTGCTAGTACATTTGGATTGTTAGCGGGAGAAAAAGTTCTTGCATCTTTTCCGGCATTGCCACCTGCTACCACAAATACAATCCCAGCTTTAACCGCGTTGTTAATTGCCGTATCAAATGCAGAGGATTTACACTCACATCCGAGGCTCAGGTTGGCAACTTCAATTTGATTTGCATACGAAGTAACATAATCAATTCCTTTAATTACAGTGGATAATGGTCCTGCACCTTTGCTATCAAGCACTTTTATAGCCCATAATTTTGCACCAGGAACTACTCCGACAGATCCAATAGAATTATCCTTTGCACCAATTATTCCTGCAACGTGAGTTCCGTGCCCATTATCATCATTAGCTGTTGGTGGAGTACTGGTCTTAAATAATGATGAATATCCACCGCTGCTACTACTTGATACAAACGATTTTTGATGATAAACGTTTAAATCAGAATGTTTAAGGTCAATACCAGAGTCTATAACCGCCACGTCAACCTCAACACTTCCAGCTCCATTGCCAGATTTAGTTGAGCTCATATCTGCATCAATTCTATTAATTCCAGTTGGCAATGTTTGAGCAAAAGCCTGGGTCATTACATCATTTTCTACATGGTCTACCATTGGAAGTCTCTCAATAGCTTCAATTACCTTGTCATTTGGCACCTTAATTGCAAGGCCTTTCAAAACATTCTCATATATTTGAAGCAACTCCACTCCCTGAAGTTCAACTCTACCTGAAATGTCAGAAATAAATTCAGATATGTTTGTATCATCATCCTTTAAGACTACAATATATTGATTAGGAATTATTTTTCCAGGAGCTACATCTGATGCTGTTAGCAATGATGAAGGGATATCGTTGTAATCAGCAATTAAAGGAAGGGTAACTGGCACCATTGAGTACAGTTGTTTAAATCCAGTACTTTCATTGTCTTCTTGTTTTTGTTCATCTGCCGTATCATATCCAGATTCTTTAACAAGATTTGAAGGAAATGGGAGTGATTCATAATAAGGCATATCACGGACGATTTTATCATCACTATAACCATCATTATTCAATTCATCAGCCAAAGAAAATTTATTCGTAGGGCCTTCATCATTCCCACTTGTGGCATCTTCGTCAGATACTGAATCAAAAGTATCGATTTTATCAGAGATTGAATAATCTTTTGAACTTGACTCTGGCTCTGAATTTGAAGTATCTCCACCGATTTTAAAATTGAAATTAAGAAAAGGGATTTCAGGAAATGCAAAATCAAAAGCATTAACAAATTTCACAGAGTTATTAGAACTAAATAAGCTTAATACAATAATTGAAAAAATGATGCAGATCTCCATTTGTTTCTTGCTTCTGCTACTCACGTTTGTTATTTACAATTTAATAATTTATGTAATATTGAAGACTTTAACAATTCATGGTTAAGGTGATTTATTATGTTTGAGTCAACAAATACCTATTACTGATAGACTGTTATACTAAATTTATCCAATATATCAAATTCTGATTCTAAAAATATGTTATTCAACAAAAAACAAAATTGATCCTTAGAACCATCCCTTTATCTAGTCTCTACCAAGTATTTGCTGCCACCTACCACATGATTTATTCTATGGAAAATAATTATTTAAGGTAGATAAATCAGAGATAAATAATCTCATTCAAGGAGATAAAATTCACTTTAGATAGTAATCGTAATTTATTATTTCCTCGAGTCCAAAGATTTTTGGAGGACGGAAAAGGATCTCTTGTAACAATTTTTTGTCAATGAATGTAGTACACGAACCTTATTATTTCCGTGTAAGAAAATGACATCTTATCGAGATTAAAGGACCGCCAAACATGAGGAAAAAGAAATCAGAAATCTTGTATGGTTCCGAAAATGCCGTTGGAAGGGGTGTAGAATTTATGCGTAATACGGAATCAAAAATGGATATTACTTTTGATTATAAAGCCCCTTCCATCGTTGTAAGAATTCCTCAATACCGCGAAGGCTATTTAGACATCCTAAAGAGAGGAGGAATAATTAGGTGTATCACAGAAGTTACACCAGATAATATTGGCGATTGCAAAGAACTACTAAATTTAGTCACTGAGTTAAGACACATGGATGGAATGAAAGGTGGAATTGCAATTAATGAGTCAGAGTACATGGCTACAACAGTTCTAAAGCAATCAAAACCATTGACTGAAGTTATTTACAGTAATGCAGAGGAACTGGTAGCCCAAGGACAATACATATTCGATACTATGTGGAAAAATGCAATTCCTGCAGTTAAAAAAATTAAAGAAATTGAAGAAGGAAAACCTTTAGAGTACATAACCACGATATTAAGTAGATCGGATGGGTCCTTAAATGAATCTTCTCTGCAAGAATTTTTCTACAGAATAAAGAAAGTTGACGTAGTTGCCTCCTCAGAGGGGTTGAGTAGAGCATATGATTTTTTCCGCACGTTAAATGACAATTTAATAAAAGAGGTAAAAAATTCCGGCATTAAGAAACATCTGAGAGTATTGGTTGAAGTATCTAAAGACAACATACAGGTAGTAAAAAAATATATTAATTCAAATATTGAAGTACGGCATCTAAAAAAAGAACCGACAATTTACTTTTCGGTAACCGACCATAACCTTCTAGCTACTATAGAACAAATGGAGAAAGAGGACACAACCGAAAGCGTGCTTTACAGTAACGATCCCCAATACATTAATCGATTTAAGACTATGTTTGAAAGGTTATGGAACGACAGCAGATCCGCAGAAGAGGTAATTGGTTTAATTGAAAATAATGAAGTTGTACCCGTGCTTGAGACCCTAGAAAGTTCAGAAAAAACACTCTTACTGATTAAAGAATTGATTTTATCTGCAAAGAATGAAATATTAGGAATACTTCCAACTTTTGACGCATTCCAAAGGCAAGTAGATTATGGAATGTTTGATCATATCAAAAAAGTTTCTCAAGAAAATAAAATTATCATCAAAATTCTCGTGACAGATAACATAGATCTTCCTGATGGAAAAGGTGATAGAAAAATAGGCAAAAACAACAAGCACTCCATAACTATCCGAAGAAAGAACGTCAAAAAGACTAATTCAGGCAGCGATGATAATGAGTTTACGATTGATTCAATTGAAGGCTTGACAATAAGATCAATAAACAGTCAAAGCATTAGGCCTCAGCTTGGCCTAGTAATAGTAGATAGATCTAAATCAATTATTGTAGAATCAAAAAAGAGCAAGTCCGAAAAACTAATCGACCATATTGGTATGTCTTCTTATTCGAATAGTAACCACATATCAGAATCTTATGGGACAATTTTTCTAGCACTTTGGAACTATTCAACAATGTTTGATTTAATGGAAAAATCGTATAAACGCCTCAAGATTCAGGACGCTATGCAAAGAGAATTTGTGGATATTGTTGCTCATGAACTTCGAACCCCTCTTCAGTCTATATTGGGTCTAACTGATGTTGTAAAAGAACGTACACTTGAGGTTGAAAATAAAAGATTGCTTGAGACAGTCAAAGAAAATGGGGCTCGATTATATAGATTTGTTGAAAATGTGTTAACTGCTACAAAATTAGAGGGACTTTTCTCACAAATTCCAAGAGAAGTCTTTGCATTGGATATCTTAATTAAAGAAATAGTTAAGAATTATGAGGCAAAATTTCAAAATATTGACAAGTTATCCATCCCAAAAATAAAAGAAATTCATTTTGATTTGAAAGGGTTTGATAAAGAGTATAAAATACATGCCAACAAGTTACAAATTTCGATGGTGATAACCAATCTAATAGATAATGCCGTTAATTTCATACCGTCAAGAAAAAAAGGAATAATATCAATAGTCTTAGAACAGAAAGAAGATCATGTAATAGTACATATAATGGACAATGGCGAAGGCATTCATCCAGAAATCTTACCCAGGTTATTCACAAAATTTGCTACTAAATCTTTTTATGGTTCAGGATTGGGGCTATACAATTGTAGGAAAATTATTCATATGCATAATGGAGGAATTTGGGCGCAAAACAATCCACGTAAAGAGGGGGGAGCAATATTTTCGTTCCAACTTCCACTAATTGTTTAACTCTCATTTCAGTACTTTATCACCATATTATTCTTTAATCGTTGATTTTATTTTTTATTCGAGATGTGTATTTATATACACACATTCTGATTATTCAAGTATTATTAACAGGATTAATTGAAAGTATACTCTTGAACGATATGCAAACCCATGGAGTTGACATCCTCTGTTTATTTAAAGATTTTATATGTTACCGTATTTTAGTAAGATTATGTCTACTATGAAATCAACAAAATAGTCATGCATTTTCGGTGTTATTACTATTAAATAAATTATACCATGATAAAAAACTCTTTTTAACTAAAAATTCTCAGGTCTGCTGATTTTTACCACATGCTTTGACTTCTGTCGTTTGGATAAGTACGTTGCCTTTCCGTTCTACTATTTTAAAATTAACACCTTATGTATTGATAAATGTCATCAGTTCATTACGTTGTCAATTCTTTGAATTATAGCCATTTCGTAAGAGAATTGTTTAGTTACTTGTTAAGGTAATAAAAAAACTCGGGTATAATAATTTTCCAAAAACGGTTTGATACGCAAGATCTGAAATGTCAAAGAAGTCTAATTCTGTTTCTAAGGAATTGATAAAAGATGTACTACTTTTACCATGAAAATTTTGATCTTTGGATACTTAGGTTATGTGTGATGGTAAACAAGTAACAAACAATATATTTGCACAAATTAAAAAATGACTTATTCATTGTTTTCTCAATAGCATACCTTGATAATTAAAATTATATCCAAATACGATACTTTCCTGTTTCTATCAGTTTTAAGGCAGATATTTCCTGATAAACTAGTTCATGTTTTTAAACAAAGTACAGTAAGAGAGAATCTGGTAATTGTAGAACCAAATAAAATAGCGATATCATTCAAAGTAATTTAATTATCTAATTATTAATTTCTTGCCGGATAGCATTTTATATCGTAAAATACATGGGGTGCCTTTCCCCAATTTTAATAAAATTTTGTTATAGATTATGGAAAGAAGTTATATGATATTACTTTGAAGTATTGTCCTATTCTTGTATCAGTAACAGGTTTTTTGGTAGTATATCTTATTCAAGACCTATAAAGTAATCCGATTAAGTTATTATGGCACAGTAATACCACATATGTTCAAGTATTAGATGTATTTAACAAATACAGCTATATGTCTGGATGAACAACTACACAATTTTGCCAATGTGGATTTTTTATTTTAATATTGTAACTTCCTCTTAAATTTTTTATAAAGATCCTCATGGTAATATTACCTACTTAAATTATTTTATTTCCTAAAAAATTTCCACTTCAATATTTTTGCATTGCTAATGTATTGCATTAAACTACTGCACATATTTTCATATTTTATCAGAACTACCACTCAACTATAAACCAGGGGGATATATACACTTCCATAAACAAGTTTTCATAATCGGTAAATAATGTACTATGAATGATATAAGAACATATTTTAAGACAGAATTCATTTAATTCAAAATTACAGATGTTTTCTTATAATTTTTACCAGTCTTAATTATCAACTCAACATGTGGATTTGCTGCAAAGTAAGGGAGAAGGTAAGATCCAATAAAATTAGAGCTTTATTTTAATAAAATCCAGAAAGAGAAAGAACTTATTAACCTTGAAATAAAAAAAGGGTCTTATTGTTGACCTAATGCGTTGTTTCCGTCATTTAAGTTAAATGACAAAGCAACGTTGTTACATGAAGCTGTTGTATCGTTACCAGAACCACAGCTTGATGATTGTAATGTTTCTGTGTCTTGACCTATTCCTTGCAGTGCTCCATTCGATTTTATATTTTTCTTGTCATGGTGGTTGTCACCAGTTGCAAAGGCTTTGTTGTCGATATTGCTGATTGCAACGATAGAACCAACTAATGCTGCTGCAACAAATATTGAAAGGACTGACATTTTAATTTTCTTATCCATGCAACATTTATTGATATATTATATAATTGGATTGTTTAATCTGATTCTGAAATAATCTTACTAAATTAGATTCTTTAAAAAGATTTTGTAATAGAAGTACTTTTATTCTCCATATTTTTATAAAGATTCAACCAGAAAAAAGTGTTAAAAGGGAATTCTGAAGGCCATGAGAAAATCTATAATTTCTCTTCATTCTCTTTGTTACCCTTAAGTAATTCGATTTGCTTTAGGAGTAGTTTAATAATTATTCTCAATGTTTTTATCGTTTCATCTTTGATCTTTCCGGATTCAACTGATTCAAGGTATTTTGCATGAATCGGAAGTAGTGGTTTAAGTTTTTCCACTTCTATAATTCTCTTGTTTTGTTCTTCTAAAAATATCCTGTTTTTTTCGATCATACAATTTTGTTTGTCAATTGTCTTGGATTTTTCTTCAATTATTTCGTCAAATTTTTCTATTGGTATTGAAATACCGTCAAGTCTATCGATAACTGTGTTAAAATGGCTAAGAAATGTGTCTAGATCAATATTATTTCTAAAGCAATGCTCTTGCAGGCGAAATAAAGTTTCACCGGCCTTTTCATAAGATACGCCGCAAGAATCAAGATTGTGGTGGAATCTGATTGCTCTTCCAAATTGTAAATAGTCAATCCCATTTTTGTAAAGAAATCTCGCTATTTCTCTTGCATTATTAACAATTCCATATTCTCTTTCAAATTGTGCGGTAATTGAGCTAACAGAACCTTCAGATATATCATTATTCTTCGCAATTATACGTCTTGATAATCCGCCAAGCCATTCTTCTATTACTTTTTGCTTAATGTTTAAAGCAATCATGGACCTGTATCAAATTTTTTCCTTATAAGACATTAAATCAGGTAATCATTTCAAAGGTTAGACTATTATGCAGTGAAAAAATGACCAATTTTAATCTTGGATTTGACGAATATTTGACAACTTTTTGACCGTTTTAGATGTCTTGCAAACTTATTTGCCCTGTCTTTAGGTTTTCTAGACCTGCAAGGTATGCAAAGAAAAATCCTATTATTCAGCTTCTATTTGCAAAGCCCTATCTAAAAATTTTAAATAGCACTATTTTTAGACTTGATTATTGAAAAAAATTCCCTTCCTTTTCATATTTCTAATAACTGCATTTTCAACATTGCCTGCACTGTTGCCTATCAATATCAGCCATGCACAACCACTCTCTTCTCAAGATGACTCTCCTCCTCAAATAACTTTGCCGTCAGGGCCCATAATATCTGAAGCAACAGGACCCAATGGAGCCCAGGTTACTTATGATGTCAATGCAAAAAATGCCACTGGCGCCCCAGTTGAAGTCATTTGTTCACCATCCTCGGGTAGTATATTTGGATTAGGTAGCACAAGAGTAGAATGTAGGGCCGTTGACAATAACGGAAATGAAGCGGTTGATTCATTTGATGTTACAGTCCGTGATACAACACCCCCGACTTCTCAGATTGGTGTTGTGAAGACTAGTTGGATGGGATTGCTCAATAATAATGATCTCACAAACGCAGACGACATTGGATTTCAATTTAATGGTTCAGATTTAGTAGGGATAAAAGGTTTTGAATGCAAATTAGATAACGGAAATTGGCGTCCTAGCACAATACAATATAATTCCGATAACAATGCTGGCTGTTATTACATGAATTTGGATTCAGGAAGTCACTTATTCCAAGTAAGAGCAATTGATACATCAGGAAATAAAGAAATCCAACCGCAACAATTTTCTTGGACCATTATTCCTCTCGCAGATGCCATAGTTAATTTAAGAGATTTTGTGTCCACCATAATTCTTCCTAACAATCTCAAGACTGAATTCGTGGATTCATTAAACAACGCACTAGGAAACATTCAAAATGATGGGAGTTATGATCATTTGATATGCGAATATCTCGATTCTTTTGCATATAAATTCTCTACTGCCACCGTTTTGGATGCATTTAACCAAGATGTCACAAATTTCGTGGACAACTCCTTTACAACTATTAGAGATAGAACAGGTTGCAATCCACCTACAATCAGTCTAGAAAATGAGATTACCGTAGATGAAGGGCTAAATAGAATTAGTTTGGATGCCTCTGGAAGTTTTGATTCAAAAGATGGCAAGAATCTGGACTACCAATGGGAACAGATTGCAGGTCTTTCTTTAAACCTGTATAATTCGGACAGATCACGCGCCTTCTTCGATACCCCAGTTTTGGATGGAACATCAAATCAAATTGCATTTTTCAAGGTTACGGTAACAGACCAAAATGATCTTTCTTCAGAAAAAACTATCAAAGTAACGATAAGAAACTTGGAACCAGTTAATCAGCCACCTGTAGCCGAAAGACAAAGCGTAACAGCAAATACGGCTGATCCTACACAAATAACACTCAAAGCCACTGACCCACAAGGTAATGCTTTGACTTATTCCATAGTCTCTGACCCAAAATCAGGAANAGTTAATCAGCCACCTGTAGCCGAAAGACAAAGCGTAACAGCAAATACGGCTGATCCTACACAAATAACACTCAAAGCCACTGACCCACAAGGTAATGCTTTGACTTATTCCATAGTCTCTGACCCAAAATCAGGAACCATATCAGACTTTAATGAAGATACAGGTATCCTTACATATACTTCCAACGATGGCTTTACAGGACAGGATAGATTCACATTCAAAGCCAACGATGGTGTTGCAGACAGCAATACTGCACCTGTGGTAATAACAGTGAATCAAGTTAATCAGCCACCTGTAGCCGAAAGACAAAGCGTAACAGCAAATACGGCTGATCCTACACAAATAACACTCAAAGCCACTGACCCACAAGGTAATGCTTTGACTTATTCCATAGTCTCTGACCCAAAATCAGGAACCATATCAGACTTTAATGAAGATACAGGTATCCTTACATATACTTCCAACGATGGCTTTACAGGACAGGATAGATTCACATTCAAAGCCAACGATGGTGTTGCAGACAGCAATACTGCACCTGTGGTAATCAGAGTATCAAATGCTGAAGCCCCAGTTGAACCTGATTCATCCAGCACCAATGACGATGACGACACTTCAAGCAGTACACCTCCACCAACATCTGACGATACATCTGGAGATGACGACACTTCAAGCAGTACACCTCCACCAACATCTGACGATACATCTGGAGATGACGACACTTCAAGCAGTACACCTGACGGAGAATCTACCTCAAACGCATCAGTCCCCCCAGCAAACCCACTTGATCCATTAAATAATACCACCGGTGTGTTTTCGGATGGATTCCCTGGCTTTGCAGAAAACATGAAAAACCTATTTGGTAGATAACAAGACAGTATTTACTCCGCACCTAAAACATTCTCTTTTTTTATTGATCAATTTTTTTCCAATTATTAGTAGCAGAAAAATAACTCTATAACTTGCCTCATACTTGAAATATTGGTTACATATTTTCTTTACAAATTTATATCGAATTATAGGCTTATTATCGAACTCTACCTTTGTTACTTACATTTGTACAATCATGAAATACATTGGGCCAACCCCATTTGAGTGAGAAAGTAGCATTACAAATGTACCAAAATATGAGTAATTCTTTTATACAGGATGAGTCACGATATCGTACTTGCTAAGGATTCACCTGATAACTCTTGTTTTCATAATTTCTTTGGTTGTTCTTTCAAATATGATTTATTTCTATCTCCAGCAAACAAATGAAAAGGATGCACTAAAAACTCTACTAATTCAGCATATATCAATGCAGAACCAATCAGGAAAATCCATTGCAAACGGGATTAGTTCAGACCTAAACTCGATCTACAAGATGATAGAAAATGTAGCACATATCCAAGCGTTAAAGGAAAAATTTAATTCTAATATTACAAAAGTAGACACCAATACTCAAGACATAGATCTGATAATAAACTTCTTGGATGATCAAATAAATAGTACATACCATGACCTGAGTAAAAAAGCAGATAGAATGTACATATTAAATAAAGACGGTATTATAATAAGTAGCTTTGCTCCAAAAGGAGAAGACCTATTTTTAGGGATGAACTTATCTTTTAGAGAATATGTCAAAGACACGGTTGAATCCAAAGAACCAGTGTTTTCAGGGGTTTTTGAAGGACCTGATAGAAAAACCAGAATTGCAATAACTTTTCCAATAATAAATAATACTGATTCACTCCTTAATTTAGGAGCAAGAGTTGATGATACCGCCAACAATAACTACTTTGCCAATAACAAATCAGAAAGCAACTTCTTGGGTCTTGTTGCTGCATCGGCCCCTGTCTCTGAGATTTTTGAAAAATTCGGAAATATTTACAATATCAAGAGTCAATATCTCGTAGGATATGATAAGAACGGTACTATAATTATTAGCCCTAGAACCGAAAATATAGGTAAAAATTTTAATGATCCGGCTATACAAGCAGTTACCAACAGTAATGGCGTATTTAACAGAATAATACACAATCTTCTTAACGGAAGTGAAGACCAGGGATTGTACACCACAGATCTTGGAGACAGATACAACACCGCCTATCCGATTATGATTGATGGGAAATTAGCTTATGGTATAGCGATAGTAACACCCACTAATTCGATATATGATGATATAAATGAAATAATGTATGTCGAAAGAATTCAAAGTATCCTCATCTTTTCAACCATGTCCGCGGGTGTAATAATTGTAGTTTTAATTTTGAGGAATTGGAACAAGGATATGGAAAAAGAGGTTAAAAAAAGAACTAATGAACTTAATGATGCTAATCAGAAGCTAGAAATTGTTAATGAAAAGTTAGTGGCTTCTGAAAAGTCTAAGGAAGAATTTATTTCGATGGTTAGTCACGAGCTTCGAACTCCTTTAATGCCCATAAAAGCATTTGCAGGCATGTTACTTAATCCTAAATACACTGGCGACATTAATGAAAAGCAAAAGAAGGCAGTAGATTCTATAATTAGAAACGTAAAATTGATGGAAAGACTTGTAGGAGACATCTTGGATGTATATAAACTTGAAATGAATCGGCTAAAGTTAACGAAGGAAAGTACAAGTTTAGATATCCTTATTGAAAATGCAACCAATGAGTTCAATGAAATAATCAAAACTCAGGACAGCGAGAAGGACATTGAGCTTGTCTCAGAAATAAAAATTAAAGAGGATTTAAAAGTAAAATGTGACCCTCAAAGGATTAATCAAGTCCTTGGTAATTTGATTAAGAATTCAATTGACTTTGTACCACCTAAAAATGGTAAAATCAAAATCCGTGTAGAAGAGTTTGAGAACATTCATCATAAAAACTTGGATTCAAGAGTAAATCCAAAAAAATTCGTTTTATTTTCTGTAGAAGATAATGGACCAGGTGTACCAACTGAAAAGATGGATGGTATGTTTAAAAAATTTTATCAGATTGATACTTCTATAACCAGAAAGCATGGCGGTACGGGTTTGGGCTTGGCAATCTGCAAGGGAATAGTCGAATCTCATGGCGGCCAAATATGGATAGAAAAATCCATTACAGGCGGGGCATCAATTAAATTCACTCTGCCTGTAGATTAATTATCTTTATCACCTTTTTCGATCTGTATTCTGAAGAGAATATTACAAATGTACCAAAATAACCTTAATATAGTAAAAATCGATAGTGATTGTTAATGAAGGTCCTTGTCATAGACGATAATGAAGAAACTCTCGAAGTTGTTTCGTTTTTTTTTAATGTAAATGGCATTGATTGCATTACTGAAAAAAGCGGCAAGAAAGGACTAGAAATTTTACAAAAAAATGATTTTGATTTGGTCTTGCTAGATTTGGCAATTCCCGATATGAGTGGCATCCAGATTTTTGATACTTTAAAGGATGAAGGTGTAGTTTCAAAGAAAAATATCATTATTTTTACTGCATCTTTTATTGACCAAAAAGAAGTACAAAGAATGCTTAACTCAGGTGCCAAAGGCATAATAAATAAACCTTTAGCGTTGAATGACTTGGAAAAGTTAATTGAACTACATTTGAGCGTTTAAATACTTGTTTTGCAATGGCTTCTGTTTAGGAACAAGAAGTGGATTGATTATTTCAAATGATTTCGATATATAGTAGAGTCTAACCTGATTGGATTGAACCATGATATGATCATACATTCAAATAACTTTAATTTAGTAAGCATACTTGTTTGCAATTATAATTATGGAGTATATCTATCAGAATGCCTTAATAGCATCATAAAGCAAACTCACAGACCTATTCAAGTTGTTTTTGTTGATGATGGAAGTAATGATAATTCTATCGAGATATTTAGAACAAAACTTAAAATGTTTAAAAAAGAAGGAATAGAGGTAAATTTTTTCTACTACCCTGATAATGGAGGTAGAATCAGATCATTAAATAAGGCCATCGAATTAAGCAATGGGAAGTACAGTACCATTGTAGATTCTGACGATATTTTATATGACAGATTTATAGAAATATCAAAATCAGAATTGGACAAAGAAAACGCAAATAATTCCAAGGTAGGGTTTGTTTATACAAATTTAGATTTGGTAGATAAATGCGGTAAAATAATTAGTCAAGGAATCTCTGAGGAATTTGAAGAAGAAAATGCATTGCTTAAAAGCTATATTCCAGAGTCTGGCTTGACATACACTAAAATATTAAAAGAATGTTATCCATTTGATTTATCAGTTAGAGTTGACACCAAACACCATAAATGGCAAAAGATAATCAAGGCGGGTTTGAAAGGAAAACTGATACCCTTAAGATTATTTAAATATCGTATGCACGACAAAAACACATCAGGTATTGGAAATAGGATTACTTCCGATCGTACAAGACTCATTGATAAATGGCATCCTCACAAAAGCACATGAAAGCCCAAATACTGTAAATATTCATTTCAAATGCATACATTGTTTTTTAATTAAAGAATCAAATCCATTCTTTTTTTTATTACTAATGGATTTCTATAGGGTAGGTACAATATAATAGAAAATTGGTACTATGCTGCTTTCAACCTTTTATAGATTAATTGCTGCAAAAGGGCGCTGTTAACTTAAGCATAAATCATCTCCTTGTTGTGGTATTCGACAAAAAGATTCAACCAGTTCCGCACATGTTTTAGTTTACAGTTCTTCTGTCTACACGGAAAGTAGTCATCAAAACTTTCAGTTCTGTCCTTGATATATTGCATTGTCCTTTCAATCATGCTTTTCTCTAAAGGAGAATGAACATGATGATCTAGTCTGAGAAACTGACAAGCCATTGGATACCAGGTCCCGCCATCTGTGGATACAGGGTGTTTTCCATAGTCTCTGACAGCTCCTGACAGAAACCTCTCAGCAATTAACATGTTTCTTTCTTGAGTTATTCCTTTGGCAAAAAAGTGCTAGAATTTGATGACTTTCTGGTTCAATTGATTGCAATCCAAAGCCATATTAATTCTGGACCTACCTTAAGTAATGTTTCATCAACAATGAATTCCTCAACTGTTCTTCTTTTCTTTGAGGATGTTTTTCTAGGATGACATTTTTGAATCCAATTCCAAATCGATACATGGCTTCTCTTAACATTATGTAAGAATAACAATGCTTTGGCAACACATCTAGTCGACAAACCAAGAAAGTACAAATATAATGCACGTTCGATATCAAACGAAGATGTTCTTTGTTTCTTTTGATAACCATGTGGAAATAGGGCATCTTCAAACTATAGCTTTTTCGTTAAGTTAACAGAGCCTGCAAAAGTATGTTGTATTGAACCCTTTATTATCAAGACAACCAATATCAAATCTCAATAAAATTCAGTACGGGACCAAGGACACTTCCGATCAATTCAGTTCTGCATGGGCAATATTTTGAAAATAAAAAACAACTATGCTAATATTATTTTAATGATTAAAATCTACTATAATCACTGAAATCATTGGAACAACATTTACAAACATGCGATTTTGTCATGTCAGCAAATTCACTCATGCAATTATGATCAGAAAGCATATCTAGTGATATATAGAAGAAAAAAGATTAAAGGTAATATAGGCGAATTTAGTTACAAATCTTCTGAATCTCTACCTAAAAGACAAAATATCAGAAAAAAAGGTGATTTTTGTTTTCATCTGGGTTCAGATTCTTTCCTTTTTACTTTATTTTACAAAAACCTATAATGAGTTTAATTTACCAAATATATTATCTTCAGGAGTTCTTATATTTCCAATTACGGTTCTAATGATTCTACGAAAGCCAAATACTTCAGTAAGAGTCGTAAATAAATCATATATTTTAATATTTTTTGCTTCTTTCACATGGTTTGTTGCAGAATGCATTTTTGGTTATTACAATGGCTTTTTAAAAGAAGACCCTTATCCTTCCCTAGCTGATTTCTTTTATCTCGTAGGATATTTGCTATTATTGGCTTATCTAGTAATAATCAACAAGATCTACAAGATAGAATTTTCGATAATAATAAGTGCTTTAATCACTTTTTTTATCATGACATTCTATGTTATTTACCTATCGGTATTTATTTACCAAATACCACTCTATAGTGGTAACATATATGACTTGACTCTATTATTTTTTTACCCCCTGGCTGATTTATTTATTGTGATGGGGTCTTTAATGTATTATTTTAAAGGAAGGTCAATTTCAATTAATAAAGAAAACAGGTTCTGGATATTAATCGCGCTTTTTGGTTTCTTCTTTTTTATGGGAGATTTAACCTATGGATACGATGATCTTCTTGGGACTTTCAATAACTATATTTTTGACCTCTTTTTTAATATCGGATATTTGTTTTTAGGCATTGGCATCATAATTAGAATGAGTTATTTTTACAACTTAAAAAAACAATAGAAAAAACTGTTGTAGATTATAGGTGGATAATAGATTGAATTACTCTGAAGGAATGATTACTTTGTTTTGCCATATAAAAAAGCACGTTGATTGTTGTCCCAAAGGAGTCAACAACGATGGTTGCTCAAATTTGCCATTTATTAAAACCTGCTTTTGATATGCTATTTCTTATCAGTTCCTAGATGCTGTTAATTAGTTACCCATGAGAAGCTTTTGATAAAACTTCTTATGGGTAATACAATATATGAAATACCGTATTTCTGTGCTAACGTAACGATCATTTAAATTTTTATAGAACAATATTCTATTCAATTTGAGCATGTATGCAAGCCTGAAAATTTCAAAGAAATAGTTAAACCGAACATTACTAATGTAATAGATGAAATATGTGGTAAAGGTTTTCACGAAATGATTTTTAATTGTTGACTTTATAGTTGGCATTTAGGTCGTCTCTTCCTCCTTTTACAAAAAAAATCCAAAATTACCCATCCTTTAAATTATTTTCATATCTTACAAAATTTCCACATTCTGTGAAAAGTTCAAAAATAATGTTTAAGATGTCAAGGAATAGCATATTGATATCAGTTTTGATGACTACTGTATCAGTTGGGATCCAATAATACTGATGCATAAAATATTTCCAACTAAGACAACACCTTATTAGACATGAAAAATTAACTGATAATGAATCTCTTCAAATTTCAATGTTTGATTTTGTTAACCAAAGTGGCAAATATAATGCCCATATAAAGACTTGATGAATATTAGAAAGTAAGACAACTTTAGCAGTCTCAAGACGTTTGTAACCATAACGTACTCAATTACCATAAATTTTTGAAAAATTTGTAGCACCCAGCTGCGGAAATGAAATTAGATGAAGGATTTTAGCATGCCTAAATTCTATTTTCAAATTTGGGACCGAAAAGACAATCTATCCCCATATCTATAAAGATGGTAAGGTAGAATAACCGTAGGCAAAAATATCGAGTGAAAATAGTTAGAAGAGGAAGAGAAAAAATTAAGGATATCGTGATAAAACAATATCATTGATTTTGTTATACATTGTTTATAATATCCAATACCTTTAAAAAGGTTGGAATCCATAAAGGATTATGAAAAATCTACTTAAAATGATAGATTCATTTAATAAAAGACATTTAATTATTGTAGGTTTCTCTCAAATAAGATCAGCTAATAATATTATTAGTGCCTTATGACAAAGCGATAAAAACTTGTAGTATTATAAATACAATTCTTAGTCATACTGCATTAGTTGTAGTTTGGTTAAGGTTAGAAAATGGCAGAGAAGTATTTTGTTTTTTATTCTCAATAAATAGCAATTTGAGTTCAAAAGCCAAAACAATATTTATATTTTAGTTGTGAATTATTTGAATTGAAATGCAATTTCAAATCAAAACAATCAAAATCGCTTACAAAAGAAAATATACAGATTATAAGAATATTATTTTAACAGCTGCCATTCTTTTGCCTCTCCTGTTAATTAATTTTTACCCTAGCCACACAGTTTTTGGTCAAAATGAAAATCAGTCCCATACAACTAAGGACATTCTAATTTGTCAGGTAACGGAATACATTCAATCACCTGTTGGATCAAATACCCAGCAAGCAACTAATATATGCAATCACCAAAATTCAATCGGTTATAACCAATCCTTGTCAGAATTATGTTTTATATTTAGCGGAGAAGATATTGATATTATAAATGCATATTGCAATAAGGCCATGCCAACTAAAGCATCGACAACAATAATGAGTGAAACTCCAATATCAACTGATCAGGCATCTATTTCCGAACCTAAAGAATTGGCACCAGTAATTGAAAATGATCAAAAATCAGGCAATCAAGACAATACCGACAACGGATTAAAAGTTACAATATTTGATGGGGTGTCAAAATTTTTCTCGGGTGTCTTTAACCCCTAACTGAATTCAACTATTAAAAATTTTATTGCACTAGAATCCACCACTTATTTGGTAGCTAGAAGCAGTTACAGTAGATCTCTGAAAGTCGAAGGTTTTTATTTTAACAACAAAATTAATCATTTGATCATTATGACTCTGATCATTAACTAAATGAGATAGTTTAATCATTAATGACAAGAACGCACATTGATCTGCGAAGTTTAAATAAATCAAATATTTTTGTAATTTGTTTGAGCAAAAAGGAATTAGCCAATTAGGTATTTAACGTTTTTGTAGAAATGAAGATGAAATTGGCAATGTCACAAATAGTTTAGTTGCCTTACCGCTAACACATGTAAATGCAAAGACTTTACTCTTAATTCTCGCTCTCTCTAATTATCACTAATTCTTACAGGGCTTCAAAATCATCATTATTATAATGACTGTTTAATAATGATGAAGTTTGAGTTAGATAAACTAGATTAAGACTCAAAGCCGTGTGTATAGAAACAAAATACGAAGAAATTTTCAAAATGAGACCAGTCATTATTAATTAACTATTATTAGCCTGCCGTTGCCAATGCAGATAATTTTATATTAGTAGCATTTAACACTTTTTTTGGATACCTATCCCTGAAATCTTAAAAATGGTTCAGATTATTGGACTTGGTGGGGCGATTCTTTTATATAAATATACATCTATATAGAGAGAGACTAGACCCAACTCATCCTTAAACGTAAATTTTTTTGTAATTTTTAGAAATTAAGAATATTTCGTTAGATAAGACGATCAATAACAACGGCTTCAGAATAGAATAAAAAAACTATAAAGAAAAAAAGGATTTGTCTAGGCTATAGATTTTATTGTTGGCCGCCGGCGCTATTTCCACCATTTAGATTAAGGGTAAAGTCCAAGTTATTGCATCCGGCTATGGTGTCGTTTTCTGAACCACAACTTGATGATTCACCTGTCCTTGCATCTTGTCCTATGAATTGAGCCATATCGTTTGATTGCTTCTTTTTGTGGTGACTATCACCACCAGCATATGCCATGTTATCACCATAAGCTACAACTGAACCCACTAGTGCTGCTGCGAGGAATATTGAAAGGATTGATAATTTAACTTTTTTATCCATGAATCCATATTTGTAATTTAATATAACTGAGTTGAGCAACCTGTTACTGAAAAAATCTACCTTATTTAAATTACTAAAAGATTTATTGAAAAAATGTGTTAAATCCAGCTGACACCAAAGTGCACATAAAGTATTTTTTTAGCAATATAATCAATTTAGTTTGATGTGAAATACAGTCTCACTTTATTTTAAGTCTAATTGTGTTGACAACATATCAGAGAGGAGAATCAGAGCAATATCTTAGATTGAGAAAATAAATGTCATTGTTCTTTACCACATATATGGTGTGATGAACAAATTATACCCTAACATAGCTAATAAAGTGGCAATTCCAAGTTTGGGTATAATTTCAATGATGAATTACCTTTTTCAATTTTTTAAAACTCAATTTATAATAAATATCCTAATTTTACCTAAAAAGTTTAGATATCTAGTTGAAGATTTTTAATAAGAATGAATTAAGGTTTTCAAAGCAATATATGTTGGCTTGGACTGTTGCGATTGTGTTTTTGCCAAGCGTAAGCAACTATAAGGAATTAGGGAAAAAGAATCTCGGTATAGTAAAAATAGTAATGATAAAAATCAATTTTTGATGCTGGAGACACGTCGTGTTTAAAAAAAATAGAATAAAAAAGGAGAGAAACTCTCACCCTTTTTTTCTATTATTATTGTGTCAAAGAGTCAATATGTCCGTCTACAGTGTATGTTATAACAAATGGTTTTCCTTCTATATTATGAAATGCCAATGCGTTACCAGCAAATACAAATGAACCTGAACTAACAGGGGCATCGGTAAATTGTTTCATCAAAGATATTGCAACTTTGCCATCACCAAAGGGTGCATTTAATGGCTCACCTGTCTCAGTTGTATTTTGTCCTGATTGATATGGATGTAACATTACTACTTCAACTGGTTGACTTGCAGTAAAAGAAGCAATTCCTGAATATATTTTACCGTCATCTCGAGGTGGAGCAGCAATCACAATCTGATGCATTTCGTGACCTGGTAATGGATCTTGCATTGATTTAGTTGTATTTTGTACGACGAAAGGTGTTGATTGTTCTGTTTGTTGTGCAAATACTGTGGAACCTGAAAGTTGTGTTATTAATGCAATTGCTCCAATCAATGCGACTGAAGTAAATGCCAAAGCAATTTTATTCATCGTATTGTTAATAAAATACAATATATATAAATTATTCGCAAATACGAAGTAGAGATTAGTCAAAGGAAAGGCAGTGTTGTAAGACTGCTAATAAAAAGAATTTTTTGAACGGTTATGCAAATAACAGTAATCAATCAATCAACATCTTATTCTTGTACACCAAATACAATAATATTATTATGGAGTATTTCCTTGTAATCGACCTATTTGCCAGGATACACCATTGTCATTAATGGAATCAGCATTATTTTCATTGTCGTAGCCATACTAATGCTATTATAAAATACAATATTTTTTTGGCAGATTGGATATTTGTAAAAGGGATATTTGTTACACATATACTACTTTCAAGTCATCATCAACACGGATAAACTGGGGTAAAAGGTTGAATGACACAACATGCTTAAAGTCAGTACCTGGTGCCAATGTTCAATCCTATCCACTGAGTATATCAGTAACTGAGAAGGATCCTGAAATATCGGTTGAGTCTACACTATTATCACTATGTCTACTTGATCAGGAGATTGGAATGCAATTGATTTTACAGCCGTTATCTTTACACTTTTCTGATTCCTTTTCCAATGTTAAAAAAGAGATTAGAAAATTATGTGATTTTTGTCAGTCGCATCATCGAAAATTAAATTCATTATGACAATTGCAAGGTAGTATTAAAAAGGATAAGATCACCGTTATACAAAAATTTTTCCTAGATGGTGTGGAGAAAATAATTACTTGTGTTCCCAATTTGATAACATGAAAGATAAATGAAACAAGCCAGATTATCACTACAAATTGAAAAAAAAGACAAATCTTAACAATAACATATTTTGAAGTACGTACAATATTCATATACTATTTGGATATTTGGGGCGGCGCATCAGGTAGACTTGAAGATTTGGGTAGAAAACAAACTATTCCTCTTGGTGTTATTAGATCTTTAAAAGGTTTTACACATTTTATATTAGTGGTTGCATCAGCAACAAAAACGGTTGAACTAATCATATTAATGAGCAAACAAGTGGCCGCACCCACAAAACAGATGGTTAATAAAAGTTTTGATTTATTGGTAATCATTGACATTATGGTTCCAATCCACCTATAAAAATTTTTAAGATTCGTTTTGAAAAGAGAAAAAAGATTGTAAGTGTTTATTTAACATATAATTAAAAAAAATAGCCATCATCGAATCATATCTTTAAAAATAAAATTTTTTATTTTATAAAAAAATTAATGAGATGAACTTGTTAGAATATCCATTGTGTAACTTTAACTGAAAAAATCCTTCAACCACGAAACAATATAACTTTAGAAGATGAGAAAAATTTGATACAAGGTACCTAAGAAGGCTAAAATAGCATCAATGAATTTTGGCAAAAATATAATTGACTGATTACTATTGGCATTAAAGGCATCTATTAATCCATACAGCCTTGACCAAAATTTTCGGAAAACTAATGACTAGGTATCTTTATTTTAAAATATAATTAAAGTTTTCAAAAACAATTAATGAAATATCTAAAATATAAGTCAGAATATTTTCTCTAAAATGTGAGTAAAACGGCTCTATTTATTATCCAATATCAAATACAATTAATTGAAATCATATCTCCGGTATTTTCTCATGATAAATCATGCAATGGAAAGTCCTCTATTAATTTTGACAGTTAGATTTGACAATAATCATTCTTCCTCTTTGTATGTGGGGAAAGTTAAGTTCGCTAATCCTCATGACTTGAATTGAAACTAGCAATCGATTGCATAGTTGTATTCATTTATTTCCTCATTACATAATTGAAATAAAAAAATAGAGTTAGAATTACTTAATTTGGCCTCACCTTGTGATTTAACAGGTAAAGACATCAATTTGCAAGTGAGAAGGGCCCAAAAGATAAAAGTATTAGCCCTTCACTTAAGTGGTGAAATACCTTCATTTATTAAATCAGATATTTGTTTAAAAATAGTATGGTTCATAATCCTTTAACTTTTTACAGTAAAATTTTCGACATCAGATAGGACGACTATCGTTGTATAGTAAAGGCCAACATCGAAATTAAATTAAAAGTGTATTTTTTGTCCTTCTATCAGCGTTTATATTAACACTTTTGATGCTTTGGGTCTTCTAATAGTATACTTGCACTTTCGAACTAAATCATCATAAACTTCATTTAGTGGATTTAAATAATTCAATTATGCTTTTAATTAATGAATCAGAAGAGTACAATTCAAGAATATTTGAAACATATAAGTTAAACTTGAATTGGATAGCGATTCATTATGAGAAGCTACTTTTAGAATATGAGAACCAGTTTGTGGCCGTAAACGATAAAAAAGTTTTTGATAGTGATAAGAAATAAGAATTTACAAAGGTTATTAAAAAGAGTAGAATCTAATAATTCTCCTCAATGGAAGACAATTGCAATAATGCAAATAACTCAAAACCGTAAAGGTTTCTAAGGATTTATCGTTTATTTGTTGAATGACAAATACTAGCATTATAAAGGAAGATCGCCACCATTAATGATAAGCGCAAATCTGAGAATGGTAGCCCCAAGGATTAAAAGTGATCACATTAATAACATTGTATTTAGTTCCTTTAATTCTAATTAATTTAATTGCTTTAAATTCCATAGGGCAGTAGTACCGTTAAAGAAAGAAAGTTGTAACATTCCTACTTCCCTCTACAAGTAGATTCTTAAAATTTTATCCTTTTTAACATAATAATATGTGGTCAAAGATAATCGTTGAAGATTTCATAAATCAGAGTCCTTTTTTTTGCTTTGAACATTTGTTAAAAATTCTTGCTTAATACTTGCGGGGTGTCTCATTC
This sequence comes from Candidatus Nitrosocosmicus agrestis, assembly GCF_008389435.1. Lineage (GTDB taxonomy): Archaea > Thermoproteota > Nitrososphaeria > Nitrososphaerales > Nitrososphaeraceae > Nitrosocosmicus > Nitrosocosmicus agrestis. The sequence goes on along the minus strand of NZ_VUYS01000017.1, from coordinate 63,233 downwards.
CAAACATACTTTGAAAATGATGCCAAAGATATCTAGTCTTAGTATATAGAGGTTTTTCAAACAAATAAGCCATTGAATCTTAATCATTCTCTTTTTCTAATACATAGTAATTACTATTTATATTAAGAATCTTGTTTCTGAGGTATTTTGGAAAATGTTACGTTTGCAAAATATACTGCTTGAAATTCTTTACCAAATTCTTGACGGCAGAGCATAGATAGCCGCTGCAATTTAGTAACTACAATTCTGGTCAACTGTGTGGGTTTTCCTTTACTATTTAAATAAATCTGCTAAAATGATATTACTATTATTATTGCAGCTTGATAGTTTTTTTACAGTATACTAAAACATCAAGAATCTTTTTTTTCTCTACCTGCTAAATATGTAAAATAAATCGTCTTTATGCATATGCAATAATCATACTCATTCTTCCTATTAGCAGGATATAATTTGCCAGAGTAGAGTTGCGCCTTTTTGCCCCATGTCAAATAGATTAAATTAAAACACACCAATCAATATTCTATGAATATTCATACTATGGTAATCTAATTCAAGAATTTCGGTACTATCACGAATCTCCAAAGGAACAAGATGTTTATATTTAGAAAATAAAGATATCATAATAGACATTCCTACACATTGTGGCAATCCAGGGTGCAAACAATAACAAGCACAAATCATCATAGCGTATGGTCGACAATAATTATTACCAATAAACAATACTGTTTGTAAAATATTTCTTCCTAATCATTCAAAAAATCGTCTTTGAGTTTATCAAATGTTGTTTGAATTAAGGATTACTTATAAAACAGATCTTTTGACTTAATACTCTATAATACCAGATAATCATATATTTATATTCTAAATGAAATAATATATCTATTAAATTGGATTTAAATATCATAATTTTTCAAAAAATGAGTTTTATCTGCTATAACTCACTTAAAATCTCGCTTTTTATTAGAACATCCTTTATATAGTTAGTATAAAAAAAATATAGTAGTATTTTAGCCAATAAATATATGAAATAAAAGAACAGTTTAACCCACATGAACAAAATACAATTATTTGCAATCGCAAGTATTCTTGCAACAGCATCTCTAATGGCAGGAGCCTTTATGGCCGTACCGTCATTTGCTCAAACACCAACAACACCAGGTGGCGACATGGGATCAACAATGGATGCAGGTTCATCAGGTAATGCCACAGGCGGAAATGCAACTGCAGGTGGAACAGATAACTCTACTGCTCCAATGTAAACAAGTTCGGTAAGTAAATAGATTTACTACTCTAGCATTTCATTATTTTTTTTTAAAAAAATTATTCCTAAATTAAAGAATCCATTTAATAACTTAAAAAATAACAGGACAATAAGAAATTAATTAATCAATTAATTATCTCCAATAAATGCTTCAATTTCTTTTGTTACGCTTAATCGGACAAATTCTATATTTAGGTGCCGATTGTTCGGTTATGAATAATTATTGCTACCTATGTAGGCAAACAAAAACTTTATAAAATTTTTGCAATATTAAGAAAAACAATAGTAATAACAAAATATTCTTTTTGACCACCTTTAATCATATATGCGCTATGCAAAGATAACTGGCGAAATTTATAGCAAGATACATACAGGAAATACCCAAGACCATTGAAAATTTCAAAAAATTTATTTAATTACTAGTTAACCACTCACTCTGAAATTCACTACCTCCATTTATTTAACCCTGTCTGCGAACGCTTCAGCCTTGTAGGAATCATATTTTCCAGAATCTATAATAAAACTAAATCTCTCAATGGCATTGGGTGGGTAAATTTTAAATGGGCCTGAAACAAATCTATTAATTACTTTCTGTTCATCATTTTTATCATCAAATAGAGTAACATTAACCATAATATGATCTACATTCTCCGTCGAATTATTTAATATAGCACCTGTAACGGAGTAGGAACCAGAAGTACTTTTTATGATCTCGAGGCTCGTAATCATGATGTTAACAACATCTGGTGAGGCATCAGAAAGATTAGTAATTGGTTGTGCATTCAAAATATAGGCATTGCTAATAGATAAAAGTAAAATCAACAAAATAATCAAGTTGAAATGCAGTATCTGTTTTAAGTTAGTCAAGTTGCATCGAATGTGATCTATACTGTTTTCTTGAATTATTAAAGTTACTATTCGAAGAATATGAGGACCACTTGAACATCAATTATTTGAAATAAAATCAAAATTAAATTAAGATTTACAATTATGAATTATTGTTGTACCCCTGTTTTCTATTTGTTAGACGTTACTATGTTTATATATGTAATTGGATTGACGTAGCATTTGTTAACCTAAAGAAACAGCAGTATGTCTACGTTAACACTTGGAATTTGTGGATGACTGGAGGCGATAGTTAACATGCGGTATTCTGCAATTCGTTTGCAAAAAAAATTCTAGTATTATCACTGATATGATACCAATTCCATCTTCTATGCTTTCAAATGAATGATTTATTTGAGCAAGAAATTGGAGCATTTCATGCGTTAACTAATTCCAATTTATTTGAAAATTTGAGAAGATCCAGAGATATCTGTGTATCGCCTTTAGGAGTATTTTCCGTAAAAATAAACAGCAAGAACTCGACATATACATAGATAGATGCAACCCGTTACAGGTCTAATTATATATTGCCGATCCAGAGTAAGAAAAGTTAAGTTAAAGTATTCTTTCAATGCAAAAAAAGATGAATTAAAGTTTATCACTAATAAATCCCATATTTTACAAACTTGCCTCAAAATAAAATAAAATAAAATAAAATAAAATAAAATAAAATAAAATAAAATCAAAAATCCATGCCGGATAAATCTAATTGGATTGCATTTGCGAACCTTTTTGATTGGATTTTGATTTGAATTTTGATTCCTCCCACCTTTTGATAAATCGGATATGCTCGCAGACATGGTCTGCACTTCGAGTATCATGAAAACCGCAGTAAAGGGTTTGTTTACCAATCAGGACTTCAACATTGTATTGTAACTTATTATCTCTAATTATGAAAGCATGATCATGCTGGTATTTGACATAATAATCCAGATTCTTCTCCTGGGATTTCCCATACCCCTTGACAACCTTTGATTTACCCATAATCTTGCGAATCTAGTTCTATCTCGTATTTATACTTATTATTTATTTGAGGTTATAAGAGCCAATTAAAATTAGAAAACTTTTAAACTTTGTTAATTTGCAAAAAAAATTTAGAGGGTAAAGCTCATGTTTTCTTTCTTTACGACTCGGTGAATTAAAGAATTTGATTAAATAAGCATGATTTATTCTATGGCTGGAATTTAACTATCTTCTCGGCACTTAAATTCTCTTTTAGATAGAAGAATATTTACTAAAACCCTCTCTATAAATTGGATAAATACATTTAAACAACTAATTGTTCTATTCTTCATCCATTTTTATTCTGAAAACCCTCGTCTTTTTGATCTTTTTAATCACCCAAAGTAGCATGTTCAATTCAAGCTGCCATGCTTTTCGTTATATCTATCGACATAATCATATTATAATGCCTAGGACCCTTAAACCGTTGAGAGCTGGCATAAGAATTATCTGAAATATTGGAATTTTGTAAATTCTAATATCCAGTAATATATATAGGAACAAACTTTGCACAATTTGTCTAATTATTGGATTCGTAAATCTACTTTGTAAAAAAAAATAAAACTCTCGAAAACTTATCCAATAAGTTATAGGATGAAATTATAAAACATCCTTTGTAATTCGGATTTATTAGATCTTCTGGATTTAATATGATTTGCCATGTTTATTTTCCCATCTTGATAACATTTTTTTCCGATCCTTTTAACTTTTCAAAATTCTCCAGTTTAGACATTTGTATTAGATTCTCCACTTTTATTTCATCAAATGATTAATTAATTAATCTTATTAGGTAACCAAGAAAAAATATTCTTTGATAAATTAAATATTTTACCCCCCAAAAAAAACAGTTAGTTAGCATTTCTGTAAACACAGGACAAATTATGTCAACCTCTTATCGCGTATGTTCTTTGTTGCAATCTATTCTGTGTAAAATTATATATCAATTGCTTTGACTTTAATGCATTTTTAACTTTTATTAGGTTCCTCCAATTTATGAGCAAAACGAGGATTGTTTCCAAAACTACTCTGAATCAAGTGTATGCAAGAATCAATTTAAATTTTATATGTGCAACTATTTTTAATCACAAAAATAAAGTTAATTGAAATAGCGATGTAGGCCTTAATATTATTCAAATACGTTGGCAGTTGGATGATCTATTTTGCTCTGTGTTGCATGAGTTGCGAACGAATCAATGGATATTTGTTCTGACATAGTAAATCCTTCTTGTCCTGTTGCATTAATTTTTGCAATTAATGCATCTTGGACATCATGCAAATAGGCCCAAGTACCACCATCCCAAGCTGTTACTCTACCCTCATAATAATACACTTTGCTGATCAAACCCTCAACTAAACCAGTCTTAAACAAATTAGTGCTAGCAATTTCGGCCTTTAGCCCATCCCCATCATTCTTTAACTGTGTAATTAATTCATCCATCCCGTTTTGTGCTCGAGCGGTTGAAAAAACAGAAGAAGATATCATCAAGATCCCTAATATTAAAACAATTGTACCTAAGGAGAATTTTGTAGTATACGGCAACATATTGAAAGTATATACATTTATTAATATAGTTTTACTAAAGATTTTACTATTTGAACTTTCTATCAGTTTAGGTTTGAAGGTTTTACATTTTATAGTGACAATACCTTCCGAACAATCCTTTATCATGGAACTACAATCTAATTTTTTGACATAATCTTAACTATCTACCTCTCAAATATTATAAAAAAAGTATCCAAAATTTTTGTTGTGGATACATATCACCAACTTTATAATAACATCATATTTTTTTTTGAAAAAAATAAAATTATCTATGAATCTCATTGTTGGATGCAATCACTCAATTTTTATATTATCTTTATAGTCGCAAAAATACATAAAAACCGATATCGTTAATTCCGGCCATATTTTTTATCCTTTGATTTACGAGAATGGTCTTAATGCTCAAGCAAATACTGTGATTAAAGTGCTCGTTATTTTTTTTCATAAATAAAATAAACATCTCTATAATCGAAGATAAATAATGCATTAAATTAAATATTTTCACTTTTCACTTGATCCTGCCAGATAAAGGGTAGATGTACACATTAGTCTATTTATTTAATTCTAATTGTATTAGAATATTAGAGTATTGCAATTAGTTAGACAATTTTAAGTATTTAATCACTAAAAGGTCATTGATGATAAAATCAAATAAATTTAAATTTTATAGGATCTCTGAAATAGGGATAGCAGTAATTGCTGTTTTTCTAATCATAGGAACAGTAAGTACCTCTGTTTCGATTGATAGTGTTTTTGGCAAACCCGTAAACGGTGATAAGAAAAACTGTAAATCTGACTTTTTTTCCAGAACTTGCTGCTGGGCTGAAAGCAATGGATCCTTTATTTTCGAACGCTGTGAAACCTGTCTTGATATGGGTGATGGTACTTACGGTCAATGCAAGACTGATGATCATCCATTTAGAGAAGGCAACGGAAAGAAAGATAACGCAGTACCTCTAGGCGACGGTGTACTTGGCAAAAAACAATAATGGTAACAAAAAAAAATAACAAATATTATTTTTCTAACAAATCATTGATTATTTTTATTTTAAATTACACAGCTACTTGCCTTGAAATCGGATAATGTATCCAGTTTTCTTCTTATATGTAATTATTATTAAATCTGTACAGCAGAGTCACGTGACCGAAACCTAATTTTGCTCAAGTATTGCAAACCTGTAAGAAATGGATTTTATTTTTTTTTGACTCGTGCTATCCAATCCAATTATGACTACGGCTGTCCATCCCATCCCCCAGAATATTCCATCCAAATCTTATAAAGAATCGAGATTATGAATATAAATTTTATAAAATACATAAATTAATATGTGCTAAATAACACCAAATTCAAAACATTTTAATAATTAATTACATACCACACTCTTACAGTATATCTCCGATCAAATTCAAAAATCATGCTGGATGGATCAATTAGTAACCAGTTCCATAGTCACTGATCCATTCAGCATTTGCTTTGATTATAATGTTGTTCGAACTAAATTTTGAAGGCAAGTAAATAATTTATTATACTTTATTGGTCTCCTAACAAATGCTATGTTTTTCCATTGTAATAGGATTGACAGTTCCAATAACTTTAAGTTCTTGTATTTATTGATTTTTTTTGTTTTATTTAGCCACATGGACCACAATTATAATTAATTGATACAGACGCTATCATCATATGATCTTTAAATAAGATAGTACTTGTTTGTTGTGAGAAGACAGAAATCTTGTTTGCTTTAGCAGGATTTATTGCTCAACTTCATCTGCTATCCCATCTATTTCGAAGATATACCAAAACAATAATGAAAATACTTGACAGTATTATAGTCGTATACCATCCAAAATTATCGAAAGGCAGTTACTTTAATTAAAAATGTATAGTCCTTGTACCAATAGATTTAGAATAGACAAAACGCAGTTTGGTAGGTTGTGTTCGTAGCTTACCGAATACAAAAATACTATATTTAGAGACCACAACTTTACTTTACTTTACTTCAACAAATAATGATTGTAGATTATTAGTGTAAACTCAATAGTATTTTTCGTTGAAATAGTAGTAGAAATCTTTCATGTAGAAAACTTCGGATCTGCAGAATAACAAGACACCGGTGAGCAGTAAATGCATTTAAACAATGCCGTGCATGAGTTAGACAATAATGACACTGAAGGTCAAAAGATGCATTATAGATGAGCCCAAAAGATGGTTTCCTCCTCAAACGAGGATATAGGGTAACCTAGACAACATTAACAAAAATCAAATTATGTTATTTTTACAATTAATATCCAAAGATGTTTTTTGATCCATACATAATCAAGGATTGTAAATTTAATTTGATAACAACTAATTCTAAATTACAAGAAATTATTTGTATATGTAGATACCTGTGTGTAGAATTCACCTTTTAAATTTGAATTTAGATTTAGAATTTAGAATAGACTTAAAATCTTTCTAATTCACATTACGGACTTAAAACCCAGAAAAAAATTTGATGGTCCTTGCTGTAAAAAAACAGTATTTGAATCAAATTTTTGTAAAAAAAGATAACTCTTTCATATTGATATAAAAAAAATTATAAAAAGTTGTTTTGATCCTCAACTTACTTTCACTTCTTACTTGTCTAATTTCTAAAAATAAAAATTAATATGCTCTTCTCGGATCTTCTTTCAAATTTCTGCAGGCAGATATCAATATATTTATTCAAATATCTTAATTAGCACAAAAAAAATAAAAAAATAAAAAAACACTCAACCTCTTAAAGACCCAAGTGTGAACCCCTTTATCATCTGGCGTTGAAACGCAATTATCAAAATGATAACAGGTACGAGGGCGACGACAATTCCAGCCGAAAGATATCCCCATTCTATTCTATAAATTGAGATGAACTGATATAGTGCTACTTGGAATAAGGTAGAATCTGGTGAATTGGCCAAAACAATGGGTAAAACAAATTCGTTCCAGGAAAATATGAATGAAAAAATTGCTGCAACGGCTAATCCAGGCAATGAAAGTGGGATAATAATCCTTCGTAGCACACCAAACTTTGAACATCCATCTATTAATGCGGATTCCTCTACCTCCTTTGGAATGGTTTCAAAGTAGTTCTTTAACAAAACCACATTTAGAGGAATTATAAGTATTTGAAAAGTCAGAATTAAAGAAAGCAAAGAGTTTAACATATTTAGATTTGCTAAAATGCTATAAAGCGGTATTATGTTAACGATTATAGGTATGGTAAAAAGTGCCAGTATAACATAAAGCAAAATACTTTTTGCCCTAAATTCAAACCTCGCCAACCCATACCCGGCAAGAGCACATATAGACACATTAAGAATCATACTACCTACACTAACAATCAAACTATTGTACAAACTCTTAACTATGGTAGAATTTGTCATAACAAAAAAGTAATTCTCAAGTGTAACTTTTTCAGGAATCAATTTTGGTGGAAAACTCATTGATTCATCGTTTGGCTTTAGAGATGTTGTAAAAACCCATATCAAAGGAAACATTGTTAGCCCTATGAACACAAACAAAACAATGTAAATAATTGATTTTTCAATCTTGTCAATTCGATTCGTACTTACTGGCATAAATTTAACCCCGTTTTTTCAAAGCTACTATGTAAATTATTGCAACCATGATGTTAATCATTAATAGTAAAATCCCAGCCGCTGATCCTTTAGATAAAAGTCCAAATTCAAAAGCTTGTCTGTACATGTAAAGTGAAGCAGGAGTACTTGCAAATAGCGGATTGCCACCGGTCATAATAAGAGGTATTTCAAAAAAGTTTATCGACCATATAGTAATAAGTACAACGTCTAACAAAATGAAAGGTTTAATCAGTGGAAGGGTGAGATAAAAAAAGGACTTTAATTTGGATGCCCCATCTATTTTTGCGGATTCATAAATTGAAGGATTAACAGATAACAAACCAGCCGTCAAAAACAAAATAGTAAATGGCGTTCCGTACCAAACATTGGCTATTACAATTGACCAAATTACTGTGTTGGGATCCGATAACCACGGAATTGAATGAAGTCCAATTGAATTAAAAAAATAATTAATTATCCCAAAGCTATTGTCAAAAATAAACTTGAAGGAAAATGCGGCTATCAAACCAGAAGTGATCCATGGGATCATCACCACGGCTATTAGCAATTGTTTACCTCTTATATTTTGGTTAAGTAAAGATGAAATTAAAAGTCCTATGAGAAACTGAAATGTAACTGAGCTTCCTACAAAAATTGCCGAAACTTTTACTGACGTATGAAAGTTAGGGTCGTTTAGGACTTGAACGAAATTATCGGTTCCGGAAAATCTCCACTCCTTAAGAATAGAAGTAATCGATACCTGATGTAAAGAAATGTAAACATTCCAAAAAAATGGAAATAACAAAAATAAAAAAAGGATTGAAAGAGCAGGAACGAGATAAAGATATGGTTCAGTCTTTGAAAACGTCATCATATCTTATCAAAAAAGAGTTGGGGATTAAAAAAATATGCTACTAAAACTACTACTACTGCTACTGCTACTGCTACTACTGTTACCAACCAAGTACTTCTGCAGATTTCTTGGCAGCATCATCTAAAGCTTGTTTTGGCTCTTTGATTTTATAATATACCTCATCTATGGCTTGTTTTATATTTTCTGCAATTTGAGGATACTCGGGTATATTTGGCCTGCTGTGTGCGTTTGGAATCATTGAAACTAATTCAGAGTAATATGGAATGGTTGAGTTGAGTTGAGCAGCATATGCTCCTTCACCTATTGGTTTTTGAGTAGGCAAATATCCTTCTTGTTGTAACATTGGTGTAAGGATTTGTGGATCAACCATTATTGTTAATAGTTCCCATGCAAGATCCTTGTTAGGAGATGTTTGTGGGATACTTAGTAACCATCCACCCATCATGGTGGTCGAATTTACGTCACTTGACGGCGTCGGAAAAACCGGAAGCATACCTATATTCTGATCAAGGGTGCCCCATTGCTCTTTTGGAAAGGTTCCTAACAACCATGATCCCTCCAGCATTACAGCAAATTTCTTATCGGCAAACTCCTGTCCCCAAAAATGATTAGGTTGGGGCGAAATACCAGCGTCAACTTGCTGTTTCAAAAAGTCCAAAGCCTTTACTCCCTCTGTGCTGTTAAAAGCCGGAAACCAATACGTTCCTTTTTCAGGATGGCCTTCTTTTTGTTTTAATATTTCGCCACCTAACATCCAAAGATAAGGATACCACATATCTGGTGAATGTGCAGCCCCAACCAAATGAACACCTTGAATTCCCATGTCTTTTAAGGCATTGTTCAAAGTTTTAGCAGATTCAATATACCCCTTCCAAGAAGTCAAGTTTTGTGGGTCTACTCCGGCCTCTTTAAGCAAATCCTTCCAGTACCATATTGCCCTTACGTCCGTCCAAGACCAGATACCATATGTTTTGTTTTCATATTTGCCACCCTCCCAATTTGTAGGATACCATTCGTTTGCTCTACCCCAATCTTTGGTTTTATTGGTAAGATCCGTAAGAAATCCCCCTTCAGCAAACTCCCCAAGCCAAATTTGGTCCACGGAGATCAAATCTATAGGTGTTTTACCAGACATGGATGTAAGGATTTGAGTTCGTGTAGCATCGTAGGGTAATACACGGTAATCAATTTTTATGTCCATATCAGGATGATTCGCCTTGAGTTTTTCTAATGCCTTATCAAACAAGATATCCCAGCGTTCCTTAGGCTCTGCAACTATAGCAGTTAGCGTAATTTGCTGACCAAATACGATTTCAAAATTATTTTCAAAGTAAAGTGATACAAATACCAGCGATACCATCACGGCAAGTAAAGAAGCGGTTAATTTCATTAGCCTAGTAGGTGCACCAGCTTTTTTAAATATTGCTGTAATATGCATTTAATAAGAGAAATAATATTTCCTTTTTTTCTTGTCTTGTCTTGTCTTGTCTTGTCTTGTCTTGCCTACACTATTAAACTCAAGATAAGGAACATTCTTTAGAGTAATACAATTATTCTATTCTTGATCCTTCCGATGTAAAAAAATGAAGTTTTGAATATTCAAACCCTATTTGCAATTTATTACCTTGATTAAAGAGATTCAAATTGTTCTTTAAACTAATTACCAAGTTGTCTGCTGTTCCAACAGCAACCTCTAGAGTAATTTCATCACCAAGTATCTCAACATATGTTACTGTGCATTCTAGTTTTATACCCTCAAAATTTTCAGTATTATCAATTATTACAATATCTTTTGGCCTTACGCCTATGATGAATTTTTCAGAAAGGACCTTCGTCGAAATATCTGACTTTGAAATAGGTATTTGGATGTTAGAGGAGTGCAACGAAATAATAGTTGATTGATTATCATTAGTAACAAAAGTGCATGGCATCAAGTTCATTTGGGGATTTCCAATAAATTGGGCCACAAAGGTATTTCTTGGTTTGTGATAGACTTCAAGAGGCGTTCCTATCTGTTGGATATGTCCTGACTTCATTATTACTATTCTGTCTGCCATACTCATAGCCTCTACCTGATCATGTGTAATATACAGTGTTGTTATCCTGATACTTTTTTGTAGTTTCTTTATTTCAGTCCTCATATGAGTTCGAAGTTTGGCATCAAGGTTACTTAATGGTTCATCCATGAGAAACAGTTTTGGTTCACGTACTAGGGCCCTTCCCAAAGCAACGCGTTGCATTTGACCTCCACTGAGTTCTTTAGGTTTACGGTCTAAAAGATCTGTTATGCCTAAAACTTGAGCCATTTTAGTTACCTTTTCTTGTATAATTGTTTTTGAATACTTGCGCATTTTCAACGGGAAGGCCATGTTATCAAAAACAGTCATATGAGGATACAAAGCGTAATTCTGAAAGACCATTGCTATATCTCTATCTTTTGGTGAAAGATCGTTAATTTTTTTGTCCCCAAGATAAATCGATCCTGTAGTGGGAGATATTAAACCTGCTATGCAACGAAGTGCAGTTGTTTTTCCACAACCAGAAGGGCCAAGAAAAACCATAAATTCGCCTGACTCCACCTTAATATTTAGATTATCCAACGCGGCAGTTTTCTTGTCGTATTTCTTGGATAAATTTTCTATTCTAAGACTAACCAAATTTATTTGTACACCACAATTAACAATGAATCAATTTTTATGATTTTTTTTATTTGTAATAAAGTAACAGAGTTTGAGCAAATTAAAAGTATCAAACAATATTAAATAAAAGATCAACATAGTGTGATTGATTTTATTAAATCGTGACAAGTCGTTTTTTTTTAAATTGACCCTCTTTGTAATCATCATTCACAGGTACCATTGAGGTAATGATATAAATCATTTATCTGGTAAATTCAAACTAATCTGTTATGACAGAATCATAATGATAATTTAATGGATAACCCTTATAACGCATTATTTTTTCCGTATTGATATTTTTAAAAACACTTAAAATTTCATATCAGCATAGAGGGTTGGGGTGATAGATAAGTAATTATTTTTATTAAACAATTTATCTTTATTAATAAGCATTTATCTACATAAAAAAAAACAAAAATCATGAATAATAAAAATTTTTTGTTTGAGGTTATTTAATTTAAACGTTCTTATATTTTGTTACAGAAACCTCGAAATACAAGTAAAAACAGAAATCAGAAAATAAGTATAAATGCCTACAAAATAATAATACAATACTTTTGTTTTTTTTAGTGGAGAATTACAATATATAATAAACAACAGATAACGAAAAGGAATACAAAAAAGGTAAAGAGATTACTCTTGACCTAATGCGTTGTTGCCATCATTTAAGTTTAATGAGAAGGCAACGTTGTTACATGATGCTGTTGTATCGTTACCAGAACCACATGATGAATCTTGTCCTGTTGCTGTTGCTTGACTTAAATCTTGCAATGCTTCATTTGATTTCTTCTTTTTCTTGTCATGGTGGTTGTCACCGCCTGCAAAGGCTTTGTTGTCGATATTGCTGATTGCAACAATAGAACCAACTAATGCTGCTGCAACAAATATTGAAAGGATTGACATTTTAATTTTCTTATCCATACAACAAATATTGACTTATTATATAATTGGATTGTTTAAACTGATTCTGAAATAATCTTACCTAATTAGATTCTTTAATAAAATTTCGCTATCATATATCAATGTAATTTTAGTAGGTAATATGATTCACTTAAATAAAATAAAATAAAATAAAATAAAATAAAATAAATGATATGCAAATAATTTTTTTTAAAAAAAAGGCAAAGAATAATGCTAATTTGTGGCGTTTAATATTCCTGTGCCATTTGGATAAAGTCTTACGGTAGTACTGGCGTCTGAAAAAATCACACCACCAATTTCAATGTTTTCAACCATACTTGGATTATTAATCAGGGTTTCAGATCCGTCGGGGTTTTTTGTTATATTTACAGGATTAGCAAATACTTTGACGTAGACGGGTAAAGTTGACACAGATGAGTTATCCAATTTGACTGAAGCACGCATTGATATCAAAATATCAGATACCGTAATTTCATCACTGGTATCGTTAACAAATTCATAAGTCAAAGGGTTATTGTTTATCAATATCAAGGGCTTGCCCTTGATATAATAATCTGTGTCAAGACCAAATGGCTTGGAAGAGAAGTTTGCCAAGAGTTTGACTTTTTCAGTGCCTGATAGTTGTGTATCGTTTATCAGCATACTACCAGAATTATTAAAGTTAGTAAGGTTATTCATATTTGCCAAGTCTTCATTCAAAACGCTTGAATTCAAAAGTGCCTTTGTCTCTGGAGATAATTCAAGATTTATGTTGGAAGGCTCATTATTTAAAATGGTTGAAATATTATTAGTATTTGTCAGATTGTCTATGGCCAAACTTAATGATTGATTTCCATCTGTTGGTTCAGTAGTAGAATAAGAATTATTAGAATATGATATTATTAAGATAGATACAGCAGTGATAAAGGCAAGGAGAGGAATACCTAAATTTTTAAAACTTGAATGCATTAATCAAGGTTCCCAAATTTACATATAAAAAAGTTTTCAACAAAGCAGGCAATTATGGTGCAAAATTCATACATACGTTAACAACAATAAAGGCTATCCTAAACTTTATGGTTAAGATTCGTCCTTTTGATATTTTGCAATAGATTCCTAACTCCTGTGCAAAAGTCATCAAGAATCATTATTTTTTATGGGCATTTTATAGAATGTTTAACTTTTTTGGCGAGTAAATATCCTGCTCCACTGTCGGCAACTTTTTCTTCTAACTTTTTTCTTTCCCTCCCCGCTTTTACTCACCCTATTTCCTCGTCCCTTTCCTGTTCCTCTTGATTCAATTACAATTGTCAGATTATACTAATAGACATGGCTTTTTAGCAGTAATAATAATAATAATAAAAAAATAAAATAATACCTGTTTAACATCTTTACAGTATTAGGTAATCGAACCAAAATAGAGCTGCAAATTTGAAGTATAAAATATAATTTTTATTAAAGTAAAAGTCCTACAAAATAATGCGCCAAATTCAATATGGTAGCAATCTTATCAATTTAGGGTTGGTGATAGTCGACATGCAGAATGGATTCGTCAGCAAGGGAGGATCCTACGATAAGTTAGGCATGAATATTGAAAATTACCAACAGGTTATCCCAAATATCAAAAGGTTAATCAATTTTTGTAGGGAAGAAAAGATCCCTATTTTTTACACCATGGCAATTAGAGAGCCCAGTGGCATTGATTTGTTGTTAAACATACATAATATTTTACCGCGCGCAAGGGAAGAAAGATTACAAAATGTCAAAATTCCTATCTGTATGCGAGATACATGGGATGCACAAATAATTGACGAAATCAAACCTCAAAAAGAGGATCACATTATTCTCAAAAGAAGGGACTCTGCATTTCAAGATACCGAGTTGAGGGTTTGGCTACAGAGCATTCAAGTTAATACTTTAATTTTTTGTGGAATAGATACTTCAATTTGCGTCGAGACATCACTGAGAGATGCATTTAACATAGGATACGATGTAATCCTAGTGTCCGATGCAACGGCTTCTGGAAATAAGAAACACTATGAGACTACAATCGAAAGAGTAAGAGACTACTACGGAATTGTAATCAATACTGATGACTTGAAGAAAATGATAAGAGTCCTCCAGGAATTAAATGAGGATGATGTTTATTCGACCGACGGAAAAGAAGAGAGAATTAGTGAATTTTTAGAAAATCACAAATTGATTAACGTGAGAAAGGAAAAGCAATAATAATAATAATAATAATAATAATAATAATACTTCAAGCGTCAAATTTTCAAATCCCAAAAATAAAGAAAAAAGAGATCTGCAAGTTTAGAATTTAATTTTATTTATTTAATTTTTTTCCTTTAGCAGATAAATAAAATCATAAATTTTTTTCATTAATAAAAATAAAAATTTGGCTCTTTTGATCCAAATGTAAGCGTAATTATTGCATTATAATAGCCCTAGGTGCTTTTTCTTCTACTTCCAAAATTCCCAAAGTAACAAGAACTACCTGGTTACAAATATTTGTCTATAATTACCAACATATAACAATAATAACCTTGCAAACAAGATTTGATTTTTAACTCTTATTTACTTTCGATCCTAACAATGGAAATGCAGTTTCAAGTTGGCAAGTCTGGTGCCAATTGCAATACTTTTGCAGTATAATTTTATAGCATGATCATTGACAAAATTTAATTAATTAATTGTCTTAAATATGATAATGAAACTTTGTTTTCATGTTACCCGCTGTAGTTCAAAGGCCAATTTGCATTACAATAAATCACAAGTCAACCAATTGATAAAGTCATCATTTGTAATCTCTTTAGTGATACTCATAGGAACTGTAGCATTGTCTTGGGGATTAAAAGATGTTTATGCCCAGGGAACCCAA
Organism: Candidatus Nitrosocosmicus agrestis; assembly: GCF_008389435.1. Classification (GTDB taxonomy): domain Archaea; phylum Thermoproteota; class Nitrososphaeria; order Nitrososphaerales; family Nitrososphaeraceae; genus Nitrosocosmicus; species Nitrosocosmicus agrestis. Next base: position 47,615 of record NZ_VUYS01000017.1, on the reverse strand, counting down.
AGCAGCCAAACCTTCAAAATAATAGTGGAAGTGACGAATAACGGTAATCTAGATGAGTACGGAACAATTCACGTATCAATCGATGGATCTCGCTCTCCAGTTATAACCAACAATCTAATCTTCCCTGCATTTCAGACATCATCTTATCCATTTACATTTAGCTCAAGCGATGTTCCAGTAGGAAAAGGGTTTACTGTAGAAGTAGTATATGGTGATGACGAAATAAAGAGAGTCTATGGTACAAACACCCCTTCCAATGCTCCTGAAGTTGCAAGCATAACAATACCTTAGCAAACTTTTGGCTTTATCATATTATTTTTTTTAATTAATTTTAAACTTCCAGTTAATATCTAACTTATTAATTTTATCAATTAATATGAAATCATGATACCTTTTGTTACCTTGAGGTAAGATAACTCTCCTTATAGTGAGCAGAAATTACATATAGATAAAAAGCTTCAGCTAAAATGTACTTTATAAACAAAACACCGTCAAAATCATACGATAATTAGAAGAATTCCGTTTAAAGTATAGCAAAGTTTAAAGGATTTTGTAATACCTACTTATCTAAATTCTGAATAAATAATGGTCACAGAGCCCTTAAACCGCCCGGTATTAACTTATGCGCATCACCAATTCATAATATTAGACGAGGACACTGACGCAGCTGCTGCAGTAAAATTTATGCATGGAAAAAAGGCAGAAACTATAATCGTTAAAAACAAACATGAGCAGTTTGTAGGGATTATTACTGACAGCGATATTCTGGACAAAATCGTCATGCGTGGAGAGGATTCTGATCAGGTACCTATTAAAAATATCATGAGCTCACCTCTAATAACCATATCAGCCAAGGCTAACGTTAGACAAGCTTTAGAGCTAATGAGGTTAAATCTAATCAAAAGGATTCCAGTTACAGACAATATACATATTTTAGGCGTTGTGACGCAGGAGGGTCTTGCAAATGTAATTCGCACCTCTGTCCTTGAGCGTCAGTTTCGCAGTTACAGGGTGGTAATTCGCGAACGTTATAAACCTATTTGGGGTAATCTTGGATTTATTTTGCAATTCGCAGGAATACTTTTTATCGCACCAGCAATGCTTGCCACATTCCTTGGTGAGGTAATTTCGGCAACAGGGATGTTTCTTGGAATAACAACAATGTCACTTACGGGCTTTGTCCTCAATTCATACGGTGAAAAAACGCCAATGAATCTAAGACAGGCATCTATCTTGATGGTTTCGAGTTTTGTATTGCTTAGTTTTTTTGGCAGTATTCCCTATATGTATGTCAATCCCTTCGGACAACATATCGATTCAATTACCTTATTTGTAAATAGTTTTTTTGAGAGTGCCTCTGGCTTTACCACGACTGGACTGTCTATGATCACCACCCCTGAAGACCTGCCCAAAAGTTTTGATTTTTACCGCTCGTTTACTCAGTGGATAGGAGGGCTTAGTTTCGTATATTTGGTAATCACTTTCTTTTACCCTGAAAGAAAGTTGGCTCACATGAAAGGAATGTTAGGCGGCGGCAGTCTAAGGCTCAAACAACTGATTCTTACTATTGCAGTGATATTTACCATATACACCACTGCTTTGTCGATACTTCTCTACATTTCCGGAAATCACGATATTATTTACAATATTTCTATAACATTAAGTGCGGTAACTGGCGGCGGATTTATCCCCTCATCAACCGCACTCATTTCAGAGAATTTCTTGGAATTATTTGTAATAATGACAGGAATGGTGATTTCGGCTTTACCTTTTGCTTTTCACTATGCGGTATTTAGCAAGGAAATGCACACTACAAAAATGCGTCCAGAGATTTATGCATACTTTGGCATAATCGCTATAGCAGTCATAATATTTTCTTATCTACTATACGTATTCAATCCTTCTGCACACTTTATGGATGGAATTTTTCATGCTGTCAGCGCGTCGACTACAACGGGTTTTCAATTCTTAAGCACCGATTCTATCCCTGATGATGGGAAGATCATGCTTATCATTTTGATGCTTATAGGTGGAACCGCATTCTCCACGGCCGGTGGTATAAAAATTGGAAGGATACTTTTGATTGTCCAAAAGCTAACCAAAAAAAGGTTCTCTGCAGACGTAACTAATAGATCAATTTCTTCTGTGTCTTCCCGTTATGATCATACCTACCATGGTTGGGAGCAAAAGACGGAACTTCACAAGGAACAAAAGACATTTAACGAGGCCATATTGGTCATAATTTTGTTTATTTTTGTATCTATTTTTTCGGGTTTCTTGATTTCCTTGTTTTCCCACAAGGACTTTCTGGATTCGATGTTTGAATCAACGTCTGCACTTACTACAACAGGACTCACAACAGGGATAACAAGCCTTGATACAGAAATAAGTTCAAAAATAATCCTTATAATAAACATGATAATCGGTAGGTTTGAAATTATTGCAGTTATTTACCTTTTTTTGGAAATTTCAAAGGTAAAGAAACTCATACGATAAGCATCATAGATAGGTTAGATAAGATAAAAAAAATATAATACCCTACCTTACCATGCCTTACCAAATATGCTCATCCATAACAATATGATACAATTTCCAATTGTAATTAAAGCAGTGGTAGGCAGGATTCTAAAATCAAAAATAAAGCCGTGATAAAATTAAAAGAATTAATTACCATTTACAAAAAAAACACAAATAATCTCATTAATTTGTTCACCACCGGACGAATAACTTGTCGATTAAACCAGAATAATTTTCTAGTGAAATAATATAGAATATATTTTTATATTTTAAAAATCATAAAGTCTTGATGAATATTACAAATTCATTGAATTTTGTATTCCTAGCAGGAATTTTGACAGCAGCCATTGGTGTTATGCCAATGATTATTTCAGGAAATGCGTTCGCACAATCAAATGCAACATCAAATACACCTATGATGAACATGACCATGGGTAATGACATGATGATGGGTAAAAACGGCTACGGTAAATCAATGATGGGCATGGAACATAAGAAATACCAACCGATTAACGGTACTATTAACTTGATGGAAACAATGTTTACGTCAATAGGAGCAAAGTTTAATGTATCTTTGACCGATGCTATAACCACAGCAGAACAAGCAGTTGGAAATGGATCTTTCGCAATGTCTGCAAACGGTGAAGAAAAGGATGGGTATCTTGTTTATTCTATAGTATTGGGTTCACCAGATATGAAATTTACAAAGGTATTAGTAGATCCCGGTAACGGATCAGTGTTACAAACCAAGAATGTATCAATGATGGAATGGATGATGATGATGCATTCTCAAGGACATTCGGATATGGGAATGAAAGGAATGCACAATAATGGCGGTTACGGAAGTAATCAAGGCTATGGTGGTTATGGCATGGGTATGAGCGGAATGCATAGTGGTAGTGGTAGTGGTGACTGGTCTGGCGGAAGTGGAAGCGGCTACGGTGGCTGGGAAAAACAACAAGGTGCCAATGGATGGTAAGCCCTCTTTAACTTTGTTTTAGAAAATTTTTTTTGTTGTGATGGCAATCAGCTCATTTTTTTTCTTTGTGTGTATATATAATTAAAGGAGGAGAGATAGATAGACAGATAAATAGTCTAGGGTCATCTTGAATTATTTGGATAAAAATTATTTGATCATGTTAAATTTGATTTTTTTTCACAGATGTAAAATTCTTTATAATCTCAATGAAACATTTTGTACCTTTGTTTAACAGATCAAGTTCTGCATACTCATTGGGAGAATGTAGCTTGTTTGGTAATATGGTACTGCCAATGCAAATTGAATCCACATTTAAAATTTCTTTAAACAAATACATTGGTCCTGTTCCTGGGGAAGAGATGTTTAAAATGATGCCGTTAAAAATTTTAGAAGCCGACTCTACTACCATCTTTACATAAGGATTATCTATAGGAGTCTTGTAGGCAGGCTCCCCAGATAGATATTTGATCGACACTTGTTCCTGTGAATAACCCAAAGATCTTATGAACGAAACCAGTTTTTCAAATTGCTTCTGTGGATTCATATTGGGGACTAGTCGAAAATCCATTTTAGCAGTGGCCGTTGCAGGCAATATTGTCTTAATGCCGCTATTAGTATATCCTGAGATGAGACCAGAAATATTACAGGTTGGTTCAATTGCTAATGCTTTTTTTACTTCATAAGAATCTTGGTTGTCTATGAAGTTAGCGAATCCATATTCTTTCTTAAAAGCCTCTTCGTTGAAGGGCTCATCTGCCAATAGCTGCAATTCCTTTTCCTTGATAGGTATCACATCCTCACACCAGCCGCCAATGAGGATATCACCTCTTTTTGAATCATATAGAGCAGAAAGTAATTCTATTAGTTTCCAAGCCGGATTTGGAATCGCTACTGCAAGACTGGAGTGAATATCTCTAGATGGTCCATGGACTTTAATTTCTGTGTTGAGTATGCCTTTTTGTCCTAATGAAACTATCGCTCGACCATCCTTATCCACGTAACCGCTTTCCCAGATTACCAAATCAGTTTGTAATTTATCTTTAAATTTTTGAATATACTTGCCAAGATTTGGACTACCTATTTCTTCTTCTCCCTCAATTAGAAATTTTATATTGCATGGAACGTCTCCTGTTTCTTTTAGGAAAAATTCCACTGCTTTTAACCTAGTAATTAATTCTCCTTTGTCATCTGCAGAGCCTCTACCAAATATTTGATTACCTATTACCTTACCACTAAAGGGATCCTCATTCCATTTTTCTATGGGATCTACGGGTTGAACATCATAGTGATTATAAAACAATAGTGTTTTTGATTGAGGATTTGATTTTGACCTGACCTCACCAAACACAACCGGTGGAACTGGATTTATTGTCACATTGTCAATTTGATCTTCTACATTCAAGCGAAGTAATTCTGACTTTATCCCGGCGTTAGCCATAATCTTTGATAATAAAGTTGCACATTCTTTTAGTCCTTGACAAGTTGCCGAGATGCTAGGCTGCCTAATGAGGACTTGAAGATCTGTAATGATACTTTGCATTTGTTCATCATTTAAGGAAGCAGACAGCAACATATTATCCAATGATTTCACCTATCTCCCAATAACAAGCAAAAATTATAAAATGCTTCCTATTTCCCATTTACTTCTTAACTCAATTAACTCACAATGTTAACTATTAAAATTTTGTTAAACATTTTCGGTTTGTTTAACCTATTAAAAGGATTTATAATCATATAATATAAGATTTATACATTCAATTTAAAATAAAGGAGAATTGCTTTTGGTTTTTTCCCATACACTTTGAACAATCTCGGAAACTGTTTGATGAACATTGCCGTTGTAGATAGATTCCCATTTACTAGCGATATATTGACCAGGAGAAGTCCTAGCGTCTAAGCGCTTCTCTAAAATACCAATGTATTCCATACCCAGACCAAGGTCTTTGAGACCTTTCTTTGCAACATGCAGATAAGTCTTGATTGTTTCGGATACTTCAAAATGAGTCTTTGCGTTATATCCAGATCGAATGACAGCAGATCGGTCTTCTCTTATAGAAGATAACGGTCTTAATGGTCTTCCCTCTATAATGGACCTATAGAGAAATCCGATAAAAAATTCTATCATTGCTACAATTTCCTTAGGGGTGGGCTGGACGGACATTATTCGTGTTTCTACTCGATAGTAAGGCGAATTCAACCTTATTCTTAAATCATCGTGTCTGTCCTTTTCTAACCCAAAATAGTCATTAGAATTTTCCGGATTATGTCTTGAGGCAATATAGTTAATATAGTCTTCAAGTCTATCAAGATATTTTGGAATGGCAGGAAAGCCGGAATTTTGCTGTTCAGAGTGATCATATAAAAAAACGCGGGGTTCATAAATTGAAAAGAGTTTTCCAGAAAATAATCTACTATTGGCGCCAAGTAGTATTGCAGAAGGGATTAGACTGAGCATATAGTTGAACATATGTGTAGTATAAACTGGATTCAAACCCTGAAGATGAAGATGAAAACCCTGTATTGCGGTTGCTATGTCTGAAGGTTTAAAGGACTGGCCTTCTATTTCCACATCTGGGAATTTTTTTTGCCATTCATAGAATTTAAGGTATCTTTCTTTGCGGGTTACAAATTTTCTCTTAAAAATGTCCGGTGATGGATTACCACCTAAAAAAACTGGAATTACATTTCGATTCTTATATACCTTCTTTATTGCTATCTCTAAATGATCAATAAAATCTACAAAAAAAGAATTTATGCTAAATAGATCATGCATTGATATAGGAGCAGTTTTAATTTCAAACTGACATTTACCATACTCTGCTTCCACGTCAAACTTTGACCGCATTTCTTCTAACAATTTATGGGCGCTTACTGGTAATGCTTTATCATCTAACAAACATATTTCTATTTCTACGCCTACACGATAAAGCTCGTCTATTCTATGTAGATCATCTTGGACCCTCTTTTTTAATCCAAGTGTTTGATCGGCTAGAATATCAGTCAAATTGCTTATTTTTATCTGTGATTTTAAGTATAAATTTCTTTAGTAAAGATTTCTATTAGCAAATATATATATATTATTTAAACATGACAGAATCAATCTAATTGTAATTTCAAATACTTTACAGATAACCATAGCATCAGAAAAAATTTGTATCATTCCTGTTATTAGTAATTAACAATTCGAATAGTGACATTATTAGTAATGGTAACATACACCTTTACCTTTTACTAGTCTTCAGGGTTGACAAAACGAGATTTAATATTATATAGGTTATTTGATTCCTTTCTATGGCATTGATAACAGAGAGTTCTAAGATTGTTTCTATTGTGGACAAATTCAAGAATAGTTTTAACTTTGTCCTCTAATGTGTTAAACTCGTAACCTATAGACTTGTAAAATGATTTGGGTATTATATGATCACATTCCAGCCAATTTTTCGTTCCTTTGTTCATTTTCTTTCTTCTATTCAATTTAATACCACAAAGTTGGCAGGTAAAATCATCTCTTCTTAAGACACTATTACGAACATTTCTCCAATAAAAGTTGCTGTTATACCATTTTGTAAACTGTTTGGAGCACTGTAGAGAACAATACTTCCTGAATGGTTTACATACAGGGTTAGTGCAGTTATTGTTTCTACATTGAGGATTTCCTATATCATCCGTCTTATCAAACTCATTTATATAGACAATTAGCTTTGGTGGTCTAGAGGGTATATGTTTTGTTTTAATGGGATCACCATTGGTCTTTACGCTAATACTGATATCATTTTTTATATTGGAAGATTTCAAATTTGTCAAAGCACAATTATTCGTGGATCCGCGGTAATTTCGTTTCCTTCGTTTAACTCTCATCAATAAATCACCTCGACTTTGTTTAATTTTTTTTTGCTATTTTTGTATCAGACATCTCTTGGATAAATAGTATAAACAGCCTATATTATTAGTAACATGAACTAATTTCATTTTTGTTTGACCTTTACTTTGTAAATTAAAGTATTTTTATTTTTATCTTTTTCCTTTTCTTATTTTGTCGCCAAAGCGAAAAGATTGTTGATATCAAACCTAATAAATCAAATAAAAATACAATATACCGTGCAAGCAGGATTGCTGCCATACTTACCTGAATTGAAAATGAATCTGTTAATCAGGCTAAATAAAAGTTGCTGCATTAGGGTAGAAGAGAAATACACGAATATAATTCGCTTCCTTCAGATTTTTATTCTTAGCACTTTTTCGTTATTTATCTTGCTCTCTGCACCCGATAAAATTATTCTTAATTCGAAAAGTTTCAAATGCCTAAAATAAGTTATTCTTAACAGTTTTAAATTTATAGAAGGAGAATAATATTTTTATATAAAAACCTGAAAATTGTATTGGTTTTAGGAATTTGCAACTACTCTGACTGAATGTTAAATTGTAGGATCCTAGCATTTAAAAAGTGAGTATTATTTTTGAAATTCTTCAGGATTATATCCCCTGGTATTTCATAAACACTTAAAAGCCGATTTGAAACTGTATAGTTCATTTATCTTGAAGAGCATTGGTCAGTCAAAGAATCCTACAAGGTATTTGTTCATTGCAACTTTAGCAATATTAGGCTTAACCTACTCTGTTATGATACTTGGAGTATATCTATCTTCTATTCATCAAGGACTTTCATGTTTAACATGGCCACTATGTCCTAATGGGTTTGATTTTCCACCTCCAAAGTATTTTTATGAACACTTTCATAGGACGTTAGTTTTTGTCCTCCTAATTTCCGTGGTAACTTTTACATCACTTACTTACATAAAAATCAGAAATCAGAGTTTGCGTTCTAAACTGACACTCGCTACTGGATTACTTTTGATTCAAATTTTTATCGGGTGGTTTATGATCTACACAAAATTGAACCCATTGGTAGTTGCAGGCCATTTGGCTACTGGAATTGCTTTCTTTGGGATATTATTGGTTACACTCTTATCGCTCTATCATCAAATGAATAAAGTCAAACAAATAAACAAAGAATAATTTTTTTTTGGATTGTAAATACACAGGCTTAAATTTTAGTTAATTTCATCATATTCAGCATATTAATTTCCATTCCAAATCGGTCTTCACTACTTTTCATATAATTGTAAATTTTTAATAGTTCTACAAAATCTTTAATGATATTGAATTTTTTATCTATGCTTTTTCTTATGAAATTATAAACATTAGAATAAATTTTGAATGTGGATAAGACTTCTGAAATATACTTTTCTTTATCGTAAAGATTATCCACGAAAAGTTGTGCACAGATTGTCGATGGGATGATACCTTCACCAAGCAGGGCATAAACTGTCCCAATTGATTCACCAACTCCTATAGTTTTATTCCCATCTGTAAAAGGCAGACATTTAGAGGGTGGAGTAATCCTTACCGGTCTACCAACCTTTTTAAGAATTTCACATGGATATTTTTTCATAAAGGTGTCCATAAAGGCATGAGTTTGCTTCCTCTTGAAATCTCCTGATCCTATATGAGCATAACCGTTACCTAATGGAAAGTACCAGAAATATCCCGATAATGAAGGGAATGCTTTTAAATAGAAATCATCAAATGGTACGTTTTGGTATTTTACTTTGTACTGAACACATGGAATCCATAGTTCATTCTTTAACTTTGGAAGGTAATGACGATGAAAACCTGTCGAATCTATTATCACGTCAAAATCTTGTTCCAGGGTTTTCTTGTTTGGTGATTTTTCAAAGGTTATGTCGGTACCTTTTATCATATCTTGAATTAACTTGAGCTTGTCGTAACTTATCATTCCCTTTAGGTTGATTTTGATATATTTTCCAGATTCAATACCTTCTCCGACGTCAACCTTCATCTGCTTTCCATCATGCAGTATATAATCATCAAAATTAAGACCACATACTTTAGCGTAATCTTTCATAATGTTATCACACGTAGCCCAAGCACATACCGCATCATGCTCCTTTTCAGGCATTCTTTCAAATCCCTTAACATGTATATCATGAAAACCACTTAACTGATTCATCAAAAAAGCTCCTGCAACACCTATGCCTACAACTGCGATCTTCACAGCCTAACTAATACCTCGACAAATAAAATGATTTCACTATCACAAAGATATGAATAAAAAGCATGAAACAAGAGTAGTCTTGAAGATGGGAGCAAAAAGGCCTGTAAGGAATAGAAAAAAGAAAATGGCAGGACCTATGAGGGTAGGGATCGCATTGATAATACTTGGAGCTTTTCTGGTCGGGTTAGGAGGTTTTTTCAATAGAGAGGCAGTTTCAATTTATGGGTTTGTAGTGGTTGTATGCGGATTCGTGCTATATTTTGCTTCTCACTTTTATCTTAGTCACTTGGAGAAGAAAAATGCTAAAGGAAAAAAATTATGACTAACTAAATAAAAATCTCTTTAATGAAAAATACGGTATGTTTTAAAAACCATGACCCACAAATAACAATAAATTAGAAAAATAATGGAAGAACAACTATTCAAGAAATACTACAACCAGGAATTAGGCATTTCGTTTTTTTACGATTCATTGCTAATCTTGGATGCAAAGGACACCGAGTCAAATTCTGATCTTGGATTAGGTCTCAGACATGGTGATTTTCAATTCAAGTTATTAAAATTATCACCTGAGGCGAATATTGGATTAAGGTATTTCGGACTAGAGAATGGACTGAGGTCATCTCTTGACAAAAATGAAATTATAATAGAAGATTTAAACTCAGATAAAGTAAGGATAAATGCCAGCAAAATTGTCCAAACAACAACTATCATTCCCAAGGATGGAGGCAACTTCAAGGTTAAGAGATATCTGATATCTCAGGATGGGCAAGGATATTTGTTGGCTTTTCAAGATAAGGCAGAGAAGTTTGATTCGCAAGAAACACAAACTAGATTGCAAAATATTATAGAAACTTTAAAGTTTCACAATTAATTACATAAATTATATATTTATTTTTGGATGGTAACTATTATTAGAAAAGCTATCAATATGATATTAAAGATAGTAACTTCTTGTTGATTTAAGAAGGGTTATTGATGCAAATTGTTAATTCCTTCCGGGCATGAGATACAAGGATAAAATCCCTGCAAATAAACGTTTACCATAACTTAAATTGTATTACTTGCAAATATCATAACATTAATTATGTATTTACGAAAAATAAGAATATACTGATTTTTTGGGGGCATAAGTTAACCATAAAAAAATTTAGGTATTGGATAAATTCATTCCACGTAAAGTGCTGGCTTAAATGGACGAGAAATTCGGGCTTTATTTTTAGGATCAATAATTCCCGGTTCGTCCTCCGAATATATAACAAAATTGCTTTCTTTAATCCCAATTTCTTTTGCTAACAGACTTTTTGCATCTTGTAACGGCAATAATTCGTCAAAATTATTCATTTTCTGCCTATTTAGTAATTCACTTGGTGATAAAGACAGCAAGTCTTGATTCATTTTTTTAATTAACTCGCTATTTTGCTGAATGAATTTTTTCTGATCGGAAGTTAGAGATGTATCTGATAGGAGGGTTTTCATAATCAAGCCAAAGTTTCTTGAATTTGTATCTTTTACTATTTCGAGTATCTTATGATATAATATAGTCTTTTGTTTGGAACTTAGGTATATGTACACTCTCTCAGGATTAGAATTCTTCGTTACTTTTAGGATTTTTTCAAGGTCATTCAAAATATTAGTGATATGTCTTTCATTTTCCTCAGTAGTGTAGTTATTAAAAATGGGATTTGGTAATGGCCAGTTGCCGTTAAAAACTGATTTGCCATTCTTGTCAATTAAAGCCCAAAGTTCCTCTGTAAGAAATGGACAAAAAGGAGATAACATTATTATCCTGACTTTTAAGAATAAATAGGTAATTTCTTTGTAAACACGGTTTGATTCCAAATTTGAACCCAATTTACTTAATTTCCTTTTCTTATACCATTCAAAGTCTTTGTCCATTAAATATAAAACGTTATTTAATGAATCCCTGATCCGCATTTCATCTAAAGCGCCTGATATTTCAGTGATGGTTGAATTTAGTCTGTGCAGCAGCCATAGATCTTCTAAGTTGAGATTGTTTTTTTCTTGAGAGCGAAGGTAATCTTCAAATGAAATATCTTTTATCCACTGTTTATTTTCGTTTAAGAACGCTTTACCAAAATAAAATATTTCATTTAATCTCGTATATATACCTCTTAAAGTCGTAAAAGAAAAATCAACGTCCTGTAGCAATTCCCCAAGAATCAACATTGCAACCCTGATTGAATCAGCACTAAACTGTCTGATAGTAGATCTTAACGGGATGGTGTTACCCATGGATTTTGACATTTTTTTGCCATCCATCAAGACTGAACCATTTACCACAATCTGCTTAGGCCATTGAGATTTTTGAAAGATTATTGAGTGGTTAAAAATGAAAAAAGACAAGTGATTTGGTACCAAATCTCTTCCAGAATGCCTCGAATCCAAAGGATAGTAATAATCAAATTCATTCTTGATATTATTTGCTAATGCTTTAAATTCTGCCAATTCAGTGTTGTCACTTTTTTTTAAATCTGAACTTTGGGAAAACTCCTTATCAGGTTTAACTAATTCCTCTTTAAAATATTCTTCAGGTTTGTTTAATAAAATATAATCAAAGAAAGAATTATCAATTAAATGAAGATAATTTTCTAAATTGTAGAGGTTAACATACTTTGCAACAAGGTAATAAATCATGTAAATTACGGAATCTGACAAGCTTTCAATAATCCAATCAGTATCCCAAGGCAGAGGGGTTCCTAGACCAGATTTTCTAGCACAAGCTCTAACTTTAAGCCAATCGAATACATTTTTAAATTCCCTAATTATTTCTTCAGGAAGGATTTCCATTGATTCTAAGCATTCAAAAGCATTCCTTTTCCATTTTGGATTACCATAATTTAGAAACCATTGGTTGTCTAGCAATTTCACATAACACTTTGTTCCACATCTACAAATCACCGGTTTGTTAGTCAGTTCGTAAAATAAAATAGCCTTGTTCTGACGCAATAGATCGAATTTAACTTCGTCCCTAGCCTTTGGGACTGGCATCCCAGAATAATTAAGAACAGAGTTATTCATTTTTCCCGAGTAAAATTCTAAAGAATACAAGTCAGAAGTTGCTTTCTCTAAATTTGGATCGGATTGTTCTTTGATTGAGTATTTCTTCAGCATTACGAGCGAAGGAATATCAAGATCACTGAGGCTGAAACCAGCGGCAGTTTGCGTGCCATCGCCTTTAGGGTTGGCATCCATTCCTACAGAAGATATCTCACCTTTTAAATTTGACTCTATGATTGTGATTGGTACAATGTCTTTTAATCTATTTGTGGTCTGACTCCTCTTTAGATCAATTAGTGCTTGCATGTCAAATGGAGCATGCGCTGGGACAGACATTACAATTCCACTACCCTCATCAGAGGTAACAAACCTTGCAGGCAAAACTGGTATTTTTGAGCCATCGATAGGATTTTCCACAAATCTTTCTGCAATTTCACTGCCTTGTATTGTTCTGACTATTTCAACAGAAAAATTTAAAAACCTTAGTTTATTGAAAGATTCTTCAGTCATGATCCATTTTTCTTTTTCGTTTATCCTGACAACCAAGTACTCGAATGTCGGATTAATCCACAAATTAGTTACACCAAATAGAGTTTCGGGTCTCAAAGTTGCTGTTGGTAGGTAAATGTCCTCATCAGTTAGTTTAAATTTAACCATGGTATATTCAGTGAAGGCGGGTTCAACGTCGCCTAGTGTATCGTGCTGGCTAACAGGATTATTATCATTTGGACACCAGCCAACCGGATGAGAACCTTGCTCTATAACCCCTAGACGCTTCAAAGTTTCAAATTGCCAAGCAATAAATTTCTTATAAACAGGGTCAATTGTTGTAAATTCTCTTCTCCAATCAATTGAATATCCCATTTCCATCATGCCTTTTTTGATTTCCTCATGAAAATATTTGGCAATTTCTAGTGGATCTCTGAAGGTTTCTATTATTTTATCTTCAATTTTATATATGCTCTTAAAATTCTCTATTATCTCTCTGTCACCAGCAATCACTCTTTTAGACATTCCAAGAATGGGGGTTCCAGTGTAATGGAATGCCATGGGAAATAATACGTTATACCCTCTTAATTTTTTATATCTTGCATGAGTATCTGCTATTGTATAGGTTCTTCCATGGCCAATATGCTGAGGAGAGTTAGGGTAAGGATATGCAACAGTGATAAAATATTTTTTTTGATTGGGATCAGGATCTGATGTGTTTGTCAGATTTTTTTCCCAATTGTCAAGCCACTTTTTTTCGATATTATTCCACATGTTAGTCTCCTCGGACAATTCTTACTCTAATTCATCGTATTACGCCCCGTTATTTGAAAATTAGGAATAAGCAATTATTAGAAATCATATAGTATATTTATAACAATTTGTATTTTTCTTTGCAAATTGCAAAAAAAGAAGAGAAGAGAAAGAATAAAAAAATATTTTTCTTTTTTATATTATCATTACAAACTGGATTTCCCCCTCTCGACTGGACAATTTAATATAACAATACTGGACCTTAATCAACAATGTGAAAATACTATTACATAAGTTTCAAGATTTCAAAAATTCAAGACCACATATGATATTACTCCACCTGGCTAATAGATTTATCAACCAAAATTAATTGGATCAAAATGTGTTTTATAAATGGTGAGGTGAACCAGATGAAAAAAAAGTTATTTTTTATTTAATAATGCAAAGAACTTTTTCTATTAAGTTTTTAATTTTGATATAGCATGAAGTTAAATTATATGATGAAACGCTTAATTTGACGCTTTAACAACTCTAAGATAACTGTGGAAAAGTCAAAGTACTATTCAAAATATAAGAACGGAATAGTTGTGCCTACTGCGATCTGTGCAGTTATGTTTGCAATCTTATTCCTTTACTCTACAATGACTTCACCCGATCAAGATATTTATCTTAGCAAATCATTGCACACTTTTGCTGAAATTGTTTTCGTTTCTTTTATTTCCTGCATGGTTCTTTTTTATTTGAGCATTTTTAGATACTACTTTTCTCGATTATACCAAGAGAAGAGTCCGAGTTCATTTTTGTATCAAATCCAATTGCCATTTAGAGTTCTAAAATACAAAATACTATTTTTGATTTCTGCAATAGCATATTTCATTTTCTTTGCTTTTCTGTCAAACATGTTTATCTACTTCATAAACGAAACAACTATTTTCACATTGTTACCCTCGCCAAAGCCTGCGGAACAGGGCAATATGCTTCATACAAATCACAATAATAATATAAAAATGCAGAATCAGGCAACTGAAGGATCTGAAAATGCCATTGAATCAAAGCCCATAGTATATCCAGATTACCAGCTAATAATTTGTTGTAACTATATTGGTTACATGCCAATGTTAATTCTCAAACTAAGTGCAAACTTTTCAATTTTATTGATTCCTCTTAATCTGTTAATAGGGATTACAATATCGACCTTAGTTGGATTAAACGTGGCATTAAACATATTCATTTTGTACCGGTACAAGTACGCAAAGATATCGAGAAAAAATTTTTTGGGAGCTTTAGGTATTTCTACAGGATTGTTTGTAGGCTGTCCCACATGTACTGGAAGTTTATTTTATTCAATCGCAGGATTTAGTTCTTTGGTATTATTTGCATCTCTAAACTCATATCAAATCCTTTTTGTGGTAATAAGTATCCCACTACTGTTGGGTTCTTTGATCCTGATGGGGAAGATGCTACAAAAAACATACACAAATTCATGCAATATTTGATTAAATATATTTTAAAAAAAGAGGATGGTTTTACCTTATTCCTTGTCTATAAATTCATCTGGAGATGGTGGTTCCGGATTTATTCCCTTTCGTTTTCTAATATCGGTAACCAAATTCTTTATAACAGACTGGGGTACCGCTTGCCAAGTCTTAAAATATGTACTCCACATGGCTTTTCCAGCTGTTCCACCTCTCATCGTTTCCGACAGATCAAAAGTTTCAGATGCTGGAACTTCACCTAATATGATTGCTATCACCCCTTTTTGATCGACATTTAACAATTTTCCCCTTTTGCCTGACAGAATACCAGCAACTGTCCCTATTTGTTCCTGAGGGCATTTTACCTCAATACCCAAAATAGGCTCCAGCAATACAGGATCTGCGATTAGCATTGCCCCTAGCATTGCTCTTCTAGATGCAGGCATTAATTGTGCTAAACCCCTGTGAGCTGGGTCCTCATGGGGAACAAAATGGTGTAATACAAATTTTAGTCCTCTGACTGCTTCCTGCGCGATAGGACCAGAATGTATAACGTCATCAAATCCAGATTTGATTGAATCCATTGACTCTTGAATGAACTGAACACCCTTAGTTTCATCTGCCAGCATGTTGCCACTTGGATCGACAGTTACCACACTTCGGGCTTCGTCTGAACTCCAACCTTTTTCTCTTAACAATCGAGCCATTTCTTTCTTATCCATATCCTCGCGTAGTTGACCAGTCCGAATCATCTCAATTATTTCTTCGCTCAAGGGCTCGACTCGGAGGAAGATCTTGTTATGTTTGTTTGGAGATTTGCTCATTATTGGACCAGCTTTTCCTTTAATAGTCTCACGATAATTGATGAGAGGTTGAGTAGTTTTAATATCTAATCCGGCTTCTTGCAATAAGGATGTCGCAATTTCAAGATGCAAAACACCCATTCCTGCCATCAACGTTTCTCCAGTTTCCTCATTAATTTTTACTATCAAGTTTGGATCTTCCACCGTTATTCTCCTCAAACCTTCAACCAATTTAGGCAAGTCCTTCGGATGTTTAGGCTCTACAGCTATAGTAACTACAGGTTCTGAAACGTACTTTATAGACTCAAATGCATTTACATTCTTGACAGAGGAGATTGTTTCTCCCGCCACTGCATAGTCCAGACCTAGTAACGCAGGAATATTACCACAAGGCAATACACTAACGACTTCTCTTGTATTCCCCATGTAAATATTAACTGACTGAACTTTTCCATTCCTTTTTGCATCGATCAAATAGACTTCATCCCCATCTTTGATCGTACCTGAAAATAATCTTCCTGTTGCAACTCGACCAGCTTGAGGATCAACGTTAATAGTGGTAACCATCATCAGCGCAGGTCCCTTCTCATCACAATTTACCAATGCTTTACCAATATCAGAGTCCAAGTCCCCAGGCCAAATCTTCGGAATTCTATATTTTTGGGCCACGTGAGGAGGAGGATGATGTTCAACTACCATCCCCAATACAGCATCATGTAGGGGAGCTCTCTCCGACAATTTCTTGATGGATGATGGATCTGTAGAAGTATAAGCATCATATACATCCTTGAAGCTTATCCCTTTCTTTTGAGCTACTTTAAAGTTGAAACCCCAACGATCTTTGGCAGAGCCGAAAGCAACTGTGTTACCCTGTATGCTTACCTTCCACTTTTCTTTTAACTCAGGCTCAGCATACAAGTCTACTAACCTATTAAATTCTGCAATGATATTGGACAACCACTTTTGCATGGCTGCCGGATCCAATCTCAATTCCTTTACTAATCTGTCTATCTTATTGATATATAACACGGGTCTTACTCTCTCCTCCAAAGCTTGTCTTGTGACTGTTTCAGTTTGAGTCATTATCCCCTCCACCGAATCAGATACCACAACTACACCGTCAATAGCCCTAAGTGCTCTTGTGACTCGACCGGTAAAGTCAATGTGTCCAGGGGTATCTATCATATTGATAACAAAATCTTTTCCGTCATCATTTTCATAAAACAGTGTCACGTTAGCCCCTCTAATGGTCATTTGCCTATTTTGTTCCAATTTCATGGAGTCAAGGGCAAGAGCTTGACCTGCTACACTAGGAGATATAATCCCAGATGCAGCTAAAAGACTATCACTCATGGTAGTTTTACCATGGTCTACGTGTGCAATAACACCAAAATTTCTTATTTGGTCTTTATTTCCAATTATCCTAAGAATATCCTGAGTCGATTTAAACTTGGGCATCTATATTCCAAAAAAGTTTTTCTACGGTTATTAAACCTTCCTTGTGTTATATCGGTGCTGTTAACTTAAGCGTTGTTCACCTCCTTGTTATGATAATCTGAAAACATATTCAACCAGTTACTTACGTGCTTCAACTTGCAATTCTTTATTCTACACGGAAAATAATCATCGAAACTTTCAGTTCTATCCTTTAGATATTGCGTAGTTCTCTCGATAAGGCTTTTCTCCAATGAGGAATGGATATGATGTTTTAGTTTCAGGAATCGACATGCTTGAGGATACCATCTACCACCATCAGTAGATACACCGTGTTTTCCGTGAATCTTAATCAAACCATCAAGGAATCTTTCGGCTACAAGCATGTTTCTTTCCTTAGATTTATTAGCAAAAGAAGTGCGAGAATTTCCATGTTTTCGGGTTCAATTGTAACCCATAACCAAATATACTCGGATCCAACTTTAATCAATGTCTCATCTATGATAAATTCTGAGATCCTTTTCCTCTTGATTGATATCTTCTGAGGGGTATATTTTTGAATCCATTTCCAGATTGCAACATGACTTCTCTTTACTTTGTTTAGATGAAATATTGCTTTGGAAACACTTCTAGTTGATAAACCAAGAAAGTACAAATACAAAGCATGGTCAATATCTAAAGAAGGTGTTCTGTTTCTTTTGATGTTCATAACTGAAATAGAGTATCTTCCAGCTATATCATTTTCTTAAGTTAACAGAGCCGTTATATCTCAACTTAAACTTATTAGTCCAACTAAACTTTTCCTTTGAGATACAAACAATATTCAATCAGTTATCTTGTGGCCGATGAAATTAATAGTTTCTCTATAGAGTTTAGGATGTCAATTTTAGAGAAAATGACCATCAACTTTTGAAAGCTACCTCAATATGACCGAATGGATTTCTAAAGTTTTAATCTTACTAATCCATGATCACCATTTATATAGCAACTATTGTTGTAGAGAATAATTAGATTATGGTAGAAGAGATCAGAGTAGGTCATACTCCTGACGCCGACGATGCCTTCATGTTTTATGCCATCGAAAACGAACTTATCCCTATGATGGATTTTAAAATAATTCACTGTGTTGAAGACATTGAAAAACTCAATAAAAGTGCCTTAAATCATGATTTGGAAGTTACAGCAATATCTGCCCATGCAATGAAAGTCCTAGAAGATTATTCTATCTTGTCAAGTGGCGGAAGCTTCGGTATTAACTATGGCCCAATTATAGTTTCAAAAAACAGATCATTGGATAATTTGAATAATGGTTTGATTGGGATCCCAGGATATTTGACATCAGCGTACTTGCTTATGACCTTGGCATTTGGCAAATTAAAATGTAAGGAGATCCTATTCAGTCAAATACCAGAATCTTTGAATAGAAATGAAATTGACTATGGTCTTGTGATTCATGAATCTCAACTTACATATCAATCTCAGAGTTTGAGTAGAATCTTTGATCTTGGTATTTGGTGGCATGACAAAACTAACGGTTTACCTGTCCCACTTGGAATTAATGTCGCCAGCAGACGACTTTTAAGGAACGACCGTATAAGAGATTTCGATAGGCTTTTAAAAAATTCGATAATCTATGGTTTGGAACATTTGGACGAAGCAATTGACTTTGCTTCAAGATATGGTAGGGGAACAGAAAAAACAACTTTGACGAAATTTGTAAAAATGTACGTGAATGACTATACTGTTGATATGAAGGAAGAAGGGAAAAAGTCCATTATTACATTATTTAAGCTAGCACGAGAAAATGGCATAATAGACAAAGAAATTCAAATACAATTTGCTTCATAAGCGTATTTTTTTCTTTCTTCTACGTCTGAATTAATTTAAATCCTATTTAGTGTATTAAAGAATGTATCTCTCTGTACAGGTGTTCTCCCTATCTCTTTTACCAGATATCTTAATTCGTTTAATGTAATTTGATTTGGTTTACCCGCCGCCTTAAATATTTCTTCAGAGAAGGCAGTTCCTACTAGGTCATTTCCACCATAACATAATGCTACTTGTGCAAGCTTCTTACCCAAGGCAATCCAATAAACAGAAACATTGTTCAACACGTTACCTAGTAAGAGTCGAGATAAGGCTATGATTCTTAAATCATACGTTGATGGACTCTCTGCCATGATTGTGTGCTGCTTTTCAAGCTGAGTGTTTTCAAGACTAAATTTTAAAGGGATAAAGGTCGTAAAACCACCTGTTTTCTTATTTAACTCTCTTATCCGGAGGATGTGGTCTACAATGTCCTCGGGAGTTTCTATATGTCCAAAAAGCATAGTACAATTTCCCCTTAGTCCGATTTTGTGAGCTTGATAGGCAGTGTCCAACCATTCTTCTCCCGAACATTTGCCTAAAACGATTTTATCCCTAGTTGCTTTGTTAAAAATCTCAGCCCCTCCACCAGGAAGAGCATCTAAGCCCGCTTCCTGAAGTCGAATTAATACTTCCTTAACAGAGTTTTTTGTTACCTTCGAAATAAAAAATATTTCTGCGGGAGTCAATGCCTTGATTATTACTTTTGGAAAGTTCTGTTTTATCGACTTGAACATTCCTTCATAGTATTCAAGGTTTAACTTTGGGTGAAATCCGCCAACAATATGTAATTCCGTGGCGTGAAGATCGTTAACCGCCATTTTGGCTCTCAAAACCATTTGTTCATTTGTTAAAGTATACGCATCATCATCTTTTTCTTTACGATAAAAGGCACATAGTTGACAGCTAGCTGCACAAATGTTTGTATAATTCAGATAATACGAGGAAACAAAAGTAACGTCATCACCGCGAATCTTCTTTCGAAGTTGATCAGCAGCGTTACCTAATAAAAATAAGCTTTCATTTTTAAGCAGGTCAACGCCGTCCTTAAATGAAAGTTCTTCACCATTTATCGCTTTCTCTAGAGAAGAAGTCGGCTTCAATAGTAGGTTAGACAATGAAGATACTACCTAATTAAAAAATATAAGTGCTTTTAAACAAGTCAAAAAAATAAAAAATCAAAGATTAAATTGTACGAAGATGAAGGTAACTTACTCATTGCAAAACACCCAATTAAGTCATAATATTCTCAAAGGCTCAGAAATTGAAGACACCGTAACTGAGATTTTGTCCGATAATGAGTTTAAGATAAATGACCTCGTTTTCCTTCTAAAGACTCATGAAATCCAGAGGTTGGGATTGATAGGAAATAAAATCCGAGAAGATCTTTATGGTAAGAAGGTTTCATTCATAAATAATATTATTTTAAATTACACAAATGTTTGTGTTACTTACTGCAAATTCTGCGCTTTTTATAGGCCACCGGGTCATAAGGAATCTTATACTGTTAGTAAAGAAGAAATCTTGAACAGGATTGTATTTGCCAAAACTAATTATGACATAAAGCAAGTGCTTTTCCAGGGTGGACACAATCCAAAATTAAATACAGAGTACTTTGAAGATGTGTTTAATAGTATTCGAACAAAGTGTCCTGATGTTGCAATCCATGGGCTATCTGCTTCTGAGATAGATATGATATCACGAGTAGACAAAAGTTCCCCAAGAGAGGTTCTATCTAGATTAAAACATGCAGGGTTAGAATCTCTTCCAGGGGCTGGTGCAGAGATACTAGTCGATGAAGTCAAGGAAATTATAAGTCCACTCAAAATTTCGAGTCAGACTTGGCTTGATATCATGGAAACGGCTCATGATCTTGGAATCAAGTCATCTGCTACAATGATGTATGGAACCGTAGAATCCATTGAACAGAGAGCTAGGCATATTATAAAAATTGCGGAACTTCAGAAAAAAACAAAAGGATTTATGGCTTTTATCCCATGGAGTTTTGAACCAAACAATACCGAGATAAATGAGTCCGGCATAGTTCAATTTCCAATGGGTGGATTTGAACTCTTGAAAATGATATCTGTTTCAAGAATAGTATTTAAAGGATTGATCGATCATCTCCAATCTTCTTGGCTGACCAACGGGATTGGAATGGCACAGTTGGCCATTTATCATGGATCAGACGATTTTGGTGGGACTTTGATAGGCGAAGAGGTGGTAAGCGCTACCGGAGCAAGATCCACTGAATTATTGGCTCAAAATATAATAAATGCTATTAAAGCAATGGGATATATTCCTGTGGAACGAAGAAATAATTACGAAGTAATAAAACATTTTTGATTCATTTTTTCCTATAGTATGAGGGAATGTTGTCGAGAGGAGTCACGATTATAAATAGGTTTATAAATGTATTTGGGTAAAAATTACAATTGTGCCAGTTGGAATAGATGATATGGCTATCTATGTTCCGAAGCTTTACATTGACTATAAAGACTTTGCGGAAGCCAGAGGTATTGATCCCCAGAAATTAGAATATGGTATCGGAATAAGAAAAATGGCGTTGGCTGATGCTAATCAAGACCCTGCCAGTATGGCAGCTAATGCTTGTATGAGATTAATGAAAAATAATGATCTCCGTCCACAGGATATCGGGAGGGTTTATGTAGCCACAGAATCTGGTCTGGATGAGTCAAAAGCCATGAATTCCTTTGTGATAGGCATGTTAGAACAAGTTTATGGGGAGAGTACTTTAGAACACGCAGGCGGCATAGAATGTAAATTTGCGTGTGTTAGTGGTTCTTATGCACTATATGACAATACGAATTGGATAAGAGCAGGGGAAAGTAGTGACAAAGCCGCTATCGTAATTGTAAGTGACATAGCAAAGTATGACATAGGATCAGCAGGTGAATACACTCAAGGAGCTGGTGCCGTTGCCTTGTTAATCAAGGAAAATCCCAGATTACTTGCTTTTGATGAAAAAGTTACTTCTACTATAATAAAGAATGAATACGACTTTTATAGGCCTTTTGGTAAAGAGACCCCCCTGGTCAATGGACTATATTCTAATTTACTTTACCTAATCCAAGTACGAAAAGCGTTGGAGATGTATAAAGATAAGGCCATTAAAAGTGGATTAATAAAATTAGGCGAAAATGAATCAATTACGGATCACATCGATTACATTAGTGTTCACCTGCCTTATAGGAGAATGGGGGAGAAGGCACTTGCTTATTTGTTAAGACATGAATGGAGACATTTACCTAGGTGGAAGAAAATAATAGAAGAAATCGGAACTGATGAGCCGGTTCCTAAGGATCCCCGTGGAACAATAGAATCCATTCTTGCAGATGTAGAGTTCATGAAAGCAGATGAAAAATTCAGGCGGGAGTTTATGAAAACTCAGCATTATAGAGATGTTTTTGAAAAAAAAATGGCATCATCACTTCAAGCTTCTGCTCTAATAGGAAATTTGTATACTGCATCTATGTATATGGGTTTGAGGAGTTTATTAGAGTTTGAATTCTTAAAAAATGTAGATCTTTTCGATAAAAGGATTGGTTTTGGTTCATATGGTAGTGGATGTAGTGCTATGGTATTTTCTGGGGTCGTGCAAGAAGGATACAAAGAGTTGGTATCCCGAATGAACCTAGATAAAGATATCGGACCAAGGACTAAAATTTCTATAGAAGACTACGAAAAATTGCACAAGAATACTCGAAAGTTCGATCAAGCTTTCCTGAATGCCGAAGATGAATTTATACTTGTAAACATAGGTGGTAGCACTGCTGATCGGGCAGGTTTTAGGGAATATTGTTACGCATCTTAAATCCAATAGTTAGATTCAACAAGAATTCTTAATTTTTTAATCCTCTTTATTTTATCAATTTGTATTTTATTTGATGTTTGTCAAACAAGGTAACTAAGAGTTTAGATTGTTCCTTATTCTCCAACTCTAGACTGAGATATACTCCTGCGGTTCCAGCAGAGATATTAGAACTCAACCTGTCGTGAACAACTTCCACTATATTGATATTTGCTAATGCAATTTCGTCTACTATTCTCTTAAGTGCTCCAGGTTTATCGGTTAATTCAATGAAAATTTTTATCATCCTTCCTGTTTGCATCAAACCTTTTGCCACGACCTGTCCGAGGAGATACATATCTACATTACCCCCTGAGAGAATAGAGACTACATTCTGGTTGTGTGTTATTTTTTTCTTATTAGATATTAAATAAGCTAATGAAGCTGCCCCAGCAGGTTCCGTAACAATTTTTGCACGTTCCATCAATAAAAACATAGTTTTTACAATTGCCAAGTCGTCTACCACTACTATCTCATCAACATATTCTTTGATGATTTTAAACGTAAGTTTTCCAGGGGATTTTACAGAAATTCCATCTGCGATTGTATGGCCTTTTTGTATGTTACATATTCTACCTTTTCTTATTGATTTTTGCATTGAGGGAAATGCATTTGATTCAACACCTATAATTTTTATTTTAGGGTTTAATGATTTAGCAGCAATGGCGGTTCCGGCTATTAGTCCACCACCACCAACTGGAACATATATTTCGTCCACTTTTTTTAAATCCTCTATAATTTCCAAACCAACTGTACCTTGACCGGCAATGACATCAGGGTGGTCAAAAGCAGGAATTAATGTTCTGCCTTCCTTTTCAGATATTTGATGTGCAATAAGAGAAGATTCATCATAATTGTTTCCTTCAAGTATGACTTCTGCGCCATATGATCTTGTTGCAGCAACTTTGGCAGGAGAGGCGTTTTTGGGCATTATTATCTTACAACTTATCTGATTCATTGCCGAAGCATAAGCGACACCCTGTGCATGATTGCCTGCTGATGCAGCAACAATACCGCATTTTCTTGATTCTTTCCCTAATCTTTCGATCATCGTAACGGCACCTCTTACTTTGAAAGAACCTGTTTTCTGATAACACTCCAATTTTAAGTAAATATTTTTTCCACAAAGGTTAGAAAAAGTACTAGATCTAATTAGGTCAATCTTTCTAATACCTGATTTAGGCAATAATTTTTGTGCTTCTTTGATATTATCTAGATTTACTTTGGAAATGTCTATACTCAGTAGAATTTTAAAAGCGTGGTTAATTTAAGTTTAGTTAATATTTGAGGATTAGTGCTTAAAGCCTAGTAAAGGCCTTTAAGTTTTTGACTCAACAAACAGACTTCAGAAAAAAGAATGTAGCAAAAGACCATATTAAAATTACTAAATATTCATTGCCTAATTAATCTAGAAATAGAGATATCTATAACAATTACTATTATTTCTATCTCTATTCCTAGATCGGCATTGCATGCTAGTTAATAGTGACTTAATAACTTGTCTTAGAATATTCAACATACTTTATATAGTATGATCAATACCTATTGTTCCATCAATAAATCATATGTGCAGTAGTCATTGCCTTGGATGTTTTATCATTTAGCCGGATTAAAAAACAGATTCATATCAAAAGTCTAACTGCAATAATCATAAAAGGAACAATATACTTATGGTCAATAAGAAATTTAGTTACGGCCTTACTAGAGATCGTAAGGTGAGTGTTCATGTCGAATTAAGGTAGTGATATCCAATTATTCTAATTGTGGAAATTCGAGGTGTCTCCGAAATCTTTACTATCATCAAATAATGGTGAATTAATTTACATCAATACTTGGTTAGAATTCATTCCTGTAGGAAAAGGTTTCAACCTACATGTATACGCAGCAAAGAAATGCAAAAATAAAATTCTCATTAATTTTGATTGTTCTCAATTTAAGAATTTGATACTAGATATATAACGAATATCTAGACAGTCAATATTAGATTATTAAATAGATCCACAGTTTATTTGAATAAATACATCCCCATACTTGAATGCAAGTAAAAGTGTTTTTTTTCAGTCAGAATCACGCCATTTTTATCAAAGCGTCCACGAATTTGTATTTTGATACCAAATATACATTCAATATCTTAAATAAAATCATTTTGAGGATTATCATTTCTTGATTGAGACGTTTGCAAAAACCAAACTTATTTGTATAGTAACCTTGGATAAGAATTGATATCAACTTCTGGCAATATAAAAATTTATTCTATTTTGAAACATTCAATCTGTAAAATCGTTTCAAATATGGCAAGAATACGGGCATTATCCCTCTATCCCAAGAAACATTGTAGTGATTTTCAGTGGATACTTATTTGTCACAAGTGTATAGGTCTTTAATTGATATTACATGAATAAACGATTTTATTTGAGGAAAAACATTTCTTGCATTAATCATTAGTGTGTTAAATAAATAAATAACGTAATCTGAAAATAAGAATTAAGAAACGGATTGATAATATATTGCATTTTCAGTTTGTCTGGTTAAGTATATTTTGCAGGTGATCAAATTCCATTTTCATTTTGTCTATTATTTCTCTCGGTATTTTGTCAAAATTAATAACTGAAGTTCGATCTTTTGTTTTTTTATTCTTAAACATTTCAAAATCTATATAAAAAACTACCCCCTCCTCCCCTTGCAGCATTTTATTTTGGTCAAGTGTGGCCAAATTCATCTGATAAGCTTCAACTACAAATGAATTCAATTGAGACTTTAATTCAGTAATCGTTTTTTCATTCTTTTCAATAGACGGATAGTTTTTTTCGATGTTTGATGCTTTTTCAATTAAGCTTTGTGTCAACTCATTTTTGGTAAATAATTCTTCAAATAACAGAGAATTATCACTATCCTTATATCCTAATTTTTCTAATTCTTCACGAATTATCTTATTACCTTCAGTAGTAATTTCATTTTTTGTAAGGTAATTAGTCTCTTCCAACTCTCTAATCTTTTTGGAAAGTCTGATAACCTCTTTATTAGCTTGATAATATAATAAAGAATGAAATTGTATGCCCATATAGACATAAAAATAATATTTATCAATTTCTAGGCTGAGTTGAAGATAGATTCTCCTTAGGTCATCAGACTTGGTAGATTGGACACCGACTATTTGCCAATTTCCCGAATGTCGATTCATTTCAACTTCAATTGAAGAAAGGGCTTTAACTATTTTATTAGGGTCAAATGAAACGACTTCAATCACCGAAAAATCGGCCAACATGACTTTAGTCTTAAAGGTATACATAATATTTTTAACGAGCGATTCAAAAGAGCCTTGTAATATATAATTAAACTCATTTATCCAACCAATTTGATCTCTATTCTTTCCCTTTTCTTTTATTGGAAGGCGCACTGGAATACATATAGTTATTCCCTATTTATGTATGAACCAATGATACCTCCAATAGGTTAAAATATCATAATCAAAAAGATATCTCATGCCTACAGCTTATATATTAATTAATTGTATATTGGGCAAAGAAGAGGAAATTATAAAACAAATTTCTCAAATTCAGCAAGTTAAGGAGATTCGCGGCACGTATGGCGTACATGACATGTTCGTTAAAATTCAAACTGATACAGTAGATGAAATGAATAACACTATAACAAATAGCATCAGAAAGATTAACGGAATTACCTCAACTGTAACATTAGTTTCGATTCCTGAACAGGGCGGAAGGGGATAAATTTACTACTTCTTGATATGTAGAAAGATCAAAAAAGTACTTAGTCCAACCAGGACCCAACCTACAGAACCTACTATTACAAATATTTCATAGATTGGAACCAATAATGCTATTCCCGAGATTCCAGCCCCTAGGCACCACAAAAACAAAAGTATCTGAATATCAATGTCAGATATTTTCATTTAACCCCTCATATCCTCGTCATATCCTCTTAAAGTATCTAAAGTCGATCCACATTCATTGCATACGAAAAATTCGATAAATTCAAAATCATCATATCTACGATAAGCAAAGCATTTCTTATGGGTACAAAATATTCTTTTGATGTTCCTGATTATGTTTTATACACCTTATAGTATCAGAGTGCCGCCGGTGAGATTTGAGCTCACGACAGCTCGGTCTTCAGCTTCACCCTGTAGATATCACAGTCGAGTGCTCTTCCAGGCTGAGCTACGACGGCACAATCTAAAAGCATTATATTATATAATATATATTATTGCTTTACTCAAAGCTGGGTTTGAGAATATAGTAAACTTCTGTTGAAATGTTCGATAAGAATTAATCTCAATCCAAATAAATAAATGAGTATATTTAAAAGGGTTAGCTATGACAAATGAGAATGAGTTAGATGGTACGGCTAATGAATCATCATCGTCAGTATTAGAGAGTCCAGAAGAAAAAAGGAAACGCTTTCTTTTGGAATTTGAAAATCCCTTTAAATGTGACAAATGTAGTGAGAGATTTAAGAAAAAGAAGTATCTCAGAGAACATAAAGCTGAAGTCCATGCGTATTGAATAATTTCAACGTTATATTAAACTTGGAATAAGAAAATCTATTTTATCCGTAATTAACCCAAGATGAAGATCTACACTAAAACCGGTGATAAGGGAAAAACTAGTCTTTTTGATGGAACTAGGGTAGATAAGTCCAGCAAAAGAATAGAATCTTATGGACTTGTGGATGAGGTCAACAGTCAGGTTGGAATGCTGATTTCTTTAACAGAAAAAGAAGAAAAACTGCGTGAAATTAAAATGCTACTACTTTCAATTCAGGATCAATTATTTTTACTTGGAAGCGACTTGGCGAATCCCAGTAAAAGCAGAAACGATTTTCCCAGGATAACGTTAGATGAAATAAAAAAGATAGAAAAGAAAATAGATGAATTAGAAGCGAACTTGGACCCATTAAGTTCATTTATACTGCCTGGCGGTACAATTCAGGCATCGCAAAGTCATATAGTGAGAACTATAATACGCAGAGCTGAATTATCGATGGTATATTTGTATCAAAAAGGAGAGATTAGTGAATATGCGTATATTTATATAAATAGACTTTCAGATTTATTCTTTGTGATGGCAAGGTCATTTAACAAAATATTAGGTAAACCAGATATCATTTGGAAGAGTAAGTAAAAAAGGTTTTAATTGAAACAAGGATAAGGCATGTAGAAATTATTCAGCATAGTTTGATTAATTTGAGGTTCTCTTCTTTTCCTAGAATCTATCATGATATCCATTTGAAAAACAATATTAAATTCATAAAAGAGAGGAACATTCAACCTTCCATATAACATGCAATTTTCGTCGGCTGGAACTTCTGTTTCACATGATAAAAAACATCAGCGAAGATATTTTATGAGAATTTGAATCATCCTTGCGAGAAGTGCTTTGACAATATGACAAAGTAATATTTTCAAACAATTTATACAAGAATCCATAATAGTCAAAAAAAATTGTTATAGAGACTAGTTTATTTTTCTGGCATTTTTTGCATTCATCCATTCAAATTTAATGCATAATATCTGTGTTATACATTAATAACGAATTCGATTTTCTAATTGAAACCCCATATCAAACGACCATTTGGTAGCACTAAAGGTTTATGTACGAACCTACTCGAATCTTCAGTCTCAAATATACTAAATTCTTAAATATATTATTTGTGCTGGAAAATAAATTTGAATACTGAGATTATTGAAAGTACTTTGATTACTCTAGTTAAGAATGATAGTAATGTTTTTCATAAAATTGTAAAATATATTTCAAACAGAAATACATGCAGGTCTGAAGAAACTATAGGAAATTTACTAAACTCTATTGTGAATTTTAGAAAAACTAAATGTGGGATTATTTCATTTTCAAAGTCAAATTATAACTTTGATTTTGTAACGTGATAATTGATGTGGCTAAAATCTATAAATTATTGTAATTTTTCAATACAATCAATTGCGCTTATGATTCTATTAATAAGCAATAGCGTTATTCCAGTGCACTTACTTTCCTCAGTAAATGGATTTTCTGAAGACCCATCGCTAATTCAATTACCCATTGAAGTATCATCTCAATCGCTCCTTAACATGGATTCTATGAAAGACTTCACTACGGGACCTGAATCTGAGATAGTTTCCGAAAAGGAAAGCACAATCAAATCTGATCTAGCAGATGAAGAAACTAATGATGTTAATAATATTGTGACCAATTCAGAGATTACTCATGTAAAACATATTGGTGTAGAGAATTCGGAAGAAGACTTTAATTCGAAATCAGAATCTAATGAAGTTGACACAAATGCAAATGATGAAAGTAGAGGAGACTCTACTTATGTTAAGGTCCATCATAAAACCAAGTCTTATGAAGATAAAGATGAACATCATAATGACAATTCAGGCCACAATAATCAGAATAATCAGAATAATCAGAATGGCCCTCGAAACATAAAAGGCCCAGTCAAACTCACATTTGTGGATTCATATTGGACAAATAATGTTGCTCCAGAAACCGTTGTTGCAAGCATTTCGTCCGGGCAGGTAACCGCACAACAAATGCCACCGGTAGCGCGTCAAGAAGTAGGACCAGGTGAAGGGAATTCAGTATTGGCAGTAACTGTCATCAATCAAGGTTTTTCAGATATTTCAGGCGTAAAGGGATATTTTGATTTTCCAAAAGGGTTCAAGGCATTGGTGACTCCTGATAATGTAGACTCAGATACTGCCATATCTTCTTACAATGGAGTTGTAAAAGCTGGACAATCATTTGTGTTGTACTTTCCAGTAAATATCTCTAGTAACACGCAAATAGGTAAGGAATATCATGGGGAGTTAAAAATAAAATATTTTAAACTTACCGAACAGTCTAAAAAGGATTTTCGAACCGCAAATATTGAAGTGCCTTTTAGGTTGACAGGCAAAGTTTTGATCGAAATAAAGGGCGCAGATGTTGGATCAATAGCTCCGAATCTAAATGGTTATGGTGTTAGAAATCCAAACATGGGTTTAGATATACTTAATGCGAAGGCAGGCTCGGCTAATACCTTGAATATTGATATTAACAACGTAGGCAGTGCAGTTGCTACAGGTGTAACCGTGGAAGTTCTAAATAGTAATACCCAAATAACCAACAGCGGCGTTGCTTCAGACAGTCAAGACAATTCTACGATATCATCCAGTAGAACATCCACTCAAGTCCCGTATATCAATCTTGGAAATACGGTTTTTGATATTGGAACTATATCACCCCAGCAACAGTTTAAAATTGATCCTGTGATATTTCCACCAGCATCCTCTGGGAATTCACTCCAGAATATAGATATTCGAGTTTCATATAATGACGCCTACGGAAATAAGAAAACTGTAAACCACTTGATGGGTGTACAAGTAGTCCCAACATCTCCTCAAAATGACTTTTATGTATCACCCGCCAATTCTAATTCTGAAAATGGAAATTACTTTCAGTCAGGTAACGTTCTACAGTCAGGTATAAAAAACCTATTGCAGACTTCAGAACAGTCAAAAATTACCACAGTTGCTAACATCTACCCATATCAGTCTTTCCCTATGAGCACTGTATACACTCCTTTTGATCAAGGAAAATTGATGGCAGGTCTCAAACCAATTAGTACTCAAAGCCCAAATTCAAGTAACAAACAATTAGAAATAGTTGCTGGTAAGGTTCAAAATATAAGCTTCAGCTTAAATAACTTTGAAAATAATAATAATAATAATAATAATTTAATTTCAGACTTGGGTGTAACGATATCGCCTCAATCTCCATCAGTTAAAATAGTGGGCAACTCCGTTTGGAATATCCCCAATTTAAACGATGGACCAAATACTATTACGACAAGTGTATTCGCGGCACCTTCGTTGATAGGAAATCCCATCTTCTTTACGGTCAAAGTTCAGTATTTAAAAAATAACCAAGAAATTAAGACATCCACATTTAGTCTTGGTGCTATTGTAAAAGGTGAAATAAAACCAACCATTAACGATCTGCAAATACGCCCCATAGGAAATACTTATAATCTGGTCGGTAATGTTCTTAATCAAGGGAATTTCATCGCTAAATTCTCAAAGATTAATATAGTTGAAGACGGCACCTCCTTAACTCAGGGTAATCAGCAATCCAAAACATATTTTACGAATCCAGATTCCAGCCTTGGGGAGTATCTGGGAGATTTGCCTGTAAACCAACCGATTCCATTTAGCATACCTCTATCCGAATCTGATATTTTCAAATTCTATAATCTATGGAAAAATAATATAACAAACAGTAACTCAGAATCTGCTCATACAATAATGCTTCCTCTAAGGATAACGTTCACTGATAGTGTACAGGAAACCAAAGAAATAAAAGCTTCATACCCGCTTCTAGTCGACAGTGCGATTTTGAATGGTGGTGAAACCTCCAGTGTTAATAATGGATTCGTTGATTCATATTGGGCGGTGGATGCACCCCTCCAGAGTAATTCTGCTTCAACATCGAGTTCATTTACCAAATCTACAATACAGAAGGCAGTGGCACCAGGAGATGGTAGATCTATACTGGCGGTAGAATTATCAAATAACGGATTCTCTGACATCAATGGAATAACAGGATATTTGAAACTTCCAGGTGGATTTGAGAAAGATAATGGCGCAGTACCAGTCATATCCTCCGGATTGCCACTCCCAGATAATTCCACTGCTATAGCTTCAAATGGGAATCTTATCAAATCGGGGCAAACCTTCACGCTGTATTTCAAAGTTAACGTATTAGAATCAGCGAGGATAGGTGCACATACAGGAGAATTGACCATTTACTACTTCAAGGTACCAGATACCCAGATCGGGACTTACCGAACCCAAGAAATCAAGATTCCATTTTATCTTACTGGTGTTCCTATTTTGGATGCAACTGCTAATATTACTGACTTAGAACCAGGCATAAATAATCCAGTGAAGATTATTATTCATAATAGAGGTACAGCGGCTGCAACTGGATCCATATTGCAGCTATCTGAATCAGATCAAACGGTTGTTGCTGATTCTTCCTCAAGTCAAATTACCGGTAACGATTCTTCTTTCGAAGATTTACAAGAAGATAGTGCGTCTATGCCGCTGATTAACACTGGACAAAGTACGTTTAATTTGAAAACAATTCCCCCAGGTGGATCTGCAGAGTTTGTCGTAAATATCATCCCCTCCATGAATTCTGTAGAAAGTTTACAAAAAGTTATCCTTAGAATCACCTACGTAAATCCGGTTGGAATTTCTAATTCGGTAGACAAAACAATAGGCTTTAGGATACTTCCCAATCCACCCGAAGGTGGCCTAAGTGTATCGCCTAGCAATCCAGCAAACAATACTGATGGTGGCCTAAGTGTATCGGCCAGCAAATTAGGTCAAACTCCATCAGAGAAGTTGATTGAGAATTCTATTTTTGTGTCCGGTGAAAAAGAAAGTGAGATGTTTCCATTGCATTTTGATACCAATGATAGAGACCGAATTACTTTCACAACAATAAATGATCCAAATAAAACGAATCAACCTCCAAGTTCCCCTAAAACTCAACCTTCATCAAGTCTAAATAGCCAAACTGTTTTCATTACCGCAGGTAAGATAGATGATTTTAAATTCAATATCTCTAATAATAACAACAATGAAATCCGTAATGCTGTTGTAACCCTATCAGTTAATTCAGGCTCATTAGAGATCCTTGGAAATTCTAAATGGAACATCGGTACCATTGCCTCTGGGTCCACACTAAGTTTATCAACTAAAATTTTCGCCTCAACTTCTTTGATAAACAACCCAGTCTCATTCAAAGTATCTATAGAATACATAAGTAATGGTCAACTAAAGAATAATTCATTCAATATTGGAGCTAACGTTGTAGGTGATATTGACGTTAGTGTAAATGATGTTTCAGTAGACAATATTGGCGGTGTATTAAACGCCGTGGGTAGTCTATTAAACAAAGGAAATACAGGAGGGTTATTCACCACTGTAGAATTGATAACTGATAAAATTAGATTGGATAAGGAAATAGACAAGTTGGCTCAAAAAGGCGAAAACATAACTGGTTTACGGATAGTAAGTCCTCAATCCACTACTCCCCAATATCTGGGCGACTTGGAAGAAGATTCCCCGTTACCTTTCAACATTCCCCTATCAACTAGTAATAAATCAGCATCTGGAAACTATTTGGTACCTCTAAAAATTGAATACTACGATGATTTGAGAAATCTTTATACCGTCTATTCAAGCAGTATAGTTTATATTGATCTCCCAAAGAATAACATAAATGAAAATCAGGGAATAGGTGAATACTTATCTCCATCCAACCCAATCGGCTTGATTATGATTATAGCAGTAATAATAATAGCGTTACTCATTATAAGACGCGTCAGAAAAAAAAGGAATGCAAAACATTTAAAGAATAATAAGAAAATCGGAGAGGGTACAAGTTTTATCGATTTGTTAGATAATGTAAAAAAAGGAGATAATGTAAAAAAAGGAGATGATAAAAACCTCAAAAAATAATTACAATCTTCATATCAACAATACTCATCCTTTTAAAATTCGACGTAATTCAAAAAAAAATCATACTAAAATTATCCATCCAGTCAAAATAATTGTAAATCCAATTACACTTAGGCTTAACACCTTGAGATAAAACTCATAATGGTCTGTTATTGCGCTATTTACTTTGGATCGTTTTAGATACTTATATTTTCTAGAAAGTTTGATCTCAACATAACTCAACCCAAATGGAATGCCAGAGAACAATAAAGATTCAAAGGTGATAGAATTTACGCTCAATACATATCCAGCAAGAAATGGTAAGGCTCCCCATGAGACACTAAACCAAAAGTTGTTATGAAACTTTCCTCCAAATAACTCGAAATTATATGCAAATAAGAAAAAACCTTCTACAATTCCGATAATAATCAACATGGGTGCAAATAATATCGCCAGAAGCATTCCTAAAAAGTATGAGAAACCCAGACCAAAAATGATAATTAACCAAGCTTGTTTTCGTGAAAATATATTACCCCATGGTTTCAGTTTTTTAGATCCTATACTATCAGCAAAATGGGCAGAAACGCCCAGGGAGACAAAATATACTAGTATTATTCCAATTAATTTTTCAATACTAAGCGAACCAGAAAATAAAACCCCCCAAACAACAAAAGAGACGCACATTCCAGTGTAAGGCAGGAATAACATTCCACAAATAATGCGAAATTTGATTGGTCCAAATTTTGGGACAAACCATTCGTTTAGTCGCGTATCATCATTCATGGTTTTATTGCGGTAATAATGGCAGAAGTTTGAAATGTTAAATATCTTTTGTGTATTTGACTAAACTTTAACTTTTCGAGTTCTTCGAATACATTCAAATCCCATTGGCTACTCCTTATCAGTACATCAAGTTCATCAAATACATATTTCCATCTTTTATCTTTGCGCCATAATAAGCTAATAATTTTGAAATACCCTTCCCAAGCTACTTTATAAAGGCGGTACTTTGGAAATGTAAAGTCATGTAATATTATCATTCCCCCACTTTTAAGTAATCTGAAACATTCATTGATGAGAATATCTAGAGTTGTGTATTTAGGTAAATATGAAGTTATAATATAGTCAAACATGGTGCTACGAAATGGGATAAGCTCAGCTGTAGAGTTAACAACTGGGATCTTAATCCCTTTTTGCTTTAGCACTTTTAAATAAGAAAATGTATAGTCTAGGCCCAATACCGTATTTCCCGCCTGCGAAAGAATTGCAGATAGAATTCCAGTTCCACATGCAAGCTCTAAAACTATTGAATCAGATTCCACGTTTTCTAAAATTTTTTTTTTCCATCGCGAATCCATTCCAAATGTGGCATAATGAACCAAATGATCATAATTCTCAGAATTGTCTTTACTAAAAAATGCACTTGCGTATTCCAGGCCAGCCTTTTGTTTCACAGCATAGGTTGAGACTATTGATTTTTATCTATGTTGGTTTTTTGTCATCATTTTAGTCACAAGAATTAAATTAATACTTTACACAGAATTTTAATGTGACTCAGATAACTAATGTTATTTTTATATTATTAATTACAATTTTTATGTCAATTATTGCAACAATTTTAACGGTAGGCATTGATAGGTTCACAGATATAGAAAGTTTTGTAAAAAGCATTCCCCATATTTTGTTATTTACTTTTTTGAATTTTTAGGGTGACAATTGACATTGGACAATGACATTCAAACAAAAATTAGAGAATTAGAAGATATTACTGCACCATTTTATAAACTCAAGGAAATAGTCCGGAAAGGTTGGGTTAATAAACTTAAATTAAAAAATCCTGAGACGGTTGCTTCTCACACCTTACTAATGATAGTTCTTGTTCTTTATTTTACCTCGAATCGTCCTTACTCGGATAAAAAAAAACTACGATTAATTGAGATGATTCTAGTACATGATTTAGCCGAGTCAGTCGTCGGCGATATAACTCCAGATTCAAAAAGATACCCTGGCAAAAAGACTTTGGAGAACAGGACATTTAAAGATATTATGGAAAGGCTACCATCTTCCAAATTCAAAAATATCTTAAATACAAGTTGGAATCAATTCAATACCATTTCTTCTATAGACGCCCAGTATGTTCATGTCATTGATAAATTGGAAATGATACTTCAGGGAAATTATTATCAAAATAATAGAAAAAATGTTACATCTAAACAATTGCAAGCATTTAAGAATTCAGGTGCATTGTTAACTAATGAAAATCTCAACTTATTTGAGAGGTCAAAATCCAAAAACTCTAAAGTCATTGAATCTGATCTCAGCGAAATTAAAGAAATATTAGCCTATTTATGTAGACAATAATATGCAATACTTTGTCGCACTAAAAATAGGTGAAAAAAGGGTCAAGGAAGCTCAAGATCTTTTATCAACTTTCATCGATGATAAAACTCCTTCTATGCCAGCTTTAGCACTGAAAGACAATAAGAGCAATAGTTGGGAGCCGGTAGGAGAGGAAAACTTTTATGCAATCGTGCATGAAAGTCAAGGTTACCTAGTAGCAATCTGTGATAAAAATGGTATTGCAAAGGCAATTGCTAACTGGTTTTCAGAAGATAAGAAAGAAAACATTAAAAATAAAATTCTTGAAAGTGGAAGATTAAAAGAATATTTCGGCAAAGTATCTTTACCTGTTTGATATGGTTATAATACTAACTTCCAATAAATGGTCAACTTGGGATTGATTCAAAGTGGAACAATACGAACAAGAAATTGAAGTAAAGGGTCATTTAGTCGACTCATCAATACTAACACGGATTTTTGACAAAGTTATGGACCTTAAGGGCGACTTTGCTGTTGAAGAATTCATCATTGGTAAGCGAAAAGAAGATTATAGTTATGCTAGGCTGACGATTCGAGGGAATTCAGAGAGCCATCTTCATAATATACTGGAAAATCTTTATCGTGAGGGTGCTACAAGTATCTCTACTAGCAACTTTAATTGTGAAAAAGCACCAAAAGATATGGTATTGCCAGATGATTTTTACAGTACTACCAATAATGCAACCCAATTATACTACAATAATCAGTGGATTTCGGTGGATAGAATGATGATGGATAAATGCATTGTCTTCGATCCCATTAACAATAGAGCTGAATGCAAGACCAACAGGGAGGTAAAGAAGGGAGATTTAATTGTTACAGGTGAGAAAGGAATTAGAATTGTCCCTCAGGAAAGACCAAGGGAGGGAATAGACATATTTCAGTTTATGAGTAGTTCGAGTTCAAGTGAGAGACCATCACAACAGATAGCAAAAAAAGTAGCAGTAGATATATTCAAGACCAAGAAATCAGGTGGGAAAATCGTTGTGGTTGCAGGACCAGTAGTGGTCCACTCAGGGGCATCTGAGATATTATCTAGTTTAATAAGACTGGGATTTGTCGATGGTGTATTGGCTGGCAATGCTTTGGCCGTCCATGATATAGAAAATGCTTTGTTGGGTACATCCCTTGGAATGTATGTTGACGATGGAACACTTGCAGTGAGAGGGCATAGAAATCACATGTCCATCGTTAATGAAGTGTTTAAAGCAGGCTCTATTAAGAACATGGTAAAATCGGGAGTACTAAAAAAAGGCATTATGTATGAGTGTATTCAAAATGATGTTCCATTCGTCCTATGTGGTTCTATCCGAGATGATGGTCCAATTCCGGATGTAGTTACAGATATTGTTGAAGCTCAACGCCTTTACAAGTCTGTACTGAATAATGCCAGTTTGGTTGTAATGTTGTCAACAATGCTTCATTCAATAGCTGTAGGCAATATGCTGCCATCATCTGTGAAAGTTATTGCAGTAGATATTAATCAGCCCGTGGTAACCAAATTATTAGATAGAGGCACTACTCAAGCTATAGGAGTGGTAACTGACATAGGCTCCTTTTTGCCTATAGTAATGAAGAATCTAAAATCACTTATTGAAGGAAAAAAAGATCTCAATTCTGATGTTTCGTGAATCAAAAGGCGATTGAGAAATTTTAGTCAAATTAGGTTAAAATTAAAATATTGCATCTAAAACTGATCATTTTTCATTACCTCATAGTCAATAAATTTTATTAGTTTTGGATCATTTATCTTGGTAATCTCATTACAGGCCACGCATCTAAAGTATACCAATGAAATTCGGATCCTTGGTCTTTTTTTTGATTCCAGATGCTTTACAATCCAATCTTTCTGTGACTTTAGTCTGCAGTGTGGACAAACAATGCAAGTAGATACTTCATCTATATCATTTGATATCGACATTGCTGTAGCTAGATGTTGATCATCAAGGTATTTATTCATGATTATTTTTTCAACATTTCGTTTATATAGGGACAGTTCTTGCGCCATGGCTCACTTAAAAACTTGAGTCGATAAAAAAATAAAAAACCTCGAAAACAATACAGGTGCGAAAGATGAATGATTACATATAAAAAATTTTAATACCCAAGTAGCCGAATAGACAGAGCTAAGACAACTATATTAGTAAACAATAATTTACCTCACTTAATTCTTCTTAGAGCTGAGAACATCTTGAATAAGCTTTATGGCTAACTGAGGATTCGTCCTACCTCTTGTCTTTTTCATTATCAAACCCAAAATGAAATTAACAACATTAGGATTTGTTTTTGATTGGTCAATCAAAGTGGGTTGAATCTCTAAAGTCTCGGTTATCAAAGAGAGAATCTCCTCAGAATCAGAGATTTTTTCAACATTCATGCTTTTTACAATATAGTAAGGATCTTCTCCGGATTGAAAACTCTTGGCAAAAATTTCTCTTGCCATATTTCTATTCAATCCTTTTTCTGAAACGAGTTTTGCCATATTGGCGATCATGGCAGGAGACATCTTGGCTGCCAAGTCAATTACAACACCTTTGCTAGCATCGGACTTTTCCATCTCATTAATCTTTGAGAGTAGTTCGTTTACTATCCAATTTGATATTTCTATTGGAGAATTATAATGTTTCAAGGACTCTTCAAAGTAATCACTTATCTTCTTGCTGTTTGCCAGAATATTTGCGGTATGAGTACTCAATCCCATTTGTTCTTTATATCTCTGTAATCTTTCATTAGGCAACTCATGCATCTGAGACCTAATAGATGAAACGAAAGATTGGCCACCTAATAATATTACTGGGATATCCGGTTCAGGAAAATAACGATATTCCTCTTCTTCTTCTTTCGATCTGGAAGAAATTGTTATTTTTCTTTTTTCATCCCAGTGCCTAGTTTCGGCTTGTACTTCCATATCATGCATTATCATCGTTCTCTGACGGGTAACTTCGTAGTTGATAGATTTTTCAACGTCTTTAAATGAGCTGATATTTTTAATTTCAACTTTTTTTCCACCTCTCAAAGAGACATTCACATCACATCGTATCGACCCCTCCAGACTAGGATCACACACTCCGAGATATTCAAAAATATTTATCAAATCATTTAAAAAGATCCTAACGTCATGTGAGCTAGAAAAGTCAGGTTCTGTTACAATTTCTATAAGCGCCACGCCTGCTCTGTTATAATCTATAAGGGAGTAAGTATTGGCAGAAGTCTTTTCATCTTCGTATACAATCTTACCAGGGTCTTCTTCTAACTGAATTCTGGATATCCTAATTTGAGACTTAGACGGCTTTGAATTTGCCATCTGGGTAAACGCACCCGAATCATCATCAATACTAAAATGTCCCTCATATCCGATACTACTAATCTCGTACGAGTTGTACTGTGTGATTTGAAAATTCTTCGGCAAGTCAGGATAAAAATAGTTTTTTCTGTAAAACGAAATCTTTTCTGGAATTTTACAATTCAAAGCAATACATACCATAGAGGCAAAATCAACTGCCCTTTTATTCAACAATGGCAAAGTTCCGGGTAAACCCAAGCAAATTGGGCATGTATTATCATTTGGCAAAGAATTACGATAATTTGACAGACAATTACAGAATAACTTGGTATTGAGATTAGTAAGCTGACAATGTATCTCGAGTCCTATTTTTAAATTCTCTTTGAACATTTCCTTTCTATTCATATAGTTGGTGTCCGCTCCGTAAATTTACTCTCATCTTCAAATAAGACGGCTAAATCGAATAGCTTTTGTTCTTCAAATGAATTGGCCATGATTTGAATTCCTATAGGTAAACCCGTATCTGAAAATCCTGCCGGCAGTGTGATGGCAGGTAATCCTGTTAAATTGGCTAATATTGTAAATAAATCAAAATTATACAATTGTACGGGATTTGATATTTTTTCCCCTAACTTAATGGGCAAAATTGGCATGGTAGGAAGGATGAGTACGTCATATTTTTTAAACAATCTCTCGAATTCAGTGCGCAACATATTTCGAAAGGCCTGGGCTTTGGCATAATATTTTCCAAAATAACCTGCAGACAAAACGAAAGATCCCAAGAGTATTCTTCTCTTAACCTCATCACCAAATAATGACCTTGACTTTTCATAATAACGATTCCACTCAAATCCCTCAGGATTAGAAGGATATCCGTATCTTACATTGTCAAATCTAGACAAATTACTGCTTGCTTCAGCGGTTGCGATTATATAATAAGCGGCCACAGCAAACTCCTTTAATCTTAGGTCTATATTTTCCAGAACAAACTGATGCCTTTCAAATACCTTTATCATTTCCATTAATTTGGACTGAACTTGAATGTCCGAATTTTCAGTTAAATTTGAAAAAATTCCAATCTGGTATCCTTTTGAGGTGATCTGATCTAATGAATTAATTACACTTTTTTTATGTGAACAGGCTGTGGTATTATCAAAAGCGTCAGTACCCTCAATTGTATTAAACAGAAGGGCCAGATCGGTTATATTTCTAGCAACTGGCCCTATCTGTTCTAACGAATTAGAGTATGAAATCAAACCACTTCGACTTACCCTACCATAACTAGGCTTTAAACCAACCACGGAGCAAAAACTCGAGGGACATCTTATTGACCCACCCGTATCTGAACCCAATGCTAGCGGAACCTGCAAGGATGAAACGGCTGCGGCACTTCCGCCAGAAGATCCTCCCGCGACGTATTCGCTATTCCAAGGATTCTTGACAGGGCCAAATGATGAGTATTCTGATGTATTGCCCATGCCAAATTCATCCATATTAGTTTTGCCCATTACAATACCATCCTGAAATTCAATATTAGTAACTACAGTTGCATTGTAAGGGGATTCATAATCTCTCAACATTTGTGAGGCACAAGTGTTACGCAATCCTTTGACGCTAATGTTATCTTTTATCCCTATAGGAATTCCAGCAAGCATACCTACACTCTCACCAGATTGAATTTTTTTGTCTACAATTTTTGCTTGTTTAATTGCGTTTTCAAAATTTGTAGATATAAATGAATTAATTTTATAATCAATATCTTTTATCCTTTGAATTAAAACAGAAACATACTCTACTGCCTTCAAATCGTTTCCTTTTATTTTACCGATTACAACATGAGCAGGCAATTCTAGCAAGTTTGTCAAATCTTAAATCCTTGGTCCGAGAACAAACCCATTTCGAGTATTCAATAATTTTAATTTAGCCACTGAATCAGTGACAGAAAAACTTCGACGAGGGACATCACCTCTCAAGGAATCAAGGGATTTTTCTATTCTCAACCCACCATAACTGTCCGTGTCATCAGCACTACTTATGTCTAACTCATCAAGCTTGTGAAACAAGGACATAACCTCTCGAATCTTATTAGAGGTTTCTAATATCATTTCATCCGGAATCTCCAATTTTGAAAGTTCACATAATTTTTTCACTTCAATTTCATTGGACATTTACTAGCATGGGAACATACTTTACAATATATTTACTTTATGGGGCAAGCCGGTCTATATCTCTAGGGTAAAAAGTTGCGTCTCGAATATTTTCTAACTTCAGCAACGCCATGATTAATCTCTCCAAACCAAGACCGAAACCAGCATGAGGAGGTACTGCATAATCAAATATCCTCAGATGATAATCAAATGCTTCAAGGTTCAGACCTTTATTCTTCATTTGTTCCATTAATTCAACCTTATTATTTATACGAGTGCTTCCAGAAGATAGCTCTAGCGTTCCAAACATCAAATCGAAGGATTCGCTTAAGATACGTTCGTCATTTTCGCCATGAGGTTTTTGATCGGATTTGTCTAATTTAGATTTCACATAAAATGGTTTAGTAGATGCTGGCCAATCAGTTATGAAGTAAAACTCATCGCCAAACATATCCCTTAGAATCTTTGGGGATATGTCATCACCCCATCTGATATATTTATGATTTTCTTGAAGT
Source organism: Candidatus Nitrosocosmicus agrestis (assembly GCF_008389435.1). Classification (GTDB taxonomy): domain Archaea; phylum Thermoproteota; class Nitrososphaeria; order Nitrososphaerales; family Nitrososphaeraceae; genus Nitrosocosmicus; species Nitrosocosmicus agrestis. Next base: position 5,497 of record NZ_VUYS01000017.1, on the reverse strand, counting down.
TTTGAAACCAAATCACTATACGCGAGGCGTGGAAAAGGACCAGATATTTCAGGCAGATCAAGTTCGAGTTCTTTTAAATCGGTTAAATTATGGTGTTTAATTGAATCGACAACATGTTTAATTAGGTTTTCAAGTATATCCATCGCATCATCATAATTAACGTATGCTTTTTCAGCATCAACTGAAATGGCTTCGGATAAATGCCGATTAGTCCTAGATGGTTCTGCCCTAAATATCGGGGCTATTTCATATACACTTTCAAAGGCCATAGTGAGTTGTTCTTTGTACAACTGCGGGCTCTGGGCCAGGAATGCTTCGCGGTCATAGTAGAATATGGGAAAGAGTGCAGCACCGCCTTCCGTTGCAGTTGCAATCATTTTGGGAGTATTAACTTCGACAAAATGATTTTGATCAAAGTAATTTCTAATGGATTTAAGAATATTTCTTCTTATTCTAAAGATAATTTGCAGATAATCTCTTCTCAAGTCAATAGCTCGAAGGTCTAATCTTGTATCAATCCCAATAGATGAAACGGCTTGTGTCAAAAACGGCGCAGGTTTATTGGATATAGACAAAATTTTGATTTCCTTTGGAATAATTTCAAAAGATCCATTCTCATTTTTTTGTTCTACCACAATGCCCTTGACTGCAATAGAAGAGTGCTCCTTTAAATTTCTCAATGAATCAAATAATTCTTTAGGAAGTTCTTTTTTCTTGACAACCAATTGAATGTCACCGTATCGATCCCTGAGTAATGCAAATAATACGTTTCCATGATCTCGCTTGGATGAAATCCATCCTATCACTATCACTTCAGAATTAACAACAGAATGAGAAATCTCAGATGAATAATGAGTTCTCCTCCAGTCCCCAAGAGTATCTTCGACAATCAGTTTTTCATCCATGATTATATAGTAGAATGAAATTTCTGTATGAATATATCTTTTACCACGGATAAATGGATTAGAACATTTTATGAATTTTACCAAAGGTTTCCTGATAGGCAAAAAATTTTGTCAATAATATAATAATTGATTCTATGCGTTATAATGTGTCCACATTCTATCTCACAATATATACTATAAATCCATTACCCTCGTTTAGACTTTACAAATGTCAAATGTTTTCAGGAGTAACAGGCTTAGGGGCAGGTGTCGGCTGGCTCTTGCTCTAGTCTTTTTTATTAAGGGTGAAAGTTGAATTTCTTTGGGCTATAAAATTGAATCCAACCCATTATTACATTTTGGTTATGATATGAGTTATTCAAGTTACAATCCTATAAATATCTCAACAGGTGTCCCCTAAAATAACTAGCTACGCATACAATTGTAAATATAATGAGTTCTCTTAACTCCTATTTTATCATCTTGTTTCAATGACTTGTTATATAAATAATTTTGATAGTGTTATAAATTTAAGAGATAATTGTAACATGCAGTTAGGCGCTTTAAAGCTATTAAAATCAAAAAAATAGCATTCATGAACCTATTTTTTGGACGGTCATCTTGTAACTCGAGTCTAAAACGATGTTGGATATTACCATGATGTGGAAAAGGCAAATCAAGGAATGACCCATTTTGTCACAATATGATTCTAAAACCCTCAGGGTAGTTATAGTCTCTGAACTTTCTAATCAAGAACTGCAAATAAAGATGCCCTAGTAGGTATTTCAATAAAATAAATAATCCGTAAAAAACAACTTCAATTACTATCAGAAAAATAAACTGATGAATATTACATAAACCTAAACCACAATCCTCAAAATTGAAAGTTAATATGCGTGTATTTTGGGCTCTGTTAACTTAAGCCATTATATCCTTATTGTGTTTACATACAAATAGATTCAACCAATTTATCACATGATTTAGTTTACAGTTTGCTTTTCGACATGGAAAGTAATCATCGAAACTTTCAGTTCGATCTTTGATATATTGCATAGTTCTTTCAATCAAGCTTTTCTCTAAAGGAGAATGAAGATGATGTCTTATCTTTAGGAACCTACAAGCCTGAGGGTACCATGTTCCACCATCTGTTGATACTGGATGCTTTCCATGAATTTTGACTAGACCTGATAAGAATCTCTCAGCAACGAACATGTTTCTTTCCTTGGAGATGGATAGTGCGAGAATTTGCCTGTTCTCAGGCTCTATTGCTACCCAGAGCCAGATGTATTCTGAACCAACCTTTAAAATAGTTTCATCTACTATGTACTCTGAAATTTTCTTCCTCTTTGATGATATCCTTTGATGATTATGTTTCTGAATCCAATTCCAGATGGCTACATGACTTCTCCTGACTTTGTGTAGAAAGAACATTGCTTTGGCAACGCCTCTGGTTGACAGACCAAGAAAGTACAAATACAAAGCATGGTCAATATCTAAAGAAGGAGTTCTGTTTCTTTTGCTTAACATAACAGAAATAGAGCATCTTCAAGCTAAATCATTTTCTTAAGTTAACAGAGCCGTATTTTGAAATTGTATGTATATACAGTTAAGAAGTATTAGAAATGAGGAGACCGCTTATATGAATAAGCAAAGGAGCAGGCATCAATAGGCGTCTCGTAACCCCTCGCGCTTTTGCATCAAAACTGACTGGGTTAGATATAATGACTGATGATCATGGTGTTAATGGAGCTAAACTAACACCAATAAATTACCCAATAGTGATGGTAGGGACTATTTTTGATGCTTATGGCGCAAGTGTAGCCTGCTGTTTAATCATACACAAACGCGGTTATCTCCTCATGTTGTCATATTGCAGTTGACATCGTGTTGTTTTTATTTTGGCAGGAGTTTCTTTTATAAGAAAATCTAGTATTTATAAATTGATTATCATGCAAGTTTAGGTCCAGCCCTGATTCTTTACGGTATTTTTTTCCGCTATATATCATAAATTGCGTATTTTATGTTATTAAAATCATAAATCATTTTTATGATATGTTAGTATTTTATTTCAGATTTTCTATAGTTAGTTTCAATACCGTCCAGATTTTGCCTTGGAAGAAAATAACCCTGTAGGTATCGTTACGAAGCTTGATGTATTTAAGGTACTTATGTGCAATAAGGATATGATTTCCACTGCTATCTCTAGTAATTTTCCAATACCTCAGAAAGATATAAACGAAGATTTCTCACCCTTTTGGTTTAGCAATTCTTTTTACAAGTAGAGAAGGTAAGTTATGTGTGATAATGTGTGTCTGTGACATTACCAACCAATCAACATACTATTATCAACTTGAAAGAGATTATCAAAACAGCGGTTATAAACAATCGTGATTAAATTTTTATCACGATAATCACTTTTAGTTTACGGTGTAGTTAGTGTATCCTTCAAATTTTTTTAATAAACCATAAACAAAAAAAATGTACAACCATAAAAGGCTATACGGATGTTCTTTCCGAAATTTGGTCCAGCATGGTTCATGTTATTTTATGGTATGATGTTTTAGCCCTATAATGGAATGTTTATTTCCTTTGAATAGGTGAAAAAACTAGAGGGTAAAAGATTACAATTATAAATGAAAAGTAGGAGTTTGATTACATTAATTTATTTAGCATCATCATGAATTGCTGTTTACGTGGCTTATAGCAATGAAACAAATAAAAAGATCAAACCTTGGAGTCACTCGCTTAGTAAAACTAGCCATATACAATAGCAATAGCAATAACAACCTGTTTGATATTTTAATATCTGCTGGAGATTTACCATTCAGTAATATATGCACCGCTTTCAATTCTGATAGGAATCGCAGGATTTATTTTGTTCTGTATCCTCGTAATTTTGAAATGTTTAATGGATCTTCACAATGACTTTAGTTTTTCTAATTTATTGTCATTGTTACCTTTTTTTGGCTGGATTTGTAAATCAAACATATAAAGTAACTCTGGAGGCGATATTGATTTGATTAAAACCAACATTCAAAGTTAATTGCAATTTAGAACCTTTAGACTGTAGAAAAGAGATAAAAGAATGAACAAGATGACAAACAAAACCTTTGATATTATATAATATTGAAGATTCTTTGTACTAGTGCTAACTATATTGCTGTCGTATAATTCTCTGTTTTCTTTTTGCATTTTTTTGAGGTATAATAGTAAATTATGACTGGTTATGTTATGATTGTGAAAAGGATTAGGTAAATAGAATGTACAGAATATATTGTTACAAAAAAAAATCGATGTTGAATATTTTGATTTCTAATTGTAACTCAACCAGACCTGACCTTTTTTTTAGAAATCGAATTAGTATTTAATTTCGCATATATTACTACAGAAAGTAACTACTTTTTTGAAATTTGATAAATCTTTAATATTACATTCGTTTGATCTAATTAAAGTCGTTGTATGTCAATTGATAAAAATTGAACGGATATATGATAATCCAATTGGAAAATCTGGAAATCAAAACGATGGGTTGCGGATTTTAGTAGACAGACTTTGGCCCCGAGGTCTCAGCAAGAATGAGGTAAAAGTAGATCTTTGGATGAAAGACCTCGCACCAAGTACACCCCTAAGAAAATGGTTTAATCATGACGAAAGGAAGTGGGAGCAATTTAAATCGAAATATTTTGAAGAACTAGATAAATGCAATGAATCTATTAATGTAATTTTAACCAAGTTAGAAAAAGGTTCAGTTATTTTGTTATACGGAGCAAAGGACGAAAAATTCAACAATGCCATTGCGTTGAAGGAATATATCGAGAGTTTTAAAAAGTGAATGGTATGAAGTGTAAAATTAGTTAACTTAAGAGATCGGTTTTAAAATAATATACAATATTATTAATTACAATATCAACTAATTGTGTAGGAATTACTACTAGTATTCAAATCGAATATGCTAATTAACGATAACTGCATAGCAATTATTTACAATGAAACACAAAATCTAAAATTTTTAATTCATCATCTTTGATATTCTCAAAAAAATTCAATTACATACACCTTCAGGTATGTAAATGCACAAACTCGCTCAAGTTTTAATAGGGGACAAGATTTAACCTGCAGAAGCATTCATCATAAAGATATAGAAATTCATATAAGCTATCATTTTCATATACATAGCTGAGGTTGATCGGATGTTTCAGCCCATATAACAAGCTATTTTGTCCGATCAACTTCGCTTAGTAATAACAGGGACAGTTTAACTTCTTCATAATTAAGGTTTTTGGTCTTTGATACTATCTCTTTTTTCTAGTCACTTGATCAGTCAAATAATGCATTAATATATCGCATATCACCAGTATTATTGAAAACTGACAATTAAATATTAGCATAATTTGAAATTAAACTGTAGTAGAACTAATAACTGAATTAAAAACCATTCTACCCGCATCATAACCTTTGATATATAAATTACGAACGGCGCTGTTAACTTAAGCGTTGATCATCTCCTTATTATGATAGTTGACAAAAAGATTCAGCCAGTTTCGTACATGCTTTAACTTACAATTGTTCATTTTACATGGAAAGTAATCATCGAAACTTTCTGTTCTGTCCTT
>NZ_VUYS01000004.1 GCF_008389435.1 Candidatus Nitrosocosmicus agrestis | reverse complement strand
TAATCCAAATTAATAAGATGGCAAGCAAACAACTATTAATTCCTCTTTATGTTATATCTGCGTCTTGATAAGTAATCTCTAGTATAATGAAATTCGTTACTAATGGATTATACAATAGTTTGCAACTTACTACACAATGTTTATATTTTAGGGAACTTATTTATATTTATACAAACTCCTGCAACTCCAAATGCAAACTGAATAATGAGATCTGTCCACTGCATAATTGATATTTCATATAATCCTTCCTAATCTTCGTTATGCCTGCTAGAGATGCACACAATTGCTTTTCGTCTATTCACGAACCGCCAGCACCATGCAGTACCCTACATGCCATGAAAGAATAAAACAATTTGATAAGAAATATTGCTGATCAATCATTGAGTACGATGATAAATATGAAATAGATGAAACTTCGTTGCTAATTTCACTAAAAATACATCTGGGTCTAGTTTAGGAATAGTTAACTGGGAAAAGAACGACAAACCAAAATCTTGTATTGAAGTGCCGTAACAATAAAAATTAAAGAAGAGGTGCCACTAATAATAATTGAAGTTAAATAGTTCTTGTTATTTGTGGTTTCCTAAACTACAGTAATATTTTAGATTTATCCATATTCGGCAACTGTTGTGTTTCTAATCATTGAGTTGCCATCAGTAATATGTATAATGTTCTAGTACAAGTATTTTTGGTAAGGTATGACCGTTAAATTGTTGATATTTAAGCAAATAGGAAGTTATAGATGTCCTGCAACCATCAGAGACGCGACTGCAAGAATGTTGGCAATAAGAAACAACATATTTTTCATACTTGTTTAAAAGTTGTTTTATTTGGTTTACTTATTGCCTGTAACCATTATATTTTACTTTTACGGATGTGTATGTAATATGTTGTGGACCATTAATCCTTAACATAGCGTATTCTATCATTTTCATTGGGATTATCCCTAAAAATCTAACAAACTTTGAGTTTTAAGGGCTTTTTCACCTGTAGTAGAGAATTAGGATGGATAAATAGATTGATAATCTTTTTGGATACATCTATGATGCCGAGAATAATTAATTTATAGATACATGTTATAAATTGGTGTAAGAATTAGACTAGGCTGTAATATTCTTTGGTAAAGGAAATTTATTAGCCTTTGTTATTATTTATATACCAAAGACTCGACAAAATGCATATTATTGAGATCTTATAACTATGGGTAGTATGGTAGAAAGATTTACCCAAATATAGAAATATTATTTGGTTGTACTACGAATTGATATATTGAAAGTAGGATTTATGTATAACAATGATTTGATGGGTTACTTGAAATTACTTTGACAATTTTTTTACTAGCCATACTGCTTATGTTCATAACACCATTTCCATGATTTGTTTGGTACTTCTATCATTACAGGGTGCTTGGTGGATTCAAAATGTTTTCTCGCATGTAAGCCAGCTGATGAATCGCAGCATCCAACATGTCCGCATGTCAAACACATTCTAAGCGCGACCCAATTACTTCCATCTTGATTACATACTTCACATACGTATGAATTTGGTTTATCAAAATTATCCATAGAGGATTGAGTGTGCTCACAACCTTTTTTCATAAATAAGATAAGTCATATTCACTTTAAGAATTATTCGATAAGCAAAGGTAATAGAGATTAAATAGTATGTTTATCATGGTTTGATGTTATGCCTCAAAATAACAAGAATAATCAAAACAATAGGGGTTTGGCATCTGCAAGTGCTGAAACTAGAGCAAGAGTCGCTAGAGCAGGTGGAAAAGCTAAACATGAGGAGAGGGGATTACAGGCAGCAGATCCTCAAACAAGAACTAGAGTCGCTAGAGCCGGTGGAAAAGCGTCCCGCAAAAATTCATAATTTAATGCAATCAGTCTCTGCTTTGCTTAACTCAATACCCGATATCATATGGATCCCATTGAATTTTCCTAAATTGTTCTAGAATATTGTATTTGGAGTCAATAGGGAAGTTTAATCTATCTTTTTACCAATTATAAATTCACTAGGAAATAGAGTTTTTAATAATTAGATAGCTTAGCAGTTAGGACTAAACAAACAGTCTGTCGTTCTGATACAAATCAAAATGTCTAACCTTTGTACCAGTAATATAAGAATTTTTTCTATTAATTAGATATTTTTATTGTTATTTAGCTTTACAATTCAGAAAAAAAATTATTGTTGTGCTGCTGCGTTATTTCCTGTATTATTTTGTGTTTGTGTATTTTGGTTGTTTCCAGAACCTTGTGTATTACCACCAGAAACTACTCCACTTCCTTGGTTAGAGGATTGTGATTGGCCTATAGCTTGATTAGCTGTATTACCACCGTTGCTGCTACCACTTCCACTACCACCTTGTTGACCTACCGCATTACTTCCTGTGTTTGTTTGTGTTTGTGTATTTTGGTTGTTTCCAGAACCTTGTGTATTACCACCAGAAACTACTCCACTTCCTTGGTTAGAGGATTGTGATTGGCCTATAGCTTGATTAGCTGTATTACCACTTTTTCCACTTCCACTACCGCCGCTTTGTGCTGCTGCGTTATTTCCTGTATTATTTTGTGTTTGTGTATTTTGGTTGTTTCCAGAACCTTGTGTATTACCACCAGAAACTACTCCACTTCCTTGGTTAGAGGATTGTGATTGGCCTATAGCTTGATTAGCTGTATTTGCTCCATTGCTTCCGCCTCCTTGCTGAGCCAATGCATTGTTACCACTGTTTTGCTGGTTTTGAGTATTCAAATTATTGCATGAAACAAATGTTCCTAAACCAGAAACACATAATGCATTTTGGTTAGAGGATTGTGATTGGCCTATGCCTTGGTTTGCAGTATTACCACCGTTGCTGTCATCATCATCATCATCATCATCATCATCATCATCATTACCGCCGCTTTGTGCTGCTGCGTTGTTACCACTGTTCGATTGGCTTTGAGTATTCAAATTATTACACGAGAAAAGAGTGCCGTCACCTGATACACAAACACCCAATTGAGTTGAAGATTGTGATTGGCCTATGCCTTGGTTTGCAGTATTACCTTGAGCAAATACATTCATGGTCATTGAAGTTGGACTCATTAACAGGATAAATGATACAACAAGGACTGCTGACATAACTAATGCTTTATTTACACTGAGGAGTTTATTCATCAAATTTGAGTATGCATAAAAATATATAAACTAAATTCTATCTTCATAAGATATAATATTGTTCACTCCATTATTTCTACGATCTTCTACTTTTTAATACTATATTACATTTACTTCTTCAAACATAAAGTACATTCTGAATTTTGTATACTGTTTATTTTGCATTTTCGTTTTGTTTATTACTTCTGTTCATGTAAGATGGTCTTCTCAATTTAATGCTTCTAAATTTATCCATTCTAGATGTTACTCTTGTTTCTGAAGCAGAGTATGGATGAGGAATCACTAATACCCTTTCGATTGAGGGGAATTGAGAACTAATGACTAATTGTATCTTTAAAGATAGCATCTCGACTTCTTCAAGTGATTCCTTTCCATCAACTGCAATATGTATTTCTGCTTGATCAACCATACCAGAAGATCGTAATAATACGTCTCTTACAAGAATTTTTTCATCACTAAATTGTTCTGAAATAATGTTTTTGATCATAACTGTGAGTTTAGGATTCTGCCATGAATCTATTAGTATCAACGATGATTTCTTGAGAGAGAGGTAAGAAACTGAAAATATGTAACAAGCTATTATCATCCCACCGATGCCATCCATTTGTACAAACCCAAATTGAGTCGCTACCAATATGCTAAAGAAACCTATTACAGATGCAGATCCATCCTTGATGGAATTCCTTGCATCGGTCTTTAAAGATAATAGATTATATTTGTTTGCGATGATGCGCATCTGGAAAGCTCTGTGTAGTGATAATGCACTTGCTCCTGCTAGTACAGCCATAACTATGTATGGGTGCCTAATTTCATGAGGATTGATTAATGCTTGATAGGAGTTGTAGAATATTATTACACCAATTATTATCATTCCTATTGCGGCTATTAATGCTGAAAAACTTTCTACTTTGTGATATCCAAAGTGGAATTTCTTATCTGCAGGTCTGTGAGCAATTCTTAGTCCCAATAAGACTATAAACGAAATTGCAGCGTCGGATATGGAATCAATTCCATCTGCCATAGCTACTACACTGCCACTTAATATGCCAGTTATAATTTCGACGATACCAATTGCCAAAAGGGTGATAACCGAAATCTTTGCGATCTTCTTTCCAGCGACAATTCCTTCCTGTACCAAATTAGGAGACTGTTGCTGTGGGTTACCATTTTTGATTAAATTATCTTTGAGTTCTGTGAGATCGTCAGTAGAATTATTCCGTTTACTGTCTTCTAAATCGTCCAAATTAAAATTTATTTTAATATCTTGTGCACACTATTTAAAATTTGCTAGCTTACCAATCTTTCTCAAATAAATTTGTCTAAATTTGATTTATTTAAGTAAATTGTAAATAATATAAATCTATTTTTAAATTATTTTGAACATTTTGTATAGTGAATAGAAAGAATTCTTGCCATTTTTTGATTACTCATAACCCGAGGATCATTTATCATACACCTCACAAGATGATAGTCATTCTAAAAAGTAGAAGGTGGGATCAGCCGGATTCGAACCGGCGACCTCCAGCGCCCGAGGCTGGCATCATACCAAGCTAGACTATGATCCCTTCCTTTGTTAGATCTTCTTGTTAACTTGATGACCTATTTTATTGTGTCTCATAACTTTCATTTAGTTTAAAATTTACTTAGCTGATTCGAACTACTTAAATTCTACTTCTATTTCTTTTCTACAGTTTTCTATTAGTTTTTCATCAAATGGTGTTAAATTCGTTAATTTTCTTTGTTCTATGCCATTGTTATTATATCTCAATATACCTTTGTCTACTAGTTTAAAGACTAATGCGTAAGCTATTGGAAAAACACCTGTAGCACCAGGAGAATTGTAATTTAAAATATGTAATACATTATTGTGCAGTTTGAATATTGGGCTCGATATAAAATCTCCATTTTTGTCTATAATGTTCGCGCGAATTCCAGACGTTCCACGAATCGTGAAATCTTTTGCTTCAATACTGGGAAGAAATTTTTTCACCCTTTTTATCATATATCTTTTCGAAACACTACTTAGCGCTTCCGTTGCAACTAAATTGAACATTTCTTTTCTTAGTATGGATTTATTTATTCTATGCTCTCCTAGTGTTAACTTGTATAACTTTGGGAAGAATTCCTTTAGATTATTGAGTTTATCATATCCATATGGAGAAAAAACGGGACAGGCATTAGGCCCTATCTCTCTATGTCCATTTGTACGAATAATCCAATGTGGATCTAAAAAGGGAAATTGATGAAATTGAGGTATTGAATAAATACTACGCCTAGTCAAATTATTATATTTTGAAGGTGCAATCCAATATTCTCCCAAAAAGAAAAGATCTTGATAGCCATGTTCTATTTTTGTTGTGTTCATTACATTGAGTGCATTACTTCCTGAAGCATTAATCAGAAAGTCAAATTTCATTTGTCTAACCGCATTCCCGTCCATATTCTGATATTCTATTATTCCAGGTAAGTCCAAATTTCTGTCTGTTTTTATGTTTATAACTTTTGATAACGTGGCAATTTTCACTTCTCGATCGTTATTGAGAAAGTGATTAGCGAGAAGTCTTGTGATTTGACCATAATCTACTGATGCATCCTTTTTGCATAATATGGCCTGATGGCATTTGACATGTGGTTCAATCATTTTGACCTCATTTTGATCTAAAAGTTTTATCTCATCGTAATTCAATCCATTTTTTATCCCCCAATCCAGATGGAATGAAAGTATTTTAGCTGAATCTGCATCAGTAGCTACCTCCAATACTCCGTCTTCTTCAAATGGGATTTTATTTGCTTCACAATAATTTTTCCAGAATTGATAACCATACAACGCGGCTTTGGCCCAGACTCTTTTCTTTTCTGGATGATAAATGAATGGCGCATGTACTTTCCCTGTATTTCTAGAACTTGTATGCAAAGCTGGTTTTGCTTCTTGTTCCAAAATAGTTATTTTCGACTTACATAAAGAAGAGATTACGTTTGCGAGAGCTAATCCTAGAATTCCTGCACCTACAATTATTATATTATCTTTTTCGTTTATTTCTTGACCCTAATTCCTAAACAAAATTCTCTTATTCTTGTTCATACTCCTGTCATTGTAACTTTTCCTGCCATTAAAGATTGGTTAATTTCTTGGATCTCATGGCTTTTGTGTTTTCTGCGTTCTACTACATATCCTGATTTAGAATGATAATATATTATCATGTCTGTAGGGTAAAAAGAAATCATTGAATGATTGTCTGAATCAGAGGCGAGATGTCTGAGATGAATGTTTTCCCATTCAAATAGTTTGTCTATATTGCCGTCGAAATGAAATTCACTGCCGCAAATACACTGAACATATCTCCAACTCTGTTTAATGTTCCTTAACCACCTGTCATTTTGTTGCCCTGATTTATTATCTGTCTCATCAAGAAATTCGTTTTTTTCCTTTGCATTTTTGGACGGTTGCATCATTCTACTTCAGTCGCCTTAAATAATTATTAATGTTGTCTTGTTTTAAATCTGTTTACTTTCCTTAAGTTCGGGGTTTATCCATATATATATACATATCATATCGATCGTCAGACGTTAAGAGTCGTCTTTTTTATGAAATGAATGATTTAGATTATTGGAGTCTTTTGCCACAACCAATTTTGCTTTTGAATAGTCTAGGCCTGCCCAATCTATTTGAAATCCAAGAAAATTGAGCAGGTCGATATGTATCTTTTCAGGTATTTCTTTTGATTTTAACAAGTCAATTGCCTTGCCTAAAGTAGAAATCTCTTTTATTTCGTTAAAAATTTCATCTAAAATTCTCTTCTTAAATATGCATTCTTTTATCAAAATTAATCCCTGTCGAGATATTTCTTCCTTAATTAAGTTGCTAAAATGTGGATTCTTATTAAATAAATCTGATAGTCTTATTTTTTCAAAAGTGTTGACCTGCCTATCTGTCTTAATAATCTTCTCGAGTTCGTCAAACAATATCAAACTCCTTTCTGTATTTGAGAGATCCTTTAATGAATTTGCAAACTTTATCATTAAATTTTCTTGATTCGATTCATTAAGAAATTGATGCTTCAGATATCTTTCCTCAATTGCTTTGAGATATGAAATAATATCTTTAAAGGATATTCTATTTTGCTTATAAGATGTTAACAATATGTTCTGATTGTTGCTATCGTTCATGTTTTTAATGCCTATAAAATTTTCATTTTCACTCATTTCGTATGACATCAAATTTGCATAATTAATAACCAAAATCATAAAAAAATACTCATTACTATATTTCTTATTCTGAATAATATCATTTAATTTTAATAACTTTCTTTCGAGATATTCTTTGGTCCAAAATCCAACTATCTCAACTAATATTTTGATATCATATTTGGATAAGACAAAGTCTGGTATGAAAGCTGCTTTATGAGTCGTGATAATAGGTCCTGGTTCTCTCTCAATTTTCCATCCTGATCGCATAAGTTCAAATTGTTCTGAAAATATTTTTTCTATTTTACTATCGTAAGATGCCTGTGATATGCTTAAATCCTTTTCTGAACTGAATGATAGATCAGTAGCAGTACGATTCACATAAAGAGTATTTAGAATATTCTGATTTTGAATACCTAAAGTCGGTATAAAATCGGGATAAGTGTCATATGCAATCTCAAATTTGTAAATTGATTTCTTTCCATTAATTGAATTCTTAAGTATGTCACAGCTTATATTCCATTTTTGTGATTTTAATATGTATGGAAACAGTTTAGAAATAGCGTTTCCATATCTATCAGTTAACTTTAAGACATTTAGGGCTCCTTCTATGGTACAAATCATCTTAGGATTGCTTTGGGACCTTTTATCGTTATTATCTGACTCATTTTCATTACCATAATCGAGCGAATCAAGCCAATACATTAATCCCAGTCTTTTCACATCTCTTAAGATTTCTTTCCATATTGTTCCTTCACTAAGATTTGATTGTAACCATACCTTCATTTGAATACATCCAAAGAGTAATGTTTGAACTGAAGATATGTTATACATGTAAAGTAACTGTTCGGGCGTAACTGGGTTAAGGCTTCTGATTATAGAGTTTTCTTCCAGATCTGACCACATTATCTCTAATAAAGAACTAACCTTAATGCCTAATCTATTGGAAACGTTTTGTAAAATTGTTTCTCTCTTGTTCTTGTCAGTCGCAATGCCTAGCATAGAAGATTCGGCAAATACTGCTTTTCTGATTTCTGGGGCAGAAAAATTTTCGAACAAATTTCTGTTATCATATAAATCATTATAACCATTTTCTGTGGGATGTTTAACTTCAGTTAAATTTCTATGTATGTGTGAACTGAAAGTACATCTTCTTTCTAAGATGGTGGACAATCCTCTAACGAGTTTAAAATCCTTATAAACATATTCTATGTTCTTTAGTAACTGATCTAAATTTTCCTTTATCTCTTTGTTTCTAAAGCAGTATTCAAACGCTTGTATTATTTGTGTGGCTATTTCTAGATCCTTTGAGTTTTTGTCTAAGGAACATAATACAGGGAGAATTCTATTGTTCTTATTATCTAGTTTGTACCTTAAGATGTCGGAAGGGATCATTTCTGTAAGTTATTTTTGTGATTTATACTGTTTACTCCTTTGTTTCTTCTAGTGCTAGTATAAATTTCACTTGTATCAGCTGATATTATCTCTATAAGATCAGCTACGTTCTCTATCTCAGATTTGGGCCTTAATATTCTTCCAAGCCTTTGTATGAATTCTCTCTTACTACCTGTTCCACTTAATATGATGCCCATATTCGCATCAGGAACATCCGTTCCTTCATCTAGGACCTTTGTAGTCACGATGATTTTGTACTGTCCTTTCTTAAAACTGTTTAAGATTTGGTTTCTTTCGTCATTTTTTGTTCTGTGTGTTATCACAGGAATCAAGAACCGATCTGAAATGATATATGCAAGTTTAGTATGTACTGTAAATATTATAATTTTTTTAAGCAAATTTTGTTTCAGAATGTTCTCTAATTCTGCTACTTTGGCTTGGCTGTTAAGTGCTATATCTAATGCTTCATTTCTTAATAATAATGCCTTTCTAAGATTGGGGTTTTTTCCTGATAACATAATTAGCTTTTCTAGTTTTATTGGATAATAGATCTTCGAATCCCTTAACAATTGTTTATATTCATTCATTGATTTATTGTATCTGTGTGACTCCTCAGGTAACATGTTGATCTTCATCTTTCTTAATCTAAATTTTGCTAGATGATTGTCTTTAGATAGTTCATGAAAATCCCGATCGTATATTACATTCCCTACTAGTTTGTATATATTCATATGTTTTCCATCTTCTCTCTCTATAGTTGCAGTCAAACCCATTCTTAATGGCGATATAAATTGTTCGCCAATCAAGGAATATTTGTCTGAACCTAGATGATGTACTTCATCAAATATCAAGAATTCAAATTTGTTTCCTAGATAGGATGATTTCAAATATGCAGAATCGTATGTTGTTATTGTAATGGTTCCTATTTTCTCATTCCCACCACCTAACTTTCCTAATTGATCCGGCTCCTCTAGTATATTAGACACCTCCTCGTACCATTGTTCTACAAGGTTTAGTGTTGGGACAACTATCAGAGTCGAAGTGTTGGTTTCTCTTATTGCCTCTAAAGCTATAACTGTTTTGCCAGTCCCAGTTGGCAAAACGATACATCCTCTTCTATTATTGATCTTCCATTTTGCAAGAGCCTCTTTTTGATAGTTTCTTAGATTAATTGTCTTTTTTTCTTTGAATTTATCACCATGTAATGGAACCAAATAATTGGGCACATAGTCCAAATAATTAATTTTGTTGTTATTGAAATATTTTATTATTTCTTGATAATTCATACCCAATGCTCTGTATTTGCTGGTTCTGGGGTCCAAAACAGAAAATGGACTGTGAAATACACCATCAATAACTATGGTGCCTTTATCGTAATTGAGCTTTGTAGTGGTTTTTGTGATTATATATTATATATAAACAATCGTTTTTATTTAATTATCGTTGTTGATTAAATGAATATAACCATAAACATAAATGTGTACTTTTCACACAATTTTTTCTCGTAAATTAATTATTCTTATGTTCATAGAATATAATTAAATAGCAAAATATGTTTAATTAATTAATCGTCAGTTAAAAAATTTTTTAGATATGTAAATAGATAAAATTAAAAGGATAGTCTATGGAGTATTAATTGCTTATAAAATGTCGGGAGATGAACGATTATCACAATTTTTGAAAGAAGGTAAGGATTGGGAACGAAAACCAACAAATGTTGCTGGCGTTTTCTTATTTAAACTACCTGAATACCGTGGTAGACCTCCAACTATTGCAATTGAAATTAACCCATTAAATTCCAATGGTACCCCTAGTAAGAAGCGTGGTATTGTAATCAAATCCCTTGAAGAATTAAATTCCATTTCGGATCTAGTTGGAAATCCTAAAGTTACCCAACTTGCACAGTCAATTGATAATGTAAATCCTGAGAGAAAAACTGTACCAAAGGGTGATACTAGTGAAGTTTTTGAAATATGATATAAGCTAAAATGTTTTTTGTATTCCTAATGTCACTGAAATCCTGTTAGATATGGCTATAATATAACTTTGACAAAAATAAATTATTTTTCACATCCTCTATTACGGGATAATGTGCTCAATTACAGACAATATCAACAAGATATTGTAACCAAATTGCTATATAATAATTCCTTAGTTGTAATCCCTACATCCTTAGGTAAAACCATCATTGCGTTATTGGTTTGTATAGATATTTTATTTAATTGGAAGCACTCTAAGGTTTTGATTTTGGCACCAACTAGACCACTTGTTATGCAACATTTTAATATGTTTAGAAGCCATACTGTTTTATCAGAACAATGTGTAGCTCTTACGGGTAATGTTTCTCCTGAAATTCGAGAAACAATTTGGAGATCGCATTCAATAAGAATTTTTTTTGCAACGCCTGAATTAGTAATTAATGATTTACGTAATAATCTTATAAAAAAGGAGGACTTTTACTTGCTTGTTTTTGACGAAGCTCAACGAACAGTCAAAGATTACAGCTATACTCATATTGCAAAACAGTTTTATGATGCTGCTACCAATATGAGACCCCCATTAATTCTGGGGTTATCAGCTAGTCCAGGATTTACCGAGGAAAAAGTGAGAGAAGTGTGTTCTAATTTATTCATAGAACAAATCATTGCCAAGACAGAAGATGATGCAGATGTACTTCCCTATGTCTATAACACAAGCATAGAATATTGCCATTTAAAGATGACTGATTCTGACGTAGAAATTTCAAGATTGCTGAAATCCATGATCAGTGACTATATTGGATGGTTGATCAAAAATAAATTTCTGAAAAAGAAGCAAATTGAAAATGTTTATAAAAAAGATCTATTGGAACTTAGAGACAGTATTATTTCGCATCTTGATCCAAAAAACCCCAATTTTTTGTTAATAGCTGGATTAAAGTATCAATCCATTTCTATGATATTGTATTACTGTCGTGACCTGATAGAGTCTCAAGGAGATTTTGCTCTCAGAAAATTTCTTAACTCGTCAAAATTAAATGAGTCAAAGACATATGCCGAGTTTTTTGCTGATAATAGAATAAAGGAGATTGTCCAAATCCTCAATATCCATATCAACAAAAGTTCACCTAAGTTGGAAAAGCTGTTGTCGATTATTGCAGAATTTGGGTTATTAGAGAAATATCAAGAGTTTAATTTAAAACATAACTCCAAAACTAATTTCACTCAAAAAAACCTTAAACTTGAATCTATAAACGGGAACTCATTTGAAAAACAGACTTTCAAACCAATACAAAAGAAGATTCTAATCTTTTCGCAATATAGGAACACTCTGGAAGAAATTACTGAATTTCTTAATATGCATAATATATCATGTAAGGGTTTCTTTGGACAATCTAAAAAGAATGGCCAAAAGGGACTAGATCAGGACAAACAATTATCTATATTGGAGGATTTTCGAAATGGAAAGTTTCAAGTTCTGGTTGCGACTTCTGTTGCTGAAGAGGGGCTAAATATTCCAAATGTCGATCTAGTAATTTTCTATGAACCTGTTCCAAGTGAAATTAGGTTCATACAGAGAAAAGGCAGGACTGGGAGATTTTCTAATGGAAGAGTCATCATTTTAAGTTATGAGGACTCTATTGACATCAAATACCTGGATTCTTCAAAGAGAAAACTATCCAAGATGAAGGCCTTGCTTCAAAATGCCAATTTCTCGTTGACCACTTTTGATAAGAGAGACTTTGGACAATGTGATAGAATTTCGGAATCAGAATTGGATCATATAAGAAAGAGGCACTCAAGAATACCCAAACTTACAAAGCAAAGTGTAGATGAGGGCACACATGTTATTGCAAACGTTAGTAGCAACCCAGTTATAGAATCCATTACATCTAGTTCTAATCGGAACATCAAACATCTTTTGAAAAAATTATCTTATGGGTATACTCGAGCTAATTCTTCTAATGATGAGGATTCTAATTTAAGTGATAGTTTGGAGGATCTTTTCGAGGTTTCTTTAAATTTAGATAGAAAGAAGATAACCAGTAGAATCCAACGACAAATTATGGAATTACTAAGCCAAGTTGGACGTTCGGGATTACAAGTTTCGCAATTAGATGAAATCAATGTTAAAGATAAAAGTATCGTGGCGGATGCGATAAACAATTTGAAAAAATCAAAGCGAATTACAATTTCAGAGGATGATGTTATAATTCCAATCGAATCAAAAAAGTTTTTGTCAGGAAATAAGTATTCTGTTTTTGTAGAAAAGATTATGACAGGAAAGGCTCTTGTTAGAGTCAATGAAAAATGGTATGCATTACTAGATCACTCTGATTACTTTGGTCCTAGGGCATTATTAAAAAAAGGAAATACTATTACTATTATTGGGGAACTATATCGAAATTCAGGTAAACTTCATTTATTGGTAAAAAGGACATTATAGATTAAGAATCCTAGATGTCAAGTGTCATGGATGTGATCATCAATTCTTCTTATTACCAAAAATAGCCCGACTTGCTTTTTTTTATGGTTAAGTTATATTTTATTATAATATAATATAATTTATGAATTATTCCATCTATATATATGGCAAAGGTTGTCGACATTAATGTTTATATTCTTTAGAGGAAGAACTAGTTTCATACAAGATTGTCGGTATGACTAAAATAATTTTAATCGATATGATGCTTTCTTTGATTAACGATAAATACAATTTATTGTAATTCATTTATTTATGTGATGTAATTCTCTCTGAATTTCTGTATACCTTTTATAGTTACAAATCCGATCATGAGTTCGAGAGAAACAATAAATGACTCACTGCAAAGGATTCTGGTATTGGACCCGAGTCTGACACAAACAGAATATTACACCCGGCCTAATTTATGCGATTATATGTACGATAGTAAAAATCGTCTTACCATGCTTAGGCGATCATGACTGAAATTAAACCGACACTTTTTCACCTTCTGCAATATTTAAAACATTGCTGACGACACTAGCAGGTCAGTTTCCAATCGTACATGATAAGGATTTTAGATTTAGAGAGGAGAATCTATGTTCACTCAATACTCCAACAAATGATATACACCTTACAATAGCTGTTATGAAAACAAAGTTAAGGGGTATGGAATACATGTCCACGGTAATGACTGTCGAACATTCAAATGATTATATTTTAACTTTACCGAGTCATACAAAGAAAATCAGCCATACATAAATCGATGACTAGAAACATTTCCTTCATCTTGCCCGCCTGTGCCTCCTACCACTCGCTGTTCTTGTTCTGCTTTAATGATTTGTTCTAATTGTTTTTTCAATTTTTGACCCTGTTCTCTCAACTGGGTAGTTTCGATTTTTAATTTATCGTCGTTGATAAAATTATTGAAAGTTTCTATCAAAAGCGAAGCGCCTTCAGGATCAGGTATTCCGCTGGACGAGGGAATAAGAATTGCCGCACACGGTATCTGATAAGATAGGCAAGAAGATAATAATCCTCCAGCTATACCGCCTATGAATGTAGTGTATTTTTTACTCGAATCTTCTATTGCATTCCTATTAAAGTTGCTTTGAGAACTCCCTTCTTGTTTGATTGGTCGATTGGATTCTCTGTCAGAATTTTCTGAGGATTGAGTTTCTGCAATTTTAATCTCACTACTATGATTTTGTTCCATATTTTCGCTTGCAAGAATAACTGTCTTTCTATCTGAATCTGGTATACCTTGAACCGGGATTCCATCTAACACCATTACTTCTTCTATGGAATTCTTGATGGCCCAGTCCATCACTGCATCTAGTACAAAATGAGTCCCATCCATCATTATGGGTGCTTCGCATACTAGCACACAAACATTGCCTTCTTTGTTTGCATACAAGCGAAATGGATGTCTTAATTTACCATCAATAAAAATGACCCCGGGTGAGATATAGTGGGATTCTACAAATGCTATTTGATACATCTCTAGCTTATCAATAATATAACTAGTACTGATTGATCCAACGAGTCCTGGACCTGGAAAACCTGCAATCAGTATAGTTCGATCCTTTTTCAAATTATTCAGATCTGCAATTGTTATTATTTTGGTTGTAGTAGAAGCTCCAACTCCTATACTTGGTTCTCCCTTTGGATTTGTCGACACGGGATTCATTAATCGTCTATACCTCTCATGTTTGCTTATTAATAATATGGTTAATAACGATTATACAGACGATACGGGCTCTGTTCACTTAATATGTTTTATTTCATTGTTATGATAATCTACAAAGAGCCGCAGCCAATTCCGTACATGCTTTAACTTGCAATTCTTTATTCTACAATGAAAGTAATCATCAAAACTTTGCGTTCTGTCTTTAATGTATTGCATTTTCATTTCTGTAAGGCTCTTCTCTACTGAAGAATGAATGTGATGATCGAGATTTAAGGATCTACAAGCCTGTAGATTCCAAGTACCTCCATAAGTGGATACTGGATGTTTGCCATAAATCTTGACTACCTTCGATAGAAATCTCTCTATTATCAGCATGTTTCTTTAGATATAGTTACTGCGAGAATTTACCTGTTTTCTGGCTCTATGATTACCCAAAGCCATATGTATTCTGACCCAACCTTCAACAATAAGGTCTCATCGACAATAAATTCAAAAATCCTATCTTTCTTAATTTATTGTTGGATGGGGATTTTGACTACAGCTTCACATTGAAACGTTATGATTTGTTTTATTTTGAATAAGAGATATATGTTTTGGAATCTCATCTAGTCGATAATTCAAGTAAAATATAAAATATGATCAATATCTGATTCAGATGTTCTGTTTTTTTGTTGTTGATCATGATTGAAGTAGAGCATCTTCAAGCAATTGAATTTTTCGTTAAGTTAACGAAGCCAGACAAGACTTTAATAACTATTTATTCCCATATATTTTCCTTAAAGGTTAATTTCTTGTTGAACAAAAAGTTGCTTACCGATGCAATTGTCACCCCTAGTAATAATGAAATATCATATGACATTCCTGATTCTCTTAGGAAATATATGGACAAGAATTGTATGAGTATTCCCAGTGAACTACATCCAACAAACATTCCGTACTGCTTAATAGATCTGATCAGATCTCTATTCTTGTCCTCAAAAGTCCAGAATTTGTTTAGCAAGAAGTTAGTGGTAACGGATACTGCAATTCCTACTGCCGTTGCTTGTAGATATTCCAGATTACCAAGAATTCCATTTGAAAATAGTATAGATATTATATAATTGAGGACAAACCCGCTAGCTCCTACAGTATAGAATCTAGCAGCTTTTGAAATAAACTTGACCGATTTTCTGCTTTCTGATTGAGTATTTTGTCTCTTTGATTTTCTACCATATCTATAAAGCTTCCAAACTGCTTTCAGATAGTCAACAATTGTTGAAAAATCCAACTTGCTTTGACCATGTTTTCTATCTCTGAATGTATAAGGAATTTCCTTAACACAAATATTATTATTCTTTTTAATCAAAATCTCCAGCAAAATTTTAAATCCATTTGTATTAAACTCTACATCTTGCAATACATGTTTCGGAAACGCAAAAAATCCTGACATGGGGTCGTAAACGTTTTTAAGAGATAAACCGTGCCTCGCAATCCAGTTAGCTCCTTGACTTAACAAAAATCTCTTAAATGACATCCCATCAATCGCTCCACCATCTACATAGCGAGAACCAATAATGATACAATTTGGTGCTTTTTTCAATTCACTGATCATTTTGTTTATTACTTCTGGGGGATGAGAAAAATCCGCATCCATTATTAGAACGTTTTTACCTTTGCAAAGGCCTATACCATTGACTATAGCAGCTATTAACCCAGCTTTTTCCTTCCTATGAATTACTCTAATCAAAACGTTCTTTGAGATTAATTTCTGTTTAGGTGCCTTTGAGTTCTCTTCGATATATTTCTCCACAATAAGTCCTGTGCCATCTGGAGAGTTATCGTCTACAATTATGATTTCAACATTGGTTTTAGCAGGAATATTAAATTGAATTTGGTTTAAAAGCTCTCTTATATTCAAGGATTCATTGAAAGTAGGGATAATAATAGAAACAAATTTTTGATCATCTTTGACCTCTTGCAGAGTATCATTCACATTAAGCATTGTCACGGCTACTTCCTCATCTCACATTTAATCAATTATCAAAATACTATATAATACATACGATTGTTTTCTAATATTAGAATGAGTTTAATGTGTTCAAAGTCAGGTCTACTATTAAATTCCATTTACGATAATCAACAATTGTTTTTCTTTATACCGGGGAGACAAATTGATTGAGAAAAATATTTGTAAAAAAACATTAGTTAAGATATTATGGAATTTCCCATCCTACAGCGTAGATCTCAAGGTTTCGAATTTCTTTGTCTCCAACAGAGTGTTATATTGCCCGTAAATTATTAGATGTATATACTATTATTTGGTTACTAAAAAAATTTATGGATTTATTTTGGGACGATTCTATAGAGATTACCATACAAGTGAGACAACACATACAGATAACCATCTGGACCCTCCTTTATATCTGTAGCAACTCCAAATCCTTGACCAAATACTACAGAATCCAATTCAGCGTTATTATTTGCAACTTTGTCTACTAGATCTCCTTCTAAATCTAACTTTGTCCTGTCGTCTATCAGGTTGAAATCATACAGGTAGTTATTGTTATAGTCCGCTACAAACAAATCATTTTGGTATTGAGTCCCTAATGTATCGTTCTTGAGGAACTCAAGTGCTGTTACTCCAACGGACATGTTCCATGTAAACTCTGGACTACTGTAATGTCCTTTATCCGCAAAGGTTTCTAAATTATCTGGTATTGTCACGATCTTATCTCCAAAATATCCTCTCTCTGGGGGTAAAGGCTGTGCATTTTCTACAGGCCACCATCCCTGCACTTTTAACCATCCACTATTGAACCCTGGTTCTACCAAGTTTAGTTCGTCACCATAACCAGGACCGTTTTCACTGTCCCACAGTTTATTGGAAATCGGATCAAATGCTAATCCAAATCCGTTTCTAACTCCGTAAGCAAAATACTTGTTTAGAGGGCTATGATCCGCTAATACCCCAGTTGTTTTATTTTCTCCTCCTAATATTGGTTCCCCAAATGGATTTATTCTTAGTATACCCCCTCTTCCATCGGGTGGATGACCCGTAGGAACATTGGATGATTCTGCATTTACAGTACTATCTTCAAAAGTACCAGTACAAAATTCATCTTCCCAACAACTATCGCCATCTCCAACGAGGACATAGATGTTTCCATCAGGACCAACTTTTATCACTCCGCCGTTATGATCAGCGCCTGGACCTACTGGAAGATCCAAGATGAGATTAGGGTTTATTAGTTCGCTTCCTGTCCACTCAAGTCTATAAACTCTATTTCCCAAAGGATTTGTTTTTTCATCACAAACTGTAGCTCCAGAACAAACATCGTTTCCATCTTTTAGAGCTTGAGTATAGAAGACGTAAACATATGTTTTCTCGCCTGTAGAGTTATTCAATGTCTGATTCGCTACTGCAATACCTAGCAGACCTCTTTCTATCTTGTTTGCAACGTTAAAGTCTATGACTGGCTTATCCAATAAAGTCCCGTTTATTATTCTCATTATAGTGCCATTATTTTTTTCTAGGACTAGAATGTCATCTTTTCCGACAAATGCCATTGTTGTAGGATACTTGAGTCCACTGGCTACTAGCTCAACTTTCAAATTAGGATCAGCAACCGTTGGCATAGGGATCTGAGGAACAGTCAAATTGAGATTCTCGGAATCCATCGTCCCGTTAGATGTTTGAGCGTATACTATATTGTCCTCATTTACATGATTTGATCTAACTTCAATCAGTCCTAATTCCCGTACCTCTTTCATATTGGTAAATGGATATTGATTTATGTCAATATTTTTAATTGGATTGTCAACAAATAAACCCACTCTGTCGGAATTATGGTATATTTTTCTTATTTTATCGAGGTGCTCACCCTGAACCGAATAATCTAGTACGTCGTGCTTTAGTTGATTATCCACTACCATTAGGACATCGTCAGTCTTTAACGGTTCTCTCAAATAACGTTCAGGGAATACGTCCTTTACGAAATTTGTCTTGTCATGTATATACA
Source organism: Candidatus Nitrosocosmicus agrestis (assembly GCF_008389435.1). Lineage (GTDB taxonomy): Archaea > Thermoproteota > Nitrososphaeria > Nitrososphaerales > Nitrososphaeraceae > Nitrosocosmicus > Nitrosocosmicus agrestis. The sequence goes on along the minus strand of NZ_VUYS01000004.1, from coordinate 231,958 downwards.
TAGGAATCCATGAAAAGCTTCTAATCCAGTGCTGACCCATAAGTGTTGTTTTCATATTAAGGTCTGTGTTTGAAACCACATAATTTGAGATAAATGCCGATAACTCAAAAAAGGTTTCGTTTGTATTATTACCAATTACCATTAAAGTGCAAGTTAATCCGAAAATACCTATTCCAGCAATCAGAATTATTGATAAAAAATTATGTATCTTAATCTTTCTTGCACTTTTTTTACCCATCGCAGATATTTTATTACTAATTGTTACTATTATAAACCCTCCTGAAATTGCTAATATGGGTAACAACTCAATAAAGTGAAAGTATTTTACTATTCCACCAACTTGCCAAATAAACAAGAAATAGGGAATAGTCCATAATACAAAAAGCAGATCCCTTTTGACAAATGTGAGAGTTAGTCCTCCAACAATACCAAGAATTACAAGTACAGGATCTGCAAAAACAATAAAATTCAAAGTATCTGCAAAGTCCCTTTCGCCTCTCTCAATCTGATATAAGATTCCATTTAGCCCATTCTCTAAATTACCACTATAAATAATATAACCTGGCCAAATTAAAGGAATTAATATAACTGGAATCAACCATAAACCTATTTTCCTAAAACTTTTGGTTTCTTTATAGATTATGTATCCTACTAAGGGAATGAAAGTTACTACTGGTATCTTGGTAAAAATTGCGAGTCCAAGAGTTATGCCGGACAAAAAGATCAAAGCCGTCACAGACGAATCTTTCTTAAACCTTTTTCCTACAAACAAAGCTAACAAAACTGAAGAGAGGAAAAATGGCATTAGTAAATTGTCTAATAGTGTCATCTTTAACATCCATGTTAACGGCATGACTCCAAAAAGTATGGCCGACACAAAACCTACTTTTTTTCCTTTCCATATTTCTCCTATCTTGTAAACTAATAAGGTATCCACAACTGCTAATAGTCCCATTATTATTCGAGGTGTAAGATATAGCTGTTCAATTGATTGAGGACTTTCAGCATTTTGATCCGCATGATATCTGTAATCTGCTATTTTTAGTAACGAGGCTAAAAAAATCTGACCAAAATATGGGTGGTCATAAGGATGATCATATACTAATATTGATTCTTGAGGTCCCTGGCCTTCTAATACTTGAAGTGCCCTTCTCATATAGTGATCTTCATCTATGTATATGGATGGAAATCCAGTCGGATTCCATAGATGTGTGAATGCAGATAATACTACAGGAATCAGGATGATTATTATATACTTGGTTTTATTGCATTGTTTTTCTGTACACTTTATCAAAAATTATTTCACCTTCCATTCATTAATGCGAAAAGGATAACACTGACACTTCGTGCTTTAACAACTAAATAAAAACATTATCGATATTATCTGAATTAAGAATGTTTCTATTCGAAAGATTATAGATATATGTGTTCTGATATGATTTTTGAAATTGGAAAATCATAATCTGACACTCCATTGTTCTTTAAGCAGAAAAAGGTGTTTAGATATAAATATAACATATGTCTCGATACCAAAGCATGTTGAATTTTTTGTTTGTTAGCGGTAAAATAAAAGTGGTCTTTTTGTCATGCTTTTTTGCTTTTTTTGCTGTAATTATTATAGATGGTGGCGCTGTATCAAAGTCCATCAGTATGGCTTTTGAACCAAGTCCGACAATTTTTGGCAACGAAACAGTAGCGGGATCGAAATTAATCTATGAGACTGTACCTTCAAACGTCTCCATACACGTGGAACCAAAGGACACTGGAACTCTATATCTGTCTGCATTAATTTTCAATGATACTGTGGATATTTTCCGTGATCTAAATGACGAACTATTTCCATTTCAAGTGGTAAATTGGTATCAACTCATAAAGCTAGAACCTAGATACAAAGAATCTTCTGCTTTTGAGAACTTTACTAATAGTGATTTGGTCGTAGGACAACTCCAAGATTTTGATAACTTTGACAATTTACTAGAGCAAGCAAGACTCTATAACAATATACCTTTAAATGAAACTTTTATCTTGGATGTTCCTAACAGAGACGTTAGTTTCATATTGCTTAAAATCGATTTTACGGATGGTGAATCAGCTATATATTACGGACTTTATGATGGAAATCAACAACCTAAAGACAAATCTGAGGTCAATCTCCGTTTAAATCCTAAATCTAGTTTGAAGATGCCAGAATCAGAATCAGCAACCGAAATAAAGAATGATGATTTATTATTTAATATTACCAAAACGTTTGTTTGTAACGATCTTTATAAATTAGGATATGAAAAGTGTCAATAATTTTCTTTTTTTGATTAAAATAATAAAAAAATCTACTCATCTTGATTAATATTGTTATCATGCATACTTTTTAAAAATTTGTCCTTACCTCTATTGGACTCCCACCCAAATTAAATCTCATACTGCTATATGGGTATTGATTAAAGTTAAACTCTCTCCCATTTCCTACAAAATATTTTGATGAATTCAATCTCTTCATTACTTCGTAAATTCTATCAGCAGATGCAATATCTTGATTCCATGTACTGTTTTTTGATTCTACATTATTAGCTAAAAAATCTCTGAAGTATCTATCCAAAACTAAAATTAACTTGGTGTCATTTCTGAATTCTTTGTCTTCTGTATAGCTATAAGAAGTTTCATTGTAAGAATATATGTATTTGTAAATCCACGAATATATTGGACTAGCAATCATCGTTGTTTTTAATTTGTTGATATTGCTATCCCTCAAATTATTTCTTTCTCTTTGAGAATTTCCCAAGTCAGATATCGGTTCGGCATTCTTTTGTTTGAAGGGATCTTCTAATCCTAAGTCAAAATTAATATCTCCTTTAGATAGAATTGCATTAATATAAGAAATCGTTTGATCTTGGAATGACCCTACATCAGTCAAAATCAAAAGTAAGGTTGAGAGAAAGCCAAAGGTGATAACAAGTCCAATAATTGAAACAGTAAATAATTTAAATTTCGAAAAGGAGGAAATGATTCTTATTATTAGTACACTGGAGGATATACAAACAAATCCAAAAATAGGTATCATGTAGAACCAATTTATATAATCTATTAAAATTGAAAAAAAAGCTAAGAATGGTATTATTCCTAGTAAAATAAAATAATCTCTTTTAATAATGGCAAATAAGATCCCTGCAATGCCAATTGAAAAAATGGTTGGGTCGATTTCAAGAATGTTATAGATGGCGTCGAGCATGGCGGCGTCGTGTCTCATCATTTGAGAACTTACACCTAGCGTCCATTGTTCAAATTCTCCCTTAATTAATGCATCTAGTGGCCAAATTGTTGAGATTACAATTTCCGGAATCATGAATATTATGATATACGTCAACTCCTTGTTCTGTTTGTAGATAAGATATATCAATAGAGGAATCATAAGAAATATCGGTGCTTTTGTAAAAACTGATAACCCGAAAAGTATTCCTGAAACTGATATTAATAACCATGTGTTTTTTCTGTTCGACTGATTTTGATAATTTGAATACAAGACAAGCAAAACAGATCCAAGAAAAAAAGGCAACAGTAGCGATTCCAAATAAATTCGTCGTAGTGCCCAGGTAAAAGGCATTACAGAAAATAATACCGCCGATAAAATTGCTACGTTGCGGTCGTACAATCTTTTTGAAATTGCATACACCAAAAATGTATCTATTATTGCAAATAGGCCCATCATGAGTCTAGGAATTAAGTAGGGATTGTTGGCTAATCCTTGAAATTGTGTATCTGATAATACAAGAAGAGGGTAATTAACAACTTTTAAAAGAATTCCAAGCAAAACCGGACCAAAATACGGATGATCATAAAATGAAACATTCCATCCAACGTTTCCCAAGGTCAAAAAATGCATTGCTCTGTACATATAAGTCCCTTCATCTATGTGGATAGTGGGGAATCCAGTAACATTATAGAGATGAAATAATGTTGATATAGAAATTATCAAAATGATTGTAAAGTATTTGCTTTCATAAATCAATGTCATTCTGGCTAGCAGAGACATTCAGTTTCGAATTTCCTCCTAATTCTTTAACTAAGACTAATAGTTTGATATAAATCTATTTCTTAGGTAACATTTTATAGGTTACCAAAGCTTTTATTTATTTTTATTTCATCAAGTAAGGATATTTTTCAATCAAGGTTCACCTTCATTCTATGAAATGAGAATTAACAAATGTATTATATTGTTAAAGAATCACTTATCGTTAAATGAATAGTAATCCTCTTGCCAAATTCAAATTCAGTACGATCTTTGTATTCATGATTTCCGCTGTTACATTACTAATTACAGCATCTCCCAGCATTGTTTTTGGACAAATTGAAAGTGAGTCTGCTACAAGCGAAGAAGATAGTCGTTCTCCAATCGCAATTATTAACGAAATAAGAAATCTCTTGACACAAGCAAATAATCAATATGCATCTCAAGATTTTGTAGCAGCTGAACAAACAGTCAGAACTGCTTATTTAGATCATTATGAATTCTTAGAAGGACCATTAGCTGCATTGAATCCTGAATTAATGGAAGCAACTGAATTATTAATTCGTGAAGACTTGATATCGGCCATTCAGGAAAGAGCACCAGTTTCAGAGATTCAGAATTTGATAAATACAATAAATAACAACTTGGATCAAGCAGAAGTTTTGTTCCAACAAAATCCATAATTTTTTTAATCGAGTAATTCAAGACAATTGTATTATTCCATCTCAGACATAATTTTATAATATACTACTAGTTTTAATAAGAATATTTTAATTTCAAATTAGAGGATCAGCAATTCCTTTATATCTACTTTTAAAAAATTAGCTATTATGAATTTTTTCACAAAAAAACACTTGACGACCTTCCTTTGTATAATAATGATATCAACATTAAGCATGATAAATTATTTCCAATTTTCATATTCACAACCGGACACTGGAGTTTTTTGGACCCGAGGAGCAGATATGCCTCGCCTAACAACTGAAGCTACAGCAGCCCAAATTGGTGACGGCATATATGTAATAGGAGGCTATGATCAAGAAGGAGAAGGAGTAGGAATGGTTGAATTGTATAATGCTACAATGGATACTTGGTCTGAAGATATATCACAATTACCGTTACCTCTGCATCATGTAGCAGCGGCAGCTTTTGATGGCAAAGTCTATGTTGCAGGTGGTTACACAGGAGATTGGACTGCAAGTGATAGACTTTTCATTTATGATCCAGTTACGAATGAGTGGACCCAAGGCAATCCTATGCCTACCCCACGAGGATACCCTAACGCAGAATTTGTTAATGGAACTTTATATGTTATGGGTGGTGATGGTGGAGAGGGATATGATAGAGCCTTAAACACAACCGAGGCATATGATCCAAATACCAATCAATGGACTACAAAGGCTTCTATGCCTACATCCCGTCATCATGCGGCATCTGCAGTTGTTGATGGAAATATATACGTAATCGGCGGTAGAATTGGAGAAGAACTTAACAATGTTGACTTGATTGAAAAATACGATCCTGTCTCTAATACTTGGATTACTGATCTCTCACCCATGCCATCAAAGAGGAGTGGAAATGCTGCTACATCATTAGATGGATTTATTTATGTTTTGGGAGGAGAACAGAATCAGGGTGCCTTCAATGATAACGAACGCTATGATCCTCAAACTGATACGTGGACCAAGGAATTACCCATGATGAATGCTAGACATGGATTTGGTGCAGCGTCTTTTGATGGTAAGATTTATGCGATAGGAGGCGGACCTCAAAGAGGTTTCTTTACATCAAATATAACTGAAATATATCATCCTCTAAATCGCACTAGTCAATAATTATGGACTGATCGGAGGGATAGTTTTTGCCTGTTTGAGATGCTTCACCATTAGACATGTTCATATTCTTTTTTTATTGATTATGATTTAGAAAACTCTAGTAAACCTATGCGAGTTCTAGGTTTACTGGAATTAAAAAAAGTTGATATCTTGACCCACAATTTCATAAATTTAAAAGGATTTCGCCTTTGGCTGCATTTTGCATTAATATCTTTTATGCCAAGATATTTCCCATCAATCTGTACATAGTAAATATGACCCTCATAGGTTACTTAGTGTAGTAAACATTTTTTTTGGCTAATTCCATGATGTCTAGAGAAAATACTGTATTTCAAAATCTAGATAGGCTGGGATTGTCATCTAGAGTTGGATAAATTGATGGAAACAGATTCAGATAGAACGTCTTCCATTGAAGCAGATATAGTTTTCAAATTAATATAGAGTATATTGGGTTTATGTGTTATTAGGTCTTAATAATCCATGATCGAGCCTATATTACTGAAATTAAAAAAAATGGGTTGTCTATTACCTCTTGTTATAATATGATCAGACTTTGAACAGTAATCGGAGATACAGGCGGTATATATTTTTTTCATCTTCTAATATGGTCAAGAGATTACAACTTTAGACTCGATTATTTTTGTCACTATTAGATGTCATATGAGAATCGTGAGTGATATTTAATAAATGACTGGGCAAACAAATTAAATAAAGTGGTTGTATTAAATGGCATTTCGATTACCATACTCTGCAAATTTTCCATACATCTTAAATAAACAACTATGAATGAGCTTCACAAAAGATTAACCCACTATACTATTGAATATGATACTGATTTATGGTATTTTGTTCTGGTGACTACTGTTTCCCGGAGTTAATACCTCGTTTATATTCATAGCCTGAAGTCCTTCATGCTGTCCGCCAAATACATATATTTTATCATTATATGCTGCAACTGCCAAGCCCGATCTGTCTGCTTGCATATCAGGCTCGATGGACCATTGATTAGTAATTGGATCGTATCTCTCTATGTTTTTGCTAGCTCCGTCTGCCATCTGTCCGCCAAATACATATATCTTCCCGTCTAATGACTCGGCTGAAAAGCCGCTTCTTCTGATGGGCATTGGATCCATCTCTGTCCATTTATCTGTCTTTGGATCGTATTGCATATTATCGTCTAGGTTTGTGAGAGCATCGTTTATTTCATTAGGTACTCCATTGCCAAACAGTCTTCCACCGATAACATAAATTTTGCCGTCAACCGTGGCAGATGCGGCATGGTGTTTTGGACCATTATGTTCTGGCATTGGAGCTTTAGTCATCCATGTGTCATTTTCTATATTATATGCAAAATTAGTCCTTACGGGGTCGTGATCCAAATTTAGACCTGATATGATATATATAGTGCCATTTACAACTTCTGCTACTGAGGCAGCTCTTGGTTCGGGCAGAGGGTTTCCCTCAGTCCATTGATTTGTTACAGAATCATAAATCAATACCTTATCTGTGGTAATTTTATCCTCTTGAAAACCTCCAATCACATATATTTTGTTTTTATAAACAACGGATGGTGCATGGTCAAGTGAATATGGTAGAGGATTTCCCTTGGTCCAATTATTGTTTTGGGGATCATATATTTCGACTAAATTTAGTTGACCACCATTTCTATAGTCCGCTCCACCGATGACAAATATCTTATCATTTACGACGTCTGCAGTAATTTCAGTTCTATTTGTTGGCATTTCTTTTCCAAATTCCCAAGTGGAATTGTTGACGGCGTTAGTATCCTCTGGTAATGCAAAAATGATTGTAAACACAAATAAAACGGATATTGAAACAATCGCACTGTACTCTGATCCCATGATTGAGGATCCCTAAAATAAAAATGACTTATAACCTTTTGTTAAATTATCATTTATGAAATACACATCATACAATAATAGAGTTTGAATTGTTATATTAATTAGATCCGTTAGTTATTATTCCCGGTTTGATGTTCTTGAGTTCTAAAGTTTCTGGGGATAAAACTCTTAAGGATGAAATTTGATCATTAAGCCATCCTAGAGTTTGAATGTTATGTTTACCTGCACCTAGTATCATACAATTTCCTGCATAGCTTTTATGTTCGCAAACTTCTACCATGTATCCTGCACTCTGATTTCCATCAATTGTAATTATTAAACTACTTATCGAATCTTGAAATTGACCATTGATCAATGGAGTGTTTTGAGTAATTATTGTGTTATTCCCTACAAAATTCTTATGAATAAAAACTTGAGCAGCAAAGTGGTTAGTGAGGTTAGCAACTGGTGGCTCCAATGATGTTGTGTTAGCAACTGGGGACTCTAATGATGTTGTGTTAGCAACTGGGGACTCTAATGATGTTGTGTTAGCAACTGGGGACTCTAATGATGTTGTGTTAGCAACTGGGGACTCTAATGATGTTGTGTTAGCAACTGGTGGCTCCAATGATACAGATTCATTTGATAGAATTTTGGAATCTATGTTTTCAGCATCAAAAAAAGATTGATTCTCTGTAGTCGCTTCGGATTGCATGGGTCGAATAATTAAACTTGAAAATACAGTTACGAATATCAATAACAAAGATACAAAAACCAACTTACTATACATGTTGAGAAAACAAAGGAAAGCGTAATAAAAACCTGTACTAGATTCTAGGATTTGAAATTTGATTTGTAATAATCTAGAAATTCAAAAAAATAGCATAGATCTCAAATTTGTTACCTTTTGAAACCTTTATTTAAACTTAAATCATTGGACGTTAAACAAATGCAATAATTGAGGACTATCAATTACTAATTCATTAAATTTGTCAATTGGGATAGTGTTGATAGGCGCCATAATGTGGTCATTATTGTTCCCATTAAGTTTTATGCTGCCGTTGTTTGCTTTATGTTGTAACATTATCATATGATTTTTTATATCTTTGGTAATTTCGGTATTGCATATTTTACTGTTGTTTATGACATTGAGAGATTCATATAACATTCCTGTAATGTGTTCATCACCTTTGTTTTCATGAAAATGTGGATTCCTTGTTTCTATCTGGAATACTTCAACAAAGTCCTTAGTCGAGTTTGTAGTTTCGTTGATTATTCCACCAAATTTTTCTAAGATGTTTATTAATTCATATGGTTCTACCGAATATCCTGTTGAAAAATCCATGTTTTCAGCTAAACTCATTGATAATGCGTGTTCACCTGCATTGCCTGTGGTTACAATGTCTCTTTCAAAACCAGTTATATATGAGATCAGATCATTGAGATATTTATTACTGTGTTCTGAGATACGTCCCCATCGAGGGAAATAGACTCGATTATTAGCTACTTTGGGCTTTGAACGCCAACAAACCCTTACGTTACTTAAATGAGACTTGGACATGGCAAACCCTGAAGCAAAGATTTTTACATATTCATTTACCGCACCGGGAAAATAATTATCGCTATCAACAAATCCCACATATTTCATCCCGTGCATCTTTGCCAGTAATATGCCTATTACCATTCCTTCAGCCTTTCCGCTACGAATTTGGCTATAATTATCCAAAATTGAGGAATAATTGAGCTTGTGAAATATTCTACCAAGATTCGAATCTCTCTGATGAACAATTGCAATCCTTTTATTAGTAAATTGAGAATATTGTTTGACCATCTCAACTTCCATAGAATATCTATCTACAGGAGTCTTTTGACTGTTTGAAACTATGATGATTAGACATTCATTAGGAACACCACTAAGGACACCCTCCAAAAGACTTAGTTTTTCATTTTTTACTGGAATGACTATTGCCATTTCGTTACAGATTTTAGATATTTTTTTGTTACCAAAAGATATTGTTGAATTGTTGAGTTGAGAGTTCTTTGTTTTAGTACCATATCCTGAATCTATTTCATATACCTTCTGCAATGAGTGAATTTTGACAGCACCTATGACTTCAGTATACTTTGGAGGAAAGTCTAATCTCATATATCCTTCTTCCTATATACATCATAGGTTAATAATATAATATATGTTGAACCTTGTGAATGAATAAAAAAATTTTGCAAGTATTTAACCTTTACTATAGAAAATCTTTTAAATTGATATAAAATATATCGCTTGGACTTGGATTCTACTTCAATAAGTATCTAATATTCAATAAAATCACAAAAAGAGTTTTCTACCTTTAGGTCTTATGTCATTAACGTGCCTTAAAAAAATAATTACTGATTGATGATGACAGGTATATTTTCTATACTGTGATTATTTGAATAGTAACATAAAGTATTTATGAATCAGGATTCATCAAACTCAAAGTCTTTGTATTTAGCGAATTTATAATTAAATCAAAATGTTCGCAACCTCTAAGGATACATATCTGTTGTCATAAAAGTACATTATCATGTTTGAGGATTGTCTTCTATTTTATATTAGTTCTCTTATAGTAAGAATGTTATGATAAATAAAAATTTTAAACTGCTATCCCTTGTTATTTTGGTTTTTATTTTTTTGGTTGCTATTTTGAAATCAGATGATTATATTGCTGCTTTTTCTCAAGAATCAAGTGGATATGGAACTTGGTTAGAAGGAAAATCGTTACCAACTCCACGTACTGAAGTAACGGCGGCAAGTCTTGATGATTTAGTATATGTAATGGGTGGGTTCACAAATGATGGAAGAATAACTAGTACAGTTGAGGTATATAATACGACCAACAATCGTTGGAATGCAAATTCAAGTCCCTTGCCTGTTCCACTTCATCATACAAGCTCATCTGTCTATGATGGAAAAATTTATGTTATCGGTGGATATACGGGAGATTGGAATCCCAGTAATCTGTTATTCATATATGATCCTAAAATTAATAACTGGACGATCGGCCCATCAATGCCTACAGCAAGAGGTTCTCCAGTATCGTCTTTTGTAGGTGATGTTCTGTATGTAATTGGTGGTGATAAGCATGATCAGTCTCTTTCTACTGTAGAAGCTTATAATACTATCAATGGAACGTGGACAAGTCTTTCACCAATGCCTACGGCAAGACACCACGCAGCATCGGGAGTAGTAGATGGAAATATTTATGTAATCGGAGGAAGGATCGCTACTTCCCTTGTGAATGTGGATGTCGTGGAAAGATACAACCCAATTTTGGATAAATGGGATTCTGATCTTTCACCCATGCCCTCTAAGAGAAGTGGAATTGCTGCAACTACTGTTAATGGCCTGATCTATGTATTGGGTGGCGAACAGAATCAAGGTACTTTTAACAGGAATGAGGTGTATAATTCAACCAATAATGTTTGGACCGAGGAAACACCTATGCCTACAGCTAGACATGGACTTGGTATTGCTAATATCGAAGACAAAATCTATGTAATCGGAGGGGGACCACATCCTGGACTTACTGTAACTGGCAAAAATGAGGTTTATTTTGTTAATTAAGAATGAATTATACATATGCGCTTATGAATCAGACCGAATTTTCGCTACGAGTAAAGTCCAAAGTCCATCATATCATGTAATGTGATTCTGAGACACCAAATATGAAAAAACATAAAATTGACTTTGACCTAAAACTTTTTGCAACTAATCAAATATGGATTAGAATATGTGGTTTTTTCTTTGTAATTAAGTTTACTTTCTATACTCATATCTCCTAGTCATCCGCTAGTTGACATGATTTCATTAGATTTTTTAACTTTACACGTTTTTATGCTATACCTTGAACTACAAAATCATCGATGCCCTTTTTGTAATCATCTTTATTCATAATTGTAAAAAACTATAATATTGATTTACAATAATTTTATAATAGTGGAAGATATCTTTACTTGTTTATGATGAAATTACTATCTCAGTTACGAAACCTTAATTAATTTAACATAATCCTTAGTATAAATAGACAGACTTATGGTTAGTAATAGACAGAAACTGTTGATTTCCTTTTTTGCCATGTTCTTGATTACCATTTCATCCATTACTTCTTCTATTCAATTATCTTATGGTGCATATGCGAAGGCACCTTTATCTCCAAATGGTCCAACCGTAAATGATGACACTCTAACTGTGGAAAAAATAGCGGATGATTTGGAATTTCCAACCAGTATGGCATTTCTTGGTCCGAATGATATTCTAGTTACCGAAAAAACTACAGGAAAAGTAATGCGAGTAACAAACGGGATTGTGAATCCGAATCCGGTTCTGGATGTACCTGTTGCCAATGGAATTGAACGAGGTCTTTTAGGTATTGCTGTAGCGAAACAGCCCGATGGGAAAATCTATGTATTTCTCTCTTACACTGAATCAGGTAATGGTGTTGATGGCAGTGATGTTACTAGCTTTGTTGAGCCATTAGGTAACAGACTTTATCGCTATGAGTTTGTTGACGGCAGATTAATTAATCCTGTGTTATTATTGGATTTGACTGCTGTTCCTGTTAATGGTAGAGGAGAACATAATGGAGGCAAGATAAGAATCGGTCCTGATAATAATGTTTATTATATGGTAGGAGAAGTGGGTGGACATCGAACACAGGCTCAGAATATTCTTACAGGACCTCCTCCCAATGGTTTAGGTGGAGTGCTGCGTATAACCCAAGATGGGGGTATAGTAGATCCTGCTAACCCTATTTTCGGAAAAGGATTGCCATTGAACATTTACTATGCAATGGGCATCCGTAACAGTTTTGGAATGGATTTTGACCCTCTAACGGGTAATCTGTGGGATACTGAAAATGGTCCTGCAGCTGGTGATGAGATAAATTTGGTTTTCCCTGGTTTCAATAGTGGCTGGTATCAAATTCAGGGTTTTGTAGATGATGACATACTAGAACATGGAACTACCGAAAATGATCTCGTAGTTTTCGGTAGTAGTCAATATGCTGACCCGAAATTTGTATGGGATACCACTATAGGTATAACCGCATTAAAATTTCTAAATTCCCACAGATTAGGTGATGAATATGCAAACAATATGTTTGTAGGTGATATTAATAACGGACTACTATATCGATTTACACTTAACGAAGAAAGAGATGCAATTTTTATAAATAGTACATATCCTGGAAATATAGATCTTTTGCAAGATAATGAAGTCGACGATCCTAAGGAAAACCAGCCATTAATTTTTGCCCAAGGTTTTGGCGGGATAACTGACATTGAAGTTGGACCTGATGGGTATCTTTATGTTTTAAGTTATACTGGATCACTATTTAGAATATTGCCTATTTCTGATAGCATAAAACCTGGTAGTCCGCCGGTCGTATCTGCTGAAGAAGAGACTTTGCGTAATCAATCAGTACCTGCAGTAATACTGGGAATTGATGGAGATGACTCCTATTCTCCTAATCCTATTGAAATTAACGTGGGTCAAACAGTAACTTGGTATAATGGTGATACTATTTCGCATACCGTGACCTCAGGAGCAGATGGGGATCCTGATGAAGGTACTCTGTTTGATTCTGATGCGATAATCCCGAGTCAGTATTATAGCCTCACATTTAACCAGGCTGGGGACTTTCCTTACTATTGCATTTACCATCCAACCATGGTGGGAGAGGTCGTTGTAGACACACCTAACAGTGATGACTCTGACAGTGATGACTCTGACAGTGAATAACCCTTCTATTCAATCGTCATTGTCAGTTACATTATAAATTATTTAGTCCAAAAAATTGGACAGTTTATAGCAATTTTGTATATAATAATAATTACATCATGATTTCCATAGATAGCTAGCTCTGGAGCCAAGATAACCAATAGGGGCCAGTGGATGAATGGATGAATGGATGAGAAATGGAAGGGAAATGGAAGGTGCAGAATAGGAAAAAAGGCTATCTAAAGATCCATATCGCTTTAAACATAAAAACAAAGGAAATCCTTGCCCGCGGTAACAGATGAGAAGATTCATGATGGTAGACATTAAAGAAATTGGTCGACCATGTTCTGAATACTACCACTATCTCTACCTCTCTACCACTACCTATGCGAAGAATTTAATTCGCTACTCTCTCCTAGGGGATGGAGCTTATGATTCAAATACAAACTTTCAGCATCTTCAGGAGAAAGGAAGGGATCAAACTGGGAATAAAGGTAAGAAAGAATTCAGTCGTTACACCTAAAAACAACAGTTTAAGAAATGAGGAAGCAATACTGCAAACAAAAGAGATCTATTGAAATGGAAGAAAAAGAAAAGAAAGTACGGACATAGATGGATGGATGGCTGAAACTGCTTTCTTAACATTCAAAAGCATTTTGGCGAGTGTATGTATTCGCAACAAGGTTTCAAAATGATAAAGGAGATGATGATAAAAGTGTCATTGTATAATCTGTTTAGGAGAATATAAGGTAACAAGCATAGTTAGATTAAAAGGACAAGGATACAAAGCAGTTGTGATAGAATATGCCTGATAAGGCCTCTGCTGACTGGGCTCTGGCATCTGATTATATGCATTATAACGGAGATAATCCTGTAATTAAAGTCAATTCCTATAATCATACAAAGAATTTTATTAGTATGGGATTTGTTTCGCAATAAAGATTTGCAAGAAGTCATCCCGAAATATTAATACGTCTTTAAATTTATCATCGTCTCAGATACTTTGTTCGCTATATATTTGTCATCAAATAATCTGGCCTCTCACACCAAGTCAGTTACAACACTTTTGTTTCTACTCATTTACGATATCCAATTACTCCAATTAAGAGAATAGTCTGCTATACTTATTCTACTTAATCTTAAGGTTATTATTTTTATGATACTAGTACTTGGATTATTGACATTATTTTTACAGTTTGAGTAATTTTATTATGCAATCTATAAATACATGTTATCATGTGCAGGATGTTATGATATGAGATGAGGAAACATCTTGCTTCCATGTATTAGTTTATTTTCTTAATCAGTAAAATGGTATTATATCTGAATTTTATCTATCAGATATACTTTTTATCCCGTAATGATTTTTATATCAAAGACTCCAAGTAAAAGAATGTCCTTACTAGATTATCTAATAAATATTGTCGGCACATATCTCTCTATCAATTTTAATGGGAAAAATATAACTTCATCACCAGTCATTCTTACTATAGACAAATCTTGTCCCTCTTCTTTCCATTATATTTTTATTCGCGATACTTTTTGATTTTGATAAACATAATTGCCAGTTTCTTGTTGAAAGGTGTTTTTTAGATGAATACAAAAATAGACGATAAGAAAAATAGTACATTAGAAAATAATTCAACTTCAAATGATGTTTTGAATGAGATTACAATTTCTGTTAAGGAACTTCGAAAATCCTTTAAAGATGTGACAGTTCTCGATGGAATTACTTTTGACGTTAAGAAAGGTACAGTTTTAGCATTACTTGGACCAAATGGTGCCGGAAAAACTACTACTGTTCATATATTAAGTACTCTGTTGTTACCTGATAGTGGTGACATAAGGATTAACAATCATGAGGTTGTAAAAGATGTAGAAAAAGTGAGGAGTTTGATTGGGCTAACGGGGCAATACGCCGCCCTCGATGAATATTTGACAGGGAAAGAAAATCTACAAATGATTGGTAGATTGTATCGTCTTAGCCATAAGGCCATAAAAAAAAGAACAACTGAACTACTGGAATTATTTGATCTGGTCAGCGCTTCAAATAGAGCAGTAAAGACTTATTCTGGTGGAATGAAACGGCGTTTGGACTTGGCTGTTAGTCTTATTGCATCACCTCCTGTGCTGTTTTTGGATGAGCCTACAACAGGACTAGACCCTCATAGCCGGTTAATTATGTGGGATATAGTGAGACAATTGGTGTCACAGGGGACTACAGTTTTATTGACCACCCAAGATATGGACGAAGCTGATAGTCTCGCAGACAAGATAATCGTACTTAATGGAGGTAAGATAATAGCTGAAGGTACGTCTGAGGAATTGAAACAACTTGTTGGATCGGAACGATTAGAAATTACTGTTGCAGGAGATGACAACTTTACAAGGGCTATCAATCTTATCAATGAAGAAAATCTAAGTATAGATAAACAAGCACGGAAACTTAGTTTTGTTATAAATGGAGGAGTGCGTCAGTTAAAACAAGTACTAGACCGGTTAGATGAAGACAATATTATTGTAGAAAATATTTCCTTTCATAATCCTACCCTTGATGATGTCTTTTTGATCTTAACAGGACATATGACGCAACAATTAAACACAGAAAGCGAGATCAGTTAAGGGTTTGAAAATAAACTATGAACAAAAATTATATTAACTACAGTGTAGATATCGAGAAGCACTCTAAATTATTCTGGCTTATAAGCGATTCATGGGTTTTGGCAAAGCGTAGTATACGTCATATAACCCGAAATCTGGATCAACTTTTCTCAGTTGCGTTATTTCCAATTATGTTCTTTCTGCTATTCCGATACGTGTTCGGCGGGGCAATAGATACTGGTAGTATTAGCTACGTAAACTTCCTAGTTGCCGGTATCTTTGTTCAAATGCTTGCATTTGGAGCAAATTATACTACAATGAATTTAGCTATAGATTTACAGCGAGGTATCGTAAATCGATTCAAGTCACTTCCAATTGCAAGGTCGGCATGGCTGATAGGTCATGTTGGTGCAGATTTAGTTAGAAACATGATAACCGGGTCCATTGTCATAGGTGTTAGTTTCCTAGTTGGTTTCGAGCCTGTTGCGACTCCTCTTGATTGGATACTAATATTCATCTTAGGTGCTCTTTTTTCTTTGGCTATTTCTTGGATCTCTGCGGTAATGGGGCTGCTGGTAAAAAGTATCGAAGCCGCACAATGGACAGGTTTTATAGTGATCTTTCCTTTGACGTTTGTTAGCAGCGCATTTGTACCTACGGATACGATGCCATTTGCATTACGAGTATTTGCCGATAACCAACCACTTACACATGTAATAGAGGCCATACGCTCTTGGTTGGTTGGGGCGCCTGTAGGTGATTCCGGGTACCTTGCATTTGCCTGGTGCATTGGTATTATTGCAGTATCTGTCCCGCTCGCAACTTGGCTCTTTAAACGACAGACTCTTAGATAAGCAAATGCTTATTTGGTAGAACTAAAGGCCAGTCAAAAATATTGTTAACTTTATGTCAGACCACAAAAACCCATTCAATGCATTTAATACCTTTTTTTGAATAATTACCTACCTAATTATTACTACAAGAGTATCGCAGTTTAATGTAAAGAACAATTATTCACTTTTATATTTTGTATTTTATATTAATACTAATTCCTTTCCACTTCCTCTTACACAACACAAATAACGACATTGAATGTCTTTTAATCGGGGATTGATAAGCTACATTATGACTGCTTCTATGAATGTTTTCGTATTCCCTTTTTGTTTTAATTTCATTGCACTTGTATACTTGATATGATTTTCGGAACGAATACCTGCCACAATTAAAAGATCCTCTAATTTCCAAAGTTTTTTAAAAGGTTTAGTATATTTAATATAGTATGAAATTGGAAAATGAATTTTCCGGGAGGTACAAAGTAGCAGTAGCCCATAGTGGGATTTACGAAACTAAAGTGTTGATCGATTTTCCAATTTGTAATACGCGGGTCGAGTGATAAGATGCAAATTTCTAACATGATAATTCCCGAATACCTTGATTTTAGTTTAGGGTACAATAATAATAGAAATCTGCATTTGATGCCTGCAAAGTATGAGACACTAAATGAAATTAATCTTACTAACGAAAACCAGAACAGTGGTATCCATAGAAACCGCTTTCCTAAATTGGGTAAAGTGTTCCTTTCAGAAGATGATTATCTACTATCACTCAAGGATCTTTCTGAAGTTGACCAGAGAATTCTATTTCTGTTAAATGAACAACTAGGGTCGACATTCACGTTTAAGGCTTTGGAACGCAAATTAAATATACATCAACAAACTCTTACGAGATCTCTCAAAAGACTTATTGAATTAAAGTTAATAATAAAATCATCAAGAGGATATCAAATTAACGAAATTAATTCATCTTGGCTCTTCTCTAAGGATGGAGATTCAATTATCAATTTGATAACAGAGACAGAGATTGATACAGAGATCAGCCGATCAAAAAGAAGTAGAAAGTTCAAACAATTCCTACAAGTTTATCTTCCCATCAAGGTAGACATAGAAGCAATAATTTCGGCCGTGAGTGGAAAATGGTTTGGTAATCTTAGATGGCTTGGATTAGTTAAAAAGGATACTGGTTACAGGCTAGAGTGGGTGGCATTAGATAAATACAGCGATGAGAACCTATTCAAGATTATTGTTAACATCGTGGCAGATTATATAATAGTTGAGTCGGATGCCGAAGGCCAAGAAGAAAAGATGGATGCTATGGCGTCTTCAAACAGAATTGTAGGCGATATAATAAAAATCATTAAAGATAACCTGAAGAGTGAAAAAGAGACCGATAAGAAGTTTCACAAAATATATACAAATGATATCAAGTATTCTGTTAAGAAAGGCGAATGATCTTTTTTATTCTTCACCAAACTTTTTGAACTTTTCAATTCTTTGTAAAACTTTTATTGAAAGAATCATAATCTGGTATCAGATTTAACTTATTCATAAAGCACATTTAAGTATCAAAAACAAAAAAATTGTTTCGGAAGGTAGTACCATTGAGAGATCTAATTCATCTTTGAAAATCCTTTTGAAGTTACAATACCTGATTCTACTGTTGGTTTTTCACCAATTGCACTTTCAATTGCCCTTTTTGCAAGTTCGAGTGCGCTATCGATCGTCAAGTTTTTGCTATATCCCTTTTGAATCTCTTCTATTGCAACATCAGATGCGTGTCCAATTGCAAAACCATTTCCGCTTAAATATGTTCCACTTGGATCAACCTGGAATAATTGAATTCCTTTTTCATCAATTCCGGTAATAATTATGGATGCGGCTTGTGGCCTGACAGCATAGATTGTATAGTTGTGGAGATAAGTACTCAAGTGCTTGGCAACTGATTTGACATCGATTGGACTATCGTAGGACAGTAGGTGTTTCTGAGCTTGTACTCTTATTTCCTCAATTAACTGTTCTATGTCCGCTATGTATCCAGCACCAGTAGCTCCAATGTGTTTGTCTATCGTGAAAATTTTCTCATTAGGATCAACTAATGGCAATGTGGGTTTGATGTGACTGGATATCAATGAAAATTCGGGTGTCTTAATTCCTACCGTGGTTGAACCTCTGTTTACTGCTTCTAAAGCACTATCAACTAGAATCAGTCGTCCTCCTTGTCCATAGTAGTATGGATATCTTCCATTACCGCCTGAGCTATATCCAGAATTGTTGGTATCTGACATTCTCTAATCACTTCTCTCCTGTTAGGCCACAACCTCGCCGACAGAAATCAATTTGGGTATTATTAGAACATCTATACCATTTCCTGATCCTGGATCTCGCTCCATAGCCGCAGAGACCGCTTTAGCTGCAATTTCTTTAGCTTCTTCATTTGAAATGTCTTTGCGATACAGGCTTTCTAAAACACCGTATGCAATAGGAGCTCCAGAACCCGATGCGGCAAAATCCTCATTCGTAATGGCTCCACTCATGTCTGCTACATTTATGTGTGAACCTGTCGAATCAACTCCAGCTACTAATAGCTCAACATAGTAAGGTTGATAGTTTTTGAGTCCTGAATATGCTAGATTTGCGATAAGTCTTGACGATTCTTTTACAGTTAAAGGAAAGCCTCTTCTCATTTCTATTAATTTTCTTTCTGCAGCCGCCACTTTGATCAAGTGTTCTGCATCAGATAATTGTCCGGCTATGGCAATAGCAAGTGTATCATCTATCTTGGAGATTTTTTGGACTATTTTAGATCCAATAAAGAATCCTTTACTGGCCCTCTTATCGGATGCAAGTACGACTCCCTCTTTTGTTTTGATTCCTATTATTGTAGTCATCTTTACTATTATATAGGGCCAGAAGCATTTATTGACCAACTTATTCATACATTAGTCACATGTATTTTCTACATACATCAGTTAGACAATTAAGCACATGAATTTTAAAGGGATATCTAAAATTTAAGATTCTAAGGTATATAATTTTAAATTATTTTGGATCTTGAATAAAAAAGTGTATGTGTTTTTAATTGTTAACACATTAACCCCGGCTTGCAGTTTTTAGGATCAAAGATGTGGTGTTTTTCAGTCCAACTCTCATGATGACTGTGGTGATCAGCATGGTGGGGATGGGTGTGAGTTACGGTATGTACATGATCTTTATGTGTAAAGTAATGTGTATGGGTGTCAAGATATTGACCACTGTTGTCAGTGGTGATTTTACCTATGATGTCTGATAATTCTCCTATGATTGCGGTTAATTGTGTAGTAGCTAGTCCCGAATCGTTATTTGATACCGAGCTTTGAGCTTGGGTTAAATTTTGGACTAACTGTTCCAATACTTTTGCATTTTCGTTACTGTTTTCAGCGGTTTGAGCAAATGCGTCAAATCTAACATTTCCGCTTTCAGTAGTTGCGCCATAGAATACAAGCAACATTGGTATTATAGCAACAAAATAATACAGAGATATCTTCATTTCAAGTTTAGTATCTAGTTGGTTTTATTTAAAGAGAACTGCAATTATTGGATCGCACATGAATTTTGTGGCTATACCATTCCTCAATTGATCGAATCAGAGAATTCAGCCGAGAAAGATAATGGGTTATCATATTGATAGACATGACTTTAACTAATACCTATATCCATCCATCGTGGTAGTTCAAGTGTAATTATGACTCTGTATTCTAATGCTTAAAACTCTGATGTATGTTTGTTAAACTAAATTGCTTTCTTACTTATCTGCACAATATAATATAGTGTTATAAATCTTGTTCTTTAGTGAAAGATGATGAACAAAATACATCTATTTTCAATAATTAGTGTGTTAGCAGCATCAGTCTTGCTAGTAGGCGCAAACTCTTCCGCATTTGCACAGGATAATATGACCATGAATACTTCGGAGTCTGCCCCAGTTGATAATACGACACAATTGACTGATACAGGTGCAGGTTTGGATGCAAATATTGCCTTAGGTAATTCTTCGGGAGCAAATGCAACTAGTTAATAAATAATCCTAATTTCTTTTAATTTTTTATATTGTTATTCTGAATCGAAAATCTTATGAAACAAGTTTTATCTTAAAGTTTCTTTTTGTTATTTCAATAAAATGTATTTATGCTAATAATGGATTTACAACAAGGTTTTGATTGGAGGATTATAAAGATCGTATTTATCTTTTATATTATGTTGATAATTAAAATAAAATGAATGACAAAAACAAATTATCTATCAGCTTTGTTATCGCATTAGCATCAATGCTTGCAGCTATCTCTCCTGCATTACCTATGTTACCTGCCTTTGCTCAATCTGATGGCGATGATGACACATCTAGTTCTAGTAATTACGAAGAGTTTGTTAACTGCTTAGGTCAATCTGAAGGAGATAAAGGATATGCTAGTGAGAGTGAGATAAGAGATTGTTTCAGACCTATATATGACCCTCAGGCAGATACCGCGGGTGATTCGATCGCTAGTGACAGTTCTAGTGGGGATGGCATAGGCGGTAGCAGCACTACGGATTCAAGCAGCAATGACGATTCTGATGGTAGTAGTAGTGATGATGACTCAGAAAGTACTAGTAGTAATAATAGCGAAGGTAGTAATTAGTAACTGAGGCAGACGACTAATGGTCAATTCACTTGAGCCCATTCTATCCGTCTAAATTACAAACTAACAACCTATTTTTTAGTTGGCAAAAGGATTGTCTTTGCAGATAAATCTCTTTACTTTATTAAAAAAAGATTGATCGTTCTTCATCATATTTATTGTTTAATCTTTCTGATATGTCCACTCCCTTGGTGGATAAGGCCATCAACAAGTCTTGCTGAATTGCAAAAATAAACTAGTATCAAGGTTTTTATATTGCCATAATTTAACATAGCAAGCGGTTTAATTCCAAATATCAACAAAGATATGAATGGAAAACTTGAATTTCTAAAAATGATTCCCTACCCGTTACTGGTAAAACCACTAATGGGAATTGGCTCTAAGCAGTATAAGGTTGATAGGAGGTGTTTTCCCAATACCTATCTCTTCTTTGTTAAGTAAATATTATTGATTGATCAAGTTGAGGATATTTCCATCTGGGTCTTTAAACCAAGCAACTTTCATGTCACCATAAACATGAATATCTCCTTCCAAGACTGTATCAGGCATTTTATAATGCTCAAAACTCACACCTTTCTCTTTAAGCTGTTTCACAATATTTTGAATATCTGCACCTACTGCCCATGTTACACATGTTGCCTTATTTGTCCCAGCAAAATCCGATCTATAAACAACAATCGACGAATGTCCGCTCTTGTAAACTATTACCTCTTTTCCAAATGTTTCAATTCTTTTTAATCCCAGTATATTTTCATAAAAATTCTTGGCAGTCTCAATATTCTTTACTGCTATATCTGCGGATGAATCTTTATCTCCTAACACTTATTTTTCACCTCAAACTATTGATTTTGCTGTTATAGTATTGTTCTAAGTTAATTATAATATAGTCAAGATGCAATCTTGGTCTGTACGAACATACATGCGGTCCAAACATACCCACATTTACAAAACATAGTATAAAAATCAGTAAGGGAACAATTGTATATTTTGCAATATATTCAAAAGGATTCCGGTGTTTTAAACACTCATATGGTCCATTAGTCGCAGGATGTCTTTATCTAAGGCAAGATGGTAAAAGATGTATTTATTTGAATTCCGGATTTTGTCATCTAATCTTGTGATATGTTGCTATTCTGGTAAACATTTATTTTTTGACTTAATCCATCGGACAACCATCTGTTTTTATATCTATGTACATTTCACTATTTACCTTATTTTTGGTTAAATGATCCATATTTTATAATGCCAATTTTTTTACACGTCCTCATTTGTCAATACTTAAAATTCTTAC
The DNA here is from genome assembly GCF_008389435.1 of Candidatus Nitrosocosmicus agrestis. Classification (GTDB taxonomy): domain Archaea; phylum Thermoproteota; class Nitrososphaeria; order Nitrososphaerales; family Nitrososphaeraceae; genus Nitrosocosmicus; species Nitrosocosmicus agrestis. Next base: position 209,144 of record NZ_VUYS01000004.1, on the reverse strand, counting down.
AATTCTGTTGATCCTTCTATGACAATGGACCTTATTACGAATCAATATATGTTGATAAACATTGCGATGGACATAATCCGGGTGATTCCATTCGGGTAGTTTCCTGTAAGGAAAACAGTAGTAATAATATTAAAAATAACAGTCACTTCTGAATTAATAGGCAATATTAAAAGAGGATACAAAAATTAATAGTATCTCTTTAATCGATAATTCCATTTCTTACAGAACTAGTATAACCTTGATCTGGTTTTTTTAGAAATCTTGAGGATTGACCTTGTACTCTAATACTATTTACATTTGATTGCGATCTCAAAGTGGAATTTTCCTTTCAACTAGTAGGGGACGATGATACCTATGATGTCAACTAATATTATAATAAATATGCATTTGTTTAATGGATGATTCTAAAGAATCTGGATACACAATTGGTTTGAGTATCTCTAACTCTGTGAGAATAAATCTGGACCAATTTTCTTTGAATACTAAAATAATTTAGTGTTTCATATTTATGATTGTGCTTGCCAAATAATATTGCTTAATATTTTTTATAGTGTATTTTTATCAAACTTAAATACTATTGGCCTCAAATTTATGTGATGGAATTCAACAAGAATTTGATACCGACTACTTTTCTTTTGGCTGTATCGTTATTACTGATTGCTGGAACGAGTCTAAATCAAGCGTATTCTCAGAATCCTTCTAATTCTGATCCAAATGTCTTGAAAGGCGCTATTACAAGTACATCTAACAATGGAAACACTACAGATCCAGCATGGATATTAGGTGGTGTATATAAGTTTACAGAATTCAATTCATCAGCTCCCGTCTTTAACGCTTCATTTTATATGACTAAAACTGATGGTACTGCAGAACATATTCATCATATCTATGATTTGAAATTATCTGGAGAACCCACATTTGATAGTGCAACCAACACTACTACTCTTAAGGGTACTACCACAGTAACATTGAAAGACGGACCAGTTTCAAACGTTCCTACCCAGATCGATTTATTAGATGATAGTGGAATAGCTATTGCCGTTGATGGAAACTTAACTAACACTCACTTTGGAACAACCCCAATATACGGTACACAACATCTTATATGTGTAGAAGTCCCAGAGTTGTGTGAATAAACTCACTAGGATCAATTTTTTAATTTTATTATATACTACAATTTTGTAGTCTGACAAGTGCCTGTTTAAACCATCTGCAATTTATTTTATTGTGATATTTTGATAATAGTAAAATCAGTATATAATCGATCAAGTATTCGTGTTCATGCCTGCAGCAATTAATAAAAGAATTCTCTCAAGTTCTTGTCGTATTCCAAATACACTTTTAAGCAACAGAGCATTTGAGTCCAACCATGACAGTTGCTATAAGATTCTTCCAATGAGGATTGTTCCTCTTTAGTCCATCCAGGCTCTGAGATTCTTACCAATGTTGAATCTTCGCTTAAGACTTCAAAATCTATCTTAACTGTTAAGCGATGATCCTCAACTGCACTGGCCCATTCAAAAATTATTCTTTGATTTTTGATACTTTTAACAACATATATTGGAAAGGATCATGGGTAATCATGAAAATCCCATATGACCTCAACACCTTCATCAAGTGATCTGCTAGCTCCACCTGTAGCAAAATACTTTGAAAGTTTTTTTGAATTATAAACAGCATCAAATACTTCTTCTATTGGTTTTTTTATTTTTGCTTGTACGGTGAACTTTAATTCCATTAATATTCGCTGTTATTAAGTTTATTAGTAGTATTTGTTATATAAATGTAACATGAGTAGGGCCGAAGAAGAGAAAGAGAAAGAAGAGGAGGAGAGATACAATCGCATTCTTAAAGCTCTAGGCAATACCCAAAGAAGAAAAATATTGAACCTGATAAAAGATCAGCCCCGAACTACTTCTGATTTGTGCAATTCATTTGATGGATTTGATAGATGTACAGTAATGCAACATCTTGGTGTTTTGGAAGAAGCTGACCTAATTGTAGTAAGACACAAAGGAAAATATAGATGGAATTATATCAATCTTTTTCCTATTAAGGAAATCCACGATAGATTGATATCTAATTTCTCTATAAACTCATTAGACCTGCTTTCAAAACTCAAAAAAGATTTAGAATAGTCTTAGTCCCAAAATTTCCTCGTATTAATTGACACATTGGCTTTTTTTATTTCTCTGGATCTGATTTTTTATTGAGTGCCACCCCGACCTGCTGAAAATCAAAGAAAATCTAAAATAATTGCCAAGGATTAAAACTTTAGCTAGAAATTATTTGCAAATTAAACGCCTGTATTAAAGGAGGATGAATCTGTGTATGAACAATGTTCATTATCTGTAAAGGAGTATCTTTATTTTCAATCGACGTTATTAGATGTCGAATCCCATTTTCCAAATCGGAAATTTGGCCGCTTTTATCCTCATTGGATATTAGTGGTTTTAATTCTTTACTATATATTTGCATCAGTTCTTTTGCCATCCCATCTGCACTTTGATAGTTTGCCATATTTACTATGGGTTCGTTATTTTCCGAGACCATTCCATCATGCATTGCGCCTGAGTTCATGTTACCTGTCATATTGTGACTCATAGTAGATGAGGTATCATTCGTAGAAGCTATATTAGCCATGTTAGCCATGTCTGTCATGTCAAATTTAACATTGTATGCATCCCCGTAATTTCGAAGCACATTATCCAGTAGGTCTGCAAATCTGATTGGATGTATGGAATTGCTTGTATCATTGGAATTATTTGCAGTGCCGAATAGATTAGCGAAAAATCCTGAAATCTGACTAAATGGATCAGAACTTTCAGTCTGTCTTAACGCCGCAGCATCAGTAATAATTTTGTCTGCACTTGAATTAATCAAATTTACAAGTTTGTCTGATTGTTGAATAGCCTGCTGTCTGAGGGCTTCGGTGGCTTTCCCCTCTGAAAGTGATAAAGTTGAATTACGGAGATCTCCTATTCCCACTTTCAATTCATCTCCAATTGTCTTATTTTGTTTTACTATGTCCACCAAAAGGTCCCAATAGTAAATACTATTTGCTTCATTAGCATGTTTTTGGGCAAGAGAAATGTTATTGTTGACAAGATTCTCTTTGATCAGATTTGATTCTACTTGAAATTGATCCAAGGATGCTATAAACTTGGAATAATCATTTGGTGGAAAATTATGAGCATATACAATTTGGGTTGAAGTTGTCACAATATGTTTGATAGGTTCATTATATAACGCCATCCCAAACAATATACAAAAAATAAAGAAAGAAGCAAATGTAGATTTCTTCTTCACGTTGATAAATAGTGTCTAATTCTTATAATAACACTTCGTTGAGTCTGATATTTGAAATTTCTAATCGGTCATTGTCAAACCACTAAACAATGATTCACACTGTGTGTGGCCACAAACTATCGGGTGTCCCTATATTAAATATTGTAAAATGTTTGATAATATTGAAAATAGACTATGGAAAATGATTTACGTTTTAGTTAATTTTTTGTAATACACAGATAATAAGGCAATTTTATCCCCTATTAATCCAACTCTATTATGTCCAAATGTACTAGTAACTTCAATTGAACGAGTTAGGTAAAGTAATTCTCCTTCTAAGGGATCTTAAATATTTGTTAACTTGTATGATTTGATCTTTGTTTGCTACCAAAGTTTGAATTGATTTTATTTTTACCTCGTGGCTATGCAAATCTTGGTCTATAAGAGTTGCAATCTTTTTAATTCTTGAATTCATAAATAGATATATATTAAAAGATATTTATAGTTATTGGTATTTAACCCCAATAACAAACAATAAAACTTAATCTAGATTAGTACAATTTCTAGTCTTTAACCATATATATAATAAATCGAGTTTTTTTCCTAAATTTGTTTCCTAAATTCGATCTTGATCCGATCAATAGGTGATAGAGCATCGATTTAACGTCGAAATAGTGATCCTCTTGTCAATGAGGTGTATTTATTTTTTAATCTTAGAACGAATTGGGTTGTCTTGTGTTCTACAATGAATTGACGTAAATAGATATTTTTAATCGAATCTCTGACAATCAATATTTGGTTATATATTCATAAACTTGGCCGCTATACATATTAGAATATAGTTACTGTGACATACTAGTCAAGGATTGCGAACTCTATTATTTCATGTGTGTAGTTTCTTACTGTACAAACTGCAAAAATTGATTGGGATCTATCTTAATAATGCAATTTGTTTTTACATTATTATCTGTGGATACCTGCAATAATTCTAGAGGCTCCTTTTGGAGCGATCTTGAATTTGAAAATATCTCTATAGGCATCGAGCACAATTTGAAGAAAGTATTTGTTTCATATCATTTGCTAGACAAAAATACTAGTTTGATATCTTTTCAAAGTGATGATGGTTTTCCAATATCAATTCTAATAGAGAGTTTTCTTGTTTTCGATATTCAGTGCGTTCACAAAATAAAAAATAAGATAAGGGTTCCGATAGAATCTGGATGTAAATGGAAGCTTCTTGGTGGTATGAGCGAAGGAGCTTTCAAATCCAACGGGGGTTTGGATACTCGGTATTCTGATATTTTTCACGACAGTAATTGTGCAGTTTATTATCCACCTCGAGGCGGTTTTGACAAAACAATCGATACAAAAAAAATAACGATACAGTTGAGTGTCTATCCATTTGTTTTAAACCACCAAAACGGGAATCCACCTTCGTCAGACGAAGTAGGGTCAATAGGAACTATAAATACATTATTCATAAATTCTCCAGTGGTACGCAACTATTTTTTGGAAATAACTTTGAAAAGGATGGGTGGATTTCTTAACAGGAATTCTTATGAAGTCAAACTGGAATGTAAAAGTATCCATGATGGGTTCGATAGTCGGAATCAACAGGCGGAAGAGGTTGTTATGGGGACAGCACTGCCAGAATGCGATGAAAATGATTGTCATACCTACTCTAAGTTGTTGCCAGACAAGAATCTTCTCTACTCCACATTTAATACCGAGGAGCAAAGTTGTATCCTATGCGACCTAAAACTTTATTTGCGTTATTGGAGATGGATGTTTCAAGAAAAATTAAAGATTGATTTGTCATATTCTAGGTTCTTTACATCTGAATACGTTAGTCTTACGAGGATTTTGTATGAGAGGGTTAAATCTCTTGATATCTGCGGAAACAATAAAAAAAATGTTGCCATCTTTGATATAAGAAACAAAGACAATTTGACTTTTAAACTGCGCCTTTCTGAATGCCTGCTACCAAAAATATTAGAAACAGTTTGGAATACTACAGCAGGTTCATTTCCATGTGGTAGAATCGGAAATTCTGTTGTATTTCAGACACCTTCGGAGAAAGAACTACGCAAGTCTCCGATAACTATATCTATTTCAGAAATAATTCGTCATGATGATGCTTATTATCCTAAAGCGGCTTTGATAGATCAAAGAAGAATAATACTATTGAGAAGAATGGTATTTGGAGGATAGATTGATCGACTATCTTAAGAAGGCATCTGTGTAATAAAGTACTAATTCTCAAAAATATAGTAAGTGACAATTCCATTGTCATTGAAATAGACTCATTACCGAAAGTTAGGTGGCCTTATTATATCTGATATTCTTGTTTTGATAAATTGTCCTTTGAATCATTCAATAAATCAAAGTTATTTATCGTTAATGATCCTATTTCTGGACACTGATTTGCTAATTTACTTATTTTTTGTAATATTACTTGTGCTTGTTCAGACAACTTTTGATTTTGGACTGATTTGGTAAATTTCTCTTTGCCTCCTTCTATCTTGTACAAATTATCTACAAGTTGGCTTGCTTGATGTTTACACTGTTGCACATAGGCAGAAGGGGCATAAATTACTGCTACTCCAGCGGTTACAATAATAATAGGGATGGATAATAAAATTATGATCCTTAGGCTTTTCTCCATTCGCTATTGATATATTTGTTAAAGTTTGTAAAAAAGGTATTATATAGTAGCAATAATGCCATATCAAAACTATCGATGTTATTACTTGATACAAAATACCGAAGGTATTATCAATAGCGTTTGTAGTCACATTGCCTGCAATTAACTTTAATTGGTCCATAAAGTTATAGCCATTGTGGTATGAACACAAAACGAAATATCGTATTTGTTCATGGTTCTTGTCATGGAGGTTGGTGTTGGAAAAAAATACTGCCGTTTTTCAATCCAAATGAGTTTAACATTTATACCCCAACACTTACTGGATTAGGCGATCGAAGTCATCTTGTAAATGAATTCACAGATCTTTATATTCATATAGAAGATATTTTACAGATCTTTGAATATGAAGACCTATCTGATGTAATCCTAGTAGGTCATAGTTATGCCGGCATGATAATAAGTGGAGTTGCAGAGGTAATCCCCGACAAAATTCAATTGATGATTTATCTGGATGCATACATTCCTCAAGATGGGAAAACTGCTTTCGATCTTGTACCTGGGCTTATCGACCTCTATAGAGGAAGATCATTGAAAGATCAAAACAAACCATGGCTTGTCAAATCTTATACGCCTGACGAATTTGGGATCACTAATCCTGAAGATATCGCATGGATGGAACCTAAATTAGTTCCAATGCCATGGCATACTCATGATGAACCACTCAAGATTCAAAACGAAAAAGCAAAAAAAATTCCCAGGGCTTTCATTACTTCCGCGGAATTTGGAGAAGGAATGTTTGAGAGGCAAGGGGTGGATGAGAAGAATAAATGGGATTATTATTATGACATAAAAAGAGGACATGATGTGATGATCACAGCTCCAAAAGAGTTATCAGAAGTAATTCAAAATATTATAAGGTGAAAATAGATATACATTTTAGGAAAACGACGTAATAATCGATAAAGCAGCTTAATTCAATTAATATGGGGAATATCCTTATCTTCTTATCTTAAGAGCTGGCCGATATTGTAGAGTCTAGATTACAATATTAAACGGTATTCGTTAAAAAATTTGATTTTTCCAAGAATAAGTTATTGATGTTGTATTTTTATCAAAAAAAATTAAGGATTGTTGTAGCATACGGCATAAGATTGAACGGAAAGTGCAGAATCTGCTGTTGAATCCGAATTTATTGTCGTTGTATATGAAGTGAGCGTATCTGGGATTGACGAAACTGAAATTATGTTTCCGTCAGAAATTCCGTAAACATATCCGCCACCTAGAATAGAATCATTGCTATGACAAGAAGCAGTCGAAGAAAATGGACTACCTCCTGAATTCACGATAGGTCCATGTACAATGTAAGTATTGCCCTTTAATGAAGTTGATTCATCCGATGAAGATGAAGATGAAGAGTCGTCAGACGATGAAGATGAAGAAGATGATGAGGTTGAAGGATTGGTTACTACTACGTTTTTAGTATTATCTTTTGTATTGCTTATGTCGGTCGGACCGATGTGACATTTTTGTACATCAACATTTTTTGCTCCTTCTTGACATCCCTCTATATTTGTGTTCTTATTTTGAACTTGACATTTTTGTACATCAACATTTTTTGCTCCTTCTTGACATCCCTCACCACTTTGATGTTGCAAGTTATTTCTTGTCTCCAGGCCTCCTTGACCTAGCTGACCTCCTTGACCTAGCTGACCTCCTTGACCTAGCTGACCTCCTTGACCTAGCTGACCTCCTTGACCTAGCTGACCTCCTTGACCTCCAAACTGAAAGTTATTTCTTTGAGCTAACACAAGACCGGATTGCATCATGCTAGCAGGAATGATAAAGATGACCATTATCAACCCAATTATGAGTAACACATTTTTCATAATTTCCATAATTTGTAAAAATTACGAGATGGTAATATAGATTTTTATTAATTATTTATTCTTTGCTTGAATTTTGCTTATGAAATAGACAAAAATATCGCCTTTTTTTACCTACGTTAAGATAATAATACTTCATAAATTTAACTTCTAACAATGTTAATTTTCTGTCATTAGATGATTGGTTAATTTTTCCCCGGAATTGCCCGTTTTTATCTCATTACGCAAGTTTACAAAAAGTTAATCCTATAGCATGCAAATCTTATAATCTGATCAAAATCATAAACGAATGGTAATGATAAAAAATTATTTGAAGTGTCTTATACACTTATTTGTCAGAATGTTTATTACTCGTATTAGCAATATTCTTTGTTTTCTTAATTAGGAACAAAGATACCACTATTGCTATTACTGAAAGTAAGCTTGCAGTAAGGAATATGTTTACATAGGACTTGGGAGACGGATAAGTTTCCAAAGGCCCGTTTGTCACATGGTCTGACATATAGACTCCTGCCAATGCTGGTCCAATGGCCATCCCAATGAACAATAACAGGGCTCCAACGCCAACTGAAATTCCTGTAAATTCTTTAGTTGCTCCTGATACCACCAAGTTCCAAGTCGCTGTCATTGTCAGCGACAATCCTGTAGCTACTATTGCCAAACTAGTAGACAACTGGATTCCGCTTGAATGGAACAATGATAATCCTATTCCTCCAGTTAAGCTAATGATTCCACCTATTAATGCTGGTCTTGCACTGCCTATTTTATTGATTATTAATGGGGTTATGCTAGCGAAGATCAAAAATGCAATCATGAATGGAAGTTGAACGTTTGCTGCATCCACAGAGCTACCTCCAAATCCCCATGGGGCCGGGCTTCTCACAATCTGGACTATAGTAGGATATATCATGAACATCGTGATTCCTGTTGCTACTAGCAAAATATATGATGGTAAGAGAACTTTGTGTTTGAGAAGATTCAAATTTACAAATGGGTTAAATATTTTCCTTTCAATTGTAGCGAATAGAGCTAAAGAGATTGCCGAGATAGCAAATGAACTGGATATCAAAGGAATATTCTCATTTGTAATTCCTATTTGTATTGCTGTAAGCGCAATAAGGAAAGATGTGATTGTAGCAGAAAGTGTTATTATTCCTTTGAAATCTAATATGGATGACCTACCACCAGCTTTTGCAGATTTTGTATCATTTGCTTGATTTGATATCTTACTAGGATTATTTTGTTCCTTAACAAATTTGGCTATTAATAAAGCAACAATTATTGAAAATGGTATAATGGCCAAAAATGTGGCATGCCATCCAAAGTGTTGTATAATGGTTGCTCCGATGAGTAGACCTATAACAGAACCGGCCGAATATGCTGACCCAAATACACCTACCGCTATCGATAATTTGGCAGGAGGGAATGTATCTCTTAGTAAACTGAAAGCAGCAGGTATAGCCGCCAACCCAAAACCCTGGATAATTCTGGTCGCGAGCAACATGGTAATGTTATCAGCAAAACCTCCTGCCGCTAACCCTGCAATGTAAACTGCTAAAAGAGTTAGCAATACCTTTTTCTTTCCATATAGATCCGAAAGTCTCCCTGCAATGGGTGTCATCACTGCTGCAACTATGAGATATGCACTAAAAATCCATGCCGCTGTCCCATACGTTATATTAAGATCTGTTATGATGTCAGGGATAGCTGGTAATAACATCGTTTCTGAAAAGAATACTGTTAAAAGAGTTCCACTTAGAATGGCAAGAGTAGTCCATGCATTACGACTGACTACTATTGTTTGATTTATCATATTATTCCGTTTTACATCTTTATTTTCCATAATTGACTTACCTTGTGTTATTAACTATAATAAGGTAAGTATTTAAAATGGTAGGTGAGAGAAAGGTAAGTTGGTTAAGCCCACGTAACCAATATCGCATTTTCTTACATGCTAGATGAAATTCAGTTCTTAGAAAATTCTTGATTACTGTATTTATTATCTAAATTGTATATAAATCAACATTTGGTTGATAAAATTCTGCCTGGATTAGCCTTACTTTCTTTCCACATGATAAACAGTATTTCTCATTCTCTGGGATTCCTCAAATACGCGCGCGGTTACCTTGTTGATTTTAGAAGAGTCGGGATTATCAAAAACCTGTTCAGAGCAGTACTTTATTGAAAAGAGGGCCATTTGTTCTAATATAGGTTGTAACTCCTTGCCCTTTTGAGTCAGTTCATACTCTATTCTTATAGGTGTTTCATTGTAAACCCTGCGGGTTATGAGACCGTCACCTTCCATCTCTTTTAATCGAATGGAGAGTGTTTTAGGGTTTATTTCTTCAATGGTATTTAAAAATTCGTTAAATCTCTTATGACCATTGTAAATCATATTACGTAATATCAGAATCGAAAACTTCTTTCCGATAATGTTGAATGTATTAAAAACCGGACAGCATTTACATGACATATCTTCAAGCATTAAAACCCGCTTGATGTTTAATTTGCCCGTGTCTTGACATTGACTGATCATTCGTTCTTCCAATTAATGTTCCTGCTCCCCTGCAACTATTTGGATAATCTAGTTTAAAAACTTACCTTTATATATCTGCTTTAATTAAGTGATAGACCATACAAAGTAAGAAAAAATCGAATTATCGGTTATTCAAAAATATCAGAGGGTCGGAGTAGTCGATTCGTCTCTAACACTCGAATAATTTGAAGCAGATCCATTATCCATTGCCACATTACAATACTCACAGCTATGATCTACAATTACACCAGCTAGTCTAATTGCAAGTAAATGTGTAAATAATTCATCGGTGAGTTTTGTAAATTCGTCCGGATCTTCTTCTCTGACTCTATTTCGAAATTCGAGCCATTTTTCAATTTTGTCAACATATTCCACCGGTTTTTTTTCACCCTTCAAATCCACATCCTCATATTGGAGTACAACATGACCATCCAATAGATTTGTAATATACTCATCTACATATTTGAATTTATAATCTGATTCCATTGTAATATACTAGTATGTATATTACTATATTACTGTCATCTATTTGCGATACAGTAGACTTTGATTACTGAATGAATTATGTTGGGATACTAACTTTCAAAACGGCTATTTGGAATTAAGTGAAAACTAAAAATGTTTTTACTCACTGTGAAATTGTATTTGTTTAACGAGGTCAGTTATTTTAACATATAATATTATTTTTAGAAGTGGAATTGCTACTAACATGTCTGTATGTCAAAAGTCGTAATAGATCTGAATTTGATTATGATGTTGTCAACAATTATCGAACGGTTTAGTTATGCTCTATCATCTCCAATATATGAATTTTAATTGGATCTGAACTAAATTGCAAAAAGGTTTCATTCTTGTGGTAATAGTGATAAGAATTTAAAAAAATGATAATACTGACATCATTGCTGTCATTTACATAAGTAATAGACAAAGCTTGAGTTCTATATGTTGGTCAAAGTCAGATATTGATAATTATTTCACTTAGGGTTAACTTTACCTATTTACAAAAAAAGCTGTGATCTGTTCATAAATGACAATTTCAATACTCAGGGGATAAAAGGAAACAGATTATTATTTGGAAATAGTAAGTGACGCGATGGATTTTAGTCTTTATCTTTTTTCATCAGCAGACAGTTATCAGATAGTAGAATCAAAATTGAGTATATTCGAATTGAATGATGAATCTAATGTGTTTTATGATCTGTAATGGGATTTTGAGGGTGGATTCAAAAAATTATTCGAAAAGTGTGGTGAGGTATTCTATCCTTCAGTGTCTTTAATTCTGATGGGGTGAGACAATTTATATCTTGAGTGGATGTTGCTCCACCATTTTTTACTTAAAAACTACTAGGTAGTATTTCCATAAGATAGGATAATACCTTGATCATTCTTACTAAAATGATATATGCGCCATGGGAATTTCTAATGATTCTGTTGACATCGTCTTGTCAGGTGCTAGTGGTAGCAAACAATTTATGAATCCTCGTTTTGATACAAATGAATTAATTATCTGTTTGAAATGATTCCGCCTCCGCTATTTAAGGACTAATTTTCTTGAAAACAACACCAATTGGTATACACCTTTCCGTCAATCCTGACAGTCATAGAACTACCGGAGTCTCCATAACAAAACCGATACTCACAGAGTATTTAGAGGGAAAGATGACCCGAATTTGAAATTTCTAGAGTATCCTACTTAGGTTATTTGACTGGGCCAATAAACCTAACAGTTACAGTAATAAATCCAATAACTATCAGTAACCAATTTAAAATATTTTGGAGATATGATTTTTCTGTAGGCTTATTTACCAGAAAATCATAGTTGCATTTGCTAAGGCTAATTTTGACAGACGAAAGAAAGGAAAATGAATAATTTACAATCATACATTCCTTGTAATAAGATACAATGTAACACAATATCCTTTCGTTTAGTAAATCATAAAACTTCAGATTCTATGGATTAAAGATACTTTTAGATCAGTAAAATAGAAAAATCTTATGAAGAATCTTGCATTAGCTTATTTAAATTGAAATTTGTAATAATTTATGGATGTATGATTTAAAGTTATCATTCTTTCTGAATATTGTTTTTATCTTGGGATTGGTTACCATAGCATATCATCAAAATGAATATGTTTTAGGATCTCCAACCACAGCCAAACTTACCAATGTGCCCTCAAATTATACAACATATGCAGATGCTCGATTGGGAGTCAGTTTTGAATACCCTTCAAATTGGACCTTGGATGAAAAAATAAATAGATTTGAAAAAAATTCTGAAGTTGCTGTAATCAATGGTAATAGTTCATTCAGGGTTATGAAATCGCAATCTAACTCGGATGCAGAATTAGTTGAAAAATTAGGCGGACCAAAAGAGATTGTCGAGCTTATTTTGCCTTCAAAGGAAAGAATCATTGGACAAATTGAAGAGAATAAATATTTCATAGATGGTGCTGATACTGCTTCCGTACTAACTGTCTTAGAGGGAATACCTGATGTTCCTGATCGAGGATTAGAAAGAATAATCCTAATACATGATGATGCACTATTTGTATTTACCTATCAAAATATCGTTAGCACATTTGATTCACGACCCAGTCAAGAAGTATTCAATCACATAATAAATTCATTTCAATTTCTTGATGCCTCAAAGCCGGACACCTCGGGTGATATCAATAGCCTTGATAACGGTGATAGTGATGGAGATAGTGATGGAGATAGTGATGGAGATGGAGTCAGAAGCAGTGACACTGCTGACAGGGATAGGGAACGTAGTGACGAGAGTGATAACGACGATGTTGAAGAAAACAATTTGTAAAAATATTAAACAAATTGTCTTTTTAGCCAATCCATGTTTGCTCCATAACATAAATGCTTGAATTCTGTGAGCCTAATTAAATACGGAGAATGGAAAAAGGCATCAATAGGTGTCTCGTTAACCCTTCACGCTTTTGTATTTCCGTAGGGCCTCAATTATGTGATCCTATGGAAATACTTATCACATGAATGTAGCCTTAATCCATCTCTCAAAGTGGGTATTCATCATTTTGATGAGATATTAATCCCATGTGGTAGCAGGAATTATATTATATATTAGTCACCTATATATGGATTTCCAATAATTTCCATTTTAATTACGTTTATGCCATTTTATATCAGAAACCATTTTTTTACTACGGAAAATTCTCAATACTTGTTCTTATTAATATTGGGATTTGAAGTAGTCAGGTATGTGGTTAACTTCTATATGATGTTCGAACTTAGGTATGGTACTTGTAAACAGTAGTTTAGATTTTATTAAGCAAAAGATATATTTTTTTAGATAAAAAGGATTAAAGATACTAAATTATTTGTTAGAAATATTAACAATATCTATAATAATACAATAGATGGTTTTTATTCCTTGATTTCAAACCTCATCAAGGGTAAGAATGACAATTTACCCTATAACCAAATTATTTCAATATTTCCTAAATTGTGATGAAAAATTACAGTGGATCTTATTGGAATAAATAGTATTAATCTCGTGTCAATGTAAAAAAAGATTTGGGCGAATCCAAAATTGTACTTTAAGATACACTGAATGATATAAAGAACTATGTAAAGGTAAAAACTTTGAGCTTTTAATGATATAATTATACAACCAGAGTTATTCTCCTTCAACCAGTAACCCATTATATCCTGTGACTGAGTCAAATACCTTCAATAAATGACTTTCATTTATGTTTAATTATAATAATGTCAATATTTAGAACATGAACTTCTGGTATAACAAGAATGCACCTCCAGTATTTATTGCTAAAAGAAGTAAAACAATTTTACACCCTTTTACTATTGGTAAGTATCATGGTCATACTTTGAATGTTTATCAAGGTTGTCAACATCGATGTGGATATTGTTATGCTACTTACGAATGGTCGCCCGAATTTTATAATAAGATATATGCAAAAAATAATGCACCTGAAATCCTTGAAAATGAAATTAGAAACTGGAGATCTGGTGATATACTACCCGTAATGGTATCTTCAGCAACTGATGCTTATCAACCAGCAGAAATGAAGTTTGAGTTGACTCGTAAATGCGTCAAAATTCTGCAAAAATATGATGTTCCCTACTACATCTTCACAAAATCAACTCTAATTGCTCGAGATTTAGATCTTCATGCAGATTATCGCGATAAATGCTTTATTGTGTGGTCAATTACTACTGCTGATGAGAAAATACGACGCATTTTAGAGCCTGGTACACCTCCTACAGCATCAATGTTTAAAGTTATGGAAAAATTCATTAGTAAACGGATACAATGTGCTGTTAACATCGATCCTATTATTCCACTGGTCACGGACTCTAATGAAAATATAGATACTATAATTTCCCTTTGCAAAGTAGCTGGAATTAAGAATGTTTTTGGTGCATTTCTGCGACTCCGATATGATATTTGGGATCGATTGAAAATGGTGTTTGCGTTATTAAATATGAATTTAGATTTTTCAATTAATCATTACAAAAAGATTTATGGATTTTCAGAACCTCTACGACATGACAATAATTTATCAATGGAGCGTAGTCTCGAATCTACTTTTTTAAATAATATTGCATCCAAAGTTTTAGAAAACGGCATGATCAATGGTTTTCCCGAACTGAAAGAAAATAAATTCCCTTATAATACTAAATTCAAGAACTGTGATAAAAGACAACTTACCTTAAATAATTATCTTGATTCATAATCTGAGTTTCTGTGAAGGCATTCAGATAAGATGGGTTGTATTTTCGACTATTCCAAATTAATCTTATCAGGCTTTGATAATACAACTCCATGAATGGTATGAAGTTTCTTCCTTCGAGAATTGACATTTTTATTCTTAAACTTTGTTTTCAGTTACCTTTCAATTTATTTATTTTTTGGATACGCTTAAATGCGTTTAGGAAGGTATGAGAACACTAGTGTTTATTTTGCTAATAATTTTTCTTGCGTCACTAAATAATGAATCTATCCATGAACTAAGATGCGAAGACGTAAGGATAAGCAAATCATAATCCTGCTGATTTACTTCATTAACTATTTCTTGTACTACATCCCCGATTTTAATCTTGTAAGCGACTTTATTTTTACATCCCGCCTCTTTTATTTTATTGATCTTAGTTTTAACCGATTCGACCAAATCCTCTTCTATTTCTTTTGAAAATATTTGATCAGCCTCAGATGGCAGTTGGATAGCCGATGTATCTTCCGATCGTGGCTTTGTGGATAAGGACTTCGATGAAAATGATGATATTGCCTCTGATGTACCTGATTTTTCATTAGAATTTTTAAACTCAGAAATGTCTGCTAATTGACGAGAACGGTTTACTATTTGTAAGATTGTAATCTCAGCCCCTGACAAGTTTGACAAATATATTGCATAATTGATCGCCTTGTTGGATTTTTCTTCACCATCATGAGTTACAAGTATATTTCTAAAAGTCGGAAATACAACTTCAGAAATTGACTCTGTTGGATCTGGAAACATACTAATCCTAATCTATTAAATTATTTAACGCCAATCTATTTAACCAAAATTTACTTTCTTTTTTTGCTTCCAAGCATAAATTACTATGACTCTGGTTAACTTTTCTATTCTGTCTGGTCATTTCATACAATAAACCTGTACTTGAACTGATAAATAACAATTTTATTACGCAAGAGTTATTTGATTACTCAAATCATCCAAGCAACTAACTATGGTAAACATTGGAATAAAGATTCTCATGCTACAAAAAAATTTTATTGAATTTCTTAGTTTAAGAATGGATCTACTTTATAAATGTAATTTCTTTTTTTGATACACTGGTGATATTATAATACAAAAATTCAATCAATTTATGATTGATGGTCTCTCTGTAAAAAATTTACAAAATAGATTTAGTGAAGGGTGACTGGTCTTTTTTTAATCCTATAACTCATACTTACTACATTTTACAACTTTATTTTACTACTTTTGAAAATTGGTTTGCGAATACACACAATAAGATATTCAATATTATATGGCTTGGAAACAGATAAACTCATGATTTAAGGTTTTACTAAAGACATTCTATTATTGTCAGAAAAAAACAAAATTTGATCTAGCGGATGATACTTCCAAGTTTACCACTTCTATAGTCCTCAATGGCTTGATATATCTCCTCTTTACTATTCATAACAAACGGTCCATACCGTACTATGGGTTCATTCAATGGACTTCCACCAATTAGTAATATTTGTAATACTTCTTTAGCATTGGGAGCGGTTTTAATTATAATGGAGTCTCCGAATTTCTCAAATATTACTATCTGGCCTTTCTTTGCCTGTGGATTATTTTTTTCATCAAATGATGCAATTCCGCTCAATATATAGGCAAAGATGTTGTGTTTTGGATTCACGGGAACTTGAATTGTTGTACCTGGCTCCAGAATTATATGAAGGTATATAATTGATATCTTTGTATCGATCTTTGACTCAGTTTCATTGTATCTT
Organism: Candidatus Nitrosocosmicus agrestis; assembly: GCF_008389435.1. GTDB lineage: Archaea > Thermoproteota > Nitrososphaeria > Nitrososphaerales > Nitrososphaeraceae > Nitrosocosmicus > Nitrosocosmicus agrestis. Next base: position 192,300 of record NZ_VUYS01000004.1, on the reverse strand, counting down.
CCTGCGATTACCTTTATTTGTCCTTTTCCTCCTGGAATTTGCACAATTGGAATTTTTGAAGCGGATATTTCTTGATAGCTAGATGCAGCCGACTTGTCTTTTCTGGGCAGGTTTATCCATAACTGCAAGCCGTGAAGTGTTCCACCTTTCTCTATCATAGCTTTTGAGGGCATTTCTGAATGAATTACCCCCGACCCTGCTGTCATCCATTGAACATCGCCAGGATTCAGCCAACCTGAACGTCCGTGTGAATCTTTGTGTACAAAATTTCCGGAGAGCATGTATGTAACAGTTTCAAAACCTTTATGGGGATGATCCGGCGCACCCTTTGCCTCTCCTGGTTTCAAGTCCATCGGACCCATTTCGTCTAAGAGCAAGAAAGGGTCAAAGTGTGATAATGTATTTGTTGGAAATGATCTATGAACTATAAACCCTTCTCCCTCTGTTGTTGTTACGCTGTCAATTATTCTATTAATTAATCTAATATTAAATGTATTTTTACTATTCTTAGGTGTTATCCTTTTATTTTCATTTTCATTTTCATCATTATCTGCGGTATTATTAGTATGGACGTCATCCCGTCTATTTTCAAAAGTTAATTTTTCCACATTCAGTATACCACTAAATATTATTTAACTTTAGTAGTAATTAATTACTTAGTTAGTAATAATTAGTGAATATAGAATTTGTCTTATTTTATGTACAGCAATCATTTGTTCTCTTTCTTTTCTAAAAAGAAGAATAAATGATCCTTGGCAAAAAATCAGTCAATATCAAAATATCCTGTAATCATTACTCTATTTATGATTATCTGGATGAATTATCTATGAAGTGCAATATACAATATCTGTCCTAATTACCAATTTAACAATAATTTTCTCAAAGTCATTCTAAAAAATCACATAATTTAAACATAGTTCCTTAGAATTTGATGTTTAATGGAATGGATCCGTGCGAAGAAGGTGGTCAAGATAAATGGTGAGAGTAATGTAATTATTATCTAGTCATTTTCTGAATACTACGCAATTTAATAATGCTTAATACATGCGATTACGTCATGTCTGAACAAATTAAAAACTCAAATCAATGTGGGCATCTGAAACAAGTGGACCTGGCCAAGGATGTCGGCAATACAAAAGGCTGTGAAGAGTGTGAAAAAATAGGCTCTAATTGGGTTCATTTGCAACTTTGCTTAACATGTGGTCGCGTAGGCTGTTGTGATTCTTCTCCCAATAAACATGGCACAAAACACTATCATTGTACTAGACATCCAATAATCAATTCTTATGAACCTGGCGAATTTTGGAAATGGTGCTACCTCGATCAGATTTTTATCGAATAATGATTCAGGGTTAAGATGAATTGAATGAAAATATCAATCAAAAATGAAAATAAATCCAAAACGAAAAATAATGATATAAAATTAGATCCTGTTCCTAAAATCCTTCCCCTACCAAACGGGCCTTTGTATTTGCATAATAATTTAAAGCCAATGATCGTTGAAAATTTGCAAAACTCACGGGGAGAAGCGTTGTATAATGTGAGAGGTGTAGCATTGTGTAGATGCGGCACTTAAAAGAATAAACCATTTTGTGATGGTTCTTATAGCATGATAAAATTCGTTACTGAGAATAAGACTGAAAGTAATGAATTATCTGGGATCAGAAAGTCGAAGAAAAGTTATGTTGGATCTGCCATAACTATACATAATAATCGCTCATTGTGTTCTCATGCCGCCCATTGTGTTAAAAAACTCTCCTCTGTATTCAGACTAAATTCGAGACCTTGGATTAATCCTAATGGTGCTACCAAAGACGAGATCATTGAGAGTATCCGTCAATATCCGTCTGGAGCATTAAGTTATTCATTGGAGAGTATAGAATTCAAAGATGTAGAAGATCGAAAACCTCTAATTACTGTTTCAAACAATGGTCCTTATGTGGTATCAGGTGGTATTGAATTGTTAAATGATACAAAAATTGATGATAATGCATCAAAAGAACATTATACTTTATGCAGATGCGGCGCTTCCAAGAATAAAGCAGTCTGTGACGGAACACATATTAGTATCAATTTTAATGATGAAATAAACTAGTGGAATCCACGTTTGACATATCTTATCATCTATTTTATTTTGTAGAATGATTTTATGTTCGCCTTGATGACTTTCTGCAACTGATCAATTTACTGCTCCTAAATCCAATGGATTGAACCATTGTATTTATTAAACAAAAACTGGAAAGTCGCGAACACGATGAAAAAGTTTTGAATTCATCATGACTAAATAATATATGTGAAGAGAAACTAGTTTAAATTTAGACTTTGCCCTGCTTTTTGTTTATGTGGATAAATAGTTTTGATAGTTTTGAGCTTTTTGATACCTTCTCATAATAGATGTGGTAAAGGAAAATGTATGTTTAGATGAATAAACCTTGCCAGTAAAATGAGAAGCATATTATCTACTGGTAATTAAAAGTTGGCAATCTTTATCTTATTGTACTGTTTATGTAAATCAATAAAGCATTGGAGAACAGTTTATTTAATTAAACATTCCTCAACCTTGCTCTTGTTCTATACTTACAAAATGAAATAAGAATAGTGAAGATTGATCCATCTTTTTTATCACTATAATTTTCATTTCTCTTAATATTAGAGTACGAGGAATTGATGGTCTTTACAAATCGTTGTTTTATTATTCTCAAAAGGGAAAGTCAGTATTGATGTTCCCGTTAAATGATAGCATAGCAAAAGATGAATGAGAAGACGATTTTAATAAATTAGTATAAATAGGTGTTTTGAACCCTACATGTTTTTACATTCTGTATAAATAAACGCATTCGTGAGTTATTTGAACAAGAGATTAACACTTTTACCTTTAATTAATTCACTGTTGCTTATGGCATGAATGTAAATTACTATTGTTTACCTCCCATTCATCGCGTATGTTCCTTTGGCGAGGGTCCTTTTTTTTACACCTGATAATCATTTATAGATTACATTACAAGAATTTTTAGATATTCTCATTGATCCTTTTAACTCTTATTTTCATTTGCATCAGATGTATGACCCGTATGAGCATTTGTAATATTTAATATACTTCTTCGCCTTTATTGTAATGTTGTATATCTAGCAATAGTCAAATTGTTTAAAATTATTTTCTTTTTTTATATTCTTCACAGAATCAAAATGATCTTTTAGCTAGACGTTATTTCCCTAGATGATAGTACCAAGAATTATTTATATTAAGTCAATATTTAACACAACTAAAAGTTTTGGTAATCAACACAAATGTAGTAGAAGTCATTGTTTTGTCATACAAACTATCTGGAAGAATTTTGACATCTATTACACAATCATCTTGCAGCGTGATTGAAATGCTCAAAGGGTGCATGCTAGTAGTACTCATTTAAACAAATTGTTATTTAAAACTGATCATAATATTCCAATAAAATTGAGATAATTCGACTGAAATTTAGATTTAGATTTAATAGAACAAAGACTTTTTTGTCTGAATATTGAATCAATGCATCCATATTATTTGATTTCATTTCTCACTGTCAGCGACTTTATTCTAAATGTCATTTGTTAGTTCCATTATTAAGTTGGCTTTCCATTATATCATATATAAAAACAATCAAGATCAAAAATATTTAGTTGAATGGATTTGCATGACAACAAGAATTTTGACTCTGCAACCAGAAAATTCTTCGAGGATAAGAATATTGCTTTTGTAACAACTTTGATGAAATATGGATCTCCCCAAATAACTCCGGTATGGATTGACATAGCGGATGATTCAATTCTTATTAATACTGCAATGGGTAGAGTAAAACAAAAAAATATTGAAAAAGATCCGCGAATTGCTATTTCTGTGGTGGATAGAAACAATATTTATCATATGGTCAGCATACGAGGAGAAGTAACGGAGCAAATTACTGGACAAGAGGCCGAAGATCATATTGATAAAATGGCAAAAAAATATTTGGATAAAGATACATATCCATTGAGAATTGAAGGAGAAGAGAGGATCCTGTTAAAAGTGACTCCTAAAAAAGTGGCTGTTAAGTAGTGACCCGAAAGTTTTAAAACACTGCATTTGATTCCAAAGTATTTTTTCTAATCGTTACCTTGGATCCCTTAGCCATTGGTTTTGATATCCATCTACAATAAATTCACCTGCTAGTATTTTGTTATGGAGATCCAATCTTGGTCCAATCACTCGATAGAGATATTTGTGTTATAATCTAAAGGTATTTGCAAAAAAATGTGGACTAAATATAATCAAAAAAAGTAATAAAACTTCTACCTAAAAATATAGGGTCTATTACATTGTTGAGTTGCTGGCCATATCAGTTGAGTTATCATAACTCATAGTCATATTGCCATGGTCCATCGGCATGGTTGAGTTACCATCCATTGTCATGGTCATGTTGTCTTGTGCAAATACTGGTGCCATCATAGCTCCTCCCATGAGAGCAGCTGCTGCAATTACGCTCAAAACTACAAATGCGCTAAATTTATTCATACAAGAGAAAATTAATGTAATAGTATATAATTTCTTTGTTTATTACTACTCTATTAATATAGAAAAAAACTTCATAAAGACTAAACACCTTGTATTGAAAGAGCAAAGATTTTTGATGTTTTTTGATGTCGTATATTACGCTGCTGTCTAGTGGTAGCAATTATTATTGATGTAATATATTGTGCTTTTAACCCTAAGTTAAGTTAAAGAAATGTATAATTATATGGCCATAAAATTACAGTTAGGATTTCTTTTGCAATGTTGTATGAATATGGAGAAAATCTATTTTATAAAATTACCTGACCATTTATTATCTTCAAAATTCTAGTAGATAGATGGATATGCAGGAAATATTAAATAAAATTTACAAATGGACCGAATTAGCAGGTCTAAAGTTAGATCAAGATGAGTCACTGGGGGAATCTTTTGGGATAGATTTTATTGGCTCTGTAAAATCAAATGATTTTGGCTACAACATTGCAATTTTCAAAAGTGAAGAGCTTATCAAACTATCCACTTATTATCGATTTAATGAAAATACTTTTAATGTTATTTCCAAATTCAAAGATAAAGGTTTTGAATTTCTTAGCGATATCCAATTAGCACTCTTGCAAATGAATTTAAACTATGCATTCTTGGATAAAAATAACCCATCTGATACCCAGGTTGATATTAAAGATATTGAAATAGAGAATTTGGAATCGATTGAAATAAGCAAGACAATTTATTTTGATGGGTTCAACAAGAATTTATATTATGATACGATTGAAAGTATTGTCCATGCCGCCCAAGTAATTACTTTACTGTTTAAGAAACTAGATATGAAAAATTTGGTTTAATCATAGATAATTAGGTATGGTTGATTATTGATTTTAAGAACAATAATGGTGATGCACATATCTTTTCTTACATGACTGCAAGAAGAAACTTATAATATTCTTTTTGGTCTTTTGATACACTCTCCTCATAGTTCGTTTTTTGATTTTGATTAATGAATTGCGATTCTATTTGTACCTGTTATTTGAATTAAATGAGGCATTTTGTTAAAGTTTAATATCCCTTTTAAGAACAAAATGATCACATCAAAGTTGTCAAGTTTTGTTCAATTCTTAAATAAAGTACTTTGATTAAGATATGATATTACTATATGAGTGGCGAAAATTGGTATAAGTTAGGGACAGTCGACGATTTTAAGGATCCATCTCTTAGAGAAATTAAGATCAATGACAAACTTACCATTGCTTTGTCTTTTTGTGATGAAAAATTTGGTGCTATTTCTAATATTTGCAATCACTTGGGAGGGCCCTTAGGAAAAGGGAAATTATCTGAAGATTATGTGGTGTGTCCTTGGCATAACTGGAAATTTCATCGAATAACTGGATTTGGCGAGCCTGGATTTGAAGATGATAGAGTTCCTCGTTATAGGCTTAAAATCGAGAAGAATGATTTATACATCGATCTCAATCCTACTACAACTCGAAATAAACTACCACATCCTTCTCATCCTATATCTAGAGAACCTGTACGTACCTCTGGTCCTATTAGGGTAGTAGGTATCTCTACCACAATAATGGACAAACAGAATCCCCGATATTCAACCTCTGAAAAATTGCTCAAAATTGCCTTAGAATATGCAAAAAATGATTTGAATTGCAATACTATGTTGATAAGCTTAAATGATCTGAACTTTAAAAGCTGTGAGGGTTATTATTCTAAAAGTGCCCAAGCTTGTACTTGGCCATGCTCTATTACACAAATGGATTCTAATGATCAATTGGATAAGGTTTACGAAGCACTTGTCCATTGGGCTGATGTCATTATTTTGTCAACTCCAATTCGGTGGGGTGCGGCAAGTTCACTGTATTATAAAATGGCTGAACGACTAAATTGTATTCAGAATCAAATCACCGTCAGAAATAAAATCCTTATCAAGAATAAGATAGCCTCCTTTATTATAACTGGTGGTCAGGATAACGTTCAGGATGTTGCTGGCCACATGCTTGGCTTTTTTGCAGAACTTGGTTTCCTATTTCCTCAATTCCCGTTCATCGCTCATTCTAGAGGGTGGTCTGCAGAAGATATGGAAAATAATATCTCCGATGTTGAGAATAGTAGTGATTTAAAAGAAGGCGCAAAGGATTTGGCTAGGAGAAGTGTAGAAATGGCTAGAATAATCATAGCAAGTGATCTTGTCAAACAAAAAATTGTACTTTCAGGAAGAAAAGCTAGAAAAATAGAAATGAAAAAATAATTAGATCCTTCTTTTCATCCTTAGCCAAAGATCTTTTGCCAAAACGAGACAATTACTTTCAAATCCTATGTGTTATAGGATTTATTCACAATAATATTTGGTGTATCTTAAAATGAGAGATTTATACAATGAGCTGATGAAAACAATAGATAATTACCCATTAAAAGATTCCATTAGTCATTTGAATATCATAGACATTATAATAACCTCAAATGATGTTGATGCAAAAATGACAACTTTCTAGATTTCATTATTTTGCAAATACTTTTTTTTAAATATGCAATTTTATATAAAGTCACATCTTGGATACAATGATAATTTTGTCGCCTTCACTATCTCTTATCCTTTTTATCCTAGTATATCTAAAAACAGTGTAAATTATAACCCTGTATAAACTTTGAACAATTTATTTACTAGTTTGAAATATGGTTTCATTTTTTTCTTTTATTCTCATAAATTAAGGGATCTGATTGTTATAATAGTCTTCACACCGGAGCCATTTCTCCATTACCTAGTTATAGAAAATATCTCATTATTCTTATTATACTATAGTAATTTTTTTGTTGTTCTTTGATTAGAGAAAGATCCATTATACTAAAGAAAAGATTGCTATTTCAACAAATTATCAACTATTAAATTGTGAAATTCAGTGTCTGACAAATCTTTCTTAAGTTTTGAGTATTTTGTGGCGTCAGATCCAATTGGCACCCTTAATAAATTTCCCGAATATTCTTTACTGTTTACTTTTGTATATGATGCTAGTATTTCGGTAGCGACCAAGTTCGGACCGGGAGCTTTACTCATGGCATTAAAGTAAAACTCTAAGAATTTAGCTATTGTTTTATTGTATAGAGATTCAGACGATTTTTGATTCTCAGATTCATTGTTTTTAATAATCTTGCCATTCTTATTGATATCATACTTAAAATCAGGAACAACAAGGTCTTGTACAAATTCAGTATTAATTACGCCTGGTTCTATCAACACTACCTTAATACCTAATGGGCCTAATTCATAAGATAATGCCTCTGATATTCCCTCCACAGCATATTTTGTACCGCAATAAATGCTCTGAGAAGGAAATCCTGCTATACCTGCAAGCGAACTTATATTTACTATCGTTCCACTACACTGCATTCTCATTGCAGGAAGGACATTTTGGATTACCCTTATAATGCCAAAGACATTTGTCTCGAATTGACTCTTGATATCTTGAATTGATAGATCCTCAACAGCACCAAAAAGACCATAGCCAGCATTATTTACCACAACATCTATTCTGCCATAACTTTTTACAATATCTGAAATAGTATTTTTCACCGAAAAATCGTGATTGACGTCCATTTCATACACTTTTAGCGAAATCTTTTCTTTTTCTGCTTTTTTTTCAAGTTCTTTAGATTTTTGCGTGTCTCTCATGGTAGCACAAACAATAAATCCATTCCTACCAATCTCTAAACATGTCTCAAATCCAATACCTGATGAACTACCCGTAACAACAGCCACCTCAGTGTAATTTTCGGACATATGTTAATAGACTAATTAATACAACAGTAAATGTGTTTTTTTAAAAAATCAAGATCTAATTACTTTACTAGAATCAGAACAATGAAAGGATGAAATAATGTCTATTTATCAGCTCGAATCTAAATAGTTTCTGCAAAATTCAATATAGTATTAGATCACGTTGGTATGTGTGTTCAAATTTTAACTATATAAAAAAATTCCAATTTTGAAAATTTTATTAGAACTGTGTCATCAATTAAACACTCAAATATCTTAATTCGGAATAAGTGATTTCTAAATAACAATTAATCCTATTGTGGTTGATAATACTTTCAAGGTAAGAAATAAATCATGAATATGTATGCTTTAAGATTAGATTTGGATTATTTTTATATGCTAGTGTAGGAAGTTAATAGAAAGATATGCAAAACAAAGATAATGAAGAACAAATCTGGTCTGATTGGTTAGATTTTGGTGACCCTGAAATTATATCTTCTACCGTACCTGATCAGGCTGGAGTGTTTAAAGTTCACGCCAGTATGAAAATCTTGTATATTGGTAGCAGTATGAATGTAAAACAATCATTGTTAGAATTTATGTATGATCCTTGTGTTGGTAAGGCAAAACGCTTTAGTTATTTAATTACAAAGAATCATGAAGAAGTAAAGAATCAAATGCTAATAGCCTTCCGTGAAAGTCATGGTGGTAAGTTACCCTCTTGTATGGAAAGTCAACAGATTTAATTAACCTGTTACCATCTTTCAAATTCTAAAAAATTGACTTTTCATCTGGAATATGAGTAACCTTATTTCTTTGGTTTGTCTACTATTTATCGGATTGGGATCGAGATTCCGGAGTCTTTCAGGGATATGGAGTAGTTTTTGTTTGATCTAAAGATATGTGGTACGGTAAATTTTTTTTTGAAATTCATGTAATAAATGTTTCTATTATTTTAGACATTTAGAAAAAAGTTTAAAAAGTATCTATTTTTGAGGAAATGAATATTCATTTATAGTATTTAGCTCCTCCAACTCTTTCTGTACAGTCTTTAATTCAGTTTCATCAGTTATATTTGGTATTAAATTTCGGCAAGCTTGAATCTGTGACGATATTAGTTGATTTTTATCAATGCATAAACCATGAACCGGTTCAGAAAATCCATATACCACTTTCTTTTTATTATTACAGCCACATAACTTGGCCTCACAGATCATTAATGATTCAGAAATTGTAATATTCATTTTTACTACCACTTCTCCTTGTATCTATAATTTATCACAGACCCTCAGACTGACAACAGTTCAATTTACCGCTATTATTATTTTGTCTGAGATTCTTTATCATGACGTGGGCATATTTTTCATGTGAAATTGATTTATTGCTGTTGCAGTCGAATAAATCCGAATTGTCTGCTTTTTTAAGCCAATTCTTATTCATTTTTAAAATTCTTGAATTTAATATTTTTCTAAGATTGTTAATCTCATGTTGGTTATATCGAATTTCTTCCCAAGTCCAAACAATGGGATCTGGAATTAATTTCCATTTTGATTTTATCAACTGACGGTTTTCCTGCACAAGTGCTTGTACTTCATTATTTCTGAATATTTTTGATCTAATTTTAACCATTATTACATTTTAGAAATTTGGATATAAAAAAAGTAAAGCACTTTAATTAAGAGTCCTAGTAACATTATTACTGCCCTTGACATTACAAATGAATACCGTACTAATTTTTTATGTATATTTTGTTTAATTCAGGTTGAATCTTGTTGTAGCGTTAATAAGGTTTCATCCACATTGAGTAAATATTAATCTAGCATATGGGAGTTAAAGATACTTGATTCTTTTAATCTTTGAAAATATTTTTGCTCTCTGTATTTTACTATGTAGCTTCAATAAAGCTTTGCAATGATGCATGTTAGGAATTCAAAAGTAACTGTGTTATTTGATACCTGAACTATATTACTTCATTATTTTTATATGAAAAAAGCGGTTTCATGTGTGTTAAAGTAATGGGATCGTTTGACTCGTTGCAACGAGGAAATCATGCATTTATTGTGTACCACTCAAAGGACCTTCAAATATGCGATTTCGTACCCTTCATAAAAAATGGTATTGAAAATAATGAATTAGTAATAGTTCTTTTGAAAGACCACTCAAGCTTTCAAGACTGTGATAAATTATACAGGTCTTCTTATACTTCCAGGCAAGAATCTCAGTTAAAAAGTAGTAATATTCTTTTAAGAACAACAGAAGAGTGGTTCAATCCATCCTGCTGTCTCCATGCAGATGAATTTCTATATAGATGGGCATCTGTCATTGAAAAAGCAGTCAATGAACACAAGGAAGGTGTCCGACTTTTGATAGAGACCAATAGATTCTTGATAGAAAAGCTCGACAATGCCTTAATTAGTTTTGATAAAATCCTTCAGGATTTATTTAATTTTCCAATTACCACTATATACGTATATGAAAGCAAGGACATTGAGACTATGACTCCACAACAAATAGCAATACTAAAAACATGTCCCAGCTACCAGGTAAATGAACCTGTCAAGCAAAATATCATGAATATTAAAGAGATCAATAGTACATAACTGTGAATTTTGTTTACGATGAGACTAATGTTAGTCCATCAAACCTGCACTCGGGCCAAGGCTGATGATCCTCTACAATAATTAAGATAGAAGGTTTACATGGCAAATGTATTATAAATAAAGAAATTATGAAAAATTTTTGATATGCTATTAGGATCCCGTAGATAAGATGTTGTTTTCAATGGTCTATTCGTTGCTTAGATGTTTATTCAGGATCATACATATGATCTTCTGACCTAATCCTGTAAACCAAAAACTTAGATAAGCATTCGTAATTCGAAAAAGATGTATAAAAAATATTAACATCAATATATAATCACTATTGCATCAATACGGGCTGTAATGGGATAGAGAATGGGCATAAAAAGTAAGAAAAGATTGTCTCCTGAATATACCATACTATCCATCCTAGAATATCTTTGTATTTCTTCAAGAGATACACCGATATCAAAATATCATATCATAAATAAATTGCCAGGAATAAAGCAACAGAGATCAGATCGAATAAATAATCTTATGGATGAGTTAGAAAATAATGGATTTATTCAGTCAATTAAAACCCCAAATTCCACTTTTTACAAAATAACCGATAAAGGTGTAACAGCATATCATGAATGGATAAAGTCTTTTCTAGATTTTTCGAGATCCGTTAATAAATTGGATCATGAGTTTGATTAAAAATGTTATTTGAAGACAGTTAAACAGAACTAATTATCCCAGGTTTTTCGATTATTATGAGATATCCTATTGATTTGTTTGAATAGTTTTTTGCGTATTCCATTGCTTCATTGGATACCTCATTACCAACTAACAATGCCAATCCGACGAACCTGTTTTTGGATTTTGAGTATTCAAGAACGGCCTGAATAAACGACTTTATCTCATTAATCTGGATTGTAGATGGATGAGAAATTATTTTCCCAATTATTGATCCATACTCATTGAGTTTACTAATAATCATTTCAATTTCTCTATCATTGCCACTGGATCTAATTTTTTCACTATCTATTAAGATATCAAAGTAAGTTTTATCGGATATTTTTTGGTCTAAGAATGAAAAAATATTGTCGTTATTTGCAAAAATATATTCTTTAATAGGTTCAGTAATAGTGCCTATGTTCTCTACAATAGAAAATAAAAGTGCCCTTTTATCCAAATTTGATAGTCCTATACTAATCAAAGATCCAATGGAATTTTTCTCAAATACATAAGCCCAGTTATCGAGTTTTCTTCTGGTCCTTAAAATAATCCTTAACAAGAAGATCATAATGCCGATTGCAATCAATGCAATTAATGAAAGGACCACATCATATTCGTCGTCAGATAGGAATTGTATGTAACCCTTTATAGCAGCAGTATCAATGAGTACTAGTAATGCAAATGCTACCAAAACAGAGAGTAACAAATAAAGTATCCGTTCTATGGAACGAATTGTAGATACAGCTTTTTGTGAATATGTTGTTATTAAAGTAGGAGAAAAAGAATTCAGATCTGATCTTTCTTGATTGTTTGTATCCTTCATTAACTGATAACTTATTTGCCAAAATTGAGTATATAAATCCAATAGTAACTAAATTACAATAGTAATTTCCATGCAATTTTGATGTTTTAGGTCTGCACTATATACACATTTATAATTCAGTATGATCTCTTATTTTCAATGACGAGAATTATTCATAAGGAAGATAAAGGTCCTATGCAAATAAAGGTAGGAAATGAAAGCAAGTGGATTTGTATGTGTGGATTGACTAATAATCAGCCATTTTGCGATGGATCCCATAAAAAAACCGCCGATGAAGAAGCAGGCAAGGTTTATCAATATAACCCTGATGGAACTCGGACCGAATTAAAATAACTTGGTTCGATTACAAAATTTAATCACGAATATCTCTCTTATTTATAACATCTATATTCAGAATCTTGCTATTTCTATCGTTTCTTGAAAGTTAACAAACTTCCAATAGCTTAAATATCTATTATATGTAAAATATTAATGGCTCTTTTATCTTCTATTCTAGATATTACTAGAGTCCGAAGATTGTGGATTGTGATTCTCGTAAGTGGATTGATATTATTTATTAATAATATCGAACAGTTTTGCTCTCCTACTTATCTTTTAGCCCAAGACGAAACCTTATTGATGAATATTTCTCACTTAATTGATCAAGCAGATTATCTTAGTAACATAGGAAACTACTCTACAGCGATTGATTTCTTTGATAGAGTTCTAGATATACAACCTAATAATACAATGGCGCTTCATGGAAAGGGATTGGCAATGGATAGTTCTGGAAATCATACTGATGCTGTCCATATTTATAACAAGATCTTAAAAATCGATCCTACCAATATGGATGCTTTGGCCAGCAAGGGTGTAATCCTCTATAACACTGGTAATATGACGGATGCTATAAAATACTTTGAGAAAGTATTGTCCTTAAATTCTACAACAAGTAATAGATCAATGTTTGATAAAGGAGTGTCTTCCTTTGGGTTAGGGAATTACACTAATGCTGTTAAATACTTTAAGAGGGCTCTGGATTTCGATTCAAACAATTCAATGACATTAAATAATATGGGTTTTGCATTAGACATGTCGGGCAACCACACGGGAGCAATTAAATACTTTAATCGTGCAATTTCAATTAATCCCAATAATGCCAATTCACTGTATGGCTTGGCTTTAGCATTTGACCATCTCGGCAATCAAAACAATGCAATATTTTTTATAGACAAGTCTCTTTCAATTAATAGTAATAATACCTTTGCTTTGACTGGCAAGGCTGATTATTTGTTTAAGATAAATAATTTTACCGGAGCCATTATCTATGCTGATAAAGCCATTCAAATTGATCCTTTAAATGCGAATGCTCTGATAATAAAGGGTGCTTCATTAGGAATTGCAGGTAACTATTCGCAATCACTAACTTATTTCAATCAAGCTCTCACATTCGATCCAAATAATCCATATGCTTTACACGGCAAAGCCTTTGCTCTTAGTAAATTAGGGAATCAGACTCAAGCAATCAATTATATTGAAAATTATTCCACGAGTCCGGATGTGAGTGATATTAAAATACAATGATCTTGATCAAAGATGTGTTGAATGTTTCAATGATTTGACTTTTTTTATGAAAAAGTCATAAACATACGACTTTACTTTTCCTGGATTTAATTATTCGTCAGGTTGCCACGTGTTACGAAATAGATATTGGGCTTGATGTTGTATACGTGAATTGCTCAAAAGTATTGTCGGCGTAATTTTGTTAAATAATACTTACGTAACTATGGATCATTATAGATACCATATAACTGACTGTCATCAAATTATTTGGTACCGGCTAACCCCGTCATAGTTAAAAAAATCTAATTAGCAAACTAGATTGAATCCTTTGTCAATCTAAAAATAAAGTGAACGTTGGCATATGGATAGATATAAAACAAAATTTTTAACTCAATGAATTAATTTCGAGATTTGTAATTATATGTGTCTTGAACCGAAAAAAAATGATGAATATATGATAATTGATGACAACCGCTACGTTTCATTTGACAATTGCCGACTATTGTCAAATGAAGTATATTCATTGCCAAAATGTCACGATGACAGAAGAGACTACAAACAATTCAAAATTATTATAATTATTTGATTATTTTTGATATCACAATGCCTTAATTTACTGGATTAGATATTTCAAAATCACCGACAGGACAGATGTATGCTATAGGAAAATAATTATCTTACCCGGGACAGATTTAAAATCAATGATTTCAAAGCCATTAAAGAAGTATGGATAATTCAAGCCTCGATCACTCCTATAAGCCAAGTTCATCCTGATAGATGATTCATTACCTTGTACGCTTAAAATTGTCGATAGTCGGGAACTAAATTCAACAATTTTGAAGAGCGATTTTGACACACCGTCTATGCAAACTTTTTACCACTAGTATTTAATTAATATTAATTAATTATCCCTCTCCTTTTTTCTCAAAAGTCCCTATTATCAATAGACCATCTATATTGAATGATATTTAAAATCTCTATGTTCTTGCAAGGTGTACTTTTATTTTATGTTTGTCGATGTCTTGATTGTAGTATCAACCTCGGAAATTGTGTTGCGAAATTTGGTGGTTAAAATAGCCTATTTTTGCTTTCACCTATCCATATTAGTTAATCGATAAGGATAAGAATTTAAGCATAATAGTCACGTGAAATCGTGAATAGGTTGTCAAATTTTCAAGAAGAGGCGGCAAGTCTCCATAATGTTGAAAGTTTTGTATTAGAAAAGTTGTTAATATCGCATACCTCTACGGGGAATAATAGTTCAACTAACATCAAAGAATTAATGGATTCTATTGACGATTCGATGCCACCCTTAATCGATAAGCTATTGAAGACTTGGTATCGCAAAGTATGATACATTGTGAAGATGGAAAAGACTTTCATATTACTTTTGACGGGATTCATGAACTTGTACATAGAAAAAAAGAAGCGATACCACTTTAACCAAATGACATTACTTATGCATCTATCAATCCTTTTTTTTGCTATAGAATACACGTGAATACTTGATTTACACCAAACTACCTGTTACAAACTATCAACGATAATTCTTCGAAAGGGTCAAATTATGGCCTACAACAGGTTTATACTATACTTATTCTGAATAAAGGAGATCTCTTCTATTATGGATGCTTCTAAATCATTTCATAAATATTGGGAATGTTTGCTGATAATTAGAAAAACGTATGTCTAACAATTGAATAGTAATTTTTGATGGGTAGAAAAGGTGGGTTAAATGAAGAGAGTAAGAAACCATCGCAGTCAGGACTAAGTCCTTTCAAATCATCTATGTATGGTCGTTATGGGTTGCTGCCCTTTTTTCTTATGTTGGTGCTGCAATGTATGAAGTAGGAGCATCATGGCTAATGGCTTCTATTTCCTCAGATCCGCTGTTTGTCTCACTTATTACTACCGCCACTACATTACCTATTTTCCTACTTGCATTACCGTCTGGGATCTTGTCTGACATTTTTGATAAACGTGTGATATTGCTAATTACATGTGGATATATGTCTATCATATCTGCCATACTAGGAATTCTTACTATGGCAGGAATTATTACATCCACAATACTACTTATGCTAACTTTTGCACTAGGAGCTGGGATGACTATGATAAGAACTCCCATTATCCCTATGCTGAGTGGACTGGTACCAAGATCCGAACTACCTGCGGCGCTTACCCTCAGTGCATTGGGAGGAAACATAGGTCGAGTTATCGGACCAACCATTGGAGGTTTTTTGGTGGCTGCTATTGCACCTTGGGCAGTATTTTTTCTCAATTCAGTCTCTTTTATCGTAATGATCATTGTACTAAGGAGATTGGCCAAAAAGCCTGTAGCATCCAGCAATGACCTTAGTGAAAATCAGAGTCAAACTTCATTGCCTCAAGAGAATTTGATAAGAGCTATTCGTGTTCAGATACGCTACATTCGCTATTCTCGAGCTTCGTGAGTATTGATTGTCCGAGCAGGTTTGTTTACATTATGTAGCAGTGCATTATTGTCTTTATTACCGTATTTTGCTAAATATGAATTGGGTTTTGATTCAACCGGGTTTGGAATGCTGTTAGGATCATTTGGAATGGGTGCTGTAATTGGAGGAATTGAGTTTTTACCAAGGTTGCGCCCAAAGGTCTCGGTTGAATCAATGATAATTGGATCCATCGCATTACTCTCTATGGTCACATTTTCAGTAGGGTATATACAAGATTTTGGGATTCTTTGCTTGCTTATGGCTCTAGGGGGTGCGGCACATATTACAATACTTTCAACATTTTATACTATAGGGGCAAAATCTGCACCAAAATGGATAGGTGCTAGGGTCCTAGCAATTTATCTTCTGATACTAAATGGTGGATTAGCAATAGGAAGTGTAATTTGGGGAGCGGTGGCAAACGAGATTGGAATACCGGTTACTCTTTCTTTGGCTGCTATTTCTTTGGTTGCAACTATACTGACAAAGAAACATTATAACAGTACATCGTTGGATAACCTTGATTTTACACCGGTTAGCGACCACTGGCCACTTCCTCCTCAACATTCTATCGAGCCTTCGGAATACAAAAATCAGGCTCTTATAACAATAGAGTATAGTAGTATCAATTCCAACATTTCTGCAGGATTCGAGCAAATTACACGCGAATTAGGATGTCTGCTAAAGAGCGAGGGAATGGCCTACTGGGAATTATTCCAAGATCCGACTGACATGGGTCACTATATAGAAATCAGAATAGCCGATACTTGGACCGACCATATGCGTCAACATGAATTTGTTACCAAGAATATTCAGGTAATGGAAAATAAGATCAGTGACCTTATTAAGGATTGCCCGACACCAAAAGTAGTACACTATGTAGGAAAATCATCTTCTATTTGGTAAAATGAGTTACTGGGTTGCATCTACCCTTAGCGACCTCAAATATAATGATATGTTTGGGAATATTGTAGAAACTTATTTTGAGCTGGGACCGCAATTTATATAATCCATTATCATCGCACTCTATAACAAAATTTTGTGGGAACACATTTAGAATTTATTTTATGATAGTGATAGTTTCAGATTTAAATTGATGTGCATTTGTATATATTTGGAATTATCGTGTCAACATATACTCTGAAGCACCTAGAATTTGATCTATTTTATTCGTGGACGATTAATTCTTTAGGAAGTCAGCAATATAAAATCTAAGAATCAATAGAAATGAAATGATATGCGCCATTGGGATACAAAAAAGTAATTAAAAGATCATTGATTGTTGGTAAATTTTACTCCATCATCTAAATTAATGAATGGTTCTTCGGGATGACTACCTTTTTTGTTGGTAAATTGCTGGCAGCTTTCTGCAGTACTGAATCCAGCATTTTGTGATTGTGGGGTAAAAGCTACACATATTGAATATGTTGCTCCGTCCTTAAATAATCCGGAAGGAGTTTCTATTTTTTTTAGCTCATAATTGTCAATACCATCATCTACAAAGGCCTTCATATTTTCAAAGGATACCTCTGCAGTAGGAATAACACAGAAGGCTTGTGGATCATTAAGTGAGTCAAGTGTAACGGTTCCTTCATAGGCACAATAACTAAACATACCCTCTACATTCTCACTCCATTGTACAATTGGTGTTATCTGTAATCCTCCTCCTTGCTGCGATTGAACAGGACTAAAAGTCACCAATGGATAAAGGTACAATATCGATAGGAAAGATAAAACACATAACACCAAATAGTTATTATTCATTGAATACTTAAACAATGGAAAATATTTAAGAATTCCATTTGCACAATATTGTATTAAAAGAATCAATATGTTCTGCTGATTAAAGTTTTATTTATTTTGGAATTGTATTTTAATTTCATATAATGGTCAAAATGGCAAGGATATCTGCCTAAATAGCCTGAAACCAATCTGGTCCTTTCATTTTTACATTCTGCAAGAAAATTATCTTTAACTTTGGTTTGGAGAAATTTAATTGGCTTACCTTATGATGGAGCCGTCTGTGGTGCATCTCTGGATATTGTTCCACCAAGCTCTTTCCGTGTTACTATGGATATAAATGATCAAATTGGCTCTGTTCACTTAATATGTTTTATTTCATTGTTATGATAGTCTACAAAGAGCCGCAGTCAATTCCGTACATGCTTTAACTTGCAATTCTTTAGTCTACAAGGAAAGTAGTCATCGAAACTTTCGGTTCTATCCTTTATGTATTGCATCTTTCTTTCAATCAGACTTTTCTCCAGAGAGGAATGAATGTGATGATCGAGATTTAAGAATCTACAGGCCATTGGATACCAAGTACCTCCATCAGTTGAAACTGGATGAATTCCATGAATCTTGACTAAACCTGAAATGAATCTTTCAGCTACAAACATGTTTCTTTCTTTAGATTTATTAGCAAAAGAAGTGCGAGAATTTGCCTGTTTTCGGGTTCAGTTGCAACCCAGAGCCAGACAAACTCTGATCCCACCTTCAACATGGTCTCATCTATGATATACTCTAGAACTCTTCTTCTAGTTGACTTCAGCTTTTGAGGCTTGTACTTTTGAATCCAATTCCAAATGGAAACGTGATTTCTCTTGTATATCTGAGATAATCTTTCCGAGGCTTTCCTTAAGGATAGGCCTGAAAAGTACAAATGCAACCCATAATATACATACTTTGAAGGCGTTCTGTTTCTAGTAAGCATAAAAGAAATGGAATGCTTTCAAGCTATAGGCTTATCGTTAACTGAACAGAGCCATCAAATTCAATTATCATTTCCAGGATCCTTACTTGGTACTATTAAGTAACTTTGGATGCAGGACAACATGTGTTAGACTCAGACATTACTAAAGCCCATGACCAAAGATGAATTTGAACAAGCATTCGATATGCAAGATGTTAGTTTTGAAGTAGGCGTTAGAAGAGGTTCTTGTGAAATTGGTGAATAAGGAGATATGTAGGCACAATAAAAACCTGTCGGCATCTAACACGCGCAGTGCAAATTACAGTAGTTGTTGAAAACGGAAGTGTAACTGAGGCAGAGCACCGGTAATCTAATATCTGATTATTAAAGGAGAAATGATTTATCTCTTTTATTTATAGTCATTTAATTTCATTTGCGTAAATCTCGTAAAAATCAAACGAACTATTACTTAAGAAATTAACGAGTGTCGATTCTTTATTATCTGGTAAATCATGGGGGATTTGTTTAATCAGGATATATTGTTTGTTTATACTTGATACATCTTCGGAAAGCCAGTAAATTCTAACGATCTCCTATAACTAACTGTGTCTAGATACATTGATTAGCATTTAGGTATTAACTGACCACTGATAATAATCGATAGGTATTTGTGTTTGGGTTAGTTGCGATCCACTTTAAAAGACTACATTATGCCAAGATTTTTAATAAAGATGTCATCTTATATTGATAGTTTCATACATATGTAAGAACAATATTGAAGCGAAATCCTAATCGTAGGTTAAAAATTTTAAAATTTCATGATATTTATTATTGAATAACGTTACAGTTCAGGATTGTAACTTATTGTTGTAATAACTATATTTTATCTAAAAAAAGAAACACTTGAAAATGTACAACATAGTTCAGCAACATTTGATATGTGGTTAATAAATACTTGTCTGAAACATGATATTGATCAAACTGTTGTAAAATCATGCACTATGAAATTCTATTGGAATTGTCATAAATGTCATATATTATTATTGATCATAAACTCTGGCGTATTATGCCTATTTCAGCAATGGATCTAAAAAAGTACTGAACTTGAGGTATACAAAAAATTTAGGAGTTGTTTACTTGCAGTGTCCTTTCTTCCATCCTGCATTATATCCGTGAGCGTAGTCACTTGTTCCAGGATTATATGATAAACAATGATCATGGTCATACCATCCATCTTTACATCCTGCTATCCAAGCATTTGATTTTCCTTGATTCTCACACCAATGCGATGCTGCGTCTGCAGTGTTGATATTAAACAAAGAAGGCGCCATTGCCAATGATGTCACGGCAATTGCTATCGCAAACAATTTTGACTTAACATTCATTATTTCAATTAATTTATAGTTATATAAAAATATTTAATATGTCAAAGAAAGATGAGATTAAATTAAATAAAATTCTATAAAAGTTAAGTTTTGGGTTAAAAAAACATTCTTTTATCAAATACGTTATATACTAGCATTTTCTTTAATAGGTGATGAAAATAAGTAACTCTATAATGACATTAATGGTACTATCTCTAGCCGCAGCAACATTTGGTATTATAGTATCTACAAGCTTAACTCCCTCAGTAGCTTTTGCAAACCACCACTTTGGAGCAAATCTGACGGGACAACAGGAAGTTCCACCAACTAATTCTGCAGCAACAGGTGAGGTAACTTTAGTACCTGTATTTCCAACCAACAACACCATTGACTATTATCTAAACACAACAGGAATGCAACAAATTACCCAAGCACATATTCATAGTGGAGCAAACGGTACCAACGGGCCTATTGTAGTAACACTGTTTAAATTTGACCCACCACGTGATCAGGCAACAATAAATAGCAATATAGCTGAAGCTGAATTAGAAGGTCCATTACAAAATAAGACTATTGGTGACCTGATAATTGCAATGAAGAATGGCAGCACATATGTAAACATTCATACTGTTCAGAACCCAGATGGTGATATAAGGGGACAAATAACGAGCGTAGAATAAAAATTTCTCACTATTTTTAAAAATCTATATTTCTACATGTTTTGAGGAAATGGTGTATAGTTCACTTATTGATAATATATTTTTTAGAAGAGTTTCTTAATAAATTGCTACTATTTTGTAACAGAAATAGAACCTGTAACGAGGTAGCGATAATTCTAAAACTTAATGTTACCTTGTGAAGGAATCAAGTTCATTGTTTTAATGTCGATTGAGAAACATTTTCGTATACTTTCCTTTAAAATGACTGGCTGCCTTCACAAGTTCTTTATGTATATAGATAGTTTTTTGGCGAATATATATAATGAATTCGTTGATTTCATGATTTCAAAATATGATCTGTTATTTCTCTTTGAATATGAAAATCTAAACAGAATGCATGGTAATTTGAAGGTCACCGGCTTTATGAATTTTATTTTCTAATTCTTTTCAATGATAGATAAGGAGTGACTAACCGTAAAAGAATATTTTGAATTTTTAAAACATCTATCCATACATGTGTACTCAAATCCATGGGAGAAAGTGATTGATTGTCTATCTAAGCTTGTAATGTGAAGGGTCTTTTTATTGAATACGACTCTAATGTCATTTTGTTGATTATTTTTCAGGTGTTTGAATCTCTTTCGAATTGTGGCCAAGTCATGAGGAATTTAGGACTATGATCCATCACATTCGATTCCTCTTCGAGATTGCTAAAAAAATAGAAAATTTGGGCTTTCCTTTTATTCAAATCAACGACTTTTTTCTTAAAATGAGTCACTCTGAGTCACTCATTCGCATCAATTTTTCAATGACCAAGAGCACTTAACAAATTTAGAGTATTTTTAAAGTATTACGATGGGGTTTTTTTTGATCCAATTTATGGTCATAATGCTACTCTTTATCTATGTCTCTAATAATATGAGATATTATTTTTCCGTATTTCTGTATATGTTGCCGAAACTTTTCACAAACCTTATTAATCACAATCAGATTTAGTTAAAAAATATCACTATTTAACCAATTTTCTATCTTTATCTAAAGAATAGCGATTCAAAAATTCAAAGTATAAAAACGATAACTGGTATTGATATGGAAAATACTTTTCATTGCAAGCTAACTCATGATACTTGATTTTGTCAAGATAAACATACAATATATAATTTATATAGTATCTATAACGAATCTCCAATTATACATTCCAATAATAAAAGAATGTAGATGAATAAGAAGGATGTTTTACCTTCATAATTAGAATGGACAGTATCCTGAAGACAACGTTAAAGCGTCAGGTCCCTTATCTCATCGGTGGAACAATAACTGGAGCCATAATGACATATTATTATGGCTTTCTATTTGCAATTGTTGTGAACAGCATAATTTGGTTTATTGTTTCAATGATTGTTAATAGATATCTTTGGCATTATTTCGGTTTTGGAGATGAGATGTATCTTTTTAGAAAGTATATAATTAATAGAAGAAGGACCAATGACTTGTAGATTGAGTAAATTGTGACGCTAAAGATCGCATTTAATTATATATGGAATTTTGAGAGATATTATTTTAGTGTGAACAGATAATGGTTGTCGGTTTGTTATGCTATTTTAATAGATGGCAGTTGGAATAAGCGCGATTACAAGTGTATTTTTATCGTTAGTTTTCTGATACTAATTTGCATTTGGTTAACGATATGGTCTTTTTTTTTGAAGAAATGGAATTTCCTTTCACATAGGGAGAATTAGGTCATAGTTCAACGAGGGTATTTCGTCTATCCACATAAAAAACGATTTTAAGAAAAATATTATTCATAACAAGATGTCAACAAAGATATAAACGTACAGTGTAAGAAACAGCTTCTGATTTATTATTACTATTCTCAATTATCCAAGATTGTGACGCAGTGGATTAGAATTGGGAATTACAAGCGCATGTTGTCAACATAAAACCCAATAATTTCTTAAATGATTGTAGAAATAAGCATACCACATTACAATTCAGATATCGATTTACAATCAACCATCAAAAATGAATTTAAAACAAATTCTCTTCTCGTATTTATAAAAATGCAAATCTGATAGTCATGCCATAACAAAAATAACATGCTGGTTTGTTTCTAGTCTCTAATTGATTAGAAATTATGATATTTATAATTTAGTCATAAAAAAAAGCCTCAAATTTGTTATATTTTTTGTTCCTCTTGAATTTGAATTAGCATACCTAATCGAAGTATAAATAAAATGTTTTTTTTAATTATATATGTATAAAGATATTGATTGGAACGATGTTATAAAAAAAGAAGCGAAAGGCAATAATGAATCTGATTTAGGCGAGGTACAGGAAGTATCAAATGGCATAATCTTGACTCAACGTGGAATAGGAAATAAGGAGATATTTAGTCTTCCTCAATATAAGGTAGAAAATTACGATGGCAAGGTCTTAACGTTTGCTGTTTCAGAGGAAGAAGCAATTAACAAATTTATGAAAACATTCCATGCTAATTAAATATTTATCTATAGCTCTATCAAGGGATCGATAATTTACTGATATGAGGACTACATATAATTACTTTATTTGGGATTGAATATTCTGTTAAAAATTTCCCTGATAGTGATATAGATCTATCCATTTGCCTATTATTACGGTAAAATAATGATAATATCACTTCAGTAAACTTTACTAGTTTTATTTCAAATTCTTTTGATGACCTTTATAATAGTTACCTTATTGTTATAACTTATTATCAATGACTGCAGAATAAGTAAAACATGACCGAAGTATATAAACTATTATTTATATGAATACATGTATATGCTCGGAACACTTTGGACCATTATTTTGGTTATAGTCGCAATTATAGTAATAGTGCTTTTACTAAGATTTCTTTTTGGGATCTTAGTAATAGCACCTGTAGGGTTGGAATTAGTTAAAACTGGAACTCCTGTCGATATCGTCTTACCGCTAGTTAGTCGTATATAGAAAATGTATAAATAGTGAATAGGTTTGGAACAACTGACAGTGAATTGAATTCGCTCGTATTTTATATTACGACCCCATCCTTCATATTATCTGTTTATTTTTTGATTTATGAAAAATAAAAAAATCTTTTCATTTTAATTATAATATCCTTTAGATGCTGGTAAACTTCATCATCAAAGTCTGACATTTAATAGAATGCCTTAAATCAATAGGAATTGGACCTGTCTTGTTGACCTCATAGACAACATTTAACTGCCCATTCTTTGTAAATGAAGGATCCAAGGTGTGGCCTTGCGTCAAAATTTTTTCAGGGTTCATATGTATATTTTGTGTTAAGATTATTTTGTATAAATGACGTTAATATTACCAAATTATGGTAATGAGAATCAATTGTGGGATTGAAAAGCAAAAGTTTGATTCTCGACTTTGGGACTCAGAATATTATCAATAGAGCATTTTTGTATAAATAGGATTTTTAATGGTGGAGTAAGATATATTCATAAATATATTTGTCAAGATTGTCTTGGAGGTTTCGCGAATACAGTGATCTAGTTTGATATTCTGACGTTCATTCAAATCGATATTTATAGATAGTATCAGGCAATCTTTTTTTCTCGATCAAATTATATAAATATAGAAAATTATACTTTCTTTAGATATTTATACTTGAGAAAAGAACCTGACTTTTTAATATCTAAGCATTGTTTCCGTAAGAAGGTCTGATTGAGTATTCAAATTGTAAATCGGTAATCTTTTCTACCATACCTTACAATTTAATTCATTGATGTGGTGTTCATATATTTTGTTGTATTAATGTCAGTATATGTCTCTCCACAGTGAAGCTAATCCCGTAGCCATTATTACTGGTTCAAGTCAGGGAATTGAAAAGTCACTAGTAAAAGATTTCTTAGATTCTGGCTATAAAGTTTTT
Organism: Candidatus Nitrosocosmicus agrestis; assembly: GCF_008389435.1. GTDB lineage: Archaea > Thermoproteota > Nitrososphaeria > Nitrososphaerales > Nitrososphaeraceae > Nitrosocosmicus > Nitrosocosmicus agrestis. The sequence continues at coordinate 167,264 of NZ_VUYS01000004.1, read as the reverse complement.
ATAAATTCATCAGATGAACATGCATTAAAAGATATGGTTACAGATATTTCAAGTACAGAAGGAGATACCGATAACATATCTTATTTTGTAGGCGATATATCTGAAAATGGATTTGCGGACAAACTGATCGAAGAAGTAATAAAAAAATGGGGAAGGCTTGATGTATTAATTAATAACGGAAAAATAACCAATAATCCAAAGATAACTAGTGATGAAGAATGTATCCCTGAAAACAAAATACAACAACTCCAACAACCATCTTCCTATTCCATTCCAGAGGAATATCAAACATCGGATCCTCTGATCAGAGGTATTTATTATTGTATTAAAGCTGCTGTAACCAGAAAGTTATCTGATAATGACGATGGTAATTTATCTATTATCAATATATCTTCCTGCCAAGGGTGCTTAACTCAGGAAACGGTAAATTCGTTTACAGAGTTTAATTTTGGCGTGGACCCTTACGTCGATTCCATGGCTCGTATCGAATCCTTAACTAAATCGATTGCTTTAGAATTAGCAGATAGGGGAATACGAGTTAATGGAATTGTACCTGGTTTGGTGTTTGATGATATGAATCAAGAAATAATTAACGATATCGACAGGAGGAAATATGAGGGGAGTAAAGTTCCCTTAAGAAGGATTGGTATGCCACACGAAATCTCGAAAGTCGCTCTTTTCTTGGCATCCGATGGAGCCAGTTATATAACGGGATCAATGATCCCAGTTGACGGTGGATTAACGCTAAAGCGTCCTAATTATTATGCTGAGGTGCTTTATTGACAACTGTTAATTATTGCGAGGACTGGTTAATCAGGTTATTTTGGACCGGTACAAACAAGTCTGTTTTGTAATAGGGGTGTGGGGTTGACTATATTGTCTAAGATAGTTATTTTTCATAAAAGGGTATTCATTATTCTGTAGAACGTATTGCTGCTATCCAAATGGGAATGGTAAGTCAACTCCACCATATATTATAGCAGCATATCAGTCAACATCATTGCGTGGTTATTCGGTAATAATAAATCAAGTATTTGCCTTTAGTAATTATAACTGCTACTCCAATTGTCCGACAATGCTACTCCAATTTGATATATAATTTGATTCATCAGCATCTACATCTTATACTTTTAAAATTTCATCTAATTATGACGTAGAAGTCAAATTGAATGAAATATCTGACTTTTGATTCTGTATATTCGTACAAATTATCAAAATAATTGACTACTAAATCTAGAACCTGGAGCCTTAGTTTTGTCGTTTGCTAGCGTAACAGTCCGATCGAATAAATCATGTTAATCATTAACGGAAAAAACCGTTACAAACATTGTAAATAGATCGAATTTTCGAAACTGGGTCTAACATAACATTAAGGTCAAAATATAAAGAAATAATCAATATGTAAATAATACTTAAAAGGACTACTAATACTGACTAATTAATGTTCACTAAACGATAGTGAAAGTAATGCAATTAACTCGCCAATATCTTTATTTATAAAGACAGAAAGCAAAGTAATGAACAATCAAAATAATAGTCGATAAGTAGTCGACATCATAATGCCGACTATATCTTATTGACTGGCGTTTGTGCTAGAAGCGTTTGTGCTAGAAGCGTTTGTGCTAGAAGCGTTTGTGCTAGAAGCGTTTGTGCTAGAAGCGTTTGTGCTAGAAGCGTTTGTGCTAGAAGCGTTTTGTCCCGATGTATAATCTAATTCTGCTGGTGCACTAGATGAATCTGATATATTAGCTACCTGATTACTTACATCCTCTGGAGTTGTTGCATTGGTAAATGCCGTAACGTTTGCAGCAACGTCGCTAGCAGAATCGGTTGTACCAGTCAAAGGATTAACATTTCCATTTGTACCTTCATTTGCATTGTTGTCTTGATTGGTTCCATCATTATCTTGATCATCATCTTCATTATCTTGTGCATATACGCTTCCGTTAATTGAAAAAATTGCGGAGGCCAGCACAAAGGCTAAAAGTAGGGTTATGTTTGAATTTATAAGTTTCTTCATGTAACAATTTTAATATAAAAAAGGTTATAATGGTATAATAAATTAGGAATTGAGGGTCTATTCATTTTACTCATTTAATCAATCGACAAAATAGTAATCAATGGTAATTAAAGATTGTTTGGTATGGGTCGATGCTAAATTAGTTGATTTCAGGAACCCTAAAGGTTGACTTGAATGAGAAATATTACAATAAAGCCTTGGTTTCTGGATGAATTTTTAAAAGTAATTGTTATTTAGACTATTCTGAGAACTATTTTATGATGATCGATCAAATTTTGTCTTACATTATCTGGTAATATGTCAAAGTCCTTGCCGTGGTATAAACAAATACATTTGAGTTCAAATTCAAAATATGTCGGCATTGACATTTCATACTCCAGCAAATCTCTTATTTTGTATTTATAATTAAAAATACCCATATCTTCTATGACTGTTGCTCCCTTTTTGTCTAATCCTTTGGCAATATCAACAAGTCGCTTATTCAACGCGTAGTTTTGTAATGTATCATCCTTAGTAAAATTTTTTATTAAAGAGTCTATAATAAAAAGTCTATTCTCGCTGTCTTCAAATCTTTCCAAATCTAGTACTTTGTGATTATGTCGAGTAAGAGTATTTCTTACCATATCTTCTGTTTCATAAAAATGATCTAACTCGACAATTTCGTCGTCTTTTTTGAGAACTTCTTGTATATAATATGTATAGAATTTTCTACATTTACTCAAATTAGAATAGATTAAAAGACAATGTGCGCCAAAAGGTGCATCCAATATTCTTTTTGCTGCTTCTATGGCGTTTGATAATGCTAAATTATTTACGTCCGACATACTTGTCATGGCAATGAATTTTTATACACTAATGTTTAATACATTACACCAAAGATTCACTTATGCCATCACAAATTGTTTAGTAATACACAAATTTTTTATATTGTGTTAAATAAGACTTCATTTTTAAATGGTTATTTTAACAAAAAAACCTTCTAAGATTATAAAATTCTCTGTCTCCATTATAAAATAACAATATTTAATTTATACTTTCAGAGCTATTACGATATACAATGCCTTGTAATATATCATATTTGTCGTTATTCAATAACTAAAAACTGCCAAAATGAATTAATTGGTAATTTTTGTCTGTGGCCTATCCAATCCTTTTGGATTGTCACAGCCCATTGGATATGGTAACAATAAGATAAGGGGCTAATCACATGAGGAGGAAAATCAATTGACTTAATCATATATTGTTAATATCTTAGATACATTTGGATAGTAACACTATTTTTGTCGTATTTTTCACTATTTATATTCAAATATGTAATTTGAAGTCAATTAGATATTTTTAGCAGATCCATTAACAGCTAATATTATAAAACTTGAATAAAAAAGTCATGTTAATGGCTAATTTGATTAACTAATAATGCCTCATTCAATTTACTGGTCGCGCAATTAAGCTATTGCTCACAGGTGCATATAAATATCGGAAAATAAAGCCTATCTTAATTTCTATTGAATCACGTAAAAACCTTGAGCAATATTAAATATTTTTCTTATCGTGTTCATGAGCGTTTATCGCATTTGGATATATTTTTACATCTTGCTACAAAAATAAACAAGAATTATGAGCCTAATATAGTATGTTGTAAATAATATGTGGTATTCACAATGGGAGAAATTATTGATCAAATAAAAGAAAAAGCAAAAGATGTAAAAGATGCAATGGTTGATACAACCAAAGATGTAGCAGACAAAACAAAAGAAACGGTAGATCCATCATCTAGTTCTAACGTTCAGTCTTACTCCTCTGGCTCTGGGGTAGATAGAAAATATGAAGAAGGTGGCCCGGGAACTAATGTACATAGAAATGATGATCCACTCACAGAGTATAAAGATAAAGAGCCGATGACTCCATCAAAAATAAATGAGCATGAGCCAACTGCAGTAAAAAGAAATTCAAGTGATCAGACCATAACTTCTAATGGTCAAACCGGTACTAACACTTATGAAGCACAAGAAGAATATCGTAAAAGAGGTATGACAAAGGTGGAGTCTCATGAACATTCACATGAAGGTTCATCATGTTCATGCGGTCATTGATCCGAAAACTATCTACTTTCTAAAAGGACCGTTGTAATATAGTCCAAATCCTTTTTTAATATCGTATTTTTTTTGAGTATTGTTTGCCATATTGATCTAATGAATGAACTCGTAAATTAAGGACCCCTGCATTGTAGTTTGATATTTGTAAATAATGTTTTTGATATACACTTCTTTACCATTCACCATGATTGTTATTCCTCAGAGATACTGAATCTTTATAAGGCTTGATTATATGTTATTATATTCAATCCAAAAACTTCAATAGCATGTCTATTCTTTATTATTGTCAGACAGCCTTTTTATTAACAGTAGATGTAATATATCATTGAATGTTACGATTATATGTTCTACACCATTCTGTAATCTTGAACATTTTTTGACAAAGTAGATTCTGTGATAGATATAATACGAACCCAATCTTTAGACTACTGGCATGATGAGGGTCATCTACTCATTTTCCAGATTAATATTTTATGAATTCGAAATTAAATCTGCTGTAATCCATTCTCTGCCTATATTATATGACGTAAAAAATAAAATAATTAAGATGTAGCGGAATTATTTACAAGACTACATCTGCAGAGTCTTAATTATTTTGTTATTGATAAACCAGACAAATTTCCAGCATCAATTATGAGTGCGTTCATCTTATTTTGCATCAACAGCGGAATCGATTTATCCATAAATTTGGAATCCTTAATCATCATATCTGTAAACTGCATTTCCTTTTTTTTGGGGTTTGTTCTACGCCGCGTATTGGGGTATCCCCAAAGTGGTTATTGATTCTAGATAGGTCGACAGAAATGGCCAGTATATTGTTATCATTTATTATCTAAGTAACTGGTACATTAGAAACAGGTTCATTGATCATGATCACTGTTACTGAGTCTTGCATAATCGTATTATTACCATATATGTGAATATTATTTATAGTTGTGTTGGATATCTGATGCAGATGATAGGCGGTTTTATTTTTCATTACTATGCTGAATGTTGCGTGAAAACCTGAATTTGAAAGAATGATGGATTGCCATAACCCTTTTAATCTCCAACCAAAACCCAAACATTATTTAAACTTGTAATAGGGACATAACCATATCCGTAATCATTTGCTGTTGTGGAAAAAGCATGACTGTTTAGCTATGTCAAAGAGAACAAGGTTGTAACAACCATAAAAGCAGTCAGAATCCTGACAGAATTTGAGTTGGTCACGCCCTATATCCACAAAAGCTTGTTATCAAGCATGATGATTATTATTTTATACAACGTATGACTTTGAAAAGAAATTTCTTAATTACTATGTTCCAATCTTTCAAATCTGAATCTCACTGATACTGTCCTCATCTCAAGTAAATAGTTTAGTGACAAATGATAATGATAGTTAGTTAAAGCAACATTGGTAGAATAATGTAATGACCACATATGTTAAGCTCTATCGCATTTTTCTCATATAGTTTAATAAAAGGAACTTCGAAGGAACTAAATGGGTTTAAAATCGGTCAATATTTATGAAATAATTAGAAGGGATGTTAAAGTAATAGATCAAGAACAAAATATTTTTGATACATCCAAGGTTATGGTAGATAACAATATAGGTTCTGTTGTAATTATCGATAATAATGATAGCAAGAACCCGGTAGGTATTGTAACTGAGAGAGATATAGTAAGAATAGTAAGCACATTTTCATTGGCAGACTTGGAGGTTCCCGTAAGAGAACTCATGAGTTATCCATTAATCACACTCTCACAAAATGCATCAGTCCTAGACGCAATGAAATTGATGTATGAACGTAAAATAAGAAGGATTATTGTCTTGGAAGGAAATAACCTTGTAGGTATTGTTACGGAGCATGATATATTTAAGCTACTTATGAGCAATAAGGAATTAATTTCCACTGTTATCTCTAGTGATTTTCCAATACCTCAGAAAGACATATACGAAGATTTTTCACGATTTTGGTTTAGCAATTCTTTTCATAAATAGCTAAATCTGTAAATTATCTGATTTTTCTGGATAATTCTATTTTAAACGTTTTCTGTATTAGTAATAAACCATTAAATCATTTCTTAGTTGATTTTTTAGAATTTGTTTTATCTTTAAGACTATTTTTCTTTCTTTGTATCTACTTAGAAGCCCATAGTATATCTCTTTTTTCCATAGCTATATTTGTTATCCCGGGACTCACCTTTTATTCAAAGATGATTCATGAAATCTCAATGTTTTTGGTTTGTGAAATATACTTACCCTGGTTCATATACTAGGTAACAAGTCTCTGTCCTCTAAGAATTGTAATGTCCAGATCACCAGATTTAAGCATTCTGCAAGATAAGTTTTCACTGATCTACCATGTGACAATTATTCCTGTCATTTTTTCTTGTCTAGTAATTCTTAAATTATGCCTCCAAATATTTTGATAACTAAATCTTTCTCTCATAAAGCCTTTTACATAAACAATCCCATTTCAAAAATTCCTCTTTCAAAACCATTCATTCAGTATACTATTGTCATTCTGTAAAATCTGCAACAAAAGCTCTATATTCAAGAGTGAGACTACACCTTGACTTTACTGACATTTATATGACATTTCTGATTGGTGGTCTTGTTAAACCAATGTAGCAATACCTTTAGGAGCAATGCAATTATTAACAAGAATGATAAAATACCCAAAGCAGCAAGCTTTAATTTGACAAAAAAAGCCACTGCCAGAATGAGTTGTGGTTTTTACTTTTACATTGCCTTGCATGTATATGCTATTGTTCCTACCTTTACAGTAATTTATACCTCATAGTTGAATAGAATTTTAAGGATTTCCCTTGGCCTTTAAAGTCTTGTATTGCATTGGGCATTTTTAAATAGATAATTTTTAAATGCTCATTATTTCAATATTGATGATTTGTCAATTTGTCATTTTTCTCTTTAGTGTAATCTCAAAATCATGCTATTTCATAAGAGATTGGAAGTAAGAAAATATCAAATAGTATTATGATGAGGTATAGAAATAGCAAGATATTAAACAATCAAAGTTAGGGTATTATACCTCACCTCTAAATAGCATATTATTTTTGCATCTAAAAGTCTTAGCGGATCACTAATAAGCATGGTTTTGTTAGAGTTATATGATTGACTTTTAAATTGTATTTTGGATCAAATGTAATTTTTCTATTTCTATTTCTATTATCGTTATTCATGATATCACTTATATCCTCAAACTCTTTTTCAATTTCAGTAAAAGATATCTTCTTTGATAAAACAGGATCTAAAGCAAGCACTACAACTAATGAAACTGTAGGTAAAAATAACATACTTAGTCTAAAACTACTAGCCAATAGCCTTGAAACTAGATTGAATGGCGCAGCTTCAATGTTGGAATTTGCAGGCAACTTGTCTGAAATGAGAAGTATGCCGAACGCAACCTTACTAAACGCTACTTTAGAAGGACTTCATGGAATTCCTTCATATTCTGATTTGCAAAAAAGGATGATTGCACAAAAGGTCATTTCTTATTATCCTGAAATTGCAGGAATTTCTTTCATCATGCCCAATGGTGATACTTATTTTATGGAACCTTATTCCTTGCAGAGTAATCAAACAAAAAATAATCTTGCCTTTCGTGATTATTTTATGGGTGCCATCTCATCTAACCAAACCTATTTAGGAGATATAATAACTTCCACCTCATCTGGTTTAAAACGAGCTATCATCGCTGTACCTGTATTTTCAAACGATGACGATAATAACGGGGTTTTAAGTGGTGTATTGGTCGGATCTATTGACTTGGGCCTCCTGAGCAAAGAAACTCAGTCTTTTAATCTCCCTCAGGAACAACGAATTGTGTACGTTGATTCCAAGGGTATAAAGATAGCTGACTCTGACAAGCGATTTTCCATAAATAATAGCGAATCATTTTCTAATCTAAATAGCTTCCAATATGCCCTTGCAGGAAAGTTCGGTTCTACAGTGGAGGAGGTTAGCCACGAAACAATGCTTATATCATACTATCCTATGGACGCTATTCAAAACAGATGGATTATTCTTTTGATGCAACCTGTAGTAGACGTTATCTGATATCCATAATAGCTCTTAAGGTTATAAAACAATCAAATTTAGCTCCTCTGAGATGCTGAATGATATCTGCTCCTATTCAACGTTTCTTTTATTTAAAATATTTTCATTTTTTTGTCTATAAATTCGATTAATAGTTAATTTGAATAGATTTTACAAATACAAATCTATGAATTATTCATTATACATATACATTATAATACAGGAAACATAGTCTGATTTTGCCACTTTTATCCATTGTTCCAAGCAAGTTATTCAAGCATGAATAACAACATAAACTATGGGGAAATAGCACTGATAGCAGACCATTAGAAAAAATATTGTTTGTAGCTAATATTCTGTATATATCTTATAAACCAACTTTGATAATAATATTTTGTGTACAAGAAACACAGTAGGAAAAACTAATCTAATCAGTAAATTATTGAAAGAGGCTATATCTACAGAGAAATCATTAAAAGTACAGATTATTCGCCGAATGAAATTGCCTGAGCCCAGGGAGAACAAGCAAATGGAACTATTAATGTACTCTTAAAAGACAAATCTGTTTGTTCCCGTATATTTGATTCATTACAAAAGGAAATTTCACTTGTTCAAACCGTTGTAGATAATGAGATTGTTCCAGAACTCATTTGTAATTCAAAAAAAAATATCTGAATTAACTTGACGAATTAGCCATAGTACCTACTGATCAATTAAAAGGATAGGGATCAAATCATTAACCTGGTTGAATTTCTAGTAGAGAATCCTCAGCATAGAAAAAAATGAAAGAACTTATGCAGATACAAAAAGAAATATGAGAGTGGATGGTGGACAAAACTAAATTAGAGCCTGTTATCAAAAAACAGTAAAGAATATTTACAAAAACTATCACAGGAAGTTAGAATATTTGAGACTATATTGATGCAAAGAAGTCTAATTCCAAGCATTCATTTTAAATAGATTATTACTTTCTGAAATACTCTGTTGGGTTATAATAATTGGAAGAACAAATAGACTAATAGCAACCCCCAAAATCAGTTGCTTCCCTCCCCCAGCAGTTTGTTATTTACTTTTTCAAAGAATCTTTCAAATATCACATGTCAAATGCTTTACATAAATAAAAGATGAAAATAATCATTTCAAACACCTAAATATTTGTAACCACTTGTTTGCCATTAATTATTTTACTGTAAATGGTAAAGCGAGCAGCAATTTTCAGCTATGTAGTCCCTCTTCTATTACAACCATGAATGGATCCGTATTAGGGACAAATTCAACATATGATAGTTGTTTTATGCTTTGTCAAGCTACTGTCAACAGGAAATTGAAAAGATAAATATGAAATAACATCATCGAAAACTTATGGAATCATATTCCATTATGTGGGAACCAATCTTTCGTTAGCCCCCACTATATATAATAAAATATAATATACAGTACCGAACAATATCTAAAAAAATAATATTAAAAAAATACTTATGTTTACCACAATCCAAATTATTGTGACTTGGTAAAGTTATTCATAAAGAATGTGACTCATCCTTTTCAAGGAGCGTCAAACTTTATTGTGAATTCTTTATTAGTAAATCTTTACCATTTGGATTGGGTCCGGAATGATCATTCCAAGATAATTTAGGTAATGCACCTTAGTTCTCAATTTCACTTCTAATTGGTAAAGTTATAAAATTTGTATTAATAAAGTTGACAAATCTGGGCCAAAATGGTAAATCGTCAAAAACTCATTGATTCTCACTATCGTTTACCTTGAATAATCAATATATATATTTGAGAAATCTCAAGTGGTTGATAAATTTCATCTTTGATTTTTTCTAAAGTCATTTTGATTTATTCTTTTTTGTAATTACTAATCCTGCATCCTTTTCGCCTTTTGATATGAGTTTTTTAATTCTGTATCTAGAAAAGTCTGCATCCTCAAACATGTAGTGAGAATCTTTCTCTTTCCTACCAACTCTAATCACGTCTGTCACCGATGCACCATATTTTTGAGTTAGGTCAAGATATTCCTTGTCTAGTTTATTAATACTTTCTCTTGTTCTATCATCTATCTTTGCATCTTCAGAATTTAAGATCTCATAAACTCTTTTTAATAAATTTAATGACCTTTCGTTTATCTTGAGCATTTCTATATTTTTATCCGTTTTATCCATGAATATGATATCACGGGCCCTGTGCCATACTTCTATCATGTTTTGTGGTATTTCTTTTTGTTCTCTTGGGAATACATCCACAATGTACAATTTCTTGTTCTTTATGGGTGATGCTTTGAAGACCTCCATTAATGGAGTGTTAGTGAGCAGGCTGCCATCCCACAGATATCTTTCGTCTGCCAAACTCCATCTGATTCCATAAAAGGGATATCCTATGCTAGCAATTATTTGATCTACAGTAATGTCTGTATAAGCAGTATCAAAGATTACCGGTTCTCCTTTTTGAATGTCTGTGGCAGTTATTATCAACCTTGATTTCTCTTTTCTACCATCCTTACTAGTGATTTTTGGATCTTTTTTCAGGTTTTCAAAGTTTATGAAATCTTTCAAAGTTTTTCTCAATGGGGATGGATCATAAAAATAGGTCCAATCAAAAGGAAAACAATAATTAGTAGAGTTTGGCATGAACCATTTCGGTAGGAATGCTTTGGGAATGCCATATAGGATTGAATTCATCGATGACCAAATTGCGTTAGATTTATCTGAAGATAAATGGGTTAGCAAAGACTCGTAAGGTAAGACATTCTCTGAGATGGTGATCCAAAAATCTTCGAGAACCTTTGCCACATTTTCACCTCCGTTTTGTGCCGAGGTTATTATAGAAGTATTTAGAGCTCCAATGGATGAACCTGCTAAGATATCAAATTCCACGTTATGCTGATACAAATACTTGAATACTCCGCATTCATAGGCGCCTAGTGAGCCACCTCCCTGTAATACAAGTACTGTTTCTGGATTCATATTTTTGGTAAATCTCTTGTTAATTTTGTGATTGAGTGTTGTCATAAGAAAATCACCCTGAGTTAATGTATCTGACTTACGTCTGGTTTAAAGACCAAATCAAAAGTCCAGTCACCCATTACTTTAATTTTCTTTTTTGAGGAAGGTAAATTTAGCAAATAATAAGAACGCCACAGCCACCAGGCTAAAAAACCGTGGATCTTTATTTTGCCAAAAAGGATTGCAACTCCTGTCCTTTTACCAATTTGAGCCATCATTCCCTTTGTATTGTAATTGAATTCCTTTTTTCTATGATTCCTATCATTTTTTCCATTTATTTTCTTTTTAATAAACGATGCAACATTATAAGATACTATCTCACTTTGTCTTATTGCATGCTGTGCTGTTGGTGGATACGGTTTACCTGTGTTGGGATTTATAATGGATGCACAGTCTCCTAGTGCATATACAATATCTTCTAGTCCTTTTACTTCCAAATGACTGTTCGTAATTATTCTGTGTCTTTTATCGTGTTCACACGTGAGATTGGTTATTATATGATTGGGTGCTACCCCTGCCGTCCATATTACCGAATAACATGGAATGGATGTATTGTCGTCTAGTAAAGCATTTTCTATTGTCACATCTTTTACCTTTGAGTTCATAATAAATTCAACTCCGTTTGCTTTTAATTTCTGTAAAGCAAATTCACCTAATTCTTCATCAATTTGCTCTAAAATTTTGTCAGTTGCACTGACCAAAGCAATCCTTATATCTGTCATGTACAAGTCTGGATAATATTTTTTGACCGATTCGCGTACAAAATCGTTAATTGCTCCAACAGTTTCAACCCCGCTGAATCCTCCGCCAACCACAACAAACGTTAATAGGGCCTTTCTTAATACAGAATCAGATTGCTCAATTACCGCTTGTTCTAATACTTTAATAATGTGGTTGCGCAGATTTATTGCATCCTCGATTGTTTTTAATGTAAAGCCGTATTTTTGAATATTTGAATTACCAAAAAAATTGTCTTCGCTACCTAAAGCTATAACCAAACAATCATAATTAATTATATGCTCATGTATTTTGTCAGTTTCAACATCGTGTCTTCCTATATTATGACTTATGGTAACTAGTTTTTGGGTGAAGTCTAAGGATTTAACTTGTGCTTCATAAAACCTCGAGTTCTTGCAAAATGATCTAATGGGAGTTACAATATGTCTGCTTTCTATCGTACCTGATACTATTTCGGGGAGCATTGGGGTAAAAAGCAGAAAATTGTTGTCACTTACTAATGTTATTTGTACGTTTTCATTATTGTTGAATTCTTTCTGAAGGTCTTTTAATACTCCGATTCCTCCAAATCCACCTCCCAAAATTACAATATTTTTTTTCTCGATCCTTGGTGACATTTCTCAACGTAACCTTTAATCTCTTACTCCACGTGATGCTGAGTGTATAATTGATCATAGAGTCTTACGGATTTTATGTTGACAAATTCGAGCATGCCAAATCTGGATAGCTCTCTACCAAATCCGCTCTTTTTGACACCTCCGAATGGAACTCTAGGATCAGATGCTACTACATTATTCACAGAAACTATTCCAGTCTCAATATTTTCTGCCAGTTTTTCTGCGGTATCCAGGTCCTTTGTCCAAATTGATGCACCAAGACCATATTCAGAATCATTTGCAATTTTTATTGCTTCTTTTTCATCCTTTACTGTCATAATTGGGGCTACTGGTCCAAATACTTCTTCCTGTGCTATATGCATGTTCGGAGTAACGTTTTTGATTATTGTCGGTTGGTAAAAATATCCCTTGTTTTTATCAATTCTTTCACCTCCTACAACGAGTTCAGCTCCTTCTTTCAATGCACCTTTAACTTGTGAGTCTATTTTTTCAAGTGCTGATACATTGACCATAGGACCTAGATCAGATTCCTCGGATGTCGGATTTCCAACCTTAAGTTTTTCAGTGTTTGAAACAAATTTTTCTAAAAATTCGTCTTTTATATCATCCACAATAATTATTCGTTTTGAAGCTATGCAGCTTTGTCCGCAATTTATAAAACGTCCTTTTACCGCACCATTCGCAGCTTTTTCGATATCAGCGTCCTTACATACTATAAAAGGATCACTTCCACCTAATTCTAATACACATTTCTTGATTTGTGAGGTTGCTTGACTGGCAATTAAAGAACCAACCTTTACACTTCCTGTAAATGTTACTGCACTAATGTATTGTGATTTAATTAGATCATTGACTATACCTGAGTTACCAACTATTGATTGAAATACTCCGTCTGGTAATCCAGTCCTATTAGCTGCGTTTTCAAGTTCAATTCCACATTGAATTGTAGCACTTGCTGGTTTTAAAACGGTGGCGTTTCCTGCAATTAAAGACGGGGCTGCAAATCTTATGGCTTGCCAGTAAGGAAAGTTCCATGGCATGATACTTGCTATAACCCCTATAGGATTAAATTTGATGTAGGTTTTTCTTGCATCCGTATTTGTTATCTCGTCTTGCATGAATGACGCACCGTTATCCGCAAAATATTCTATCGCCCATGCACATTTTTCAACTTCGGATCTTGATTCTTTTATTACTTTTCCCATTTCATTCGTAGCGGTCATCGCCAGATTTTCCTTGTACTTTCGCAGTTGTTGTGCAAATTTGTGAAAGTAATCTGTTCTACTGTTAATATTTTTCCTCCATTCACCAAATGCTTTGTGGGCTTTTTTTATCTTAGAATCCAGTTCTTGCGTCGTTACAACAGTGTATTTACAGATAACTTCCTCTGTATATGGATTTATTGTTTCTATTTCTAAAGACATAGAGATAACCACTTTAAGGATTGATTACACTTCTACCGTGTACTTTGCCATGTTTAAGTGCATCCAAAGCCTCAGTGGCTTGGTCTAGTTTATAGTGATTAGAAACAACTGGATTAATTATTTTCCTGTTTGCTAACGATACTAATTCATTGAGATCGTTCAGAGTTCCGGTATAGGATCCAATTAATTTGTAGGCTCTAGTAGGCATGTTAACCAAATTTAGTTTTAATTCGCCGCCAAAAAGTCCAACTAAAACCACTCTAGCTCTTTTTCTTATGAACTGCATATCGGTTTCCACAGTCTTTGATGCATTCACAAAATCTATTACGGCATCTGCTCCCAATTCTGATGTCTTTTCTTTTACTGATTTGACAGCATCAACTTGAGATGAATTGATTGTTTCATCGGCCCCTCCATCTTCTTTGGCCAATTTTAATTTGTCGTCATCTATGTCCATAGCAATTACACGGGCACCAGTAACTGCTTTTGCTAATTGCATGGCCATTAATCCAAGTCCTCCTGCTCCAACAATAACCACAGAATCATATGGTTTCAAACTGGCATTTTTTACTGCATTATATGCAGTTAGAGATGAACAAGATAATGTTGCAGCTGTATTAATATCTAAATTGTCACCTATTCTTATTAAGTATCTGTAACTTGGTACAAGTACATATTCTGAATATCCTCCATCAACGAGAACACCAAGTGATCTCGGTTTGTCACACAGATTCTCCTCTCCCATTCTACAGGCTGGACACAAACCCTCTCCTATCCAGGGATAAACTATTACTTTGTCTCCTTCGTTGAAATCTGTCACATTTTTACCAAGTTTATCTATAGTACCTGCAATTTCATGACCTGGAGTCAACGGATACTTTACACCTCGGTCTGTAGTTTTCATAAATTTTCCGTCTATTCCTTCATAACCACCTTCCCACAAATGTATATCACTATGACAAACTCCGGAAGAATGAACTCTTACAAGGACCTCCTGACCGTCTGGTTTTGGGGTGTCTAACTCTTGTACTTGTAATGACTCCTTGGGCTTGATAATTCTTGAGGATTTCATATTTTTTCTACTCACAAAAATAGTTTAAAAGGAAGATGTTACCTTGTAAAATTTCAATTACTTTTAAATGAATAAAAAATATTAAAATCAATTATAGTCATTTGACAATTTATTATATATTAATTCGAGAAGAGAAAAAATTTTTATCTTCTATTGATACAATTCTCTAAAATTTCGGTACCGAAATATTTTAGTAGTAAAATTTAATTCTTCTGTTATTCTAGGTTTGTCTACGGTTGTAAATTCAAGATTTACTAAACTAGAGCCTTATATATAAATATATGAAGTATGTTGAAAATTAGATGACTTTTGACTTTAATTTAAATATGGACAATGGTGAGGGATTTAAATATATTATGATTTTTTTATTTCATATGTAAATTTATTAAAAGATATTTCCTTTGTAATTATGTCGAAATAAAAGATCAAGACGTGATTGATAGTGACAAACGTCTAGATGTTCTATTGGAATAACTACAAATCAGAGACTATATAGAATATATTGCTATCGAGTGCGTTTATCTTTAATCTTTACAATACCAATAGGATCCTACATAATTTTTTCAATTTCAAATTTGGTATAACTCTTTTTTTAATATCCTTTTTAACAAGGAAATTATTTTCATTATTACGGTGTCCGTCTTAGTTAACGATATATAGTTTTATATTGTAGTAGTCGACAAAAGGATTCGACCAATTCCGCACATTTTTTAGTTTACAATTCTTTGACCAACAAGGAAATATTCCAGATACCAAAACTAGAATCTTTTTATCTTAATTTTATATGGCCTCTCCGCGTAAAACTACTTAGGCTGAGCCTTTGTCTTATTCAAAAGAATAAAAAATCCCATGATGTTTCTATAATGGTAATTCTATTAACATTGATGATTTACAGTTTCATATGATGCTAAAATGATTTCAATCCGTCTACAACATATTGAACCGCGATTGCAGCTACTAAAATAGCGAATATTCTTGTAATAATTAGGGATCCGCGTCTTCCTAGTACTCGATAAATAGAATCGCTGAGGCGGTAAATTACATATGTTATCCCCATCACAATCATAATAGAGAATAAGGTAAGTAACAAACCTGATGTCTCAAACGATAGTAGGACCGAAGCAATGGCACCAGGTCCGGCCAAAAGCGGAAATGCCAATGGGAATACACCGGATTCATCAGAAACATTGTTGCCTCCAAATGTCCAATCACCATGTATAATCAATTCTATAGAAATCATAAACAATAAAATTCCTCCAGCAATCATGAAACTTGAAATATTAATTCCAAAAAAAGATAGAATTTGAGTTCCTGCTATTGCAAATACAAATAACAGTATTCCTGCAGTTATGATGGCTGTATTCGATATTTCTTTTCTTGCTTTTTTGGTTTGGTTTTTAGTAATGGCTATAAAAATAGGGATAGTTCCTAAAGGGTCTATTATTACGAATAGTGCAATTACGGATCTCAGCAAGTCCATTCCAAAGGAATTAAAAAAAGATAAGATGGATTCCATATGAATAAGCATGTTAGTATATTTTAGTATAAGTATACATCAAGAATAGAAAGAGTATACATAATCCAAAAAATCAATACACGGGTAAATAACCTAATATACAGGGAGATACAACTACTAGCCCAATACTAAAAACAAAATGCATTAATTGAATAACCTTTGCTAATTTAGGATGAGATCTTAATTACCTATATTCAATTTTGTGTTGTTAGGTCTCGTAATTCGTACAACAATAAACAATAAATCCGTCGATCTTTATTGCTTTTACATATGGATATGGCTTGCACTATAAAAATGAGCAATAATTTTGGTGATTCTTGGTAGATCTTTGTCTTATTTAGTTTAAATTTACTGATTATTTGATACTAAGCTGATGAAACAATCTAATTAGCTGACCTTCATACCATTATAGGGGGCTAACTGATCCAGCCGGGATTGTATATATATTATGATATCTTCATTCCTTAGGGTTCCTCTGTTTGTGCTCTTAATTATTATTCGCTTATTGATGATACATATTTAACAAATTGTATCTCATTTATGTAATTGATTGATATATTTTGCAGTTATTATTTACGGGAACATATCTTTACTTTGATATGATAAATCTATGATGTGTTCTAGAAGTATAATATTTATATTGATTCAAAAACATGATTCTACCTTTATTATTTTTTGACGCGATTAATTATTAATATATATGATTACAACATTAAAAGTAATAACATTGTTCAATTATTATTTAAGTAGTAGCAACTTTGAATAAAGCAAAAAATTCAGGAATGTATAGAATAATCCTAAGTGGATCCTAGCTGGAAGTAAAAAAAGGTTGATTAAATTCAAAATAATACTAAATTATCTGCATCTGTGGATAATGACATCAAATAAATGATTTCAACTTTTACTGTGGTAAGCGAATCTGACCCTATTGCCTATACAATGTTTGATTTTCTATTAATTCCTATGAGTGGAAGTATTGAACCATATGACTGGTTTAAAAGATTTTTTAACGACCGCAATTGGTTTGGAGATAGAGATTTAGGTAGTGAGGATTTTTTTTGGCATGAACATATTCAGAGACTTTAATGAGATACAATCACAAATGCAAAGAATGTTTGATCAATTCGACAACAATCTTGCCAGTGGCCCTTCAAAAGATTTTGTAAGAGAATATCAGTGTCCTGATGGCTCTAAAGTAAGGCAAGTAGGCCCAATAGTGTATTGATATTCGATGACAATTGGGCCGGATGGAAAATCTGTCATACAAGAATTTGGAAATGTGAAGCCCAGCAAAGACAAAGTTGGAATGGCCAGAAGAAGACCTCCCTTAAGTGCAGAGAGAGAACCGTTGGTAGATGTTAACATAATGGATGATTAGGTCACAGTCGTTATGGAAATGCCTGGAGTTAACCAAAGCCATAAAATAAATGCGTTCGATGATTCGCTTGAGGTATCGTCTACCGATCCAAAACGAAAATACAATAAAACTATTGATTTACCCAAAGATGTTGATGTGGATACTGCAAAGTCTAAATTTAACAATGATATTTTAGAAATACTATTTAATAAAAAGAAAGAAACTACTCCAAAGGGAAAGGAGATTAAGATAAACTAGTGAATAAAATCAGAGCAAGAACACAACAGGTTATGTTACTATCATAAATCCATGATCTTGTTTTTTTAGGATTTGGTCAATCTTAATAAATGTTATAAATTATTAAAGCAATCAGTAATCAAGATCTAATTTCTAGCTAATAGGGTATTTCTAAATCACAGTGTATATTTACAGTAATCTCGATAGTGACACATCATTTACAAACTTCGATTTTAATAATGAATAATCTAATCAGTAAGAGTTTATGGCAGGATACTGAGGCCATTGCATTTGAAATTTACTGTCTAGACATCGATTATTTGATTACGATTTAGTTTCATCTTCTTGTGTTTCTAGTATAGGGGTGAGATCTTCTATCAAATCCATCTCTGACTCAGATCCTTGAGATTCCAAAGATGTAGATGATTGTTCAATATCTGATAATTTCTTCTTGTTAAATCTCTTTGTACTCTCTATGGTTTCATCTATTTTCTGTTGTTCAGGCATAACTTAGGTAGTCTATCAAATAATATAATAACTATCTAAAAACATTGTCAGGAAATCCCATCAATATGTTTATTTAATAAACGGTGATTACAAAAAGTCAAATATATTCTATATAAGGTAAGATCTATCAAAATAAAGTATCAAGATAATATGATAGTGTCATTTTATCCTTGATCTTCATGATAGGTAATTTCAAAGATAATTATCTGTCAATATTAAGAATCTATTATGCTCCAAGGCGCTGTTACCTTAACGAAATATCTATAGCTTTCAGGTGTGTATTTCTGATATGTCAAATAAAAGAAACAGAACGCCTTCAGAGTACGTTGGCTATGGTTTGTATTGGTACTTTCTTGTCTTATCATTAAGAAACGTTGTCAAAGCATCGTCATATCTACATATATTTAAAGGAGTCGCGTATCAATCTGGAAGTGGATCCAAAAATTTTATCATAGAAGTTATCATCAACCATGAGAAATAAGATATCAGAGTACATTGTAGATGAAACCATATTACAGGTTGGATCCCAATTCATCTGGTTATGGGGAGCAATTGATCCAGAAACTGATCAAATTCTCACACAAGATATAACTAAAGAAAGAAACATGCTTTTTGCCGAGCGCTTTCTGTCATGTATTGTCAGAGACTACGGAAAACATCTGGTCTCTACTGATGATGATACCTTGTATCCTCAAGCCTGTGAGTTTCTCAAAATGGATCATCATATCATTTTTCTTTTTTTGGCAAAGAAGAGAAAAGATGATTGTGAGGGAAATGCATTACATAAAGGACAGAACTCAATACTTTGACGATTATTTTCCGTGTAGACTGGAAAACTGTAAACTAAAACATGTAAAGAATTGGATGAATTTGTTTATCATTTATCATAACAAGGATGTGATAAACGCTTTAGTTAACAGCGCCTGATCGAACAATCTATAAATTCTACATGACTTGTGGCGTAGCACAATCTTTATTATTTACAGTGTGACGCCTATCGGTTTCATCATTCCTACTAATTTGTACAAAAGCTTTTCTAGTTTCTGGTTATCATTTTCAACGTTTATAAACTCTTTTTTTCTTCTAATTTAGGGTTATATTGAAATAGGCGTTATAAACCTTCGATGTTAAATATGAAGGATGGTTAAATATGTAGTATGGTTGTAAATATCTCTGATAACTTTGTAGTCAATCCCTCCCTAAAAATAGACCATGTTCGTCTCAAAGTATCTATTTTACAAACTTCGATAGATTTTTACCAAACTATTCTTGGGTTGAGTCTTTTGAGGGTTTCATCTGATGGAAATACTGCATATTTGGGTATCGAGTCTACACAGGGAGAGTTGTCTACACTACTAGTTCTTGATCAAATCGATCAACCAGGGATTATACCCAATATTAGTAAAAATAGGACAGAAGCAGGCCTTTATCATTTTGCTATATTACTACCTGAAAGGAAATATCTGGCATCATTTCTTTACTACATTAAGGATAACCTTGATCCGCAGTTTTATGAAGGTATGGCTGATCACGCCGTATCAGAGTCTATATATCTTCATGATCCAGATCATAACGGCATCGAGGTTTATAGGGATAGAAAACCGTCCGAATGGAAATGGATCGGTGAACACATGGTATACATGGCAACAGAACCATTGGATGTGGCTAACCTACTGAGTCAACATAGAGATCAAACATGGTCCGGTTTTCCTACCAATACTACCATTGGACACGTACACCTCCATGCCTCTAACCTAGGAAAGGCAAAAAAATTCTACAATCAATTATTGGGACTTTATCATACTGCATCATATCCAGGGGCATATTTTTTCGCCGCAAATAGTTATCATCATCATATTGCTACAAACACTTGGATTGGAACAAATATTTTACCAAGCAATGCCGATGATCACAGAAAACCTGGCCTAAAGCACTATGCTATACGAGTAACCGGAGATAATGAAGAACTAAATAGATTGAAAAGACAATTGACAACGAATAACATAGCAATTTATGAACATGTGAGGGATTCGGACGAACAAAGTGATACCTCTTTTTACATTTATGATTCAGATGGAATAAAAATACAAATTCTGTTGAGGAATGACTAGACATTTTCTCCTGAACTTATATTTCTCTAACACCAAGCTCAGATCTTAGATGGATAAATATTTATCTAGTTTTGCATTATTCATTTTGTCTTTTTTATTTTTTGACTATTTGCGTAGTCTTGTTAGTTAGTTAATTTAAGCAATTAAAATTGTACTGATGTTATAGTTATTCCAGGTAGAGGGAATGGAAAGTTTAAGATGACCATCATGAGAAACGTTGTCAATAATTTAATTCATCATGCTATAAAGTCTCTGATAAATGTAAAGATATGTTCACCAAACACTATTATTCTAATCAGTAGCATTTGAAAACTGTACTATTTGGACTTATTGACGATATAGCCCTATTCATATGAATGTTTTTCTCTGATTAATTACAAGAAAATTATGATTGACAATCTGAAGAAAATGAAAATTCATAATGGAGTTATTAAAGAATATTGTTGAATAAGTTGATCTTGCAATACGATATTTCTTTGTTCTATTAATCACAACTGAAATATCATTTTCAGTTTACTAACCCATTAATCGTTTTTCCCTATTGATTGATTATTTTAGCAAATGTTCGCTCTGGTAATTAGTACAAATACTGAATGATGATCACATGCATTTGTATCTTAGGTGGAACTTTTACATGCGAGAGGGGGGGGGAGACACATCTGTCGATTAGAAGAGAAATATGAGTAACGGTATGTTTTGGCATAGTTTATGATTGTATACAGATAATCACATTAGAATACATTCATGCGCAATAAATACGGCTAGATTATTAACATGTATGCCTGATAGCCACTTATGGATGCCATATTCTTGGGAACTGCATTTCAAAAGACAAAATCTATTGTGCTGATTGTATTGCTTGGATTTTCTTTAAATGCTCTAATTTATAGTAACGTTGAGAACTCTGATGCAGTAGCAACAACAACAAAAAAAACCAGTGATCAAGCTAATGGTCCCAGGTCGACTAATCCTGCACCTATTTCAAATACAAAAGAATTCACTTTAATAGCTGAAGAAGTAACACTAGACATTTCTCCGAGCAAAAAAATAAAGGCTTGGACATACAATGGTAGTATACCTGGACCAACACTCCGTGTTACAGAGGGTGATAAGGTAATAGTTCATTTCATAAACAAGCTTGATCTACCTCACACAATTCATTTCCATGGCGGACATAATGGTACGGTGGATGGAGTATTTGAAATTGTAGCACCAAATAAGACCTTTACCTATGAATTTGTTGCTGCCCCATCAGGTGCTCTTATGTACCATTGTCATGTTATGCCCGTTGTAGAACATGTAAGAATGGGTTTATACGGTGCTTTTATTGTTGACCCCAAAACGCCTTTGCCACCTGCTAAGGAATATGTGATCGTATTTGGTGATTATGATACCAAGGATATTCAAACTTCGGATCCTGAAAGTGCTTTCTACAATGGTTATGAGAACATATATTATGATAATCCCTTACCAGTTTACGTCAATGAGACCGCAAGAATTTATATGATTAATCTTTCTCAACTGCCCGCATATGGATACCATGTACATGGAACTCTTTTTAAAACCTGGGTTTCAGGCATTCTTATGAATGAACCCATATACACCCAAACATGGGCTATATCTTCTGGGGATGCCGCAATATTTGAGATGAAATGGCCATGGGAGGGAAACTATGTATTCCATCAGCACGGTATACCTGAGGACCGCGGCGCAATGGGTTACTTTAACGTCACTTCACCTACACCTAATCTGATAGATGGAAAAGACATTGCTATTACAAAACCTGTAAGCATGATTAATTGGCAAGAGAATCTCACAAGGACATTACAAAATGCAACAGCAAAAGCCATGGAGAATTAGGAATCAATTTTTTCTTTTTATTTTGCAATTGAAGGGTGATTGAAAAAACTGTCAACATTATAAACCTCTAGTGGTCAAGATAGAGCATTAGTTTGTTGACTTTGAAAGTCTTTATCAAAGTTATAATTCTATTGACATAATTAATTAATTGATTGATTAATTAGTTTTTTTTTGAACCCTTTTTCATTATACCAAATGAGATATTCAAATGAATTACTTTCAACCAAAACACTTTTCATCACATTGATAATACTGGTTAAATTTTCTAATAAATAACTCGTTGCTTTCTCGCATAGGCTTCTCTTGCTACATTTATCGCACCTTTTCGTAGTAACATTGCTCTATATACTATTTGTTTCGCCGTCTCCATAGCCGCTTTTCTAACATTGAGTTGTGAAGTATTATCTTCTGGGTCTGTTGATGAAAGTGAGTTATAAAGCGCCCTTTTGACATTATTTGTAATTTTATATTCTATTAAATCAAAGGCTTCTTTTTCAGTTCGACCCTGATACTCAACAAATGATCCTATTACACCACCTGCATTTGCCAAAAAATCGGGTATGATCAATATATTGTTCTCCAGCAGATATTTATCGGCTGATGATGTGGTAGGAATATTTGCTGCCTCTACTATTATTTTCACATTGTTTTTCAATAACTTTGGAGCAGTTTTATCGTTGATAACGCCAGTAAGAGCTGCAGGAATAAAAATGTCTGTTTCTACATTAAAAATTTCGTCTTTTTCTAAAAGATCATAACGGTGTTGCTGCTGGTGGGTTTGATTTTCTGAAAGATCCCTCAATTTAGACTTGTCTTTCATATCATTCATTAATTGCTGAATGTCCAAACCTTTTTCATTAAATACAAATCCTGACACATCACTAACTCCTATAACTTTTATGTGCAGATCATTTAGAAATTTTGCAGTAAACGAACCTACATTACCAAATCCTTGAATGATTACTTTAATGTCGTTGCTTTTTGATCCTAAACTGTTTGTAAGATCCTGAAAAGATTTAGGTGTTTTTGATCCTTCACGTTTGATGTCTTTTAAAAAATTTAGTGTAGTCTCTAATGCAACACTAACTCCATATCCCGTTGTTCCTAATTCATGAGGAATTCCTCCTAGTTCCTGTGGCTTACCTGTGCATGCTCGCATATCTCCTATCTCGTGTGCAAACACTGCCATGTCTAATTCGGTTGTTCCAACATCAGTAGCCGCTATATACTGTAAGGGACAATAAGGTCTTATCATTTTTGCAAAGGACTTCACCCATTCCACTTGGTTTACTTTACTTGGATTTGCAATAATTCCTCCTTTAGCTCCTCCAAATGGTAGTCCGGCGGAAGCACATTTCCAAGTCATTGTTCTTGCGAGTTTAAATATCTCGGTAGGAGTGACACTATCTGCAAATCTTATTCCGCCTTTTCCAGGGCCTGTAGATGTGTTATCGATAACTAAAACACCCTTCATACCAGTGTCAGGATCATAAACCTGCAGTATTTTTTCGGGACCCCATTCGTCTACCTCGGGCCATTCTAAATTGCCTCTGCCCTCCATTTGCTGAATTTTAGGTCCTATATGTGAGCTCGATAATGATGGATCAGTGTTGACCATTCGAATTATAGTACTTATAATATATTATAACATACTATAGAGAAATAGATTCGCGAGTATCTCTTTTTTCCAACGTTATGGATATTATGGAACAATTGGAATTCAGTCTGCTCTACTTTCGATAATCCTTCTCCAGTTTATCAATTTATTTTTAACAGATAGCATTTATAATTGGACCATCGGTTCAACTATATACATAGATGATTGATTTACCTTTCGGCAAATATTAATACTATAACCACATCACCTTCCTGATGATATAAATTCGAAAAAAATTGACTTATTATCAGGAAGTCAAAGTGCGTTAATAAGCTGTTGTGATTTTATTGCCTGATAAGTTATTTATTCTTAATATCTGCAGGTCGAAATTCTCCCATAAACTTTTCATATTTCTTATCCAGCTTATCGTAAATCATTTTACCTTATTCTAAATCTTCAAGTAATTTTATCAATTTGTAGGATCTTGATGTTCAAGTACACGATCATAATAGTCTCTTACTCTTTCTAATGTAGTTTCATAATGTCTTTTGTTTCCCAAGCCAAGTGAATCAGAAACTAGTATAATATCATATCCTATATTAAACGCCTCACGCAATGATGTATCTACATATATAGATGTGTCAATCCCACAAAATACAAGAGTATTAATTCCTTCACTTAGCTAGCCCTTAGTTCAGTATCTTAGAATACATCGTCTCTTCTTTTGATAACTATATAGTCATTTTCTGTGGGTTTAGTTCCATCAATTTTTTGGACATCTTATGTACCTCTCATTGTGATAGGAACTTAGTTGTTCCTTTCTTGCTAAAGGCAAAAATCTATGAAAACAGGTTAAGAGGTCTATACTACTGGCTTCTCTAACTGCTTCTGTATAAAATATTGGTATATTTGTGGTTCTGCAAAAATGTATCAGTTCTTTTACTATTGGAATGATCCTTTGATATTCTTTAATATTCGGTCTCGAATGATTGTATGAACTACCTTTGCTTATAAACCCATTATGCATATCAATCACGGCAAGTCCAATTCTAAAATTTGTTGCTTCGATGGAATCTCGGATATGATTATACTTACCTATTAAAATTAAAAAGTGATGTTTAAGACTATGGTCTGCTAATCCTGTATTCGAATACATGCAATGATGTTGATGATCTATTGATATTATCACTGTGATCTAAGGCGTCTTGAGTGTTTAATCTTGGAAAAAAATAACATAATTGCTGATTTACCATTCTATAAATAGCGTGATTTATTATTCTTATTTGTGGAAGCACAGATTGGACAAATATTGCAAGATTTTGCAGTTATAATGATAATTGCTTCTGTAATGACGTTGGCTTTTTACAAATTAAAGCAACCTGTCGTTATAGGATTCATAGTAGCAGGTATCGTAATTGGTCCTTATAGTCCACCTTTTAGTCTAATTCATAATTTAGATATTCTTAATCTCTTCGCTGAGCTAGGTGTAATATTGTTGCTTTTTACTGTAGGTATGGAATTTCCCATTCAAAAATTAAGGGACGTCGGTAGAAAAGCAATTATTATAGCCTCTAGTGAAGCATTTGGAACCTTAGTTATAGGCTTTATTGTTGCACTATCATTGGGTTTGGGATTTTACGATAGCCTTTTTATCGCACTCGCAATATCAGTAACAAGTACTGTCATCATAATGAGGGTTCTTGGAGAGCTCAAAATGATGAAAGATGAATCTGCCACTCTGATCTTAGGAACAACTATAATTGAAGACATCATCATAATTTCACTATTAGCGATATTTCAGTCAACGGGATCAAGTGGAGAGATATCGATAAATGAAATCATAATCTCTATAGGAATTACTCTAGCATTTATTGGAGGAGTATTAATAGTTGGCTCAAAAATCATTCCTAAACTTTTAGATATTGTGGCAAGAACCAATCAACATGATGTACTAATAGTGGCTGCGGTAGGAGTCGCTTTTGGATTCGCTTTTATATCTTTTCAATTAGGAATATCTGTAGCAGCAGGAGCATTTTTTGCAGGTGTTCTTGTAGCGGAGTCTAGATCTCACGCTGTGACTAGCGTTTTAGCTAATCCTGTTAAAGACATTTTTGCTGCATTATTTTTTGTATCTGTGGGAGCTTTAATGGATTTTTCACTAATACCAAAGTTCATAGTGCCTGCATTGATATTGATAGCGGTCTCTATAGCAGCAAAATTCGTTACAGTTTATGTTTCTTCTAGACTCCAGAAGATAAATCATCTTACCTCAACAAGGACTGCGTTAGGATGTTCGTCATCTGGTGGTGAAATAGCTCTAGTTGTAGCAAAAGGAGGAATTGACGTCGGAGCGGCTAATCCAATTATTTTACCCATGATTGGGACTATGACAATCATAACAACTTTCATCGCACCCTATGTAATCAAATATGGTTGGAAATTTACAGAGAAATTTAACAAAGCCCAAGATAAAAATAATCAACAGCAAAAGCAAAAACAACCCCGTTCAACCGAATCGGAAGAGGATTCAAACACACCAATGTGATATGACTACTTTGACATAACAAACAATTTTTTACAAACCTTCCTGACAGTAGAGTATTAGATTCACGAACATGGATATGATATTATGATTGATAATCTTCGAATTTGCCGTAGAATATAGATAACCTTATTTACCTTTTTTTATCTATATATGAATTGAGAAGGAAAGATAAATAATAGACTTGTCTAGAAAATCTCAAACATCTGAAACACATTCTGCATTGAATAGCCTTGATCTTGGTACAATAGAGTTTATGAAATGGCTAATATCAAAAGATACGCATTCTGGAGATACTTTGGTAGTGGTTAAAGATTACTTTGATAACAAGTATGTAATTTTGTTTGATAAGAGTATGTCAACCAATGTTATAGTTGCTTATAGAGATGGCATGCCTTGGTGTATTACATGCAATACTGATGATTGTGGACATGTCGGTTTTGCTATCTGTCTAAAGCAGGATTATGATAGAAATGAGCAAGTGATCTTTTAAGTGCCACATATATGAAGTTTGTTTGCTTTAAAGGACAATACATCTCCTTGCAGAATCTACAAAGTAAATTGTGAATACTATACTCAGCAAAATATCAAGATTTATTTGTTAAATGAGTAAAAATTGCCTTGACCCACCATTTACTAATATTTAAATTCACTCTACAGCATTTTTTATCAACTACTATGCGTTCAAAGATGTTGAAAATTGCTTTTAAATCTGAATATTTTTTAAATTACTTGGGAACATTTTGATAGTGCCTTCATCCGGTTTTCTTTAATTTATGATATCAGAATTATTGTATTAGTATGTATTTAGCAATTATCTTACTATTAACAATGCACAGTTTACTTCTTCAGCAACTTTTCTTGCAACACTTCCTAATTTCTTAAACATTCCTGAAATTCCTTTATGTCCTATACTACCCATAACAATGAGATCAATGTCGTTTCGTTTAGTAAAGTCAATAATAGTTTCTGCTGGATCGCCTATTTTAATTTCTGTCATGATTTGAACATTGTGCTTTGCATATGTTTTCTTCACATCATCCAGAATCCCAATCATTTCGTTCTTTATTTCATTATGGAGTTTGTTAACCAGTGGGGATATAGTTATTTCATTGTTTTTTAGTTCTATTTTTGAATAGTGGATTGGCAACGGTATTTCGTTGATAACATGTAGTATAAAGATTGGCGATTGATTGACGGAAGATAATTCTATAGCTTTTTCTAAGGCTTTAATTGACAACTTGGATGTGTCAAAAGGTACTAGTATACGATTAAAGGGCATCAATTAACAATAATTTTCGAACAATATAAGTAATACCGGATTGTTCAAACAAAAAAATTGCTTTTTTTTGAGCAAGGCTTGGTGTCATTATTTTCAATATTTATTTAACGAAATTTATGTTGCGATGATATGATTTTTTACTCTAAAATAAAAAAAGAAAATTCTTCTAATGCAACTTTTAGATCTCGTGTTTTTAGAAACAGACAAATTTTCTCACTGTTCTATATCATTAAGATCTGTAAAGAATGATCAATCTGTTATATTCGTCAAACATGGGTCCCATAAAATGAAATTAGTTTTTTTTTGAATATGCCGTATCTAGTGTAGTCGCTAATCTTATTATCTTATTATTGTCATAGGACAAGAAACTGCTTCTGATACTTTTCTTGAGACACTTCCAAGGCCTTTGAATTTAGACAATCCTTGCAGTCCATTACTTCCCATAACTATTAAATCGACTCTATTATTGCTTGAATAATCTATAATTTGATTAGATGGGTCGCCATAAAGAATTAATGATTCTAGTTTAATTCCTTCTATGGATTTATAGGTCGTCTTTTTTTTATCCATATCTTTTTGCATTAAAGTTTTTGTTTCTTCATATATGCTATTGGCATGTTCATTTAATGATGAATTTTCATTTTCATTTTTAATTTTCATTTTCATTAAAAGACTTTTCGTAAACGGTATTTCCTGTATTACATGTAACATTATGATTTTAATAATTCGTTTTTTTGGATCACCTCTAAAGATTGCCTTTGCTAAATAGACTGCATACTCTAGTGCATTTTCAGAAAAATGAGAACTATCATACGGTACTAAAATAACTCGTAGATCCAATCTCCATTATAAAAATAGGTGTTATATCATAATAGCTTTACTGTGGATACATCTTTTAATATTGATGAACTTGTTGTTTGCATTTCCCTAAAATTATGCTTGAATTGATAAATTACGTAGGACTTGATGTGATGTTCTTAATTTTGTAATATATAAGAATGCCAAACTGTTGTTCTAGTAGGTCATCATGGAGAGACAATATATATGTAATGAAGATATTCTGGGATGTCCTTATTGAAAAGATACTAGACCACCTCCTATGAAATTATAACTCTATTTTGATGACCTGGTCCACAATCATGTGATGCCTTTAGAACTTTCATTTAATTTCTTGACTGCAATTAAATCATTATCATTGACAAATGCTTTCATTATTCGCCATTCTTGCTTAAGTATTACTCACCTTTTCAACTAAATTCTGTATGGTGATTCAAATCCTATTAAACATAGCTTATCAGCAACTTTTTTACTCATCAATGGGATTGCCATGCATGTCGAGCATATTTAATCTGGTTATCTTAAATATTTTGGACAGAATTTAATAGCTTTGGAATACACGCAAGCTTCATTAACCACACGTTTTACATCACTGATTAGTTAATTTCGATACACTAATTTGTTTGGTTAGTTGATCTCAGTGGTCTAACTCATTTCCCTATTTAGTATTTTAAATTGTTCCACATTATAATTATTGATTGTGCATTCAAATTTAATGTGGATATTTTGGAATATGATATTGGTTTCTAAAACAAGTGTGTCTTAATTAACTTATTTTTGATTGTCAATGCTCT
The DNA here is from genome assembly GCF_008389435.1 of Candidatus Nitrosocosmicus agrestis. Taxonomy (GTDB): domain Archaea; phylum Thermoproteota; class Nitrososphaeria; order Nitrososphaerales; family Nitrososphaeraceae; genus Nitrosocosmicus; species Nitrosocosmicus agrestis. The sequence continues at coordinate 137,604 of NZ_VUYS01000004.1, read as the reverse complement.
GTTACTGAATACATGACGCTGTATCTAAAGTTCTATTGGTAAGGACTACTTTGAGATAATCGTAAACTTGAATTTAACTGCTTATTCTTCACGTTATACTTACATATTCAAAACGTAGCTCCATAGAATTTGTTATTTGCATCTTATAAGTAGAGGCTTTGACTACTTCTGCTGCATGAAGGGACGTGGGTCAAGGATTGCCCTAATTGAATTTATTTTCCCTTTATCATCAACTTTTATCCAAAAACACATAATTTGAGAATTATACTCTTGGAGAATGCAGACGTCATTTCCATCCGGAAACACCTTTTTAATGTCTAATTTGGTTAATCCTCTTAACTGGTATTGTCGTTTAAAATATTTCAGATAGGATTCCGGATTATCAAACGAATTTACAGGCGATAAATAGGAAAAATTATCACTCAAAGAGCCTCTTGCCAATTGCCAATCTTGATTGTCCGTGGCCTGAAAATACTCCATTACTATATCCTTTGAACTTTCTATAAAGGCTCCACTTTTTTCCATGGGGGTCTTTAGAAAACATTGTATTTATCAGTATCAGCGATTATGATGCTATTGAACCCGGTAAATGAAGATTGGAATTGAATTTTGTATTAAAGTTTACCTGACACCATATGGTTAAAAACTCTATATCGAGGCAGTCCTACTTAGGATTGCTATCCAGATAAATCGCTAGGGATGTGAAAGAAAAAAAGGAAACAACAACCTAGTTCTGCTTTGTTTCCTAATTCAAATTATTCCGAAATAAACGACAGTTTCTGCCAGATATGGCGAATCATATCTCAGCGAATACTGGAAAATAATTTGAAAAATGCTATACAACTCATTTCAGAACTAGACAACAAAGCACTTTCAATCTACTATTATCATATAACAACAACAACAACACGACAAGTAAGTAAGCACCTTTATCCGATAAAAACAAATAAAATAATTTAACTAATTATCCAAATTCTTTATTTTAAAATGCTACTTTTTCTCTTCTATTATCATAAAGGAAAGATAGCAGGTTAATCATATGCTTATTTTTTTAAGAGCGTCCAATTGGCCTTTTTTAGCTTCGTAGCGAACGTCATTTATAAGGATTTTTATTATTAAACATGTTGTAATATGTAGTATGGTGCAGATAGATAATGCGAATTTAAACTATAAACTAACTTCTCCATGCTGATAAATATATTCTCGTCTACTGTCCTAAGGGAATTAAAACAAAATCACGACAGTCAAGTAAGTAGTCAATAGAATTGTATGCTTGACTACCTTTTTTGCGTTAACCTTGATAATAAAATACTGAAACAATTGTAAAGGCGTTAATTTGTTGTTGAACATACAGTCTCGTATTATTATTATTATTTGTATTAATTTTCAATAATACTCGAGATCTGACTTTAATGAAAAAAGCATGTCATTTGCAGTTCTATTATACTATATAGCCTAACTCAAACTATTTAGCTTGGATTGTCCCATATGGTTTTCGAAGATCGATTGGCATTTTTATAACAACCGTTCACTAGTTAGACGTGGCGAGAGAGAAAGAGAAAAAGAGGGATATATTCTCTTCTCATATGATTTTTCTTGATGATAACTGGCTGGGATTTCGAGCTAGAAAAGATATAAATCAGGATAAAATGGGTTAACATTATTATTCCCAGATTCATTCATCCTCGCAATTTTGTAGGTAATAACAACAATAATTGCATCAAGATTTCCATAGATAGCTAGCTCTTGAGCCAAGATAACCAATAGGGGATAGTGGGTGGATGAATGAATGAATGAGAAATGGAAGGTGCAGAATAGGAAAAAAGGCTATCAAAAGATCCATATCGCTTTAAACATAAAAACAAAGGAAATCCTTACCCTTGAGGTAAAAGACGAGAAGGTTCATGATGGTAGACGTTAAAGAAATTGGTTAGTCATGTTCTGAATACTATCACTACCTCACTACCTCACTACCTCACTACCTCACTACCTCACTACCTCACTACCTATACGAAGAATTTAATTCGCTACTCTCCCCTAGGGATGGAGCTTATGATTCAAATACAATTTCAGTATCTTTTGGAGAAAGGAAGGAATCCAACCGAGAATAAAGGTAAGAAAGAATTCAGTTGTTTCGCCTAAAAACAATAGTTTAAGAAATGAGGAAGCGATACTGCAAACAAAAGAGATCTATTGAAATGGAGGAAGAAAAGAAAGTACGGACAGATGGATGGATGGATGGCTGAAACTGCTTTCTTAACATTCAAAACCCTTTTGGAGAGTATGTATCCGCAACAAGATTTCAAAATGATAAAGGAGATGATGATAAAAGTGTCATTGTATGATCTGTTTAGGAGAATATAAGGTAACAATCTTAGTTAGATTAAAAGGACAAGGATAGGATACAAAGCAACCTAGTTCCTTAATCAATTCACAAATGGCTTGATAGAGTCGATAATCGAAATAGGCAGGTGGATATAAATTCAACCCATACTTTACTGCGATATTTTGGAGCCATGTTAGATTTTCGTGAGTTAATTGTGGAAGAGGTGAATAAGTATTAGAAGTTACTAGTTTCCCTACCTCTAAAAACAATTTTTCATACCTGCAGGGCTCAAGAAACACAGAAAATGTGCTCCATTATCCGTTTCGTTAGTGAATTTATGAATTGGTCCATTAAAAGGTATATTTACAAAACCTTTTTTTGGGCAGTATATCTTTTCTCCTTTGCTATTGCAATGATCTATCCTTCCAAAATATTAAATGCTTCTTGGAATGTGGCGTATGAATGAAGTGTTGGTCATTTTCCAGGGGAATCAGCCTGTCAACAAGAGAATTGAAGTGTTGGTTTGTTCACCTCCTATTGCAATGCGATAAGTATTGCCCATCACTGATATAGGAGGTCATTCCTGCCTTAACATCCACTACAGTTGGAAAACTGTTTGTATTTACTCTGTCTGTTTTAGATTTTACTTATTTTAATTAAGGATTTGTTAAAACTAATGACTATAAGTGTACCGATAATCTAACATTATTTTTTCGACTTGGCATCAACAGCACCTTTGACTAGCAATATTAAATCCTGATTGCTGTAAGAGATATTTTCCTCAAACTATAGCATATTTATCAAGTAATGTGTTTTATATTGTATTTTCTGTGGTATAAAAGCCGGGTAGTGTGATTTGTTAAACTTATATTGGCTTTTCAATTGGTTTAAACTACCTATGCGTACCTTTAGAATGTCATAGTGACCTAGAGAATTAGTAGTAAGGCTACATTCGTGTTATAAGTATCTTTGATTTCCCTATAATGTAATGTATTTTACTTTCCAAACCTTGTACCAAACCTCAGCATAGTACATCTTACATTATAGATATTAACACAATTTCAACCATTGTTAACTTTCCAACCACAACATAATCATCGGTACAAAAACATGAGCATGGGTACTGTACACCCGAACATTGATACCTTACTACTTCTCAATTAGGATACCGCTAGTTAATAGTACAGTAGTGTGACATTACTCAATATAGATAATTATGATAATTCTATCCTTTCATTTTGACCATGCAGAAACGGCTTACCCTGTAAATAACCAACCCACATTTACAGTGGATTGATAAGCCGTCACCTTTGATGAAGGATAGAAGATAATGTTGGCGTATTAACAGTACCATTCCACTTGAATATAAGATCGGAGCATTTAATTGCAAATAATTACAATTATAGGATTTGAAGATCGTATTCAACTGTAATCTATGAGGCTATTATCAATGTATGTTTGCATAAATTAGACAAATGGGAATGACAAAGGCCGAAGCATCCAATATTGGCGATTTGCAATCCCTTTGATAAAACCGATTATCTTTCTAACTGTCTAGTTAAATTCTCTTAAATTCATCGGGTATCATTTTCATGCTCTAACACATCCTATATGCACTACTAATTTCGATTCACCATTCTTTATTTGATATAAATTTTACATACTCTGCCCATTCAATGAAAGTCATCTTGAGTTTTAACATTCTTACTTAATGTGTCAATATCTACTACCGCAAATATGCTATCGCCTTCATTTGAAATAATGGTCTTTCATATTTTCCTGTTGTTGTGCGCTACTTATGCTTCTCAAATAATTAGATATATCTATAATTAACCGTTGATGGTCAAATCTCTCGAACTCAACTCAATCTGCTGGGTTATGTTACTTGCGTGTTCTGGGCCAGGGCCGTACCATATTCAGGTGAAATGTGATTAGTGGCTTTTCCGTCCTTTTGATCACAGACCTTTATTTTTCTTTTTTTTCAGTATTTTAATTTATAATTCATCTTCCATACTAGAATACATTAGATTGTGCCTTTCAAAAACGATTGAATTCATTTAATGACTATGGGCCTGGAATACTAATACAATTCATATTGCGGTATGTGCTCTGCTGATGGTCCTTTATGAAAGATAATTAATCATATTAAAGAATAATAAAGCAGTTAAAATCATCATTTCTGTCCTAATTTAAAAGGGGATAAGTAATGGTGTCACTTACCGATTATAGAATTGAAATTGATGCTCATTTCGTTAATAAATTCTAGATTATTTAAGTTTGGTGATAATATCAAACAAAAACCCAAAAACCCCTAATGGCCTTTGGGCTATGAGGAAAGAAGGCAGTTGATTGTTACTATAGTATTTAATACAACAAGTGATTAAATACCCTTTTAGGACTATTCTTTCTTTCTAGAAGTATATGTTATTTAAGTAAAGTTATCATTGATGAGTTGAAATGTCGAAAGATGCCCATACAATATTCCAACCATCTTTGAGAAACAAGTTTTTAATTGAAATTATAGGTACATTTATTTTGGTTTATGCAATTGCATCTGCTGCGACGGTTTATTCTGATAGTGGTCAGTTGGGAGTAATAGGTATAGGGTTGGTACATGCCCTTGTCTTAACAGCAATTGTATATGCAATAGGATATCGATCCGGTGCGCAGGTTAATCCTGCGGTTACCATTGGATTATTAGTGGCCAAGAAAATAACAGGTAGGGAATCTGTTACTTATATAATTGCTCAGATTATAGGGGCAGTAATTGCTGCAGCTGTAGTATATTCTATATTTGGCTCCGAAATGTCTGCTAGTGTGACATTACCTGCGCAAGATAATGTGATAAGAGCTCTTATACTAGAAACAGTCATGACTTTTACCTTAGTGTATGTAGTACTGACAACAACTACTTCAAAGAACGTTAGGATAGTGCCACTGGCAGGACTTGCAATAGGCTTCACACTGGGACTAAATGTGATGTTTGGGGGTGCAATTACTGGAGGCTCATTAAATCCTGCCCGGTCTTTTGGTCCCGCATTAATTATGTTCAATTTTAGCTATCATTGGATTTATTGGGTGGCTCCAATATTAGGGGGATTGATAGCTGCTGGAGTTTATAAAACAGTACATACTAAAGAAGAACAAGAGGAAGAAAGACTCCCACCAAAATAGTTTAACATGAATCTTTTGATATAAAATTTGATTTTTTTTGCTGATCAAATTTTAGTGTAGTTTTATTTTTTTATGTGGTTGTTTTTGTAGGCAGAATTTTGCTAAACTTGCATATAATGGAAGATATTGCGATCATGTATTTTCAATGATGACTTATATGGCATATAATTATGAAATTAAAATATTAGTCTGAAAAAGTATTGATATGACAAAAATATTACTTCTGATTTTAACTGGAAAGCCCAAATACCTGTGCCTTTGAACGATACAAAGGCAAAGAGAAACGAATTTCACCTGTTGCTAAAGTTGGAAAAGTCCAAGATGATCTAGGGTGTAATAATTTACCTTAGAGAAAACTTGCAATATAATAAAGAGCAATTCAAAAGTTAGGGGTTTGTTATGCCTGACAAACTTTGAACTTCATTCCAGTACTTTTCAAACATAATCTCCTGAACAAATATTTGATGTTTCTCTTCTGAGTATGTTCCTTCTAATCGACCTCTATTGTTAGCGGGTTTTATTTGAATCATACTCTTGTTATCGCTTATTATTATTGTTTCGTCAAATTTACCTAATAGTCCCTTAACATATCCTAACTGAATATGGTTGTTTTTAGTTATTTTATTCACCGAATCGATGGCCTTTATCCATTGTTCATCAAAATAATCCACCAAGAATCGAATGCGAACATCTTTCTTTATTAAATGAGTTAACCTTGTAAGGAACGTGATCTTACCTTTTGCTAATACCTGGTTCAAAACCTTTATGGATGAAAATACAAGTACTTCCTTTCTACTTTGTTCTATCATATAAATAATTTCGCTTTCTATTTCATCAGGATTTGTGATAATAAAATTGTCACTTTGATGTTCTAGTTCTTTAATCCTGGACGGAAGCGATATTCCAAAACTCCAAAGTTGTTCAAAGATCTTTTGTTGTTTTTCTACTAGAGGTTTGAAATTACTAAATACTCCTTGAGTAGGAGGTTGATAATCTGTAAATAATATGTACATCATATAACACCTGTTATCCATTATTCCAAAATTTCCTCTGATGCTGTCTAAATGCCTGAATTCACCTAAATCATGCAGATCGAATGTATCAATATTTTCTTGTGTAAATTCTATTACAAATCTTGATTTGATTCCTCTAGTTTTCATTCTTTTTCTTCCGATAGAAAATCCCTACTTAAAGTTATTGAGAAGAAATGCCATAAATTGGGAATCCCATACACTATCAAAACCCTTTTCACAGATTTCCACTGCATTTAAGCTGATCTCTACTATTTGGTCCCAACCATGAATGATTTCGGTTGTTATTGGATAATACTGACGTGACTCCTTAATCTGATTTAAGGTATACATATCCATTTACGATGGAACATATACATAAAAGAATAAAAATATCATGATGATGCAATTAAATGATTTCATGTTTTAATTCGTAATTGTTACCTATTTCTAACCTCAAAATTTATCAAGTTGAATTTATTTGTCTCTTCTTAAAATGAGGCTGCTTATTTTAGTCATAAAGCAAGTAAGTTGTGCAGTAATAGGATCTCAAGCAAATAATAAGCAAAATAGTAAAGAGTGAAAGAACAATAACACTTGTGGACATGAAGTCTTTGAGACAACCTATGGAGCCAGGCGCAAAAGACTAGTTAAGTAATCTCGCACCAATAGTCTCAGCATCATCCAAAGACCGAAGTCTTGAATTATATTGCTACTCGGTTGCTTCATATAGCTTTTTTATTTCTTAATCTTCAAATAATGTTTGTAAATTATCTGAAAACATATCGTTAAAAATATTTTTTGGCACTTTCTAATACTCTTTTCTCATTTTCCGGTAAGGAATTTTCATTCAACATTTCTTTAAATTGTAAGGCGTTTACTATGGCTTTTCCGCCATAGTGATTATTAAAATAGACAAATACCGTGTCTGTATTTTCCTTTATTTTCTTAACCTTTTTAACCCATGTATTCAGTTCTTCTTTGGAATAAAGATAATTATACCAATAGTGACCCTGAGTTGTATTTCTGCCATGCATTCGAATCACTACTCCGGTAGACTTTGAAGTTATATTGTCTTCATTAGATAGAAACTCTAAATTTTCTTTCGCAGGAGAATCTGTAAGTACTGAGACTATGTCATAATGTTGAAGTAGTTCTAATGCACCTTCTGTATCCCATGACTTGTTTCTAAATTCAACGGCAAACTTGATGTCATTTGGTATTTCAGAGTCTTTCCTTAATACTCTGAGAAAATCCTCTAAATATTGTGAATCTGTGATAGCAAAACTAGGGGGTAATTGGATGATTATGGTTCCTAGCTTGTTAGAATTTTTTAAAGGTGATATTTTATCAAGGAATGTCTTTAAATCAACCATGACACCTTTGTTCACGTCTAGTCTCTTGTCATGAGTAATTATTTCAGGAACCTTAACCGAAACTTTAAAGTCACTAGGTGTTGTCTTTACTATTCCAATGAATAAACCTTGATTCATGTGCTGATAAAATTTATTATAAAAAGTGGCATCCATTTCAACTGTGTTAAAAAATTGTGAATAGTAATTGAGTTTTCGAGTTTTCCTATCTGGATAAAATACATTTAACCATCCCCCTTTTTCAGCCGAATCTCCATAGTTCCAGCCTGAACAGCCTATGTATAATTGAGAAGTCATTACTAATCGGACTTTCAATCACTAAATTACTGAATTCATTTATGAAAAATAGGACGCGATCTCCTTTTTTTATCGGTAGCTTTTTTTACTTTTTGACCTTCTAATTCTAGATCATCTTCTGTTGCTTTTTCTTTTGTAGATGGAATATTGAGTTTAGCGACTTCAGGAATTGCATATGCAAAATGAATATGTTCACAATCCTGTGTTTGGTCAAGGTCACAATATAGCGTATGATCCTTCAGATATATTTCAGCAACTTTCTTATTCCTTTCATCCTTAATAAATAAAGTATTATCGTGAATTCCTATTGGAGAATAATAGGGCATCATTACAGATAAGAATTTATCTTTTTCTAAAACGTCTATTAATAAATCATTAACAAAACTACCTATTTTCTTATTTTCGTCTAGTGCATTGCGCTGTTGTTTTTCTATTAACTTTTGTTTTAACCTTGCAAAAACTTCAGCTCTTATAGTTATATTTTGTGCTCCTTTTGCTAATGGCATTGATAGTTCTACTTCATAATACATGATCACACTATTTAAGATTAGGGTGAGCCTAAATTACCTTAGTAAAATACAGTATACTTATATAACATGTTATTCAATGGTTTATAATGGGTAGAACATGTATTAATTTGATTAATTTTAGTGCTAGAAAGCAATGGTTTAGAATAAAATCAACTAGTAAAAAAGTGAGGACACAAGAGAATTATCAAATCATTGTATAACTACCTACTGCGACAGGGTGATTGATAAATGCACTTACTTTCTACAAACTCAATAAAAAAAGAATTACAGAATTCCAAGATTTTTTTTAATGCCTTTGATGAATTTAGTGAAAGAAACAGACGACTATTTAACATACCTGAAATTGATAGACATTTATTCTTTGAGGATAAAAAGAATATTTGTATTATAAATAATTCGTCTTCTAATATTTCTGACAGTTATCTATATTCCGTAATTACAAACACATGTATTGCATATCACTTAAACGGTGAAGATGTTACATGTGACAATAATATACTACCAAAAAAGAAAGTGACAATATTGATAGATGCAGGTAATGGTAACAATTTGGGCTATATATATTTGGACCTAGTTAAAACGTGGTCAAATGAAGAAATAGATATTAAAGAATTTCTTAAACAAATAGTGGTTCTAAGAGCATTTACCTTTTATCAAATGTTAAATATAGTAATAAATGAAATTCCCAAGTTTATCTATCAATGCGATAGTGATTGCAAAATTCAAATAATTATTTTAGATCTGCTAAACACATTAATTGAATCTTCTAGTCAAAGTATTGTATCAAAGAATGATAACAGCAGTTTTAGAACTGAAAGAGATTTTCAAAATAACGAAAAATTAGTAAATGAAGTGATCGATGTATTGATCAATCTTTCGGATAATTATTTTGTAATATTAACATGTAATAATAGAACCAATATTATTGATAGTTCCATCTTTTACAAATTTAGTAATTATGTTGAGGTGGATGTAGTAAATTTTGTTAGCAAGAGTAAAAAAAATAGAAAGGATTTAGACAAACTACAGGTAAGGAGAAAAGAAATTCTATTAAAAATTAAGTCCAAGAAAATTGTATCATCAACAACCATCAAACACCCTGTTATTTATGGTTCCAAAAAGAGTTTATTTACAGGTGATAATGAACTCTATACATCATCTTACAACGATCTGGATTTAATGAATTTGTGTGTGCTTTAATGAGTAGATCTATTCCTTATTCTAGAATGTTAATAAATATAGAGATATTAGAACGGAGAACATTTAAAGAGAACTTGTCATACAGGCAGGATAAAGAATATTTGAATAAATTATTTCCTATCCACAAATTATATTGTTATTCCTTATCTCATTTATCAAAATCTATAATCACAGAACCAATCTTATTAAGCGTCTTTTTCAAAGTTTCAAACAGAATAATGAGTTGTCGTTTAAACCTCCTGCACAACAACTATTAGCAAAAGTTCCAATGTAGTGGTCCAAGATAAATCGAAAAATTTGAGTAATTGTGTAACTCCTGCCAATGACCAAATAAGCAATAAGTGTTATTTTTTAGCACCACTTAAAGAATGGAGAGAATTTAGTGATTGTTTAAGCAAGTAGGATGAATCTATTTTTATTGTAATGATTACTCGTTGCTATGATTGTAATCACTTGGCTATTGATTCCTATAATGATGGCCATAATAGTATGAATGCAAATAAAGAGAAAGGATAACAAAAGCCCTGTATACGAACAACGACGTCGCTCCTCATGATCCTATATCTATATTAGTAAAAGCAAATAAACTATATGAAATCAAATCAAAAACAACTTGATTTCTATGTTGAGTTAGTTAGGTAGAATTCCGTCTTTTCTATAAATTTAGCCACCTCTGAGTCTAGATGGCTCTTTAATGTCTATCATCTAAATGATAGAATAGTTTTATGGATGAAGCAAAAGGATAATGAAACGGCAACGTATGCTTTTTATACTATTGGTAACTATCTTATGGATGAAAGTTTTGATAGCAGCGGAATAACTGTATTTGATGACAGTGCTACGGATAAACATTCATTTCTTAGTAATTCAAAAGAAATCTATAAGGACCGAGTTAACAAAAATAGGGACAGAACTTTTCTAATTTGGTATTGGAAATAGCCGTAATTAAGTAAATAATACTTTGGGTTATCCCTTCTACCTATTTAGATATAGAAAGTAGCAGATTTCTGAAGAGATTCAAAGATACGGGTTTGAGGCGTAATAGATCCTAAATACTCTTTTTCATTGTCATTTTATTGGATAGGATCAATCCTTTTATTCCTACATAATAATTATAATTTAATTGCAAAGTATTCTATATGATACTGACCCAACCTGTAGATATGTTAGAGTCGGCGCGAAAGAATCTTTCAAGAAAGTTGGTCTGTATTGAATCACAAGTGATGTGCATTATTCGCCTGGTTTTCAAAAACAATATGATATTTCAACTAGTCATAATCCATATTTTGGTCCAAACAAGGTGAGCCCTGTGGGTTTAGTAATAGATATATTACGAGTCCAAATTTTTAAATTATTCTGGTAAGTATATATCTATTAACAAAATTAAAAACTTCTATAATGGATAAGGATTCCGATGGGAACGTATAACATATTCTAGATTCAGTGGGCTTCGAATTTATATGGTATATCAAAACTGTAAATTTACTAAATTTTAAAGAAGTCAGTTTTTTAAAGTAACTAAAGTTATAATGCCAAGTGGAATTAGTAGAGATATGCTATCAATCTATGATGAATTTTTTTTGACATGCTTTTGGAAATTCAACTATTGTAAAATATAATAATCACTAATAATTTAGTCATAGTAGAAACTAAAGACGATTAATCTTCTATGAACGTAAATGCATCTGATACTATCCATTCACAAGCCTTCACAACTTCCCAACATTTATCGGGCATTTAAACAACTATTGCCCAATAGTTTATTTTAAAAAATTAATAATCAAGTTTAAACAACGATCAGTTGTTAAAAAAGGAGCGATTCTCTAAAGGTTAATCTAGACCATCTATGTACAGAATTGATCTATTTTACTAACTTAGTGAAAATGATTATGCAATGGGATTCAAGTTTTATGTTATTAAGAATAGCTGGGTTTCCTCTAAATTCAATCAATTTTATAACTTTAACAATTGTTCAAACAAATCAAACGGAGTTATAAGCACTTTACAATAATTAACTCTATTGGCATCATGGCTACAATTTTGGTATTGGTCTTAATTATTCAATTAGATACATACCAGAGTGCCTATTCAGCCACATCATCATCACGGTATGACGACATTTGGTATCAAATTGAGAGTCAATTGCCATCTGTGGTACCTTCCCTAAATAGTGATTGGTTTGCTGATACTGATAATCTAAACGATGATGAATCTGAATCTCAACCTGCTCAGTTGGCTGCTACCACTTCTGGCACCTCTTGCAAAGCGACTTTGTCTGATAAATTTGATTATCCCCTATACTCGCTGCGTGATGGACAAACGTCGCCCAATGGAAAGTGGCTGGATGTTTACAACGGTTATGGTTCCTCGGGAGTAGAATCTTCATTCCCTAGGGTTAATTTCTGGTTGTCCCCTAAAGTTTCTACTAGCCCGTCTGAAACACATGCTGCGTTTGTAAAATCTAAGGATACATTTTGCAATTTTGCAATGACTTTTGATATAAACACTGTAAAACAATTACGAAAGAACTCTCCTGCCAATACGTGGGAAGTTGGTTGGCTGTTCTTTAGATATGTAGATGGTACTCATCATTACTATTTATTAGTAAAACCAAACGGTATTGAGCTTGGAAAGAAAGATTGTGATCGCTGCAAAGTTCCCGTAGAAGGTGATCAAGTGTACCTGGTAACAAAGTCTTCTCCCAAATTAAAGATGAATACTTGGAATAAGGCCCAGGTCTTTATGGTTGGTAATCACATCAAGGTAAACTGGAATGGAAATCTTGTGATAGATTATGTTGATAAGACGATGTCTTCAAAGTTGGCTTCTGGCTCGATTGGAATGTACACTGAGGATGCGTATGTGAAATTTGATAATATGGTTGTTTCCCCAAGGTAGAAATACCTTCTTTTGGTAATTGAACGTTGCCATATTCAAGCAACTTGTTCTCTATAACATGTGTTTAGGTAGCAAAACCAATTCGATTTTAATGATATTATTTTTTTTTGACCTGATCTGATCTGTTTATACTAAAATACTTCTAATCCGATGCCATATGATCAGGAGTACCTGCAAATACATGATATAAGCAAACTAGCATTGCAAAAGCGAATTAAAATGACCGAGAACGATATGCCCATTTTTCATAAGGAACAATCCTCTTGATATGCCTGGATATGAGGTAGTGGATTGTACCTAGAAAAGAGAACAAAATAAAATAAACTGTGAGATGACTAAAGAACCGCAAAAAGTCTTTTGTTAGTACTCCATTGTATGATGGTGACGATTATAACAACAAATTTGTAACAAATTGTCTTTCCCTTCGTATGTCCAAAATTGAGGTCTGATACTAACTGTTTGCTTCGTAGAATATGATATTCGGTAGAAATAAATTATTATTTTCATTAATCTAATAGTCAAGTAATCTAAATTCTTCTTTAAATTGGGTTGGACATAATTAGTCGATACCATGGGATTGAGAATCTGGTTGACCTAGTAATAATTATGATGCGAATCCAAATTTTAGGTTGAACTGATGATGATGCAATACTACTTTTCTTTTCTAATTGATTGTCTTTAGTGTATTATTTTGTTAGTAATTAATGAAGTATGACTAAATTTACTATCCTGGTGACCATCAAATATGCAAAAAACAAAATATGGTAATTTTCTCATTTCCTCATTTGTGCATTATTAGAATAATTAAAACAACACCTTTAAACTTGATATAAACAACTAAAGTACCTTTTATGTTACTATTATGCCGTAATATTTGTCTTATGCTGTATCCCTACCATATGTATTGTAGGGGGTTGTTCGGGTATACCTGATTATTTATCCTGTTTTGACATCCGCAGCAAGGAAGGAATTTGTATATAGGTTAGGTAGAGCCCGAGTAGGATCATTAAAATCTAGTGTTACATTCCCGGTTGGAACATCTGATATCCCTGTATTTGGATCCAAAGAGCCTTCAGACTAAACAGTAGCACCTCCATTTTAGCTATGATGATATTATTTTCTCTTAAAAAATGATCATGTTTACCTGGTAGTCTAAATAAAAAGTTATTTTGGATTGTCACCTGTATTGTTCTCATTAGATGTAGCCTCCGAATCTTCTGAAAAAGATAATTCTGGTTGTTTTATTTGATCCGATTGTAATATACTCACTTTGGTATCATTGGGGATGCTTTTTGGTGTAAGTTGTTGATTTTGGGCAGGTTGAATATCTTAAATTGTCACTTGCTATTCCAGAAGGTTTAAAAGGTGAGTCTTTTACTATTGGAGCGGGACAGTAAATATCTTTACATGCGTCAGTATAGGAACTTAATGCATCTTGTATGTTGTGTTCATCTTTCTCACTTAATTTGACTCCCTGAAATCCCTTCTGAGCTTTCAAAGCTTTTATTAGGTCCCAGAGATTAGCGCATGCTTTTCTGTAAGATGTATCGTCAAATAAGAGTATATCAAATCCAAAATTTGCTATTGGCATCATCAATATGAAAGCAAATTCTATTGCAATAGCGATTGTTATATATTTCGTTTTGTATTATTTTGGAAATTCCTGTTATTTCCCAGATTTTGGTATGCGAGCAAAAATAGTAAGCATATCTACCCATTTCCTTGGGTCTAATATTCTAATAATTTGAGAATTTATGATTGATCAGTAATTCTATATTTCAGTAATCACAGAGCGATAGCCGGTGGGTTTAGTAATAGATATAATATCAGGATCAGTTGCGTAATGGGTATGAATCGAACAAGAACTCTATATTTGCGTCATTAGCGTCATAAGTATCATTAATTAGTTAGATTAACAAGAAGACTTACTCTTCAAACTTGATTCTCCTAACAGAACGATACATCTAGTTAGTGTGGTTATGAATAGAACTGTGAAGACACCTAGAAAAAAAGGGTGGGATAGAAAAAAGATGAGTAGTCCGTTCTCTCGTCCCCATTCTGTGTTATCTGAAACTTGTATAGGATAGACGCGTTTGCAACATAATGTACACAAACTAGTATCTAATGATAATAGAAATGAATTAGAATCATTAGAAAAAACCATTGTAGTAGTTCCGCATTTGGATTATCATATACAATTTTTTCGATTGCAGCGAATGTCCTCTTGG
This sequence comes from Candidatus Nitrosocosmicus agrestis, assembly GCF_008389435.1. GTDB lineage: Archaea > Thermoproteota > Nitrososphaeria > Nitrososphaerales > Nitrososphaeraceae > Nitrosocosmicus > Nitrosocosmicus agrestis. The sequence continues at coordinate 122,568 of NZ_VUYS01000004.1, read as the reverse complement.
TATCTGGAATAAGAGTTTGTCTGGGCCCATAGAGAAGGTCCACCATGACAAGCAATGTGATAACCTTTAATTTTTACAACATCTATGTAAGTGAAAGTAAAGATATCTAATTCACTCTCTAGCGACGGTATGGGATGGAGGGTGACCATATCTATTTCACCTTTTTCGCCTCCATAATAGGCATCATTCTCTGGTTATTCTTTTATGCAGAAAATTACAATATTTATCAGAACATTGCCATAGTTGTTGTGATCTTCTTAGGATTTATCGCAGTAATGGCGGCCACTTGGGCCTCTTGGGGTATCAAGCGGAGTGGAGAGGGAAAATGGCGAAATAACAGTAATAAGGACGATATTGAATAAAATATGTCCGAATTGACATATGATGTGTATATTAATTTTCAATCTCTTGACAATTTTATAGTTCAATTTGCAAGAAAAGATACTATTGAGATAGTTTGTCTAAAGAGGATACAAATAGAAGATTCTGGATTTTGTTGGCTATTCTTGGCTCAATAGCAATAGTAGTTGAATACGCCGAAACGATGCTATTTCCTGCGATTCCAGATATAATCAAAGAATTCGAAATGAATTATAATTCTTCTTCATGGATTCTTTCAGGATATCTAATAACTGCAGCTGTAATGGCACCAATCGCTGGAAAATTATCCGACGTGTATGGAAAAAAAAGGTACTTGTAATTATTATGTCTATATTTCTAGCGAGTATAGCTTTGGCAGGTTTTAGCTTTGATGCAACGTTTCTTATAGCGTGTAGAATAATCCAGGGAGTCGGCCTCTCGATGTTTATTCTATCGCTTTCAATCCTGCAAACAGAGGTTCCAAAGGAAAAATATACACTCGCCAATGGGGTTTTAGCTTCATTATATTTTGCTGGCTCCTCCATAGGACTGGTATTAGGAGGAAGCATTGTCCACTACACCGACTGGAGGATAACTTTTTTTCCCCTTGTACCTCTCTTGGGAATTCTCTATTTGATTACCATCAAATATCTGAAGGTTCGAGAGGTCAAACAAAGCATAGATCAAAATGAATTAGATGGTACATCTTCTATTTCAGACAATTATGATACGCGGAAGCAGGAGATGCCCTCAACCTCCTCTTCGCCCTCATTCCCAGACAAGGATCTTCACAGATTCACTCAACCCAAACCAAAGAAAGTACCTTTAGATATCAAAGGTACATTACTATTAGGTACAAGCATAACTTTCCTTCTTCTTGGGTTGTCTTATTTGGCAGAAGACAATAAAGATTATGATTCAAATGACATTGCTTTGGAAAATGCTAATCTTGTTTTAGCTCTGGTTTTTTTTGCAGTTTCCATCATATCTATTATTATGTTTATAAAAATAGAACAAAAGGACAATAGTCCTTTACTAGATATCAAGTTTATTGCTAGCTGGAAAATCTTTGCTCCTTGTATTTTTAATTATGGGCTTTACAATGTTTATGATTTATCAGACTCTTCCTATTCTGGTAAAAGCTCCTTCCCCCATTGGATTTGGGGGGGGAAGCTCTCTAACATCATCAGCAGTTTTATTGCCATTTACAATTGTTTTTTTGATCATATCGCCTTTGGTAAGTAAAATAATTTCCAAGTTTGGTAACCTAAAGCCATTCATTGTTGCAAATTCAATAAGTCTAATCGGATTTGCAGGGATATTTGTTTCACATTCAGATGAATTTCAGGTTGGATTAAACTTGACTATTATAGCTACTGGGCTTGCAATGATAAATACTATTGCAATGAATGTAATATTGTTAATTACTCCAAAAAACTTTGGTGGAGTGGTTGTTGGTGTTGTGCAGGTTTTTATCTTTACAGGTATGGCTCTAAGTCCTATAATTAGTGGTTTATACATGCAAAATTACCAAACTCAATCAATGGATGGTTTAGAGGACATTTCTTTACCATCAAGTGAAGCATATCAATTAATATTTTTGACTGCAGTATTTGCATCCTGTATCTCATTAGCTATGGCCATTGTTATAATTAAAAAAGTTCCTTCTCAAGTTATCAAAATATGACAATTTAGGTACAATTAATTGTCAAGTCAAATTTACTTAAAATACCATCAAAGAGATGATGTCGTAATTCTATTTCCAACTGATATTTTCTCTCATTTTAAACTTTTGAGTCTTATTAAAGTAGTAAAATTGCAGCGGGCCAGGTAGGCTTCAGAAGATATCGGTCCTTTAAGATGGATTCTTTACCTTTAAAACCAATTGCAAATTTTAGATATAAAAAATATTTCATAGATTTATGCTTGCGAGCAAAATCTAAGTTCGAAGGCACAAGTACGACTCGATGACTAATTAGTTAATGGATCCTTCTAATCCTGTTCCTTCTACTTGGATAACCTCTCGGGTTAAGTAAAAAAGGAGGAAAAAGCAAATATATATACAGTTTATGAAAAACGTTATCGCCCTAATAGGAAGCGCCACGACGTCATCGACCAACCATAAACTGATGGAGCATATTAGGTCAGAAGCTAGGAATACTTTCCAAGTTACATTTTACGACCGTTTGAAAACGTTACCGCACTTCGACCCGCAGTTATCTCTGGAACATCCGCCATCAGAAATTATAAAGCTACGCAATCTAATCCATAATGCGGATGGAGTCATAATCAGTACACCGGAATACGTATTCAGCATACCCTCGGGGTTAAAGAACGCTATAGAATGGTGCGTGGCCACTACTGTCTTTTCCGGAAAGCCCTTAGGTATCATCACCGCTTCCACAAGCGGTACTAAATGCCATGAAGAATTGCAGTTGATCATGCGTACCCTTATGGCAAATTTTACACCTGAAACTACTTTACTGATCCAGGGGATTAAGGGTAAAATTGATGGACACGGAGTTATTATCGATATCCAGACCAAGGAGAGCTTACAGCGTCTAATAAAATCTCTGTCTACTTTGATTGGTACCGACTCACATTAAAATAGTAAAACATCCTAGGTTTGGCTATTGTGAGCCTTTAGCACAAAGAATTTTACTTATTAAATATTGTCACTAAGAAGAAAAACTGAATCGATGGATTCATTAATAGTTAAAATACGAGTCTAAAATCCTTTCAACCAATCATTGTTTAATTTATATCACTTTATACTCCGTTATGTCTATTCAAATAGTTTAATATAGCTCATTCAATTGTAATATAGTTTTAAATCATTAGTAAGACTGGAATCAATGTTTAATTGGAAGTGTCGGTATATGCCAATTCCTGAAAGAACTACCTAATTATTTCTGTTTGTCTGTGATGATTTTGATATCTTCTTTTGCTACTTTTGGTTTATTAGACTTTCATACAACATGGGCTCAATCTGTAATAAAAACCATAGATGTAGGTTGACTTTCCAGTTACATTGGAATACAATCCTATTAACAAATATGCCTATGTAGCAGATTTATACTCACATGACGTGTCTGTAATAAATAGTGCTACCAATAAGGTGGTTAAAACCATAGATGTGGGTGACTGGCCCTACGATTTAGAATACAGCCCTGGTAACAATAGAATGTATGTAGCGAATAGTGGCTCAGATACAGTATCAGTGATAAGTAGTTCTACTATAATTATTGGACCTGCAGCTGATGCAGGACCTAATCTGACAGTAGATAGTGGTAGCTTAGTTAGACTGGATGGTAGCAGTAGCAATAGTAGTTCGAACTCATCAGAAGATTCACTAACCTATAAATGGACTCAAACAGGTGGTCCCAGAGTAACTTTGAATGACCAAGCATCTCCAAATCCGACATTTACTGCTCCTAGGACAGCTGAGCAATCAGAAATTACTTTTAGCCTGCTTGTGACAGATGAAGAAGGTAATACTAGCGAACCTGATGAAGTTAAGATAACTGTAAATCCTCTTCGAATCAACACTTCTGAAAACGATGAGTCAAGAACACTCGGTGACGAAATCACAGGAATTTTAAGGAACCCGCTAAATGTAACCAACTCTATTGATTCTGCTGATAGATTAAGAGATATTTTGTCAGACAATAACTGAAACAGTTAGATACGATGGGCCAGTTGATCCCCACTGTATTTTAACAGCTAAATGGGAACGTATGATATAATCATAATTCGGTGGACTTCGAATCCATGAGGACATGGGAACTGTTAATTAAATAAATATTTTGGAAATGGTTTTAGTAATAGATATATTACGAGTCTAAATCTTCGCATTAATTGATTTGAATTTGAAAGCTGTTGATAAGGACCAGGTCCGATAAAGACTATATTTGACTATTATCTATCTAGCCTAAAAACAGCTTGTGAATACTTTCTTTGGTTACATATAATTTATACAATTCATCACCATTCACTATGAATATCTGTTGATGAGAATCAAATAACGCTATAATATCAAATATAGATGAATTTGTCAGGTCCTTTATTTTGTATGGACAAAATACGAGACCTTCCAGTTTATTTTGATCGTATGCTCTTTCAATCTCAATTGTTTCCTTAATGTCATGCTTTGCTATGTCATTAAGAAGAAAGTCAATACAACATAATTCCTTATTTTTAGACTTTTTTATAATACTATGCAAAACAGTACTAAAGTATTTCATGAGGTCTTTTTGTTCGGATTTGTGCTGTGCACCATCACTATCAATATCATACCAATTCAGATCTTTCAATATCTTTTCAAATTTTTTATTTGACGAGGATGGTATAAAACATTTGAACCATTTGTCGTTACCATGTGTGAACTTATTAATCGATTTTAACAATCGGATCATTGCTTTATCATCATCATAAAGTATCATATGATGTCTCTTTGGAATTTCCTTTTGTTTTTGAAGCCACTGATCTACTGCATCTTTTACCATGGAATTTATGGATACCCCTTTTTGTCTGGATAGATCTCCTAGTTGTGAGTGGGTGTCATGATCAAACCCGCGAATTACTAAAGTATGCGTCATTAATTATTATGCAACTGATATAAATATAAATGCTATCACACTAGCATAATTAGCTATCTTTAAATAATGCTAGTGTGATAGCATAGTTATGAGTAATTTATTATCTAAAATTAATTCAGAAAAACTCAATGAATTTATTGGAAAAGTTGTAAGCGATTGGGGTGGAGCAGAAGGGGTATTGATAACTTTCATTGGAGATAGGTTGGGATTGTTCAAAGCGATGACAGGAGCAGGTGAATTGACATCCGAAGAACTAGCACATAAAACTGGAACACATCCACGTATAATAAAAGAATGGCTCGCAGGCCAAGCAGCCGGAGGTTACGTTGTTTATAATCCTGATAATAGTACATATTTATTGCCTGATGAGCATGCTTTGGCACTTACAGATGAAAACAGTCCTGCATATGTAATAGGTTTTTACCAGTCTTTAGTTAGTCTTTTCAAGGACGAGGAAAAAATTATTCAAGCATTTAAAACTGGAAAAGGTCTTGGATGGGGAGATCATCACCATTATCTTTTTGAAGGAACAGAGAGATTCTTTAAACCAAACTATGTAGCTAATTTAATAAATAGCTGGATTCCTTCGCTTGAAAATGTAGAATCCAATCTTAAGAAGGGAGGAGCTAAAATAGCGGATGTTGGCTGTGGACACGGTGCTTCATCAATTCTGATGGCAAAAGCATATCCTAACTCAAAAATCATAGGATTTGATTCTCATAGACCGTCAATAGAATGGGCAAGAAGGGAATCTGAAAAAGAAGGATTGAAGAATGTAGAATTCGAGGTAGCAAACTCCACGAACTATCCAGGGGATGACTATGACTTGGTTACGTTCTTTGATTGCTTCCATGATATGGGCGATCCCACAGGGGCTGCTAAATATGTCCTCCAAACTCTAAGAAAAAGAAACGGTACATTGATGATAGTGGAACCTTTTGCCAATGATAGACTAGAGGACAATTTAAATCCACTTGGTAGGGTATTTTACTCGGTATCTTCTGTGGTATGCGTTCCTGCATCTTTAAACGAAAGTGGTCCAGGTCTTGGAGCACAAGCAGGTGAGCAAAGAATAAAAGAGTTAATAAAATCGGCAGGTTTTTCTAACGTTCGAAAGGCTACTCAAACCCCATTCAACTTGGTCTTTGAGGCTAAGCCTTAGAGTGTTGATAGATATGTTGGAGACAAATAATAAACGGTGTGATGATTCTAATAATAGGGATGATGCAAAATGAAATACTACAATATTCCATTTACGATCATTATCTAATAATGATTTGAATATCACCTTAACTAAGACCCGATTACAAAATTAACATCATGTAAATCAATTTATTTCATATATATTAAGCCATTCTTAGGATGTGGTTCCTATGTCAGGATCAAATCTTTTTGTCCTGAAAATAATTATGAATGTGAAATAGATGCGATGATTGACTAGGTATCCATTGAACAATAAATGGGAAATTACAATAAACTAAGAATTCTGTGGACTTCGAATCCATGAGATACATGGGATCTGTAACTATTATTTATTGTTTGAATTCAATGATTTGGTTAAACAAGGGTGTGATTTGTAAAAGTGGAAGTTTGGAATAGATTCATTAGCGATTATGAGGTTTAACTCAAATGTGAATTGGTTGTAGGTTAGCTTCGCATTAATAGATAAGGTAGTGAAGGATTAAAGTAATTTGTTGATTGTTAATCATTTATAATAATATATGAAAGAGATTCATTCTTTTTGAATAAAGAGGACATCGGCTTTACTAATGCAAAAAAGTTGTTATCTTTGTGTCTTATTTCTATAGAATACATTTCTATGGGATGTAGTACAGTATCCACAAAAATCTACAATACCGGGTTTGCCATGACACATGCATTCGCAATTATTTCCTAATGAAAATCTTTGTTTCATAATCCTATATATGGTCCATGCCTTATAATATTATGTAATTTTTTTCCAATAATCCGGTATTAACATCCACAAAGTGGACAACATGCACTAAGTATATTTTCTCTAAATTCTTGAATTTTGTCTTTAATCTGTTCTTTCTTTTCAAAAACCTTTTCTTTAATGTCTTGATTGACCGAATTATGATTCAGTAACGCATGACTTCCAGGAATATGTATTGATAATAACCCTGTCATTATAACTAATGTAGTTACATATACAAACATTGTTCTTGTTGTTTTGTAATTAAATTTCATATGATGTTTTCATTTAGAAAAATTCGTATATTTATGATGGGTAAATTTAAACTATGCCACAATAAAATAACAATATAATGATATAATGTTCTATTAATTTATCTTATGTCATAATTATCATTTATATCTATGTATATCTGACTTGTATTTTTGTTAGATGGAAGTAGTATACTATATTCATAATTATAAGCGACTTTCATTCTATTAACGAGTTCTGCTATCTTCATTCTTTCCATCCAATGTAGTCCTTTTTGTTGGATCTCTGTAAATTTCTTTATTTTTTCGATCATATCCCTTTGTTAATATTTCCCCTCCGATGCATTAGAAAAATTGGTAAAAGATAGATAATTTATGATGGATATATTACTTGAAATTTGGATTGTTTTATCATAGACTGTTGCCAAAACCTTTACATTAAATTTTAACAATGCTTAGGAGAAATTACGGAAGGACATTTTGGAATATTGGACAAAAAAGTTTAAAGTTATATTGACAAAATCAACAAGTAATTTTCGTTTATTATCTAATACAGTTTTTGGATTATTTTGCTGTAGTAATGCTTAAACTATGAGAGAAAAGTAACTTTATTCCCTGGTTGCCCTTGTGGGATGATTGATATTTGTTTTATCAGCCAGGGTATGATATGTTGGCATTTGTGTTTTAATTTTTTTTCTTTTTATCTATGGTATCACTCAAAGAAAAATCATCTTTGCAGATCTTAGTGAAATCAACGTTCGATTTCCTTTTATTTCCTTATTCCCACAGTTCTTTAGAAACTGCATATACCAATATAGATATCTGGACAAGAAAAGACAAGGATATTACGTATCTAGGAATCTTGTAGTGGTTATCATTTGATTAAACTCCTCACCCTGGTAGTTTGAATATCGAAGACTAGGAGTAATCAACCTGTATATCTTAAAAGACAGTTTTCAAATATATCAAGTCGTCATATTTTTAATTCTTTTTTGCTCAAGTTCTGAATATAAAATTATATCTAATTCAATCACTCTATTGGGAAGCAGATGGTATACAAATGACACCATTATTCAAAGGTTTCATCAATTGCTGATAGGAATAATAAGATGGCTGAGTATCTATGTAGATAATTTCTGACTAATTTTTTGACTTTTTGACTATGGTTGTGACTATTTTGACTGATAAATTAAATAACCTTGTAAAACTATTACATCTATACAAATACAACAGCAAATTAATGACTAAAATAACTGGAGAGGTAAAAGTTGGAATTATTCTTGTTAATTATATTATTAACCTAGGTCTTAAAATGGGAAGAGATATCAAACGGGCCCGGTGGGCTTCAGGACGATATCAGTCCTTGAATGTGGGTTCTATTTTTAACTATCAAATACTAAGTCTGAACCATTATGTATTTCAATCAATTAGTGGTAGAATCGACCTCACTTTTATTACATTGGTTTCACTCTTATGAATGATAAACAAATAAGACTAGTGATATTCAGAATTAGACATAATATTGAGTTGTGATGATTTGAGAATTGGTCAACCTTTAAACTTCATGATATTGAATTTACTGTAGGAAAGAAATTACCAACTGAAGTTTTGTAAATATTTGAATTCTCCTTACCAATCTGATTGACCCTAAGCACAAAATTTCTTACTGTAGTATTGGTAATAGACTCGCTAAATGTACTATATAAAAAGAATCACCCAATTATGCTATTATTCTATTAGTATTTTCAGAGTTACTTGGGGTATTATCAGATTTACTTTGATCCATTATGCCTAGATATGCATATAAAACTTCATTTTTATATTTATAAATATGATTTGAAGAATGTTTTTTAAGTATAATTAATAGTAATTGTTATATTCTAAAATTTAGATGAAAAATTGATGAATTTAGATAATGTCAAGTATTTGTCTTTGATCATTTTTGGAAGTTTGTCTATAATATGCTTTTTACACTCTCTTCAAAATGTGCTTGCGGAAGAGGTTATTGATACTATTGTTGTAGGGGATGGACCTAAGAATCTAGCTTTTAACCCTGATAATAATTATGTATATGTAACGAATTTTGATTCTAATGACGTATCTGTGATTGACAGTGTTACAAATCAAGTAATAGATACTATCGCAGTTGGAAATGATCCTGATGACGTCGCATACAACCCTGATAATGGGGACATATACGTTACAAATTCTGATACGATTTTTCCCGAAGAGAATGGAAGTGTCTCTGTGATTGACGGCTCTACAAATCAAGTAATAGATACTATAAAAGTAGGAAAACAACCTCAAGGCATTATATTTAATCCCGAAAATAACAATATGTATGTAGCTGTTCATGATAGCCGTACTGTATCTGTTATTGACAGCGATACCAATACAGTAATACAAAATATTACGCTAGGTGCTCCTATAGATAGTAAACACCCTAATTATATTGCTTATAATCCTGACAATGGCAATATGTATGTAACATCAACATTCGGAGATGACGAAGTCGCAGTTATTGATAGTTCTTCAAATTCTGTTATTCAATATATTCCTCTTCCTGAGGGTAGTCTTCCACAAGAAATTGCGTATAATCCTGACAATGGCAATATGTACTTAGCAATGCAGAATAAAGATTCTGTCGCATTAATTGATTCATCTGATAATACAGTAATTGGTAATATACCTGTTGGGAACAGTCCGAGAGGAATTTCTTATAATCCTGACAATGGCAATATGTATGTCACTGATTGGGGTTTACCATTTGAATTATCGATAATAAATGGTTCAACAAATACTGTGTTGGAAACAGTGGATGTTGGAAATGCACCTCTAGGAATAGTTTATAATCCTTATAATAATGATATGTACGGAACAAATGATGCAGAATCCGATACCGACACTGTATTTGTACTTGGAACTACCTCATCTACACCCACCGCAAACGCAGGAACTGATCAAACTGTATCTAGTGGAGATAGTGTCCAGCTAGATGGCAGTGGCAGCACAGATCCTACTAACTCTCCTTTGACTTTTCAATGGACTCAAACAGCTGGTCCATTAGTTACTCTGGATAATTCTACATCGATGAATCCTTCATTTTCAGCTCCAGCTTTACAATCAACAAATGTCATAGTATTCCAACTCGTTGTAAGAAACGAAAATGGTGTTGAGAGTCAACCTGACAGTGTAACGATAAATGTCAATCCTGTTTCTACTATCCCTACAGCAAACGCAGGAACTGATCAAACTGTATCTAGTGGAGATAGTGTCCAGCTAGATGGCAGTGGCAGCACAGATCCTACTAACTCTCCTTTGACTTTTCAATGGACTCAAACGACGGGACCAAATGTCATTTTAGATGATTCGGCTGCAGTAAAACCTACTTTCGTAGCTCCGAGAACAACAGAAAATAGCATCACCATTACATTCCAGCTTGTAGTACTAAATGATCATGGTATGCAGAGTCAACCTGACAGTGTAACAATAATAGTTCAACCTAAGACAATTGAGAATATTGTAACAGACATAATCAAAAATCCCGCTGATGTAGACAACACCATTAAATCCTCAAAGGATATAAAAGATACATTATCAAACAACAAACCTCACAATACTAAGGGAGTTTGTAACTTCTTCGGTAAGATAAGCGATAAAGAGATTTTGAAAAACAGTTTCTTTTGCAAGGACCTGTGAGATGTTATTAAGGGAATTTTGATCTCCCCTCTTTTATGATCTACTCTAAAGATGGCCTACATATATTTCACTAATACTTTATTGATACTATTACTGTTGATTGTGACTGCAATTTTTATATAGAAAAACTAACTAGCTTTTTAGTTGATAATTCATATTTCTTCTAAACTTTCAAAATTATTGTCAATAATTTTGGATGGTTTTCTAGTGTCATTGGCACACTTCTAATGCAATACACTGATCTATAGCACTTTGAATATTCTGTATCTGTTGCCGCGATTGTTCTAATGCATCACCTGGATTACCAAAAGTGAAAGATGGATCTTGAATCTTTGGACATGGGAGATTAGCTAATTTAAGTGTAGAGCAATACCCGCCTGGGTCATCTGAAAGTAGCATATTTTCACACCTTTCCTTTGAAAAACCTGACTGAATGCAATTGTCAATTAACCCTGCGCTTGATTGTTCTACAGGAGGCAAATTTTCATTACCCTGTGGTATAGGTTGAAAGTTATTCTGTTCTGTTTCTAAAGGACCTTTTTCGATGATCCCTTCTGCATCTTCTCTATCTTCGTCTGGAATAGAATCATAGAGATCTTCGTTCACTTCTACAATTGCATTTGGGAATACCTCTGATAATTTCTCTGCTTCTTCTTCATCCGGCAACACGCATCTATGTTCGTAACTATAGCCACAATGTTTTGGTAATTGAGCATATGTATTTGCTGTCAGCCCAACTGATGAAAAGATGAGAGATAAAGTAACCGCAAGTAATAGCAATACATTAGGATTCATCTTTAATCTTCGTTTCCATTAATGAGAATTTCAATTTCGTCTGCATGTTCTTGGCCAAATGGACTTAGCCATTGCATATCATGAGCGTGTTGTTCTTCATTAGATGCATCATACAGATGGTACGGGTCCACTCCAACAACCGCCAAAGGTGATGCTTCAAGAACTATTGACAACTCTTTAAATGTTTTTACAAAACATGGTGCTAGTGGATGACATAGCACATAAGTCTCCCCATCTCGTTCAAACTGAGGCCATTCTTCGGGCTGTTTGACTAACTTTGCCAAAAGAGAATTACCATGAAATTTTATATTAACCACTGTATCATCATTATCTCTTTCATCTGAGTCACTTATTGAACCAAAATCAGATTCTGGATCTAACGTAGAGGCGTTCACGCGTGTTGTAATTGAAATCGAACTGATTAAGAGTACTGAAATCAAAAAGATTGATAACATATTATTAAACCTTGACCTCGCTATCTTTTGCAAAGATTTGGCTATGGGCCGGAGATAATAATATCGACTGTTGAAATAATCCTCCAAAGCTCTTCTATCCCCAAGCAGAAGAGTTTCAGATAATGAACTTAAAGTTAGTTTCTTGGACAATATTTGATTGAGACAATAGTAATAATAATAATGATAATTTGCATTGATTTGGCTTGAACTCATAATTGGGGTACATGGACTTCTCCTCACATTTCGGTATAAATAAAGTCTTGCTATTAAGGTTTTTGAAGATAATTCATTTAGGCGAGTTCAGTTATAGTATATTTCCAATTGTTATTTAAATCGCATATTTTCATCTATAAACAAAGTCATTTGTAATGTTTTATTGGCAGGATACTGTGGCCTATGATAATTCTAATATGCATATTTAATTAATTTTTGGAAAATCTTTGGATGAATATTCCTTTATATAGTAATGAAGTTATCACCAGTTTTGTATTCTTCTAAATGCGAAATTTAATAAATTAGAAATTGAATAAAAAATATTGTAACAATATATTGAAGGTAGAAAATTTTGGCTCTGTTCAGTTAACGATAAGCCTATAGCTTGAAAGCATTCCATTTCTTTTATGCTTACTAGAAACAGAACGCCTTCAAAGTATGTATATTATGGGTTGCATTTGTACTTTTCAGGCCTATCCTTAAGGAAAGCCTCGGAAAGATTATCTCAGATATACAAGAGAAATCACGTTTTCTTTGCCAAAAGTGGAATTGGATTCAAAATTACAAGCCTCAAAAGCTGAAGTCAACTAGAAGAAGAGTTCTAGAGTATATAATAGATGAGACCATGTTGAAGGTGGGATCAGAGTTTGTCTGGCTCTGGGTTGCAACTGAACCCGAAAACAGGCAAATTCTCGCACTTCTTTTTTTTGCTAATAAATCTAAAGAAAGAAACATGTTTGTATCTGAAAGATTCATTTCAGGTTTAGTCAAGATTCATGGAATTCATCCCGTTTCGACTGATGGTGAAGGTACTTGGTATCCAATGGCCTGTAGATTCTTAAATCTCGATCATCACATTCATTCCTCTCTGGAGAAAAGTTTGATTGAAAGAAAGATGCAATACATAAAAGACAGAACGGAAAGTTTCGATGACTACTTTCCTTGTAGAATAAAGAATTGCAAGTTAAAGCATGTACGGAATTGGCTGCGGCTCTTTGTAGACTATCATAACAATGAAATAAAACATATTAAGTGAACAGAGCCAAAATTTTTGATCACTTGCTATGTCATAGGCTTGTAATAACTCTATATCAAAATGAATAACCTTCTTCCATCGTGTTAACACTCAGGTAATAAGCTGCATAGATTTCCTTATATTACCAAATTTTCTGGACGACTTGTAGGCATGCTCATTATCACCTTCGATTTGATGGAAAAGATAGCATATTTTATGATTATTGAATGAAAATCGGCATAATTTGATCTGACGATTACAAGATCCTTTTCGTCAATGTTATGAGGTAAACCCATTTATGGAAATGGTCTGAACGAATCAACCATGGAATTGAATATATCGGTATAATCTGAACTTAATTTATCTCTGATAACATGCACCATGGCATATAGATAATCATTTGTATCTATAAAAACAAATCTGTCCAAAACTATCCTGTCGTCATAAGAAATAGAGACTGAGTAGAACTGTACATATTCTTTATCGTCATAGCTGGTGGGTGGAAATATAGCGTAATCTTTATTGCTCTTGAGAATAGAAGACATCATCATAAATGTCAAATCAACATCATCTCTGCCAGTATTTTCAAGGATATCTTTTGATTGCTTTAACACATAAAATCCCTCATCCTTTATCAATGGACTTGTTATAATCAAATTGTTATCAAATAATTTGCCTTCTAATCCTGAAGGAATGTTCAAGTAGTAGCCTAATTTACCCCAGGTAGATTCTGAAATTGATTGGCCTTCATTCCCTCCTACGATGGTACCATAAACAGGGAAGATGTGAATAAATGAGAATAAGAAAATCAAAATAAAAAAAATACTATATGCATTTTTAGTCAATTGTATACATGCAATAGCATTGGTTTATTTATACTTTGTCCATTTTTCTACAAGACTGTATTATCTATTTGTCGTTCCGCTAGAAAGTAAATATAATAATGCAAAATGCAGAACAGTACTCCATAGGTGACCTGGTACGATACCGGTGATACAATTGAAAGTTATTTCGGTATAATGAAGCATAGAGTTCTACTACTAAATGTCGTTATTGTAGGAATATGGTAATTTCAAAGGAAATTAAACCATCTTGAATAACATTTACATTTTAAAGAAATAGACTAATGGATCAATTACTATCAATAACTCTAATTGCCATTATCATCATAAAGTAATATCATATTGATATTAGTTACCGAATCCCATAAAATCACTATAGCCTTGATAGGGGGTGGTCTATTTCGACATTTAAAGGAGAAAAAAAATCACTACCAAATATATATAAATTTTTATCAAAGACTCCGCATATCTAATTTTACTTACATTGATTTGGAAGTAGCAAGGAGCGTTCAAAATGGATCAAATAAAAGATGATTTATTATCATTGATGGTTTAGTTTCGTTTCATTTTATATCGCCTTGTTAGCATTTATTTGGGTATGTGATAAACCACTGAGAATGTCATCCCCAGAACTTTCTGTTCTAATAGCCTCCTTGAGGCTTTCACCATACTGACCGCCAGACTAATCTGCAATATTCGCTGGGCCTACATAGTAATCCGCGCCGTATGATTTAGATAATTCACCATTTTGTATACGTCTGCTTCTGTAGGTTTAAACTAGTCTCGCTTAACTAGGATTTTTTGTACAATAATGTTTAATTGATTTTTGTATTTAGATTATCTTCTATTATTTTAATCGTATATGGGTATGAATGAGAATTGTATTTGATTTCCTCTATATTTTACTGCTTTGCTGCCTATTTTGCACTGAATCCTAAAATATGGTCAAATTTTATACGGGCCCGGTGGGCTTCGAATCCATGAGGTACATGGGAACTTTTAATTAATTAATTTTAGTATTAGGAAATCAATTTAGTTAGTTGTGGCTCAAAATTGATTATAATGCCATTCACGATTCTTTAGTATTGTTTTATTCACACATTAAGAATACTAGTGCCAAGTATTATTCTGTACATCAACATGTTTAAAAAGAAAATCCTAGTTTAGAAGTATTAAAGGTATCAATATCTTACGGCGCCGTCAACTTTCAGATATGGTTTTCAAGTCTCATGCTTTTGTGCCTACAGTCCTTGGAGCAAGTAGTATGCTACTATATTGTTTTTTTGACGATAGATACTTATCACATGAATGTAGCCTTTAATACTATTTCTCTAGGGTATCTGTTAATAATATTGGAACTAAAGTTAATAAATAATATACTTGATTCACTATAGAATAATAAAATAATCACACCAATAGTTCTCCAGGAATATATCATATTTTTTGATAATTATGATACCAAATATGCCTACTACAGGACTGCCAATTTTACAGAGACTCCGCTAGCGATCAATATTACTGATAATAATAAAAATGGATTTAAATTCCATGAGTTTATGAACGTAATGTTTTATTTAAAAGATCCTGAACAAATGTAGCTATTCCAATATATCATTTTTGCAGCAACTTGTCAATTGACCGTTTTACTTTCCGATAAAACTTATCATTACTAGAAGTCCTTTTAATAGTAACACTAATTATTAACAATATTTAAATTCTATGCTTAAATATTACATCGGTGGGAAATTTGATTTGTAAGATATATTGCAAAATCCATTTTACATCCAAGCTCTGATCATGAAGCTGGATTATTGTCCCTGTAAACCAAATCTGATCTCATGCTCACCTAAAGTGAGTCTCAGTGGTATAGGAATTTTAGTAGTTATTGAAATCTTTTGCATATGTTTAAGAATTTCATTAGTTTTTGAACAATACAATAAGTATCATTATTTTGATCTCTCATCCATTCTGCTTGAATTCCAATATTAAGGATATACATATCATTTTCCACTAAATTTCTTAAATCGAAAGAGATACTTGATTTATTGCTGTCTTTTGTTAATTTTATTTACGAGATAATAAATTGTCAATATTTTTCAAGTTTCAGAAAATAAGGATGAAGGATTAATCCGGTGTGACGTTAGTGGATCGAAATAGGGGATTCTTATTAGTAAGATTAATTGCAGTAACATATTATTAGAACTCAATGGGCTTCAAATGTATTAAGTAAATGAGAACTAGTAATCAATTAAGTTTTAGCTATGGACTCGGATTACTCATTCCCTGAGATGATTGTAGACCACAAATATATTATCATTAGTCTATTGTGTTACTACTCCTATAATTGATTGATTGCCAAAATGATTTTTGATTTTAGCGGGATCAAAATACACTGAAATATTCTTTTCACCCAATGTAATGGTGGTAGGTTCTTCGGAGACAAAAGTTCCTTTATCCATCGTAAGGGTTGTTGTACCCTTTATGACAGTAGAGTTAGTTTGATTAAATGGTGCATATGGTATGGTAAGATCACTAACTGTATGTTGATGACCTTCCGAGCCATTTGGTTTTGCCATATTTATGACTGCATCAAAAGTAAGTACCACTGAGGGAGACTCTTTAAACGACCAATTCCCTGTATCGGTCCAATCCGGGTTGCCCGATGTATCAGATTGTGTATAATTAAAAGTTCCTTTTTTTGTTATATTTTGTACCTGAGCATTTGTCAAATATGGACTATGAGTGAATATTATTACTACTAGAACTAAAGATAAAGCCAATATCAATAAGACAAATACAACAGAACTATTTCGATTATATGATCTTTTAAAGTGATGCTTTGACATGGATTTGTTTCTGATTGAAGCAAAATTACCTGTATTAATTTTACTCACGTAATTATCTCAATTTCCCTCTTTGAACGCTAGTCACTTGGTATGTCGTTATGAACTATTTTTAAATCTCCTGCAAGATTTACCCTGGAAATGTTTTCCAAAGAAGTCGATTCATTTAATGGATTCTCCGTATTTGTCATTTTATTTGAAGGCGTAGTATTCACTTGTTTATAAGATGCGTTTAATTCGATTTGTTTTAACAATGTTTGATTTGTAGGTGTTTTTAGAAGAGTGTTGTTTGTGTTATGGATAAATGTAATGTTGTTGCTTTGATCCTCCTGACTTATTACATCAAAATATCCCATCCATCCCAAATCTGAAAATTCGTTTATATGAGAATGAAACATGTATTTTCCTATGTATGGATAATTGAATTCAACTATTCCTCTATCTCCTTGTCCCAACGTCAAAATATCATTGACAAAGGAGGGGGTTTTAGAAGTACCACTTGGATAATATTTGAAAACATTACCATGAAGGTGAAACGAATTTACTGGGTCGAATTCCAACATATTGATAAGATATATCCTATAGTTTGCATTTTGGTGTAACTGAATGGGATTGTCCACATAATCAAAGGCTTTTCCGTTTACTGTATATACTTCATTTACATGTTCAAAGGCCTGAGGCATGTAGTCTTCTGCATACTCTTGAGGCGTTGGAATGCGACTGGGACCAACCCCCTCTTTCTCGTAATCTAAATCATATCCATTCATCATCATTACCAGTTCTGTCATATTTGGTCTTGGTGTTTTTGGATCTATAATAAAGGCACCATAAAGTCCATTGTTTATGTGCTGATCAATGGGTGACGAATGACAGTGATATGGATATACACCATAAGGACCTGCTTTAAAAATATAAGTAAAGTTTTGTCCTGGTTCTATATACCCGCTCGGTCCATTGACTCCATCCCTATCTCCTGGATGAATGGAATGCATATGCATTGAATGAGTGTGGTTATTTTGTGGCGGATTGATTACGTTTATTTTTACAATGTCTCCCTCAGTTACTCTCATTGTGGGTCCAGGTATAGTACCATTGAACGTCCACGCGGGAGTAAAAATCAATCCATTATTTGCAATAGGTATAGAGCTGTTTTCATCCACAATTAGAGTAAATTCCCTAGTAGTTTGATTCTTATTACTACTGTTACTATTATTTTTGTCGCTAGAAATTACATGACCACAATTAAAGAACGTTAAATATTCTATGGATGTGGGTCTTTTATCAGTATCCGTGGTACAGGTCTTTATTTTATCATATTTTGCTACTGAGAGAGTTTGATTTTTTAGATCAAAATTTTTTTGTGTTAATGTATTGTTTATATTTATCACTCCTTTGGTAGATGCATTGAAATATCCACTCTTGCCCATGCTTAGCATGGAACCGTGAATAGGACTGGAGTAAAGTGATACTGAAGTTATTAATAAAAATGAAAACAATGCAAGAGCGTATTGCTTCATGTTGGGACAAATATTAGTCATTGTCAATATCTCCGTCTGCCTATTTCCTGTTCATAGGCTACTTGTATGGCAAATTGGATCCAATATCAGCTAGTGCTGAAATGATTGTGTCTGTAGTCATATTTGGATCTGCAGTCCACACTAGCAAGGTTTGTTGTGAACCTGTATCTCTAGCTAAACCTCTAAGATCGTTAAATGAATATGTACTATCAATTGTGAATCCTTTATCTGTGAAATCTTTTGTGTAGTCATCGATATCTTTCGTTGGTACCATAAAAACTCCTACGCTTTCTACATTAGCGGTTGGGTTAGTGTTTAATTTATTTGGCTGGTCAATCACCTTTACGTTCCCCGTCATTACAAATCCTTTTTGCTTAGCTTCTTGACTTACATCTGGACTATTATAACTAAAATCTCCAATTGTGTTAAAAGCCATGGGATTTGATGCGGAATATTCAGGGATTGTTCCACTGTCAAACAAACTTTCATCATTGTTGATGATTATCCTGTGTTCGTGACTAACATCACCACTAAACCAAATTACATTCGTACCTTTGTTTACAACCGCATTTTGTGGTAGGAATGACTGCTCAATGAATCTGTTCTCTTTTGCTTCGCCGTTACCATGATGTGCCTCATCTGGAATCAAAATAAACAAATTTCTAATATTGTTTCCTAATATCGCTTTTCCTGTATCATAAATAGATTTGGCGTCAATATTAGGGAGATTAGCGTTATCACTTTGTCCATAAATAGGTGAAGTATAATTAACACTCAGAAGGAGAATAGTTATTGTAAAAAGAGTTAGAGAGAATTTTAACACTATGGATATTTTATTCTGATCTGTAAATGATAGCAACTTTTCGTTGTGCATAGGTAAAAAAGTAGGTTTGTATTTAATACTCAACACTCGAATTGAGATTTTTAAATAGATAAGTAGTCTGGTACAGTTGTATGAATCAAAAAATTTTTGACCCTAGATCAGCATCATAAATTAGTATATTCTGATGTAAAGTTGTTAAATATCATCATTTTGATTTAATCTACGCGATAAATTTTTTAATTATTTAGTAATTGACCAATAAGCACAATTTTACCCTAAATATCAATTGAACATTTCTGTGAATATTTATTATAAGTAATATTAAGTCAGAAAATTATAATAATTTACTTTAACTATTGGATGCCTCCTGTTGACATAATTAAGCTCATTTGTGATTCTCATTTTCGAAAATGAGAGTAGCTTTTACATAGTTTGGTACCATTCAAATCATAATGAAAATCAATAATCAAAGCTCAAATATTCATCTATTTTTGAGCATGATAAGCGCTATAGCACTATTAACATCATTTAATTTGATTTCACCTGATAATATATTCGCCCAGCAGGATACCACCACTAATAATAACGATAGTACCGGTGGTGCTAACTTACAACCAAACATCAATGCTGAAAGTATGTTTAATACTAAAACAATGACTTTAGGCAACAGTGTAAAAACATTAGTCATTTTGATTCCAAACGAAGGACATCATGCCGCAGGTGAAGATAATGAGGCTAGATTCTTAGACCAACACTTTGTTCCTGAAAATGCTGTAATTAACACAGGAACCACTGTACTCTGGTTTAATGGCGATGTGGGTCATGAGCGAACAATCGACGTTAAAGATGCAAATGGTAATTCTGTGTTTAATACTGGAGAGATAACCGATATGCAACCTTCAGAGTCATTTACCTTTAGCAATCCCGGAGAATATAATTATGAAGCACAAGGCGATCCGGGCGTAATTATGACTGGCACTATTACAGTTGGAAATATCGACTCTGCAGTGACATCTTCTAGCTCTTCTGCAAGTTCAAACTCAAGTAACTTTGACACAGTGGGGGTTATAATGGTACCAACACAAGATATTGACAGTTACATTCAACAAATAACTAGTGCTGGAATTACAGTAGATAACACATACGACTTTAAAGACCTAAGAGGTGGCCAAAAAGGAACCGGGGATACTCAAACTTTGATAGTATGGACTACAACTGGAAAAGACTTGGGTCAAACACTTTCATCATTAAGTGACCTTTCAAAAGATCTGCCATACAGTTAAAATAAAAACCAATTTCTTATTTTTATATCTAATACTTTCAAATAAGTTAACTCTACTAGCTTCTATACAAATAGTTACTAACCTTTATGAATTCTTATTTTGGGTCTAAACTATAGATAGGGATATGATAAACTACTATGTTATTACAATGGTCAAAACTAGTAAATTACCAATATGCTTGCAATCGTGGTAAACAAATATTAGGATTATTGATTTGCATTAGGTTATAGAATTTTTCTAGTATGTAGACCTTCTGAAACAATTAAGGAGTGTTAATTAAGAATGATGTTATTAATGAACCAAATTTTCATAGCAGAACTTTGGCAAATTTCTTATCCTAAAACTTTCAAATGTCGAATTTCACTTTTTATTTCACTTAAATGGAGCATGAAAAAGTCATTGATTTGATTGTTAGTTAGATCACCTATGCCTCCCCCATTTTTCTCCGTCGTCCTCATTTTCTCTATTTTTCTTTGTCTTACTCAAATTCTCAAGCATTTCGGCCTTTAGACGTGGAGCATCCTTTTTGGTAACAGTCAAATATATAACCATCGCTAAAATTGCTACGAGAAATATCACACTAGATATGATAGTCCCAAATCCCAAACCACCGTATTGAGGTAATTGCGATAGATAATCGCCAATTGACGCTCCAAATGGACGTGTTAGAATATACGCAAGCCAAAACGCCAATACTGCATTTAATTTAAACTTTAGATGAGCAACTGCTATAATACCAAGCAGAGCACCAAATATACCAATAGAGGTGAGATAACCTAGTTCAAATCTTTCTGAAAGAAGGTCACCTGCAGCCGTTCCAAGTGCAAACGTGAAAAAGATAACCAGCCAATAAAAGGTCTCTCTTCGAGTGGTGTAGATAGAATGAATTGATAATGTTTTTTCAGCTTTATACCATGCCGCAAATATAATAGCAAGAGCGACACTAAAAGCAATTGTAGTAATCTCAAGCTTCACTTCGAAAACATCGGTAAGATTATCTGTTATTAACGTCCCAAAAATGCTTAGAAACACGACAGCTAGCCAATAGACACTTGGAACGTACTTTCTACCTCTAAATTGGAAAAATAGAGCAACTGCCAACAATGCTCCCATAATATAAGTAGTACTAGTTAATCCCAAATTGAGATTCCAATTCATATAATCCGCAGCAGTCTCTCCTACAGTTGTACAAAGAATCTTAATTGCCCAGAAATAAATGGTAATTTCTGGGACTTTGATCAGCATCTGTCTTGCTTGCATCAAAGCATGCTACTATGTTAGGGATAATAACTAATTTGGTACAGTTAGCTGAATAAGATTTACAACTCAAAATCTAGAAAAACAGGCCAACCTAACCATCATTTAGAGATTCATACCCTTATTGTTATATAGAATATCTCAACCTCATAACGTTACTAAATATTAACTAATGAAGTTTTATGTAGATACTTAAATATGAACAAGTATTCAAATTAAACTTGAAAAAATTAGTGTTTTATCAGCTTAATCCATTATTTTTGCATCTAGTAATAGAAAAGATGGATCAAAGTAGGGGTTTATTCTATGGAACGAGAATCGTAATATAGTTTATTAATGCATTTATTGCATCGGATTAAAAGCCCGATCAAATTTGTCTAGAACATTGCTGAATTATCCAATAATATATTATTGTTTCCCTTTAGTAGTATTTATATTATTTTTATTTATTGCAAGCTCGTTTATAGGATCTAATCCAGTCACATCCTACCACTTTGTTTTTGGAATAAATGCAGATTTGGGTAAGCCAATAAATGTATCTGCCGAAGAAGCTCAGTTAATTTTTCTTAATTTAGAACGGATCAATTCACAGATTGAGCTGACCTCTCGAGATTTAAAAGCCAATAATACAGAGGGAGCATTTTATCATTCTTACATCCCGCATTCTGTTATATATCCTACTATTAAACAATCTTTGGTCAAGATTGATCCTGGTGCGTCATACAAATTGGAAGGCTTGCTTACGGATTTACCAATTTTCATAAATTCTGAAAATCAAACTTCTAAAGTTTTTTCATTCGTCAACCTACAATCAAATTTAAATCAAATTCAAGACACCATAAATAATCTGACCAATATTCTTTTTACGAAAAGAGTAAACGGCATAAATCCATCCACTTTATTGCCGAGCTTATCAAATAACGATCTACTCACTTTACAAACGTCATCATTATTATTAGACGACTCTATACAATCTTATCAAAAATCTAATGTTTCAAACACAAAACTATCTGGAGATTCTATTGATCCCTTAAATCTAGTTGATTATGAGAATTCTATAGAGTTGGTTGATAATTCAGAAAAGCTGTTTTCATCAATACAAGGTTTTGATTCAAATACTGTTTCAGAAAGTCGCCTCCATTATGAACAGATCAAAGATTCAATAAATGACAAACAGGATATTCAATTTGTTTCCAAACTCATAGATTCTCTAAAAAGAAATTATGATTCCATTTTATCAACTGCAAGTAAAGATGTCACTGCCGCTAATGAAAATGAAAACTACTTTAGGAATATAGATAACCTGTTGCACAAGACCACGGAGTCGATTGGTAAAGGTAACTACATTGAGGCTGACGCCTATGCTACCGAAGCATATCTTGATAACTACGAATATTTAGAAGCACCGATTGAAAAAATAAATTCCACATTAAAGAATGTTTTAGAAATTGATTTACGAGAGAATCTCCTCGGGAAGATTGATAACAGGCAGTCTTTATCAGACATATCTTTACTTGTAAACAAAACTATTATTCCTAATCTTTTGAAAGCTCAGTCATTGTTGAGTTCCCAAGACTTTGCGATAAATACTCAACCAAATATCGATGCCAGTAATCCATCACAGAATAAAACTAGCTTCACAAATTCCTTAGCCAACATAGACTCGCTGCGCCAAGGATTCGGTGTTTATACTGGAGATAGAAAGGTAATGGGTGATGTAGATGATTCTCAAAAACAGGTGGTTCGACAAAAGGTAGATGAGATTCGATTGGGATTGGAAAAAATTTTAAATCTTTACAAGGACAAAAAATATGATGAAGCAATAAGTAGCGCCCGTGAAGTATATCTCGACAACTACGAAAATATTGAAGTTCCACTTAGACCTATTAATCCAGATTTTACGCTTGATATGGAGATAAAATTTGCAGAATTGAGAAATCAACTTCAACAAAGACAATCCTTTGACACTGTTGAAAAAAAAGTAATTGAAATCCGAAATGGCCTGGATGAATCAGAGCGTCTTGTTTCAGGAACAGGTGTAATTGCACCAACCATTGCATTTTCATCATCGCTATCCATAATTTTCAGAGAAGGCCTAGAGTCTGCGCTCATCATTGGAGCAATGTTAACTTATCTGGAAGCCTCCAGAAATGAAAAATTTAAGAAGCACATCTATTTGGGGATATTCTTCGCAATAGTAGCTACGGCTGTAATGTGGATAGTCGCAGAGAATCTAATCCAATTAACAGGTGCAAGTAGGGAACTAATAGAAGGAGTTGCTGGTGTTTCAGCGGTAGCAGTATTATTTTGGGTGAGTTTTTGGGTACTTAACAAGATTGAAACTAAAAAATGGATAGAGTTTGTAAAGTCAAAAGTCTGGCAAGCTACCACCACAGGAAGTGTCATGGTTTTTGTATTGCTCTCTTTCTTTACTATTTTTAGAGAAGGATTTGAGACAGTTCTTTTCTATCAATCAATGTTTAGCTATGCAAAGTATATGGAATCGTATGTTATCGCGGGACTACTTATAGGACTAGGTATTGTCACATTTATCGCGTTTGTTATTAAAAAACTAGGAAAACGATTACCTTTGAGAGTGCTATTTGGGTTAACAATGGGAATAGGTGCATACATGTCCGTTGCATTCATCGGGAACGCTGTTAGGTCTTTTCAAGAAGCAGATTATATAAGTACAACACCCATGATAGGAATAATTCCTCGTTTTGACATTAATATAGCATCTATGACTGGTATTCATCCTACACTTGAAAGTTTTGTAGCACAGTTAGCTTTACTTGTAGTTTATGCTGTTGGATCCTCTTATGTACTTATAATCATGCCAAGAAAGAAAAAGAAAATAGAGATGTCAAGAAAATCCATGGCAGATAGAACAAGGAGGAATTGATATTAACTCTTTTTGTAAATTCGTAACCGAAAGTGGATTTCGAGTTATTACTAATTAACTCTCTTTTTCATCTGATTTAAAGTATCAGAGAATTCATCGTTGTCTTAGTTCGAAGATCATTTTACTTAGTTGCTGGTACAGTAACTCCAGTTTATCTTGCTTCCAAATAAACAGAAATGATATTCCGATACCCAAAAATATCCCTCCCAAAACATCAAAGGGATAATGACCTCCTACATATACTCGTGAGAAACAAACTAAACCTGCCTCTGCAGTCAGCATAATTGATATTGCTAATTCTTTATATGAATTCCTATAAAGTGAGATACTAATGGCTGCTCCTGCAGAGACAATCAAAGCATGACCTGATGGAAATGCGTATTCAGTATCGGCAGGAATAAGAAAGTCAGATTCTGGAATAGTCGGCCTAGGTCGCTCTACTATTTGCTTTGCAATTATACCTATAGGTACAAGAACAATCATGACTAAAATTATCATGGCTGCTACTCTTTTACCTCTTTTTTTACCAATTATTAGAAGTAAAATTATAACCAAAATCCAGAATGTCTCTCTCCCATAAATTGTAAGATATATCATAAATTGATTTAATGAATTATGATGTGAATTTACTATGATAAGTAACATCGAACTGTCATACTGAGACAATATGCGATTATTGACAAATGAGACTGGAGAGACTACTAATGCTAAAACAAAAAACAGTGTCATGCAAACTAGTGAAATTATTAGATATTTGTTATTGGACGTTATTTACCTCTTACTTCCTTTTATTAGAATGCACGAGATAATTTATCTAACAATTATCTCGCCTACCATTGAAGGATGGTAAATACAGTAATAGTCAAAATTGCCAGTATTATCAAAGGTAATACTATGTGACTGGTTTGGTATAATGGCGCCAGAGTCAAATAGTTTACCACTTTCGTTTATTTTATTATCCACGCCTGAAGTCACGGTATGTGAAATGGTGTCTCCATTGTACCAGGTAATGCTTTGACCTTTTTCTATTGTAATTGGATTAGGAGAGTATGAACGATCGCCATTTATACCTTGTATCACTACTGGAACGGAATTCCCATTACCCGTGTTAGATTGAGTATCTTCATTACCTGACTGTTCACCTTGATGTTTTTCTGAAGTAGTATTAACATTAGAGTTAGAATTTGAATTAACCGTTGAATTAACAGAAGAAGAAGAAGACGGCACTATTCTAAATAATGATCCAGTGTAACTAAGTATGTATAGATATCCATCCGGACCGACCTGTATGTCTGTAATTCCTCCAAAACCCTGTCCAAAAACAAAGGGTTGATTTTCCTTAGGGTCGTTTACTACCTTGTCTTCTAAAGGCTTTGTGTTTCCTCCATTATTATTTTCACTATCAAAAGATATATCATCTCTTGCCTCATTCAGAACAAATCGATACAACAAACCATTGTTTATGTCACCAACAAACATGTTATTCTGATAATCTTTGCCCAGCTTGTCCGAAGTCAAAAACTTGAGTGCCGTAATACCTATTGGGGTAACCCAAGATAATTTTGGTTCAGTATAAGAACTTTGTCCGAAGTAAACCAAGTCATCAGGTGTTGCACCAGTGCCAAGCAGATTATCTTTAGAATCGCCTTGTATTAATGCCCATCCACTATTAAAACCTGGATATACAAGGTTTATTTCATCACCCGCTGTGGGTCCATTTTCTGTATCCCAGAGATTTCCAGTCATAGGATCAAAGTCCATTCCAAAACTGTTTCTGATGCCCATCGCATAATAGACGTCGAGTGGTAGTCCCTTACCAAAAATCGGATTATCTGGATCCACTATCTGACCATTCTGTGTTATATGTAGTACCCCACCCAATCCGTTGGGCGCAGGACCATCAATGATGTTTTGTGCTTGGGTCCTATGTCCACCTACTTCGCCAACAATATAATAAATATTGTTGTCAGGCCCTATCAATATCTTCCCACCATTATGTTCACCACGTCCATTTACAGGAATGGCGTTTAGGTCAAGCAAAAGCACGGGGTTAATAAGCCGTCCATTTGAAAATTCATATCTGTATAATCGATTACCTAAAGGATCAATATTTGCAGAATGATCACTGCCATCAATGCCATTTCCAGATTCCGTATATGAAAGAAAAACATATGTTTTTCCATCATTATGCTTTGAAATAGCTATGCCAAGTAAACCTCTTTCTATGTCACTTGCCACTGGTACATCCAAAACAGGGTCATTTTGAACCTGACCATTTAACACCCTCATAACTTTGCCTGTATTTTTTTCCGTAACTAAAATATCGTTCGGACCGAGAAAGACCATGCTAGTTGGGAAATCTAATTTATCAGTTATTTTTTCCACGGTCAAATTAGATGGAATAACAGTAGGCCCATTGGGTGCCAACGGCGCCTTCGAGTAAGCGGCATATGAACATTGAATATTTGATAAATTAGCAACTAAACAAATTGAAATTAAGCACAATATAATAATTGGTATATATTCAAATCTCAACATGACTCGTTTCTGCTTTGAATAGTATTTTGTCTCTTTTATATAACTAATCGGATCGATACAACGTTGATAGGAAATAAAGCTGAAACGTTGCATTATTAAAGGCCAACACACCAACTTTCAGGATAAACTCAATCCTCTATTGACCGTTTGATTTATTAAGATAAAGTGCATACAAATACTGCTCAGCCTTTTTCATAGATAAGGTATGTGGTACACTTGTTTGATTGAAAAATATACCAATTAGTTATATTTTAAGAATCCTGCTCTTTGGACTTGATTATTGATTTGATATATTGATTTGTCATTAACTTTAGGATTACACTGTGATTATATGTAATTAAATTTGGTAGTTTGAAGATCACTAAAAAAGGAGGTATTAATAAACTCATTGAAACTTTTGAATCATCTCAGTACTGTTGTTTTTATTCATGCTATCTTCATATTCTGCAGTATCATTATCTCCTACATCATTCCCTTCTTCATTAGAATCGTCACTATTATCTTCACCTTCCAAATCACCGTTTTCTACTTCTAATATATGGCCGTTTAAAGCACCTACTTTGACGTCTTTTGATTCATTACCTTGAACTACATTTATTGAATAAATTATATTTCCATTTTCATTTTCTAATTCAACTCCTTTTACATCTGATTGCTGACCTGACACATTCTTCAAAGCAATCTGTATGGCTTCATCATTAGTTATTTTTGCAGCTGATTTAAGGTTAGACATATTAGACGCTGATTTATATTCGATATTTACATTTTCTGGAGTGTTCTTCGTATTATTTGCTTGAGCATATACAATGTGTCGATCCTCCGCCATGGAAATACTCGCAAGAATGATGGATAGTAGAACGAAGCTAGTTACTATTTTAGTTTTGTATAGTTTTTTGATATTTTTATTTGTAAACATCATAAGAACAATCAATTCTAGACACTTAAGGAATTTGGTACAGGTAACTGAATGAGATTCCATATCAATACCCGATAATGCAACAATATTGTTTTTTTGCAAATTAGTCATAGATCAAATTAATCCAAAATCATTCAAAAAAATTCAACTGTTTAATTCTATTTATTTATTTATTTCTCCTGACAATGGCCATAAAGAAAAGTATCAAGATAGCAAGCGTAATACATGAGACTAATAAACTGCTAAAAACTGAATCCAAATTTTCAAAATAATCTTCAAGGGTCTCCACAAATAGACTTACAGCAAACAAGCCAAAGGCCGCTGAAGCATAGAGGATACTCTTTACTCTCGTTTCTTTGTAAGCAGATAATGATAGCAGTAATAGTAAGATGGAAAAGATGCCAATCGATGCAGATATAAAAAATTCGATAGTTCCAAGCGGCTCTATATCCAAATAATACATAGACGAGAATTTGTATGGGATTAAACCGATTATTGAATGGAGGATAGGCAGGGGTATCAATTTAGTTCTGTTCCTTTCCTTTATTGTCTTTTGATTCTGACATGGCCAGAAACATTTCTGCTAGCCTACTACTCCATTTATTCCAAGTATGTGGATAATAATTTTGTAATAACTTGGCGATATATAATGAATTAATATCTGGATGTATTCTATATCTCTTGAATTTACCATCCTTTGATTCTTGTAATAAGCGAGCAGCCACTAACCTTCTTATATGCCAACTAATCGATGCAGATGATATATTGATCCTAGACACAATTTCAGTTTGTGAAGGATTCTGATCTTCCATGATAAACATAATTATCTCTCTTGGGGTTTCTTGAGTTAGAAACTTAATAATCTGTTGCTCATTTTCCTTGAACATTCCGATAGGAAAATAATGCCTATATAGACCATTCCTTGTAGATGATATCTTACCCATTTTTTCAAGTCTATCTAAATGATACTGAACTGTGCCCATGGATATCTTCATATGATGCTTAATTTTACGCAAGTGCCACCCTGGATTTTGTCTAATAGTTTCGAGTATCATATTTGCTGTACCTTCAAGTTCATCTCCAGCCACAATCTAGCCGACCGCCCAATGCAAGCACATTATATAAGCGATAGTATTCGGTAATATTCAAGTCAGTACTCTTATGGCGAAGAATGATCATAAAATTATTTATGGTACACATATCTAATTGAATTCTCTTATAGTTTCAAGATGTTAGTCAGTTAAATTCTAGGCAAAAAATAGTACATTTCGGCTGTTACTGATTAAATATTAATAGAATTCATGTTATTTAATGCTGATATCTTAAGGTTAAGCGTTACGCTGAAAATCTCTAGATCTAACGAGTATTCCTTCGATATATATTCTTTGTTAGGACCTTCAAAATAACTATATGAATCATTTTGTTATCTGCTATTTCTCATTTTGAGATTCACTTTTTGAAACTAATTTTAGGGATACTGATTTGGCAAAACGTTGATAAGAAGTAAGAAGAAAAAGACAGCCTTTTATCACTCCTATTTCTAAATCGTATTGACATTATTTAACCCAACAATACGATGCAATTTTGGAGTAATGTGTTAAAGTATTGTAAGAAATATTGCTATAATAATTTTGTAGTATAATAGTCAAAATGAAAGTGGTTACTATAATACCGAATTAAAATATATCCTTTTTAGGCTTGCCAAAATGTTGAAGTAAAACAGTGCACAATCGTCGCCACATAAAATAAACTGGTCATTGAATTAAATATTTCACAAACTATCGTGAGATCAAATTAAACTTTTGATGATGATTTCCGTTTGGTCGAAGTGCATCTTTATATGACAAAAGGAACCATCAACCCGATTCGAGTAATTGTAAGATAGGTAAGTATTAAATCGAACGAGTAACTTGATAGATTTGATTATGAATAAAACTGACATTCTATGTATAAACCATTAAATAACGTTACCTTGGGAGGCAGGAGTATAGCTCATTCTCAACCATCTCACCTCCCTAAGGAGAGTATACTTTTTTTACCCTACTGTGTATTCAAGCATCAAAGAACTTCACAGTGTATAGTAACCAGCACTTAAACTATAATAGGTTTATAGTACAGAAAACAGAATGAAAATAACTTTAGATTAATTACCAAAATAACATGGAGATGTTTTACCTAAAGCATACCATACACGTTCCTCATGCCAGTTTCTTACCATTACTTTTTGATACTTGATCTTTAGTTGTTAATAGCTAGTATCAATAAAATTTCCACATTCGAGAATCATTTACATAATTTTATATTATAATATCTTGCTTGATTTTGAAATTATTTTAATCTAGTTCCTCCTCTTGATTATAAAACGAGAATTACAATATTTATTATGTTACTATAACTACTTATTTGATTCATAGTGCAGTTAATACATATAACTTCATTGGTAATTATTAATTCATTCATTTATGCAACTGTACCATAAACGATAATTAAATGGAACCTAATTAATAATATACCACTGAATAAGGTTACAGGGTATTTCATTACGAATGCAGGGAGGTTCGAATTGCAAATATTGCTTTATCGATCCATCTTGCATTCTTTAAATTGAATAACAGCGGATCCTCGAAACTGATGATTATATTTCAATCCACCTTATTGCCTAATAGAGAAATAAGCAAATTTGAAAATTTCATTACTTTAAATAGTCTGCAATATAAAATACTATAAAAGTTAAGAGATTACAAAACGTCTACTTTAACTGGAGCAAATGTTAGGGTTTTAAATATTTACATTTCTAGAAATATATGAAATGCCGACTGAAGAATTAAGGACAAAATTTACAAACTGGTTTAAAAAATATCATCTCAGGAATACTATTTCTTTAATACTATAGAAATAAACCTTTAAAAAATTTATTCGTCAAATTATCTTGACCTTCACGATGGAGAATATGCTGAAATTTCTCTAAATGTAAGAAAAACCGAGGGAGCTCAATATCATTTAGCAGCAGATCCTTTGACGGCCATATTCCTTGGATCGACATGCAAAACAATTATGGAAGAAATTACAAATAATGTGGATGCAATAATTTCTGATCGAGTTCAAAAGGAATTAGAAAATAGCTTTGAAAGTAAATGTATGAACTGCAATGCTCTAAATCTCAAAACTGCAAAATTTTGCGATCAATGTGGACAGAATCTTGATATAAAAAATAGCAGAGGAAGTTAAATTTATTTCTTTTTATCTCTGAATTACCTATTGGTAATGGGGCAGGAAAAATAAAATTAAATTAATATCAAGCCTAAAATAATACATAAAAAGCGGAACAACCCTTGGTTTTATTGATAAATCTAGTTTAAGTTCCTACTATCATATTCTAAAAAAAATTGGGACTTAGTTTTGTAGTGTTTATATATTTTAAAACTGCTCATAGTTATCCTGGCTAATGCATTTTCCTTCGTCAGTCTTGTAATCATAAATACCTATGATGTATTGGTGGTATTCAGGGCAAATTTTCTAATGACTATGAATCCATCATGAGCATATGCTTTTGTGTCTTAATACATCAAAGAAAATAGAATTAAATGTATACATTATCTTTTACGAATGTTTTTAATATCTTTAACGTTTGCTCTAGTGGTTGTTCAGAACTATACATAATCAAAGTATGATTTCCGCTCTTGTTATCTGGCCAATATCCTTGCGGACAATAATCACATTTAGAATAGGTGAAATTGTATTCACTTAGAATTTTAATTCCATTTTCATTAACTACTTGTTTATAATATGCTAAAGAACCGGGATGAGTGTTGCCGTCATTATCCTTTGTGTTTTCGACTTGATTTGTAGGGGTATAAAATCCTCCTACAATTAGTTTGTTGTTACCGATGCTATTATTATTGTTATTATTATTATTTCCCTGATTGTTGTCAAGCACGGTAATTGTTCCTTCTTTTATTTCATAGTCTTTATCGGTTATTGAATAGTTGCCAACAGGAAGAGTAAAGAGTTCTGAATTATCTGTATAATTTAAGATACCTGTTGAAAAGGATGAAGCTTCACTATTTTCCTCATTATTGATATTGACCAATTCTATGTCATGTGGATGAGGGGTATCCCATGGTGCGTCGGCATCTAAGAATACTAACTTTGTTCCTTCGTAGATAATGAGATTTGTAGGGATAAAATACGCGTTTTTATCTGTAATTAATTTATGCTGTTCCTCTTTCCAACTTTCATGTGCCTCATTTGCAATTAGCATTACAAATGTATCTGTGTTTGGAGGTAGTTTCATTGTCTCAGTGGTATGAACAGATTCAGCAGAAGGAATATTAGAATAATTTGTAGTAACATTATATATAATTTCTTGAGCATCTGCAAAAATCAATTTGTTCATCGTATTACTTTCAAAACATATGATGACTACTGATAGTGCCGTTACAGTCAAAATAGCTAACAAATATACTCCCAGTGGATTTTCATTCGATTCCATGCTAATAAGATAGAAAGAGTATTAGTGTCTTATAGTACTTGCTATGGTCTTATTGCGAAAACGACTGGATTCAAATGAAAATGCGTTTGAAGATAATAGTATCTAGATTTATACATCTTAACTCAATAGTGGATTTAACATGAAAGATATTCTATACAGAAAGGGATATCAAAGTTATTCAAACTAACGCTTTATTTCTATACAGAATATATCTAGTCCACTAATAAAGGAGTATCTAAATTGTAACCGGTAACAATTGAATCTATATGGTTAAAGAAAGAGCCAATATGGAATTTTATTTTGACTTAACAGTATGTATTTTTCAATTGATGTTCTTTATCTATAATCATTGATCCTAACAATGTGTCAATATCTTTAACTTAACCTACGATAGAAATAGACTCTTTGATGACATATTATACGGTGCAATAATAATATGCATTTTCTGTTCGACTTTATTCATCCTGCTTTACACAACAAACACTGAAACTTTGGATTTCGATATTTATACCTGTGCACAAATAACCTCTTCTGTATCTCCCTCTTCCGGAGATGATTTCTAATAGTAGTGGTAATGGCAATAGTGTTGAAAATATGATACCTATAAACCAAAATGTCAATTATGCCGATGACAGTTTAACTAAACTTTATGACAATGTCGATCAATCAGTTATACGAGTAACATATGATTCAGATATTCTTGGAGAGTCTAGATTAGGATCAGGTTTTGTTTATGATCAGTTAGGTCACACAATTGCTAACTACCATGTAATTAGTGGAGTTGAGCCTGATAAACAATTTGATATAACATTTATCGATGGATCAACGTACAAGGCAAATGTCAAAGTCAAGTCCAACTCTTTCTTTTTAATTGATATGATACCAAAACTAAATTCCTGATGATCATATTCAAATAAAGATATCACAACCAATTAGGTATTGAGACTCCAAGTATGAAGAATATTCAAGATTTTATGAGCCATTTGTTGGACAACAATTAAGTAGGATTTGATGTGTTTTTGTCAAATAAGTTAATTGCATGTTTGAGTGAACGAGGGATATACAAATATAGTAAAGGAATTTTTGAAACCAGGTATCATATTTCGAATGCATTACAGTTAAGAAACTTAAGTCTTGTTATAATTGATTGAGAATTCATCTGACAGGATAGGGAACTCGATAAAGAAGCGAAGAAAAGGAAGTGGGACAAAAGTCATTGAATCTACTAGTTTTTCTGATAGAGAATGGATTAATATTTATCCTTGGCTAAACATTGACATTACAAAGTCATCTTTTGAAATGTATTAGTACATATGAGATTGTTTTACCTGTTTAATTCACCTTCAATTTACTCGCATTGATCTAGTCCTGACTCCAAATTTTCAATTATTACTTATGCAATAACAGAAGATTCATGAAGATTATCAGAATCTTCGACTTTTATCTTTGAGCTAGAATATATCCAGATTAATTTTATCCCTTTTAATCAATTCATCAAAAGAAAAGGATTTGAATCATTCAGTTTATTCGCCTCGAGCCTATTCTCAGGATTGTCGCATAATCTATTAGATTATGATATTGGGACAGCAATAACAATAGTCATTGCAACTTCCTTATTACTATGACTATTTTGGAATTCTCCAAATTCTTGATTTCAGTAATTATCATAGAATGTGAAATGACATCTTTCTCCAGCGAATATCTGTTCATTGGAGCAATAGAATCGGATTGGTTCAAGGATGAAAAATAGAGAGAAAATCTATTACATAATTCCTTTTCCACGGTATTTGATTCTTATCGAATCCAGAAAACAAGAAAGTTAAATACATCAGATTATTCGATATTCTTCTACATTCGGTATTACTTTACAGATAAGATCTGGCTGTACTGTCGCAGTTGTGATAAAAGTGCCATCTCTACAAAAAGTTTGAAGAGTAATTTTAAAGATCTATTTTGTAGACAAGTTTTTGTAATATAATGTATATTTTGAAAATTAAATGCTAATAGATATTCTAACAAGTATTACCTTGTCTTAATTTAGTTATAAACAATTTCACAGAATCTGTTACCTAAGAAATTCTTGAAAGCGCTCTTTCACACGCTCAATTATAACATTTTATTATTATTCTCCAAGTATTCATTACGAAGTCATAATTTTCCTAAATATTTCTTTCTTAGTTTTTTAGTCTTATCATCTTTCCAATACCCATAGTAATATGGTCCATGTTCCTGATCACAATTTGGTTTCCCACAGCTAACATATTCACATTTGATGAAAGCCTTTATGGGAAGGGATGTAATCTTTTGAATGAAATCATGTTCTTTTGGTTCTTCTTTATTGAATTTGAATTTGAATCGATTTGCTATTTCTCTACCTTCTGTGGAATAATCATAGAAAGATGACGATACTTCACCGTAAATATCATCCAGTATCTTTTTAATAGATTTTTCAGAATCTGTGTAGTCTTTATCTCCTTTATTTCTTGACAATGATATATTTTAAGGGAATTAAAACTTTTAGCTTTTTAGGTTTTAACTAATAACCATACGTATTTTATCATATAGAGTTAACGAGATAATCAAGAAACAGATGTGGATTATTTTACAATCAACTCGTTTACATCAAGATAACAAATTACTATCTATAGTCTTTTTACCATTTCATAGACCTCAGTATTTATAGATCTCAATCTATATTTGCTTGGAGGAAGATAAGTTCCTACATATCTTATATATTCATGAATCTTTTGGACCGAATTAAAGTCAAGTTCATTTGTTAGATCACATTTATCTAACCATTCCTTTAGCATAAGAACAGTTTCATCAACCGTTAACTTTCTTATATTTAATAGATAGGGCAAGAAGATTCTCCAAAGACAAAACTTCCTATGATCTAGGATCGGAGTTGATAAAAGCTTTTCAATCCACCATATTTTTCTATTTATATGAATTAAATTTGTATGATGGTTCTGAAGGCATATGTGATTTGTAGTTTTAATACTGTCAAGATTATTAGCATATTTTGACGAGAATTTGTATTGGTCGACTTCAAGTTGCATGAGCCATCTTCTAAATCCCTTTGTTAATAACTGGATAGGTAATCTCTGTCCATTCCATTTTTTTATTATTTTTACTTTGGAGTTTTCATGATCATAACCTCTCTGCAAACATTTGGAATTAAAGGTATCTGGAATTCTTATTAAACATGATCTAAATGTTGGTTTGTGATTCGGATCTGCTTTTCCATTTGTAAAGAAGTTTTCTCCATATTGTAAAAATAATTCAGACACAGAAAATCTGGAATATTTACTATAATCGGTGAATAAATTTGGATATTTTTCCTTAGAAAACAGTTCATATTGATCTAGTAACAAAGATTGAATAGGCAAGTAAACATGATACCCATTGCCCGTCCAAAGTACCGTTGGTTCAACCTTTAACTGCATCAGATCTTCTTCATTCTTTGATATTCTCTTTTGGATTAGCGAATGCTGAGATTGTTGGGAGTATGTCTGAGAGATCAGGTATATTTTTTCTAATACCTTATTTAAGGCTATATCAAGCATTTCCCTTGGTTTAGTGAAGTTATCAAAACTGGATAAATCCAAATCGATAAAGACAAAATTAGGTGATGGTAAAAATTGTGTATAGGATTTGTTATTAGCTGTTTGGAAAAAGTGATATGCATTAATCCTGCAGTCTATATAATCTGATTCCTTACATCGTGACAGAATTTCTCTTTTAGTTTTGACAATGAATTGTCCGTTTGATTTATTGGTCATCATCTTTCTTGGGAAAAGATCATTTGCGTCAAAATGTGAGAGAATAAAGTCCAAATTTGCTTCAATGGTCAAATTATCTTCTTCCTAGATCATTTAACTCTCAATAATTTTTTGAATTCGAAAAATTACGGATGTCGATAAGATGCAGATTGATCGTGCTACTACAAAAGAAGATTTTGAAATTTTCATTGTCATGGTGATATTTGATCAGAATCTTTGTTCAAGGTCCCTCTGCAGGGATGTTTAAGCATGTACCATTTGTCTCCTCGATCCCTACAGAATCTACATCCCCAGATGTCTGTATTTCTGAATCTGAATATGTTCTGGTTGGATATTGAATCATGTTCATTATTTGCACTAGTATTTGTGTGAGAACGTGAGCACTGTGAATGCTTCTGAGGTTCTGATTCCATACTTTTATAATTTTGCTTTGTTATGATGTCCAGTCTTGAGTTAAGTTTTGTATCAAATTCGTCATTTTTCGCTTTATTATCACCTGATTTAGTGATATTGTTTGAAATGTCCCCACTGCAGGGAAGATTTTCTTTTGTATTAGTCGTCTTAAAGTCCTCACAGTCCTCACAGTGTCCACTTAATTCATTCGTTTTTTCACTCTGGTTTTTTCCGATATTAAAGATATCAGAATCTTTGTTTTGTGTTTCTAATTTTGTTTGGAAAGAGATGTTGTATTGACTCGCATTTTTCAGGACTTTGTTCTTATCAAATATTAGTTCTGTATGTTTACGATGATGTTTCGAAGTTACTCCAAGTTTCTGTAATACATTGGATATGGAGTTCCTATATATAGTCCCAAAGTCCTCTGTGTGATATTCATTTGGTTTTCTTTCGTCAAGTTTTCCTCTAATGTAATATAACACATTTTCCCAAAAGTGAGAGAATGTTATCGTTCCAATTTTTGACTCTTCTTCCATCAGTTGCAAAATTAGTGGTAGTAGTGCTGCTTCTATTGTAAACTCTTTTCTTTCATTTTTAATCTTTAATAATGCCTGGAAGGTATATTGTAGTTCTTGATATGTCTTATAGTTTTCTTCTGTATTATTATCTGAGAACAATTGCAGATAAGGCTTGACAAGCTCTTTATTTCTTCCATCGATTCCAATATCAATATTTTTTATTTTGTCTTTGAAGTGTAATAATCTGTATACAAATAGATCCTTTCGAAGTTGTTGCAACTCGTCATAAAGCTTTTTATACTCTTGACCTCCCGTATCCGTCGGATTCAGTATTTCCTTGATGTCATAAATAGGTTTACCATAATAAACAATATTGATAAAGGTTCTATCCATTACTCCATAAGCAATACTCAAACTCGGCGGCTTTTCGCCTATAATGTATTTGGGGCAATAGGCATAGAATTTTTCAGGAATCCCAGTATTTTGATTAACTTTAGTTACTATTTTTTTGTAGTCATAGCCAGTTTTTAGTATCCCCATCATCTGTGGAGATTGATCAATTTTGTCACATTCGTCCATCACCAGCATGATCTGACCAGGTTCAATACCTCCAAGGGAACGAAATATATTGGCTGCTGATGGATCTGTGGTGTTAACAGCTCTATATCCTAATGCTTCAACAATATCGCCTATGCTACTTTTTCCAGAACCGTTTGCTCCAAAGATTCCTGTATAATGAACCGTACTAAATCTGTCTGAGAAATAGGAGAATACTATATCGATTGCGATGAGATTGATGAGATGTCCTTCTTGGTCCACATATTTTGAAACAATCGCCTTTGTTTTCCGGTACAGGGAAAAAATCGATTCCTTTTCCTTTTGCATAGTTTCTGCTATTTTTTTAATCTCGTCAATCGACTGAAATTCATATGGGTTATGCAAGTACTCCTCTAGCGATGGAGGAATTAATATGCGTGTATTCTCTTCAATATATTCAATGGTATCGAACGACAAGGATTCGTATACGCAATCATTAGCGCAATTATTTTTGATATCATTGGCTTCCGAATTATGCCTAATGAAACTTATGAAAATGGGAATACTGTTGATCAATACCGATTCGTATAACTCTCCTTTTCTGTTCTGAGAATATTTATTGACCACTATTTTTTTCTTTTTTCTATTTTGTTTATCATTTTCATTGTGGTCATTAATATCAATACTTCCCATGACAGAATCTGTATTATTGTTAACTTCTTTCTTAACCAACTCCAAGTCTTGGATATTTGAACAGATTATGTCTTCAATTATATTGTATACTTGATAAGAAATATCTGGTAATTCAGACTTTACTTTTGTTTCAAGATTGGATAATGATGTTTCTATATTTAGTAGATCGAATGGGGCAAACAATATTTCTTTACTTTTGTATTCTTTGGTAAATTTGATTCTAATGTCCTTTTTATTTATCCTATATTCAATCGAGTGTAACAAATTTTGGATATCTTTCGGTATCTTGAAATTCATGATGTTACTGCCTTTCCCTGAGGGCTATGTCGTCAAATTGAGTGTCAATTAATCCATAACTTTCGAGATCCCTCTTACAATTATCACAAAAAAGACCTTTCTTATTTATATAGATAACCCCAAGACTATGGACTCCTTCATTAGTGCAGCCCTTTCCAGCACAGATTTTATATTTCACCAAATCCTCTTTAATAATATCCTTTGGGGAAAGTTGTCTATTTGACATGGTCAAAGTCAATGCCTCCTCTGGTAATCTATACTTGATGATTCAGGCTTGAAACTAGTTTCATCAGGCATAGTTTTTTTATTCCTTTCCACAAATTGTAATACAATTTTTGATTCATCATATTTCAAGGCAAATCCTGTAGAAGGATTTATCTGATATTTTTTTACGATCGCAGAAGGTATTACTAAAGCCAGTGATTTTGCATTTTTTGCTCCAACCTCGTAGGGTTGAAGGAGATATGTGTTTCTCATATGAACATCATAAACAAAATGTTTAAAAAACTAAAAGTTCATGTTAATCTGATTAGATGACGGACCGGTTACCTATTAACGTAAAACGTAGATTAGACAAGGATTTAAAAAAACATTATAAACTAATTTTAAGCACGTTATATGAAAACAGAAATGTAAAATTTAACAAAAATAAACTGGTTGAAGTTGTGCAAAATAAAGGTAAACAGATCAACTGGACCGGTTCAGGCCACAAAAGCAATTCGCTTGATGCGATCCAAACCTTGATAGATGCTGGATTAGCACTAATGGAAAGAGAAGGTAAGCAAAAAATGAATATCACGTTAACTTCCAGTGGTAAACAACTATGTAAAATTATTTCTGCAATAGATGAATATAATGCTTCCTTTTCAAAGTTTCAAGATGGATTAATTGATAATATATTTTGTATACCTGATTACATTTTGATGAGTTTAGAAATAGATGATCTAGCAAATGGTCAAATGGATGGTCCCAACCTTCGTGAAGAGATTGAGAATGCCAAAATGAAATTACTCAGCAAAGGGTGGAAAAACAAAGAGATA
This sequence comes from Candidatus Nitrosocosmicus agrestis, assembly GCF_008389435.1. GTDB lineage: Archaea > Thermoproteota > Nitrososphaeria > Nitrososphaerales > Nitrososphaeraceae > Nitrosocosmicus > Nitrosocosmicus agrestis. The sequence goes on along the minus strand of NZ_VUYS01000004.1, from coordinate 82,570 downwards.
AAGTATTATAATAAATTTCGTTCTACACTATTACTTCTGTATAATATCCTTGATAAGAATTTCATTTATTTGGTCATCTATAGATTTGCCAAATTGAAACAACAACATGATCAAAACGAATCTCAAGCCATAGTTAGAAATATTGTGATCAGGGGGCTTATAATGGAGTCAATTGAGAACAAGATAGAATATTTGATAAATAATCAAGAGCGGGTTTTCTTGGGTCATTCTCACGTTAAGCATGTCAACCCGACCATAACTAGGGGTGGAATAATACTTGAAAGTATAGGCAGCATTCTTCAATATTATGTTGATATTCAAGATACAATCTCACGAGGTTTGATTCCTTCTATAATGAAAAATGGTGTATCAAGAATGATATTATGTTATCTTGATTTGCTTGAGCCATCTTTGATAAATCTGGATCTCAAATTACAGGAAGTAACAGACAAGATAAAATACATGAGAGGTATGGAGGACATCTCTGAATACCAGGAGTTCAAACTATATACTTTGGAGCAATACCTGAGCAGTTATTATAGATACTGCAAAGTAAATGGTTATAATCTTAGATTAATTGGTTAACTTTGGCAAATCTATTTTTGACAATAGAATTTGGAATTTATTTTCCATCTCCTTGACTATACTTGAAATTTGATCTGAATATTTTTTTTCCAAATCAGCAAACCTTTTTTCCTCGCTCTGTTTTATTTCCTCAAATGCCTCAGGTACCATAGGATAGGAACAAGATGAACAATATTTATTTTCCAAGGCGTTTACCAAATTACACCTGGGGCAATTCAACACTAAAGGCTTTTTCCTCTGGGTTTCCTCTGTAATAATTCCATTATATTCTAAAATTTTATTTCTCAATTCATTGCCCATTCTTTTTTTTATATATCGAGCACCTTGCTTTGAGTTTATCGACCATCTGACTTTTTTCTTTAAAGCATACTCTGGTAAGAAATCGCTATCTGCTGTTATTGCTGAATGGCGGATACAATAGGGATTCCATTTCTTTACCTTCAAAAGGTAACGTAGTTGTTCTAATTCTTTTATATTGGTAACTTTTTCGCTTTCTACTAACCTAATAATTCTTTTCTTTAATTGCTTCATGACTTCACTAATTTGATCCGACCTAATGGGTGAACCAGTTAATAGATTGCAAATTAGCCTTGCTTCTGGCTCATTCTTAAACGGATGTTCATTTAGCCAGTCTCTAACATAAGGGAAAGAAAAAGTAAGCAGCATTGGACCACTTCCCGTTTTTGCTTCATGAGGTATCTCTCCTTCTCCATATTTTTCCTTAAGTCTTATATGCTTAATTTTTAATAGTGTGATCTCATGAGGTCTAGCGTCCAGATCCCATAACAATGACAGAACCGCCTTATTCCTCTTATAAGGTTCATACTTTATTATTGTAGCCAACTCGTCTTTATCCCAAATTTCACTTTCCAGATAGGGACTCAATCTTTTTGTTGTTTTCATTTTTATATCAATAAAAGCGGGTGTATCCCAAGAATCATAAGATTTTGCGTTTATTCCTTTATCTCTAGCATTGTATAGCCATCTATAAAAATACTTTAATCTCCAGAGATAATCATTCCATGTAGTAATCCATTTTTTATCTGGATCATCTGTGTTTGATTTTCTTTTCGAATCCAAGAACTCTAATATTTGCTGTTTTTCTTGGATTAGATAAAACGTTGTATTATCTCCTATATGCTCTGCATATCTAATCAAGACCTTGAGCAAACCGTTTTGATAGTTTTCAGAGGTGTCTATATTCTGTAGATATTGATAAAATTCTTTGATAATTTGTCTATTTATCTGATTCGCTACTTTGATATCTATATTTTTGATTGTTGTATTCAATTTGGCGGGCAACTATGACCTCCTTTCTCCTATAGTTATGTATGGTTCAGAAATATTTGAACCCATATGATTAGCGGGCCCGGTGGGCTTCGATCCCATGGCCTGCGGTTCCGAAGACCGCCGCGATATCCTGACTACGCTACGGACCCTCTTTTCTTGTGTATTATCATGGCAGTTATATAATTTATCATTATTTATGTGTGTAAAGTTTTTGTTATTTAGAGCATTTGTTGGGAGATTTGCAAGGTTATTACCCTTACAGTTCTTACTATTTTTGGTAAGATTGATATGTAGATGATTATCTGTATGTTTCTCACTGATATAAGTAAGGTTCAGATTCGGAAATAATGACGTTAGTAATGGAAGTTCTTTCTCCATCAGGTTGGGAAGCTTTTTTTGATGATGGATTTTATCTTATACTCGTATGATTTTGAAACAACTTTCTGGCGTTGCAAGAATTGAACCTCTGCTTTGGAGAGGAGTGGCATATAACAGATAGCGACAGGATATTAAAAGATCTTTCGACTCACAGTGCCTTAATCCTGTTCTTGACTATTCGAGATTTTGCTATTGTCTGTTGATGGCCTGTAACTAGGGTTAACTTTCACTGTCAATACATGCTGTTTTTAAAGTTCATTTGATAGGTAGAAATACCTCCAAAAGAATTCCATAGGGGTCTTGCATCGGGTTCGTGTCACGCATGATGCAAGACCCTTTATCTCATCGCTTGTTATTTTACAATTAAGAATTTGTCGAATGTTAGAGACATATTCATCTCCTGAATGTATTAGATCGCAAACCAGTTGGTCTTTATCACGGTCACCGACTGTCAAAATGTATTATGTGATTTGCAAAGGCAATGGGATTAGTTAAATCTAATTCTTAATTTTATTAGCTGGTTTGAGACAAACAAAATGTGAATCACTTTAAATCCTCATATGAATTATTTTTTGCGTTAGTTGTTATTATAAACCTGGTTTGCAGTTTATTAACTTCGATTCCAGAAACAAATTTGGTATATTCAACAACGTCTTTTAGCCAATCCTTACAACAAAGTCAGTATGAATTGCAATCCGCAATTAATAAGGAAGTTCAAAAAACAATTGCAAACACAATTAGTAATATTAACAACAGTATTTCAGATTCAAACAAAATTAGTAATAATGACAGTCAAACTCAAGACCTTAATTCATCATCAGCTTTTCAACAGAAATCATTGGCATTAGATGATATTCCACTACAAGAAGTAAGAGTTGGAGATATCAATATTGCTTATAAGCAGATTGGCCAAGGACCTCCAATATTACTAATAAGTGGTAGTGGTAATGTAATGGATGTATGGCCTACTCATTTACTCCAAGAACTATCAAAAGATCATAAAGTGATTATCTTTGACAACAGAGGAGTAGGAAATACGACTGTAGGGATAAAACCGTTTTCCATTAAACAATTTGCCAATGACACTGCAGGACTTGTGAGTGCCTTGAAATTACAAAAAACTGATGTTCTAGGTTTCTCTATGGGTTCTTTTGTTGCACAACAGCTCGCTTTAACTTATCCAGAAATAGCAAATCATTTCATACTATATGGTGCTTCATGTGGTGGGCATGAAGGTACTCCGCAAAGTCCTCAAGTTGTTAAAGCACTTTCTGATTTTGTAAACAATCAAACAGAGAACCTAAATTTGTTCCTAGAGGTAACATTTCCAACCAAATGGATGAGAGAAAATCCAAACTTTTCAGATACAATACCAAAGACATCTGAAATCATACTTTCTACTACCTTAAAAAAGCAGTTTGAGATAAATGAAAACTGGCTTTCAAAGAACTGGACTGGTGTGTGTGATCAACTTCAAAGGATTACTAAACCTACTTTAATAATAACAGGAACTGAAGATCAAGCAATTCCATCTTCCAATTCTTTGATTTTAGCTGGTGAAATTCCAGGAGCATGGTTAGTGCAAATAAGAGATGCAGGTCATGGATTGATGTACCAATATCCTAAAACCTTTACTGAAATTGTAAAAACATTTTTGAATATTACTGGTTATAAGATGGGGTAATGATTCATATCCCTATCATTAATATTCATTCCTTTGATTTTGTTAAGTTAGATAAATTAGGTGCAATAATAAATTGATATATTTTCTAGTTAAGATTCATTTATTCAGAACATTAACTCTTGGGACCTACTTCTTGAAAGACTCTTTGGCACCAACTCGGGTATAATTAGAATTTAGACCCTTATCAGAGATGGAACACTTAGTCAATGGACTAAAGTATATCAAGTTAGGATAAAAAAGTTGATTTTCTTGATTCATAAATCTCAAATTCTCTTTTGCAAAATTAACTTGGCATAAAATGTATATTCAAAACATAACAGATGATTTTTCTACGCTAAAATTTCTACTATCATTTTGTAAACCATTGGACAATGTTTCTTGTTAATCCGATTTCATGATTGTTAAAGCGCTTAAACCCATATCCTAAAAGCACCATTATCAAGTCATTTATTTACATAAAAAGATCTCAGTTGATGATTGGTAAATAATGATTCTTTATTGTAAATAAATGCCATATTCATTACGGGATTATTCATATTCTTCATACTCTTATCCTTTGCATCTCCAATGAATTTTCAGTATCAGATAGACCTCAATAAGAATGAAGAAAGTTTTAATCAAATGGTCGAGACTTTCAAGAATTATACGCCAGTAATAAAATCAACACAACAAATGATTATTGTAAGCAATGATCAATTATCTCTTTTGAATGAAAACCTTTCCAAAGTATTAGATGTTAACTCATCTTATAAAGAGAATGTTGAGAATGAAATTAATTCGTTGGAAACACAATATGAGTTAGCAATCAATGAACTACAAAAAAATTCAAAACCTTATCTAAATTCAATACAAGAAACTCATAACATTCTAGTATCAGCATCATCGCAAGAAGAGAGGTTAATCATATACAAACTTTGATTTTCAATTTTTGTTATTAACGCAATTCTAAACTACATATGAAAATAAAACTAAAATAATCAGGAGTAAAACAAATATTTATATCCAAAAGTTATGGTTATTGTTCTTAAAATGTTGTCAGTATTTCCAGTAAGAAAATTATCTTCATTATTGTTATCATTTGTATTGATGGTAACGATTGGAGTTAACTCTGTGGAATCTCCTGTAAATGGCTCCACAACTGCTTCTAATATAACTTCTACATCTTCCAGCCCACTTCTGTTGCCTTCACAACAAGATTTATACTTTAATTCAACATCCGAAGATGGTGAATCAAAAATAACCGAACAGATAAAAGAGCTTCTGAGAGAGCGTATAGACAATAACAAAACTAACGCTGCAATTGCCATAGGACTTGTAGATAAAAATGGTACTCAATTCTACAGTTATGGTCAATTATCACATAATAGCAATGCCAAAGTAGATCAAAATACTATATTTGCAATTGGATCTAACACTAAAGTATTTACTGCACTCCTCCTTGCAGATATGGTCAATAACGGTCTTGTTAATTTAGACGACCCTGTTGAAAGATATCTTCCTGTCAATGTTACCGTTCCCCAATATAAAGGTCATAAGATTACGCTTGAGGATTTGGCAACTCATACCTCTGGCCTGCCAGAATGGCCCTATAATTATTGTCCTCAATACGACCCATCTAGAGCATCTGTTCAGGATTCTATCCAGTTCCGATTAGGTCTTATTAACTGTACTAAAGATTACACCATCAAGCAATTCTATCAAGCATTATCTAACACATCTTTATCTGGAGAACCTGGTTCGCAGTTTCATTACTCAACATTTGGCTCCGGCTTACTTGGTCATATATTGGTACTAAAATCAAACATGTCTTCATATGAAGAACTTTTACAAAAAAGGATTTTAGATGTATTGGGAATGAATAGTACTGGGATTAATCTCTCTGAGCAAGATAAGATGCGTTTAGCCATAGGGCACTACAAAGGTCAAGAGATTCCAATGTGGAATCTATCGGCTCCTATTGAGGGAGGTGGTGCTATATATTCTACAGCAGCCGATATGGTAAAATTCCTATCTGCAAATATAGGATTAATTAAAACCGTATTAGATAAGCCAATGCAAGATTCGCATTTGATAAGACATGGTACTGGTCAACTATTGCCAAATAACTTACAAACATCAGAAGGTGCGAAACTTGATTATTATGTAGGGCTAGGGTGGATTATTACTACAAACTTTGGTCATGAGATCATTTGGCATAATGGTGCTACTGCCAGTGGTTATAACGCTTTCATGGGTTTTAATCCGACCACGGAAAGGGGTGTTGTCATACTAACCAGTGATGATATAACTAGCAACAATGTATCTAACATTGTTTTTAATGATAAAGATACACTGTCTAACTTGATAATGGATCTTTTAACAAGGAACTAAGTTATGAAGAAAAACATTTTCTTTGTTTGTTAGTTATAATATTACAATTCCGATCTACAAAAACTTTGTTTATGGTTATTTATTATTTTACTCTTTCTACAACTCCTCCCACACTGGGCTTTTACTCTGCAATCGTCTCTGCATTGTTCAATAAGTATTTAAAATAATCAAATTCACTTTAAATAAAAGACTGAGATTCAACATAGCAGTAAGATAAACATGACTAAATAAGAGATAGTGGGTAAAGTGATCTGTATTTACAGTCTAACCATTAGTTTGGTTATCTTCCCCCTCTTGTTCCTCGTCAGAATTAGAAGAACCTTGACTCTGACTAAACATCAGGTCATCTAATACGTTACCTCTGAGGTTTGTTTTGTCACTACCCGCACCATTGTCTTCATCTGGAGTCTGGGTTATGGGACTACAATTACCATTCTTGTCAACTGCCACATTTTCAGGACATTTTTCAGTTGAAGTCGGAGGAGCGTTTCCGGATGGTGGTTGAGGAGAAATGATATCGTTATTTAGTTTACCTGGTTTGTTATAGTAACAGTTTTCGTAGTCGCCAGTTTGCGGGTTTATCTGACATGTTTGACACGCATAATTCCCAGCTGAAGCTTGCCAGCAACAAGTAGCCTGTAGATCACCACGACTATTATCGCAAATAGCAATACAACCAGGAGCACCATTTCCAAAGCAAGGGTCAGGTGGAGCGGCAGACACAAGGGTGATTGAAATGGGGAAATAAAACAATACAACAATGACAAATACGAACATCGAGCTAAAAATTATTTTATTAATGTTTTTCATGACAAATACCATACAAAGTCGTTATTAAAGATTATGATAAGAGATCTTTCCATAAAATCTTTATCTTTTATCATTGGGAATTGAGAGATGTCCTCGCAGTGTCATATTACCATTCAAGAGATCTACGAGAAGGTTAATTAAATAGTGATCAAGTTTGAAACTAAGAAAATTCAAAAAATAGTTGGATTTTTAGTCGCAATCTGCACCAAGTTGGTCTGCTAATTCGCTTGGATGACTGGCTAAATTACCAATTCCTTGTCGTGGTTCGTCAAAACTTGAAGAATGTTTCCCATTTGTCTGGATTTACCAAAATCTAATGCTGCTTCGCCAAAACAATTAGGATCGGATGGTTTTTTAGCAAGGACTAAGCTAGTTTGTGAGGTTGCAATTATTGTTGAAAAAAGACCAAACATAGCAATTATGGCAAATATTGTTATTATTTACTTGTTCATTCACTTTTCTAACAGAATTCGAATATTCAAGTTTATCTTAGATGTTTCATAGAAAATTTAAAAATACGATTTGTATGTTATAAAGGCAATGAGGATTATGACAATGATAACAGAGATTCCTATAATGACAAAAGTGGAAGATAGGGAATAGGTCGATTACAGGGAAATACTCAATAATATCATTGTATTTGGTGTACAAGAATAAGATGTAGATGGTTACTGTTATTTGCATAACCGTTCAAAAACTTCTTTTTATGCCGTATTACAACACTGCCTTTCCTTTGACTAATCTCTACTTCGTATTTGCGAATAATTTATATATATTGTATTTTATTAACAATACGATGAATAAAATTGCTTTGGCATTTACTTCAATCGCATTGATTGGAGCAATTGCATTAATAACACAACTTTCAGGTTCCACAGTATTTGCACAACAAACAGAACAATCAACACCTTTCGTTGTACAAAATACAACTAAATCAATGCAAGATCCATTACCAGGTCACGAAATGCATCAGATTGTGATTGCTGCTCCACCTCGAGATGACGGTAAAATATATTCAGGAATTGCTTCTTTTACTGCAAGTCAACCAGTTGAAGTAGTAATGTTACATCCATATCAATCAGGACAAAATACAACTGAGACCGGAGAGCCATTAAATGCACCCTTTGGTGATGGCAAAGTTGCAATATCTTTGATGAAACAATTTACCGACACTCCAGTTAGTTCAGGTTCATTTGTATTTGCTGGTAACGCATTGGCATTTCATAATATAGAAGGAAAACCATTTGTTATAACATACACTGTAGACGGACATATTGATTCATTAACTCAATAATATCGAACAAAAGATCTTTTTTCATTTATTTTATTTTATTTTATTTATAATTTATATGTAAAATTTTTATCTCTATTATGATTATCTAATTCAAACTATATTTATCTACCATATAAGTTTCCAGATACTACTACTATAAATTAATTTCTCTAGATTAGCCTATTAATTTAATATATTTGACAAATATATTTTACCTTTCTAGATTTTTGAGAAGAATGTCAAATATACACAATATTAGAATAAATGTTTGATAAAATGAATTTAAATACAAGAGTCATCATTCCAGCTATAATCTTTGTAGGCATTTTGTCGGTTGGATTAATTTCTTATGGTCAAATTCAACAAACAAACGCACAATCTACAGGCTTTCCTGGTTTAGACAAGATACCTGGACTTGATATTTTTAATAAATTCGTAGGAGAACATAATAGTAACAACAATGGACCATCAAACTCAAATGCAGATTATCTTGATATAGATAAGGCTGTAGTTGGAACAGATGCAAAGAAGGTACAAGCAGTGTTACAAGCTCATGGACATATTCCAAAAGATGGTAGCGGAGGTGCATTTGGATATGGTATCTTGACAACAAAGGATATTAGTGCCGTTATGGTAAGCACCACTCATAAAGGAGTTTTAGACAGCAAAGAGCAAAAAAACAAGAACGATCCAGTATGGCATAATCATTATGTATCTTTGGGTGAGGATACTAAAAATTGCGGCAGTAACCAAGCAGTAACTTCAATCACATATCAATCCCCTGGTCAAGTATTGGTAAGCAAGGATAAAGCAATAATGTCAAATCTTCCAGCCAAATTCACAGGTACTAATGCACTAGACAATAATAAACCTTTGACTCTAAACCCTGGCACGAATATAAAAAATGTAGTCTCCTTCAAACTTCAACCAGTTTTTGAATCAGATGCCCCAGACGCCAAACTACTAGCTGTATGTGTTACTGATATCCACCCTGCAGACAAAGTCATAAAAAACTAACTCTTTTTTTTATTTGAGATCTCATTTTTTCCTGGGCAATAGTCAATAATTTTTTAAAATTTATTACCTATGTAGATTTGCATGGTTTTTCATTCTCTAATAATATATCAAAATTATATGCATAATTCTGAGCATTTTAATAAATGATATGCTAATTAGTATCTGTTACCTTATGACAATAAGAACTATCTCCTTGTTAATAAATTCGCAAAATTTCGTGTCCAACCACTTTTAAGTTCATGTTATTTTTCCATCTGTCAAATTTATGTCCATATTGAAATTGCGGATTTGATATACCTTTACCACTCAAATCATTCAATGTCAATCATGACTCCTTATTGATGTTTTGGAAATGCATGTGCAAAAATGTATAAAAACAGATAACTAAATCATAAATCAGTTGTGAAATGTGATTTCGAGTTACTCCCTACTTTGATTAATTCAGGGCTTTAGAGCATCACCCGTTTTAATCTACTAATTTGTCATTTGTGTAGTTAAATATCTTTATCTCTGAGTCTATCACGATACTTTACATTTGTTTCTTGCGAAATCTAATATTACAAGCAAAGTAATGATAATTCTATTGCCTCACCTACCTCAAACAATCATTCTACGTAAAGCTCTTCTAGGTAGTATATCCAAACATAGGATAAACGAATTTGGATTTTCAATATATCTACAACCAAATAATGTTATTACAAAGTTATTCCTAACTGATCAATTTCCTATTAATCGATATAATTCAAAATTTTCCTTCTTCAAATTTTCAAGGCTAATAGGTGGATATCCTTTATCATATTTTAATTGCTCCTCTATCCTTTCTGGATATCTCCATTTCACAGTCTCTATTTTGCTACATTTATCTAACCACTGAGTTATTACTTCTATCACATCAAGTTTTGACAATTTCTTGATGTTTAACAGATAGGGAATTAATATATGCCATAGACAATAATATCTATGATCGCCAATTGGAGTAGCAAGTAATTTTTCTATCCAATTAATTCTGGATTTGGATTCGTTAGAATTGATTTTGTTATTCCTGTCCTTTAAATTTTCAAATTCAGATTTCAATTGCTCTAGATGTTCAATGAACGGTAATGTAATGGAGTTAGCAATGGCCTCAATACCATTCCACGCTTCAATTATTTTCACCGTCTCACTACATTTTGAGTTGACAGTTTCTGGGATTCTAATAAGACATGAGTTAACAGATGGACTATGCCTTGGGTCGCCCCTACTATTTGTAAGATATTTTTCTGCAAAGCGGATGAATTCCGTAGTAAGATCATTTTTAATATAAGGAGTGTAGTCTTTTATTTCTTTGAAATCGTTAAGAGTTTGCTTTTTACCATCATCCGCAACTATCTTGATAGGCTGATAAATATGGTAGCCTCCTCCTGTCCATAAAACGGTAGGGTGACCGTTAATCTCTGTCTTAATTTTCTTTAAGGTTTGATCCAAGATGTAGTCCAATTTTCCCAACGGATACTTGCACACAGAACAAAGTGGCAAATCCAAATCTATAAATATAAAAGTTGGAGAGGGTGGACTTTTGTCTATATCATTAAACTGTGGATAGCCATTAATTCTACAATCAATATTATGGGCAGAAGTAAAATACTTGAGTATCTCTTTTTTATTTTCTACAAATACTTGGCCATTCGTTTTGGATGTCATTATTGAACGTGGATAAATGAATTCTTGACCTTTAAAATGGGAAAGGATAAACTCACAGTTATTATCAATCATACTGTTTTCCTTCACTTTATGGAATGATAAGATGCGAAATGCAAATAAATCTATCATTGAAAAATTCGTTGATATCATTTCTTTTCCTTTGGATTTTATTAGTCTAGAACCCAAAAAAATAGGAAATCAAGAAAGACATGTGAATTCATTCAATACCGTATCTTTAAGTTTTTTCTTTGACTGAATGTTTTGACCTTCTTGTGGAGTCACAATAAATTCCATTTGTTAATTCAAAAAAGAATAATTCTTTGGATTTACTACTAAAAAATATTATTATAATAGGGTTTTACCATTTAAGAGTTCTATCGTAGGTAATATGAGGAAGTCTAATTACTGAGACTACAGCAATGCGGTTAAGACGATCCATATATTTGAGATCACTCTGGGTAATTCTCCTAAATAGTTGCAAAAAAAATAAAATTTATCATTGTTATGAATTTAAATATAATGCATTAACTGCTAACCTTAATTATTTTACTTTTTTTTAGATCCGAAAGGTGGGATAAATTCTACTAGATAAGTCAGCGATTTCCTCTCCGATTTTTGTAAATGCTCTAGGCCTTCTGTTCATAAAGCATCGTTTAACATGGAGTAAATATACTACCTTTGGATAAAGTGATCCATAATATTTTCAACTTGGCTTATAAATTTAAAACACTTTAACCAAATTCTTTGATACCATATATCCACCAATCTTTATGGATTTGTTGCTATGCCTTGATGATATAGTAATTTGATTATCACTTTGGTAAGGTGTAAACCAGAATCTTTCAAAGATCCTAAATATTGTACTTGAGCAATATGTGATTGTATACGATAAGACATTTTTTAATAGACTAGTTTGACCTATGTTAGTTGAAGTTGCGTTCTCATCCTTTACTTCAGTCGGAATATTGTCAAAAATATTTTCGAATGTTAAGTTTTCAGTGTTAATTGATGAGTTTGAATTAAAACTTATCAAGTAGTTACCTAACTTGTTTGATATGCCTCGATTATCCTTCTAAAATTTAGTACTTTGAACTTGTAAGATTATCTAAAACATAGTCTCTCCAACTTTAACTGTCAGTTATGGGTAATTCCTATGATGCCATAAATGCCTAAAGTCATTACTTAATTTGACAATTATCTTGTACAATCTTTGTAAATATAATTCATCCTAGTTTACAAATATGTATTGTCTCATTACCAAAGGATATATAGTTAAACATGAGAAAAGTAAAGAGACGCCATTTGCGACTCTATGTCCCATATCTTAATGCAGTGACGTGGAAACGCTACTATAGTGATACGATCAGTATATCTTGACAACTATTGATCAAATTTGATCATTTTTGATTTAGTTTACAGTTTTTATTCTTAAATTATACGATCTTTCAAGAATACCAACATAACATCGCCAGTTATATCTTCATCAACTTGGCTCACTGATTTGATAATTGCTTAAAATTCGAGTTCTATTGTAGAAAATACCCATGCAGATATCTCCACCCATACTTTACCAGAAAATTCTGATTGAAATTTGTTCTAGATATATCTTGTAGTCTTTTTAATATTATTTCATAAATATTTATAGTAAATATACATTACCAATAGGCAGAGCGTAAATAAGTCGAAAATGATCGCTGAACATTAAAAGAGTATGAATAGGGTTAGCGAAACAGAATGAATTTCATTTCAAACTAGTTCCTACCCCTAGGATGTGTTCAGCTTTGCCTGGCTTGACAATATTATGTTCGTAATAACTAACTACTTCTAGTGGCTTGTGTTTTTGATGATTTTGAGTATCGTAGCTATGCAAGGAATTAGACCAATTTAATGAAACCTTTATTGTTTCCTGAATTTGATTTTTTATGATTTAATTCTAGTAAGAATATATAAAACCAATTTTTCTTGTCGGCAGGCATTGTTGGATTTGTAGGTTTGTTATGTGTGAATTAGATTATTTTTTTGTAATGTTGCTTTATGGATAATATTAGTTCAAGATATTCAATTGCAACTGAGCCAAAATAAAATCCAATGTGTTACTCTTCCGTACAAATGAATAACTTTCTCTGGTTAATTTTATATTGAAATATTTAACAATTAATAATCTAATTCGTGTTAGGAAGAAACACGTTTGGTTATCATTCTCATGAATGGAAGGATTTTGGATTTCCAGAAAATTTACTTACGTAGTAATTGATTAAATTATCCTTGGCTACTTGATACCTAAAATGTAAATTTCTATCATTCGACTGAGGAATATATTGATTTTTATAATTAAGCAAAGTCAGTCAAAGTCGTGTATACTATTATCAATTTGTTTGTTTAATATAAAAGATATAGTAATGTGATCTTCTTCCTTGTTTCCAATTACAACCATCCCTTACAATTTGGAAATACCAAAATGAGTCTTTTATTTAATCGAATAACTGCTGTCTTGTTTAAATGAAATTTTTTGAATCATTTTTCCTCACCATCTTTTTTAAATTGATTACTCATGGTCTAATCGAGGGACTTCCCTAGAACTTAACCTGTATCCATAGTATTTTGGAACAGAATTCTTAGTTTATCCGTATAGATACTCCTCAGATATTTATGGTTAGATTTTTATGGTTTACCTTGTAGTTCGCTTTCGTTTGCAATTGAATACATTATCCTTAAATTTATGAACGTATTTAATATTATCGCATCGACATACGCCTATACAATAAACTAGTGTAGCGGTCTACCTATCTTCACTTCTGGTAGTGTTCGTTCTTCAAGTAGACCGTTACCAAACATTTCCTATTAATACTATTTAACATGTACCTGGTTATTACGTAGCTTAGAAATATCTTCACCATCTTTTATAGATGAATTCTCGTACGGAATGAAATGAATTTATTTAATAAAACAAATCTGATTAGTATTTACACTTTGCATTAGAGTAATTTTTTGGTGAATTATCAATCATATTTAATTCCAACAAGTATTATATCTGGAAATAATATTAGTAATAAACGCAACTTGAAAATAATTTTATATCTGAATGTAGAGAATGCAAATAGTGGACGGAGAATCAGATAGCGAGATAGGAGCCCATAATACTACAATAGTTTCTCAATTTACTAAACAAGCCATTCCATTTAAAGAAATGTCTCAGCATTCAAATCATTATGGTATGAATTTGATGTTGAAATTAAGTGAACCAAAACAACATGACACAGTTTTAGATGTTGCATGTGGTCCTGGAATTGTATCGTGTGAATTTGCTAAACTGGTACGATATGTAAAGGGGATAGACTTAACTCCAGCTATGATAGAACAAGCAAAGCAGCTCCAGAAAGAAAAGAACCTAGATAATATGGAGTGGGAAATAGGGGATGTATCTACGTTACCCTTTCAGGATAATGAATTCTCAATTGTAGTAACGCGTTATAGCCTTCATCATATGATTAATCCGAATAGAGTCATTAAGGAGATGTATCGTGTATGTAAGCCTGGAGGGAAAATATTAGTGGTAGATGTTACTCCTGAAAAGGATAAAAGAGAGTTGTACAATATGGTAGAGAAATTGCGCGATCCTTCTCACACCGAAGCGCTAACTCTTGATGAGTTGAGATTGTTATTAGAGAGTGAATCTATAATAGATATAAAGACTGAACATCATGATTTGGAAATGAAGCTTGAAGATATATTAAACGCATCATTTCCTAGTCCCGAGGATAAGAAGAAAATTTTAACTCTTTTTAAAGATGACGTCATAAATAATAATTTGGGAATGAATAGTCAAAATAGAGATGGAAAAATATATTTCTATTTTCCAATTTCGATGCTTATTGGGTTTAAACCCAAATAGCTTTTTTAAATTTTTTATTAAATTTGAAAATATGACTTGTTTCTTTTGCTATTTTTTGTTACACTCAAATAAAATATATAATTAATTGGAATTACACTGTTTGTCTTATTACTAAAGTCCCTTTGATTTCGACCAATTGTTGTTAACTTGACTACAAATCTACTTTTATACCTGCTCATAAACCAATTGAATGGTAATTTGATCAACCCGGGTAGATTATAGTTATAGCATGTTAGTGCATATTGTTTTATTCATTAATGTTAACGAAATTTATATATTGAGCAAACAGTGAACGTACCTCATATTGACACTGCTGAATTTAGTTCTGTGTTCCTAACTTGAAATACCATTCAAAAGTATTAATTGGAAATTCATTTGCAATTGACATACTCAAAGCTACTTATACAATCCTTTTTGCACAACACTGTGGAAATAGTGAATATTCATTGATATTTACGTACTGAGTTTGATGTATGATGAAATATATGCCAAGAAAGAAAAAAATAATTAGAAAACAAATTAATGTCGAAAAAAGAATTAATTCATTTGCTTTTATCAGTTAATTTATTTATTAGGGAAAATCTGTTTTTAGGTTTTGTATGCTTCCCAGAGAGACTGATTGTTCTTAATCTTGCTCCATCCATCCTCCTCAGACCCTATCGCTACTATCTGGATATCACTGAAATACCTGTCTAAAACGGCCTCTCTTTCTGATACAAGAGGTGGATCATTGCTATCTTCTTCAATCCAAATAGCATTCTTATTGTTATCTACTTTTGCATTTTCCAAACTTCTTTGTAATGATTTGCCAAAAGGTATTAAAGTATGGATCATTCCATGGTCAATGTCGTACCGAAGATCAGATATGTTATCTCTTGGTTTTGCTCTTACTTCATAAAATGTCATGATCGTCATAGGTGGAGGACAGTTAAAAAGTGTTAATTTGATCTTTCGACAAAAAAGTGGAATAAATTATTAATCCTGACCTGATAGTTTTTTGTGACTGAATAAAATATAATCTGTGATTGTCTTATTGTAGCAGTCCTTCGGCACCATAAAATACACTAGATGTTGTAATTTTATTATCTTTGAATTCAAATTTTTCCATAACCAATGTTCTATCAATCTCGTTTAATGATACGATATACTCAAGTACTAGTGTATCGTTATGAACAATTACTTCTTTTGCTTCAAATCTCGAATTCGAATATTTTTCGAGTGCTAAGGTCCAGTATTCTTCTAGTTCCTTTTTATTACTTAATTGCAATGACCTTCGGTTAGGGAGTATGCTCTTAATCTTGGGACTAGAAAGCTGAATTTCATCTGAATACATTTCTAATAACGCATCCAATTCTTGATTATTCCATGCGCTTATCTATTTTTCCACATGCTTTTTAGCAAATATATCCGTAAGCGTCATCTCAAATACTGTATCAGTTTAATACAAAATTACTTTATATTGTTTGCAAATGAAATCCACTTTAAAATTAAAGTTATTTTGATACATCATCGGTAAATGGATGGATTTTTTTTCTTGTATTGTTTTAGATGTGATATTAAGATGACCAATGTCTATAGTTCTGTAATTGATAAACTGATCCAGACACTACATTTGATATTAAGTCAGGTTTTTTACTTGTAATTTGGACACTTATTTTTGGGAGTCAAAGTGAGCGAACAACTTTGTACGTCTGGCCATGATGTTTGCACTAGATAAATAAAGAAGCCACGCTAGGATTGTGGTGATTATTGAAATTTGAGAAGTATCTAAATTGCTTGTGGAGTACAAAAGGAGATAAGTTGATACAAATTTAGTAACTAAATAGCTAATTTCGGATATACCTAAAGTAGATAATAGTTTGAGTATCATTGACTTTATAGACCATTCGGTAGAGTATGAGGTTATTCGTTCTCTTTTTTTCTTCCAGTCTAAATAAAACAGAAAGATAAACAGAGAATTAAATATTATAAAATCACCAACTAGAGATAGTATGGCTATCTCAAGATGATTGTTAGCAAAAATATTCGATGCCACCGCAAGTATTATCATATCACATATTGCTGTGACTATTGCGGAGACAATGATATTCTTGTTAAAATCAATAATATTTTTGTAACTGTAATAATAATCTTTGATGAGACATATTATTCTCATCACTGTATTGTAGTTCCTAGGTTATATTAAAATAGCCTGGATAATATTTCGTTATAAACGATCATATCTTTGAATTATTAATGAGAATAATCAGGATTAATATAAAAAATCGATATTATCAACTTAATATGTCTTATTTTTATGTTCGCTTCAACTCTTGTCTTCTTGATATTATTACGAAGTAGACTAAAACTATATTTTTTTGTCAAAATCATTTTGAAAGGAACGGTTATGAATATACTAAGATGTTCAAAGTCTGAGCAGGGTTTTTGAAATATTATTCCACTCCGATTTAATTGTCTTTGCAACGCTAATATATTTTGTTCATTAAAAGCCACTTAGGATTTTACCCTTATGCAATCAAAAAGAAAAATTAAATGATACCACATATTACCAATTGGAAATATCTTCTGGTTTACTTATGTTCTATTCGCTATTTCTAGGAGGATAACAACAGGCTTGGAATGGAAAAGGAGTGCGCAATTTGTATCGGCTATGATCTCCTCCTGGTTTGAGGATTAATTTGAATTTTTACCTGGATACAATCTAATTCATATACAAAGGTCGATTAAGTTGTCTAATAGTTTCTTCCTAGCAATTTTGCGTCAGGTAAATTCTATCTATACAGCACCAATTGTACTTTGGTCACAAATATATTCAAATTATTAAATGTAATATTCA
Source organism: Candidatus Nitrosocosmicus agrestis (assembly GCF_008389435.1). Classification (GTDB taxonomy): domain Archaea; phylum Thermoproteota; class Nitrososphaeria; order Nitrososphaerales; family Nitrososphaeraceae; genus Nitrosocosmicus; species Nitrosocosmicus agrestis. The sequence continues at coordinate 64,755 of NZ_VUYS01000004.1, read as the reverse complement.
AACGGTCCGAATCTGTCCCAATGACCTGATTAATATTATTGGTGAAATTAAAATAGATCATTAATTATAAGGGATTAAGGTTTAAATAATTTGAAATGATAATAATATCTGTGATATTGTAGATTGAATATCATTGAAAACGAAATTCCCTATTTAGTTGAAGCAAAAACTTGTGGCTGTAATGAGCATGGGAAGAGTGTTTCGTATCATTTCATAGAATCAACACATGGATTGTGTCTAGATAAGATCGAATTAATGTCTGCTCAAATCCAAGCTTGTGAAAGGTTATTGAAATATGCAAAAGATGAACCAGAGAGTATACTCCTTAAAGATGAGATCGCTCACTTGCGTCTAGCTTCGGATATGATCCAATATTAGTTATTTCGCAGGATACAACAAATTTATAGAAGCACTATTTTTGATTTTTTAGTGCATGATTAAACAAAATCTTATGTTTATATATATCTCTTTGTAGTAATACAATCTTGAAGACTGAGATTATTTGTAGCGATAAATGTATATGTTACTAGTAGTGTCGCTATATCTATTATCTAAAATGTGTTCCTACTGTTAGTACTTGGATACTTAAATGAAATAGAACCAAGATCTTAACAAGTATTGCTTTATTTGTAGATATAGGTTTATCTGAGAAAGCATCTTGTTTTTTTCATTAGGCATAAAATACAACAACATGTTACTATGCTTTAACGTTCATTAACAAATTATTAGTTTGTATATAATTGGACATAATGATTGATTTTGCATGGGATGGCAATGTGAAAAAGGTGGTTTTCTCAAGACCTGAATGTCATTTTTATTTAAACAGGTATTCAAACGGCGGTTTCTAGGTTGTGATAAATTGTGTTAATTAACAAATTTAAACGACACTTTACAGATTTGAATAATTATTTTACTAAGCAAGCAATTTTTCATCATTTGTTAGAAGAAGATGGATGTAAACATAAAATCTAATATATTTTATAAGATTGTATAACTACAATTAGGTTAATGACTGAAATGCGATGTAGAGTCGTGCCCGAACCTCATCATGAACACAAGGCAGTTTTTAGACAGACTTTTGTGAAATCCCCATACTTTGATGGAGATGATTACGAAAATGTCGTTTCTACTAAAACTTCATATCTTTGCGGTAATTGTGAATTTGTCCTAGCAAAGAATATTCACTCAGATCAAATTCTTCAGCTCTTAAATATCACTCAAATTGAAAATGGAATTGTATTACAGTGCCCTCAATGCCAAAAGTTCAATGAATTGGGTGCTAAAATGGATTAAATTTAAAAATCTAGTATAAAACAAAAAGGAAAAGTAATGATTTTGCTCAGTTTTATGATAAATTATATATATAAACAATAGTGATCGTTTCTTAGGTTCAATAGAATAGATATCTTTAATACCCTTATTATCGAAGTCAGGTTGGAAAGGAAAGATAAGGTAAGATTGTCTGGAAAATCCCAATTAATGGAAGACGATCATGAGTTATCAACTCTTGATTTAGGCACGATGGAATTTATGAAGTGGTTAATGGCGGATAAAGAAAATACACGGGATTGCTTGGTAGTTGTAAAAGATTTTTTTGAAAATAAATACGTGATTTTGTTTGATAAATGTATTTCAAAATCTGTAATAGTAGGCTATCGCGATAGCATGCCGTGGTGCATGAATTGTAATACTGACGATTGTGGACATGTTGGATTTGCTATTTGTTTAAAGCAGCATTGTGATAGAAATGATCAGCTTATTTATTGATTAGCCTAGTGAGAGAGTAACGTTTCCTCTCATTTTTGACCTAAAATTAAAATTCCTAAAGAAATGAAATGACTTATTAGTCATATGTTGCTTTGCCCAAAGGTTGATCCTTATCTGCTTTAGTATCCTTTTTAAATCTCTCTGTTAATCTCCAGCCATACTTAATAACATATGGAGAAATAAATGTCGTAATTATGGTCATAGTACCAATCATTGGTAGTATAAAAGCACTGGCCGCCCCCACGTCGATACCTCCTTTTGCAACTACTAACGCTATTTCACCACCTGAGGACGATAAACCTACCGCCGTTCGTGCTGAAGTAATATTGCTAACTTTTTGCATTCTTGAAGATATATAAACAGTCAAGAATTTTGCACCTATTGACACTCCAATCAATATTAAAGCAGGTATAATAAATTGAGGAATAAGTTTAAAGTCCATCAACGCACCTACAGATACAAAAAACAGTGCTGCAAAAATATCCTTTACAGGAGTGGCAAGGACGCTGGTTACTGCATGGGATCTTGACTCTGCTATCAATACCCCTGCAAAAAATGCACCTGCGGCAACTGATATGCCAAGTTGAAAAGATATGAACGCAAATCCAAAGGCAACTCCTACTGCAGCAACTATCAAAACATCGTGTTGATTAGTTCGCGCTACTATATCTATTAATTTGGGGACGATTTTGGACCCGACTGCCAAAACTGCCGTGATGAACCCGATTGTAATAGCTATGGATATCATTATTTCGTTTATCGATATATCTCCACTTACACCTGCGGACTGAAATACCGCAAGTAATGAAATAATTAGTATATCTTCTATTATGGCTGTTCCGAGAATCAGTGTTGCTGATTCCTCTTTCATCATGTTCAGCTCTCCTAACACCCGCATAACAATCACAGTGCTTGTTACCGATATTGCTAAAGCTATAAACAAACTGTCATAGAATCCCAGTCCTAGAGCCTGTGCTGTAAGAAATCCTATAGCGAGAGTACCTAAAGCTTCGCTGGTTGCTATAATTATTGCTTTTCTGCCTATTCGCTTTAGTTTTTGAATTGGAAATTCCATCCCTACTGTGAAGAGTAATAATATTACTCCCATTTCCGCGAAGAGATTTAAGACATCAGTATTGTGTATCAAACTAAAAGGAGGAGTATGTGGTCCTATAATTATACCAGCAACAATGAATCCAATAACTATAGGTTGTTTCAACCTATAAAAAATCAAAGTCATTACCGAAGCTATTATCATTATCACTGCAAAATCTTGTAAAATTTGCTCAATTGGTATTTCCACAAGAAAGATAGTATTTTACGTTATTTAAATTCTAAGGGGCAAGACCTTTAATGATATCTTGTGTTAATATTCAATAACAAAGAATTTTATTACCTAGAAGTCAAAAAAAAATAAACTCCGGATAATAATGGAACTCCGATTTGAACCAGTTGGATTTCGTAATTTAGACGCATAGAATTTCTATGTAACATCATAAAAGTCGATGTAAACAAACTTGTATTTATTCAAATTGGGTATTGATTTCGTGACTAAGATGATTCTAAAAATGAGACATTTGCTTACGACATTGGCTTTACTAATTAAGAGTAATCTTTTTTTGTAAATTAGAAATATCTGACCTTCAAGCTATTCTTCATGTTGGTAAAGAAATGTTATATCATGATATTTTTTTATTATTTTATTATATAAAATTTGCTACATATAATATAATGTTTCGAGAGTACCCAGAAAGAATTATTGCTAAATTCGTAACATATGTCAATTTGAATAATCTTTCATTTTTCTAGAGGATCAATATAATAATAATCTCTTAAAATAGTATCCTAAAATAAAACTTGTCCAGGCTTATTTAGTACAAATCCGTCGTTGCTATGTTAACCATGAAAAGATCTGAAAAAGCCTTTAGTTTATTCATTCCTAGTTTTCTTTCTTCGGTACAATGGTCACGAAATACATTTTTCTATATCGCCTTACACTGTTTCGCCTTATTTCACCCGCTGTTATTTCAAAGGTATGGATGACTCATGGCCAAATGATCAATCTATCTGATAGTGAAATTCTTAATTACATTTAAATAACACCATGAAAAAAATTTTGTTGTTTATATATTATATTTTAATATCCGCTTGGATTTTGTAAAATACATTCTAATAAAACTGAAAGTCCAAAGAATACGCTATAGACTTCCTTGCAGACCATACAAGCGTTTGTCAATGAAATCCTTTGTAATCATGGTTGGTGACTCCATACGTAAATGCGATGGTAAAAGCTTGTTGATCTTGATAAATAATTTTATCTTATCGTCCGTATCTTCTTCGTAAATGCATTTTCTAATCAACTGTTTAATCCTATTAGTATTAATCATGATCTATATTTGATAACAATGTTTATATCTATAACTAATGCAATGAATTCGATTATATCGGTATGATTCACTTAAATGATTGAATTTTAGTTATTATATATTGGACATAAAAGATTGTTCATCTTTAAAGGAGATTCGACATCATATAGATTTGTTAGATAGGGAAATTGTTTTACTTTTGGCTAAAAGAGGTGAATATGTAAGACAGGCCGCCAAATTCAAGGAAAATATTGGGAGTGTCGAAGATAAACATCGCATTAATGAGATTATAACTAAAGTCGAAAAATATGCAAATGAAATCAATTTTGATTCATCTATTGTTTCGCAGATTTACGAGTTTATGATAAGGATTTATGTAGAATATGAAAAAAAATCATTTAGGCAACGCAAGTATTAACTTTTAATTTTTTTTCAAGTAATTAGTCCCGAAAATGTGTACTCGTTTCTGAAGAATTGAAATTAAGTTATAAGTATAAGCACATGTCGTGAAAGGCATTTTTGTCAAAACAACTCTATAAACTCACAATCATAGCTGAATTTTGATAAAATACAAATATGAATTGAATCAGATATATTAATGGAAATAGATGATCAATGAGAGTATCTGATAGGATTAGTCGTGTGGAATATGCAATCCGAGATATTATGCTTCATGCTAGGGAGTATCAAAAAACAGGCAAAGATCTAATGTACCTGAATATTGGAGACCCTGTTGCATTTGATTTCAAGACACCAAATCATATAAAAAGTGCTCTTTCAGATGCTCTGGCCAATGATAATGATTATTATACTGATTCCGAGGGTTGGATAAGCCTTAGGAATTCTATTGTTACAAAGGAAAATGATAGGAAAGGGCTCGAACTAACTTCTGATGACGTCCTAGTCACAAATGGTGTATCTGAAGGGCTCGATATGGTAATGGGTTCAATAGTCGAAGAGGGGGATCATGTACTTTTGCCTGGTCCATACTATCCTCCATATTCTTCATATGCAAAATATTATGGAGGAAGTATATCTGAATTTGAAATATATGATGACGGGACTCCAAATATAGATGACATCAAAAGCAAAATTTCGCCAAAGTCAAAAGCGATTTGTATTATTAACCCAAATAATCCTACTGGAGAAGTCTTTTCACAGAAAAGTCTTAAATCTATGGTGGATATCGCAGCAGAGAATGACTTGTATGTTATTTGTGATGAAATTTATGATGAAATAGTATTTGATGGTCAGTTTAGTGGTATAGGGGGAGTATCTAATGACGCTCCAGTTGTACTTTTAAATGGATTTTCAAAGACATACTTGATGACTGGACTTAGATGTGGTTACGTATGTATGAACAATAAATCCAGACAGCTCGATCCATTAAGACAGAATATATTTAAACTTGCCCGAGTCAGAATCGCATCAAACCTTCCGGTTCAAATTGCTGCTGACGCCGCTTTAAATGGTCCTCAGGATCATCTGCCTGTGATGGTTCACAAGCTGAAAAAAAGAAGAGATCTGGTGTTTAAAAGATTAAATGAAATTAAAGGGCTTTATTGCAGGAAGCCAAAAGGTGCATTTTATATGTTTCCTCAAATAGATCTTGGTAATAAATGGAAAAGTGACTTGGAATTTGTTATCGAGTTATTAAACTCTACGGGCGTACTAACAGTACATGGGTCAGGCTTTGGCGACCTTGGTAAAAATCATTTCAGAATAGTTTATCTACCCCAAGAGGAAATTTTAGAAAAATCAATGAACAAAATCGAAGTTTTTATGAAAGATAACTATTCTGTCTAGCCTATAGACTCTTCCAATCGTTTTTTCCTTCCAAAATAAACTAGGATCAAACCTATTGCATACATTATTATAGCAAATTTTTCATTTGTTATCTCAGAGTTAAAGAAATTAACTATAAAGAACTCAAATCCAAATTCTGTAGTTATTAAGACTAAATTCCTAACTAGAATGATAGTTGCCATAACTATAAATAGTATTCCAAGTGGAAACATCCACTCCTTGCGTCTATCTCTTATTTTTTTATCTATCTTATCGAAATCCATTTTATTAGATGTAATATTTAAACTAGTTTTATTCCTGGATGCTTTAGCTTGTTTTGTTTTGATGCGTTGAGAATCATAGGTGTCATCATCTCTGCTTGATAGGATAGTTCCAATGATCCTAGGTAAATTGATCTTAGGCCCTCTATCTCACCAATGAGGTCGTTAATATTCACCAAAACCTCTTTATTGTCTGTACAGATAAAGGTGTCTGCATTTAGAGGACTCTCTATATCTTTTAGTTTGACTTCAGAGATTGTATGGAACGCAGAAACTATTTTGTCACAATTTGGCAGATTCTCTCTGACCATGACTCCTGCTGACTTTTTTCCCTCAACAAAGGGAACATAATAAAATCCAGACTGATTTCTGCTCATTGGTACTATGGGAGATACAATTATGCAATCTTCACTTATCACATTCTCGATATCCTTGCATGTATTTTGTATGTTTTCATAAGGTATAGAAAGAATTAGAACATCACTTTCTCGAGCAACCGAGACATTGTCGTTTCCTGATATATTTCCATTTATTTTTTCATGGTAAGATGATCCTTTTAATACATCCATATGATTTTTTGCAATATCTTGGGCCTTTTGCTTATCCCTTGAACCCAATATTATCTCGTGATTAAAACTCCAACGTAAAGCAAACCCTTCGCCCATTCCTCCAGTACCTCCAATTATCCCAATCTTCATTTAATGAATTTACTATTCTGTTCTTATATATTAAACAACACGCTCATAAATCGTGTTCGACAAGTATAAATATTGATGCTTCAGTCAACCTCCAATAATGTAGATATTTTGATTATTTTGTCTGTAAGTTGGGCTCGGACCAAATTAGCTATGTTTTAGATTGAATGAATCAAATATTGGTGTTATATCTTCATTGTTGTTAACCATGATGTTATTGGGTTCAACAGAATCTGTAAAAATAAAATGATGGTATATCGAAAACTACTTCTTTATAATTTCTTAAACTAATTCCTATTGTTAGTTACGCAAATATTGGATTTTTACAAAATAAATTTAGTAACGATCCATAAGTTTTCATATATTTGTTTCTTTAGCAATGATTGTAGTAGAAATTGACCATATTATACCAATAATACATTAGCATTCACAACGATGTTTATATCTCTACTTGTAACTATTCAAAGTAATTTCTCTTATATTGTTAGAAGGATTTGATGAGCAGGTTTTTTAACAATCAGTTTAACAATCCACACATACCTTAATACAAAATCCCTTTCTAATACCAAAAGAATCTTGTCTTTATCATTTTAGTTCTGCATGATTAATATTGAAATAATCTTTTTAATATTTCTATCAGATTATGTCGCTGCTTATATTTATGAGACACGGTCAAGCATATAATAACGTAAAACGGCTACTTGTAGGGAGGAATCTTGAATCTCACTTGACTGAAGTAGGGCGAGAACAGGTAACTCAAAGTAGCGAATTATTAAAATCTATACCAATTCACAAAATTTATTCTAGTCCTGTTATTAGGACTGTTGAGACAGCTGAGATTGCTTCTAAAACCTTGGATTTGCCTTTTGAAATTGATGAAAGACTATTTGAAATTGAACTTGGTAAGCTTGTTGGACTATACTATGACGATGTCATCTCTGCTCATGGTGATTTATTTGCAAAATTCTATTCGGATAATGAAGAGGAAAATTCTTTGTTAGAATTTGAGGTAGAATCTTTTGGCTCCGTCAGACAACGAATTCGTCATTTAATAAATGAGATGATAAGAAAACATGAAAATGAGAACATTCTATTTATTTCTCATTTGGATCCGATCAAAGCTGCAATATCCTTGGCAATGAACATAAAACCATCATCGGTTTACAGTGTACAAGTTCCTAACGCGTCGATTAATGTATTAAAGAATTATGATAATAAACTTTCCTTATGTGGTATGAATATTTTAAACATGAAGCGCTATCTTTCTGAGTTTTAACGTGCTACTATTACTTTTAAATCTAGTTACACCCAGATAGGTTAAGCGTCATAAAATCTGCAGCAACAAAAACCTTAAATGACAGAAAGATTCACCAATCCAAAGAGAGTGGAGATTAAGAGTTATGGCCTTTTCCTCTGTTAACAAAACGTTGTTGATTTTTATTTTAAGTTCTTTGGCTGTCATCGGCATCGAGAGCATACTTCAAATGGCATATGCTGCAGAAGGAGGTGAAACCGTAATACGTAGAGTCGTAATATGGGATTTATTTTATAGAATGATGATAGCAGCCTTCATGGTAGGTGCTGTTGTCCAGGGATTGAATGCTTACATTTGCTGGCATAATAGAGAGAGTAATCCGAGATGGAAGAAGATTAGCAATACTGGAGGTAAGATTTAGTGGGACACGGTACACCTGAATGGGTATTCATTGGAGTTGTGACTGCCATTCTAATTTGGGTAGGGGCAGAATCATGGCAAGTTGAGCATAGCTTGGAGTATGCTCCACCTAACTCCGAAACAGTGAGAGTAATAGGTCAGCAGTGGTTCTGGTCATTCCAGCATGCTGATGGTACTCAGGAAATAAACGAACTTCATGTTAAACAGGGAGTTCCTTATCGATTTGAGATCGTATCAAATGATGTAATTCACAGCTTCAATATCCCTGACTTTGCTATTCTTATGGATGCAGTGCCGGGTCGTGTAAATACAATGTGGAATATCTTTGATGAAACGGGGGAGTATCTGATCGAGTGTAGAGAGTATTGTGGTATGCTCCATATGGATATGAGAGCAAGGCTTTTTGTAGAGCCAAATACTGAAAATAGTACCTCAAGTACCTCATCAACTGAGTCCGAACCAACTATCTCCCAAGGTACTGGTACTGCTACTATTGTATCACCTGGAGGTAGTGAGGTTGGATCAACTGGTACGGGTACAATGAGAGTTGTAGAACCTGGAAATCTTACTCAAACTCCGAGTGGAGGTACAGCAAATGGATCTGGTGACACTTCCTCAAACGGCACGTCTGGTGACAACGCAACTTCAGGAGCAACAGCAGGCGGTCCCTCTTTGTCGATACCTGCAGGAGCATCCACACCTGGCAATCCTTCATATTCGCCTGCAACATTAACCGTATCAAAAGGTGATGTGATCACTGTCTCTAATGATGACACTGCACCACATACTGTAACTAATGGTGCAAGTCCAAGTGATGCTGATGCGGGAAAGTTATTTGATACGAGTATCATTATGCCCGCCGCTACTGCGACAATTGATACTGCATCTCTGGAAGCCGGAGAACACCCATTCCATTGTACTGTTCATCCGTTTATGACGGGTTCATTGACGGTACAATAGGATTTAATTTCTACTTTTTCTAAACCTTTAAAATATAAGTTTTATATTAAAAATACTATTTCTTTTAGAAAATTCGTTTTATTTATGCTGTATAATATATTTTAGACGATATTGTAAACTATCATAATCCAAATGCTTTTATAGACTCATTCTGATTTTATGACTATAGGGGTGCTAATAGCGAGAAAATGGTACTAGAATTAAAAAAACCTCGTCCTTTATGGGAGATTATATTTTCTACCCACCATACTGATATTGGCTTATTATATATTATAGCCTCAATGGTGGCGTTGTTTGCTGGAGGCGGTCTAGCAATGGCAATCAGAGCAGAATTATTTTTGCCAGGACTGCAAGTTTTTTCCGGCCAAGCAGATTTTTCGAGATTTTTCACGGTACACGGAACAACACTTTTATTTTTGTGGTTAATTCCATTTGCAGCAGGAGTAGGTAATTACCTAGTTCCTATTATGGTCAGGTATAAAGATATGGCTTGGCCAAAGCTTAATGCTGTAGCTTTTTGGATGATTCCACCATGTATGATCTTAATTTGGGCGGGATTTTCTGATACAACTTGGAATGCCTATCCACCTTATTCTATCTTGAAGGCTCCAGGCCCTGCGGCGGATATGTGGATAGTTGGTTTGAAAATTTTAGGTTTATCATCAGTTTTAGGAGCTATAAACTTTACTGTTACTATGCTTAAGATGAAACATCCTGATCTACCCTTGATGAAAATGTCTTTGTTCTGTTGGGCTACTCTTGTCACATCTATGATGATTATAGTCGCTATTCCGACATTTGCTGCATCGCTAGTTATGCTTTATACAGATAGGTTGGGCGTTACTGGATTCTTTAACGCTGAGATGGGAGGAGATCCAATAGCATATCAACACTTGTTCTGGTTTACATTCCATCCAGAGGTTTACATATTTACGCTGCCGGCTATCGGAATGATGTATGAAATTATTCCTACATTTTCCAGAAAGCCTCTTTTCAGCTACTATTCTGGTGTAATAGCGCTGGTAGTTATAGCGGTAATTGGCTTTGGCTCATGGGCACATCACATGTTTGCCGTGGGTATGAGCTTTACTGAAAAAACTGTCTTCATGGTGGGAACATTGGCTGCAGTGCCATCGTCTGCTATGCACGTGTTTAATTTCCTAGCTACTATGTGGGGTGGGCGAATTAAGTTTGCGGCACCAATGCTCTTTGCAGTTGGGGGAATATTGCTATTCTTCTCTGCTGGGGCGGGTGGTGTCGTAAATACTGCCATGCCGCTTGACTTTCTCACACATGACAGCTACTGGGTGGTAGGGCATATGCACCTGTTTATTATGGGTACAATTTCCTTTGGATTCTTTGGATTCATTTACTATTTGTTCCCAATGATAACTGGACGTATGTATAACACAAAGTTGGCGAATATACATTTTGTATTACTCTTTGTAGGGGCTGTGCTCGTATTTGGAGTCCAGCACATCTTAGGTCTATATGGAATGCCTAGAAGAGTCGTTGACTATTTGCCTATACCAGAGCTGATAATCATGAATCAGATAGCAACGTTTGGAGGATGGATGATGGGAGCAGGAATGGCGATATTCCTTTACAACATGATAAAGTCCACAATGTTTGGTAAACTAGCTGATACAAAGGACCCATTCGGATTAGGAACCGGAGTTGAATATTACTATGACTACGCCAGACGAGAACCACATCACTAGAACATCACCCCAGCGATTCGCAAAGGGTTTGGTGATGATCATCATCCCTTTGATTTTCGTAGGATACCTTGCAATATTCCACTGGCATGATACCGCAAGTGTGCCTCCACCTGTATCCGCGCCTCCACCTGCACCTCCTGCAACGACAGGATCGGAAGCATCTACTTCTGGTGGAGGGTCAGCTCCTGCAGCTGCCTCAGCTACCTCAATCTCTATTCCGGCTGGAGCGGCAACACAAGGTAATCCATCTTATCAGCCTGATACTATTACTGTGTCAAAAGGAGATGTAATAACAGTGACCAATGATGATACTGTCCCTCATACAGTTACTAGCGGTACAGGGCCAGAAGATCCAAACTCGGGAAAACTATTTGACACAAGTCTTATCATGGCTGGTGAATCAGGAAAAATCGATACGGCAAGTCTTGATGCAAATGACTATGATTACCATTGTACTGTTCATCCCTTCATGAAAGGAACTTTAACAGTACAATAATTTTTTAGTCTGGTTTAGCCCATCGCCGTTTATCAAATATGAAGACTAATTATGATAAATTTCTTCAAATTTTTTCAGTAGGATCTCTTTGTGTTCTATTCAGCTTAATGACTCTTGGAGGATATGTTAGTTCCTCTGGTGTTGGTTTGTCATGTCCTCAGTGGCCATTATGTCCTCAGGGATTAGTCCCTTCATATGAATTCATAATTGAATATATTCACAGAACACTTGCGGCCACAACCGGTTTGGTAGTTTTCTTGACCATGGCTTTTGTACTAAGAGGACGAAATTCTCTAAAGTCTACTAAAATATTCTCAGTAATCGCAGCTGCTGCAGTTGTGGGACAAATAACTCTGGGTGCCATTGTTATCAATGAGAAATTGCATGCTGACTTGGTTACTGCACACTTGGCTTTAGGTTTGATACTGTTTAGTAGTATGATATATGTTGTAATAAATATCTTTTATACTAATCAAAAACTGAAATCTCAAAACCCAGCCAGCCTTTCAACCCCAGATCATCCCTCAAATGTTAATCTTTAAGTTCTTTTTATATATAGTGGCAATCCAAGTGTAGTATAATAATGGTAAAATAGTTTATAGGGTGAAAATGGAATTAACTCTTATATCTTTTTGTATCTTGATATTAGTAATAAATGTGATTTGCTTTATTTGTTCCCCGTTTCAGAATGTGGATGGACATTTTGATCACATAACTTATTACAACAGTGAGAGCTTTGGTGTTGGAAATAAGTATCATATTGATCAGGAATTAATGCCTGAATATGCAAGACCAAATGAGTCATCTAGAATTCTTTTTAGTATTCAAGATACAAAGGGCAATGATGTTTCAAACATTTTTGTGATGGTTGAAATTTACTCAGCAGACGGCCACCGTATCTATCTTTATCCATGGACTAATTTGGCAATTGGTGATTTTGATGTACCATATACCTTCAATAAAAGTGGCAATTATCAGGTAGTTTTAAGTATCTTAAACGAGGATGCAGCCCGTCCACATGGATCTGATGCGATACCCGAAGAGAGAATAATGCTTACAAATAATATGGGTTGCAATTGTGAAAGAGCCGTATTTAACCTTTCCATTTCTGAAACCTATGGATTAATTTCTACTTTGACAACATATGGAATTATCTTTAGTATACTTTTAATAATTACGGTTACTATTGTATGGATATTAAAACAAAGGCGAAAAAATAAGACATCAAGTTAGAGTATTAAAGATTCAATAAATTAAGATGGCATATTATTTGTTTAATCCTTTATTAAAAACATTATTATCCACATTCTTGATTACAGAATCTTCCATAGACAGAGCTCATGAGACGAAAATAATAAACGATGATTCCTAGATGTATTTATATTATATTGTGATACTATATTCATATGAATAAATTAAAGAAAATTACTATTATATTCATAATTAATACTTTAATTGTTTCATTGCTAGCTGTTATTACATTGAATTATATATTTATCGTTGGTGGTATTGCTAGCTTTGCTATTGCTTCTTTTTATCTATATTTAAATAAGGCCAGACAAACGTTCAAAAGAGATTTAATAGACAATATGAGATAGATTGTTATTTTTCTAAATTTTAAATATTGAAATAAACATTTGTATTACCTAAATCATATTAGTATGCTTCTAAAAATTGGTGAGTATGATATTTTAAAAGGAGAATACAAAATCTTTATGCAGAAGTGAACTATTGTTAATATTTTGCAAGTGTGGAATACGTAACCCAATAAATATTATGTAATTAAATCGATATATTGTCAACTATTCTTTTTATCCATTTTCTGCTAATTCATTATCAGACAAATTTATGAAATTTTTATATCGTACTTAAATAAATCCGGTAGTAATATCTTGGAGTCGCACTACAATCTTGCAAAAAACCCATGTTATGATGTTTCTTGATATTTTTTGGTTAGGCTGATTGAGCCTACATTTGACAATAAATTGAGTGGTAATATGTGTTCTTGTAACAAACTTGAGTGTTTACTAAGATATGCATTGCACACAAACTTAAAATATGTTTTCTTATAATGGTAGGGGAGAATCAAGATATCAAAGGTCTATAAAGTTAGGGTTAGATTTAGCCAGATTCAAAAATTGGTGATTAATGAAAATGCTATGGAAATAGATATTTCTATAAATGTATTACCTATAAAAGGAAGGGCAAACAAAGAGATTATAAAAAAGTTGTCAAAATACTTTAATGTAAAATCATCCAACATCGAGATTATCCATGGCAAATTTAGCATTACTAAAAGTGTGAAAATTCAAAATGAATTATGACCTCAAAATTTTAAAAACTCATGTAAGTAAATAAAATCTATTTGAAGTCAAATTCGATCTACATATTGAAAATTTCCATTTTAATCATTTTTTAATCCCGACTTAAAATGATTCTAACTATAGAACCCTCATGTTAAATAGAAATTAGTTGTCTATTTGTTTTTCCAATAGTTTTTGAACAATTTTCTCTCCAATAACCATGGACGCAAGCTCTTGTCCTTCTCTAGTTTGGGCGGCTATGTGGGGAGTACATATAATGTTATCCAACTCTAGCAATTCTTTATTTGTTGGTGGTTCTACTTCATATACATCCAAAGCCGCTCCACCAATTCTTTTATTTTTCAAACATTCTATAAGTGCTTGTTCATCGATTACCTCACCTCTAGACGTATTAATTAAAAATGCATTTTTTTTCATTTTTGATAACATGTCCTTATTTATCAAGTGCTTGGTTTGTTCAGTAAAAGGTACATGACAAGTAACAAAGTCTGAACTTTCTAATAGTGTTTTCAAGTCAGTAGTTATCAGCGATACTTCCTGAGTAAAACTATTGTCTATGGGAACTACATCATAGCCAATAAGATTCATTCTTAAACCTCTTGCTAATCTTGCAACATTTCTGCCAATTTTTCCCAGACCTATGATTCCTAAATATTTACCTTTCAACTCTCCCCCCATTAGGTCTTTTTTAATCCATTTACCATTCTTGGTTGCATTATTTGCTATTGGTATGTTTCTACTTAATGAAAACATAAATCCTAAAACCAGTTCTGAGACTGCAGTTACTGAGGCTTCACCAGCATTGATTACCTCAATACCTCTCTTTTGTGCTTCATTGACATCTATATTGTCCAACCCTACCCCAACTCTTGCTATGATTTTAGCTTTGACTGCACTAACAATAACATCTTTTGTTATTTTTGTCCTACTACGGACTATAATTACATCGTAATCTTTCGCTCTGGAAATGAGATCTTGATTTGTAATTTCTGGTAAATATTCTACATGTAATCCCGCATTTTTTAATATTCCTAATCCTTTTTCATCAATTGTATCACATACTATTACATTGCCTTCTAACTGCATATGTGAAAACTCTTTCGTGTAGGAATATATTGATTACTTTTTATATCAGTCCAATTGTTTCTGTTATTAGGTAGGCCTAATAAATTTCAATCAACATAGATGTTATTTATATAAATTTGATTGATTTATAATGTTTTTAATAAAAATATTTATAATCCATAACGCCGTTATGAACACTATGACCGCAAAAGAATTAGATATGGATTACAGCAAATATGATTTTAAGGATTCAACTGAGATTTATGTCTATTTAAGTAAAAAAGGTCTTTCGAGGGGTACTGTCGAGGAAATAAGTAAAATGAAAGGAGAACCTGACTGGATGCGTGATTTCAGGCTAAGATCTTTTGATGTTTTTAATAGTAAACCGATGCCAAATTGGGGCGGTGATTTATCTCATATAGATTTTCAAAATATTTATTATTATGCTAAAGCTGCGGAGAAACAAAGTAAGAGTTGGGATGATGTTCCAGAGTCAGTGCGAAATACTTTTGAAAAATTAGGTATTCCTGAAGCAGAAAGAAAATTTCTAGCAGGAGTAGGAGCTCAATATGAATCTGAAGTTGTTTACCATAACCTTCGAGAGGACCTTGAAAAGCAAGGTGTAATATTTCTTGATACAGATACAGCGGTGAAGAAATTTCCTGATTTAGTTAAGAAGCATTTTGGTAAGGTTATCCCACCAGAAGATAACAAATTTGCCGCGCTTAATAGTGCAGTTTGGTCTGGAGGATCATTTATCTACGTCCCTCCAAATGTAAAGGTCGATCTCCCATTGCAAGCATACTTTAGGATAAATGCACAAAATATTGGACAATTTGAAAGAACCTTGATTATAGCTGATGAGGGTGCTGATGTACACTATATAGAAGGATGTACTGCTCCGGTTTATTCGACTGAATCTTTGCATTCTGCGGTTGTAGAATTAGTTGCAAAAAGAGGGGCAAAGATCCGTTACACTACAATCCAAAATTGGAGTAAGGATGTGTATAACTTGGTCACAAAGAGGGCTTACGCATATGAGAACGCATCTGTAGAGTGGATAGATGGCAACCTGGGAAGTAAATTGACAATGAAATATCCTGGAGTTTACATGCTTGGTAAAAATGCACATGCTGAAATCGTCTCGGTGGCATTTGCAGGAGACTCACAGCATCAAGATGCAGGTGCTAAGGTAGTTCACCTTGCACCAAATACAACTTCGAGGGTTACAAGCAAATCTGTCAGCAAGGATTCTGGGCGAACTACCTATAGAGGACTGCTTCATGTAGCCAAAGGAGCCTATGGTGTTAAATCCAACGTTCGATGTGATGCTCTTTTGTTAGACGAGTTTTCAAGGACAGACACTTATCCCTATGTAGAAGTTAATGAGGAGGATGCAACGATCACTCACGAAGCAACAGTGGGTAAGATTGGTGATGAACAAATATTTTATCTGATGAGCAGGGGATATTCAGAATCCGATGCATTGAGCATGATAATCGGTGGTTTCATGGAGCCTTTTACAAAGGAACTACCAATGGAATATGCAGTCGAATTGAATCGACTGGTAAAAATGGAAATGGAAGGCTCAGTAGGTTAATAATACCTACTTTTTATTTACACATTATTACAATTTGAGGATGATTTGATTGATACCACTATCATTACTATCAGAAAACAATATCACTGAAATACTACCTGAGCAAAATAATGAACCTGAATGGGTACAGTCTTCTAGAAAATCAATTATTTCAAAATTTACTAAGTTGCCGTCAGAAGTTTCGCCTCTCTATTCAAAGTATACTGGACTCACGGTTTTAGAACCCAGTAAAGTCTATTTTTCAAACACACAAACATCTTTTGTTTCAGATGATCTCAAAATACGCTTGGAGGAGATAAAGTCTTCACCAAGTATTCTTATGGTTGGATCAACTGCTATGCACATATTTGTTCCAGATGAATTGTCAAAAAAGGGGCTCGTCATCTCTACTATTCAAGATGCCCTGAAAAGTCAGCCCGAACTGATTAAAAAATACCTGATTGATGATTCGGTTAACTATGAGGAAGATCGATATCTTACATTAGGATCATCTGCATTTCAATCTGGATTTTTTATTTATATTCCAAGAAATATGATAATTGAAGATCCAATCCGCGTAGTTTATTCTTTGAAAGGAGATAGTACTTCATCTATATGTAGAAATATTGTAGTATCGGAGGTGGGTTCTAAGGCAACGATAGTTCAAGAACTCTATTCGGCGTCTTTATCTTCTATGTATAATTTGCGAAATAAATTGTCGCATACGAGAGAAGGTGAAAGTGTCGTAAAAGGAGCGACGATAGATCAAGATGTGAATATGATGGGTAAGCCTTTCCAAGAATGTTACTTTGAATATCTGGGATGCCATCTAAAACCTACTGCGGAATTAGAATTTATTACTCTTCAAGCAATGAACTCTGACTCTATATGTGTGTCAAATAGGAAGGCATTTGTTGAAAAGGATGCAAAGATATCTTGGTATTCTGGAATGTTTGGTAGTTTGCTTAGTAGATTCAAAACAGACAGTGTTATGAATGGTTCTGGTGCTCAATCTGAAGATGTTCAAATCGTATTTGGTACAAATAACCAACTCTTTGATATTTCATCTAATCTTGATCATTCTGGATTTAGTACGCGAGGCAGAGTATTGGTTAAATCTATTGTAAAAGATTCTGCCAAATCCTTGTTTAAAGGTATGATTAAGATCCGAAAGGATGCGCAGACTTCGGAAGCTTACTTAGCAGGACATGCTATTTTATTAAACAAGGGAGCACAAGCAGATGCAATACCTGGATTAGAAATTGAAACTAATGAAGTGAAGGCCACTCATTCCGCATCTGTTTCCCAAATTGATGAGGAACAGATTTTCTATCTAATGTGTAAGGGATTGGATCGGGAAAGTGCAAAACGCGAAATCATCAACGGTTTTGTCGAACCTTTATCCCGGAAGATGGGCCCATTTATACGAGCTTGGATTAGTTATTTATTCGAAAATAAATGGACTGGAAAACCATTGTTGTTGAAAGGTGATGAAGTAATGGAACAAATTTTGGAAGTTGAAAAGTCTCGCTATAAGGAGACCGCTGATATATTTGAAAAACACTACAAATACAGATAATAACAATTTTGGGATCTTGTATTTTATTCCATTACTGATGAATTTTACTTCATTCAGTAGTTCTACATTTAATCAGGTTCGACTTGAATATGTCTGAAATACAAAAGTGGGTTGATATCACTCAATTTCTGAGTCTTAAAAAGGGAGAAATGATTGATTTTGACTATGAGGATAAGAAAATAATGATTTTAAATTTGAATGGTGAATTTGTAGCATCTGATCGTATATGTACTCATGCTTACGTAGATCTTACAGGCGGTTTCCTCGATGAGTCTGAAAAAAGGGTCACATGTCCATTACATTTGTCATCCTTCGACTTAAAAAGTGGTGATGCCTTAAATCTCCCAGCCGAAAAGCCTCTTCGTATTTACAAGATTAAAAAGGAAAAAAACAAGCTATTTATATTGATTTAAAAGTCTAATTTATTAAAATTATTTGTATTTTGTTTTATAGTAACTTCTAATTTGAATAGTAACATTAGAAGACTTATTTTTTCTAAATGAATTTGCGGATCAACTCAAAAACACCCTTTACAGTATGATTTGAAGATTCATTATATTCAATTCCTCGTTTTTCGAGTTCAATTGATGTTTTTGGCCCTATGGATAGTATAACACTAGCATTCAAATGATAGAGTATCTCTTTATCTCTCATTCCTATTACCTGTGGCAGTTCTGATATAATATCTTGAAAGAAAGTCCTAACTGCAGAAGGGCTCGTAAAAATTATAAAATTTTTTTCATAATCTTTTGATCGGTTGACAATTTTTGCCAGTTGTTCAAAATTACCTAATTTGGTCTTGTCCTTGATTTTATAAAATAAAACTTGGTCTAAAAAAATTGTGTCGAAATTGAGTTTAATATAATTGTCTGACTTGAGAGACTCTGCACTTCTCGGCAATAGTATTTTAGTTAATTTGTCTTTCTTTTTATGTTTATTCTCCTCTTCTAGTTTCATGAGGAAATGAATTATTTTTGAACTTGAATAATTGCTGTTGTTGTTATTAGCCAATTCTGAAGTAATTCCATATTTTGATAACGCCGTCATTGTCTTAGGTCCTATAACAACAAATTTCATATTGGTTAAATTCTTGAATAAAGTTTTAAAATCGCGTTGTTCCCGCAATATTTCAAAAAAAATATTTACAGCATTTGCGCTTAGTAAGATTATTATATCATAGTAGTTTTGTCTAATTCTTTCAATTGCGCATTTTACTTCGTTAGAATCAATTCTTTGAAATGATAAGAGTGGTAAGGTGATATAATTAAATTTTATTTGTCCATCATGATTCCAATTAGGTAAATCCTCTTGAGATATCGATGCTCTTGTTATAATGATATTTACTTTTTGCAAGTCACGCGTACACTCTGATCAGGGAAAATTTGAGCAAAAAATAACTATTTGTGATCACCGAACCAATTTATTGTTTCATTAAGCTTTACAATATTCCCAATTATCACAATGGCTGGGGGTTTTACCTTTGATTTTCTTGCTATTTCGACTATATCTTCCAAGGTTCCTTTTATTATTTTTTGATTTTTAAGTGTTCCATTTTGGATTATTGCTACAGGTGTTTTAGCATTGTTGTTTCCTGTATTAATTTTTTCAATGATAATGTTTAACTTTTCTGTTCCCATATATATGACCACAGTATCAACCGCTTGTAATAGCTTTTCCCATCTTACTTCTGGTGTTTTTTTGTCAGGATCCTCGTGACCAGTAACAAAAGCAACAGTCGAACCATATTTTCTGTGTGTAAGGGGTATGCCGGAATAAATTGCTGCGCCAATTCCAGAGGTAATGCCTGGAATAATTTCAAATGGGATGTTATTCTCTTTTAATATTTCTGCTTCTTCGCCTCCCCTTCCAAAAATAAACGGATCTCCCCCTTTTAGTCTCAAGACTTTTCTGCCCATTTTAGCATATTTTAGCATGAATTGATTGGTCTTGTCCTGATGTGTTGTAGGATCTCCTACATTTCTCCCAACATAAATCTTCTCAGCATCATTTGGAAACAGATCAATTATTTCATCACCAACTAGTCTATCATATAATATTACCTCTGATTGTTTAATAAGATCGAGAGCTCTTAACGTTAATAATTTTGGATCTCCTGGACCGGCACCACAAATGTATACTATACCTGAAAATTCGTCTATACTCATTCTATCAACTCATTTAAAATATCGATATTCATATTAGTATTATTATTCCAATCCTTTGTTAATTCTTTGGCACCTTTTGAAATTAACTCTTTTGCAACTATTCGCCCCAATTTTTGTGGATTATCCAAATTAAGTTTTTTATTTACCTTAACAACTTTACTCCCATCTATAGAGTATACAATTGCAGACAATGACATGACTTTCTCCTTAGTTTTGATGGAGGCCAAGGCACCCAAAGGAACAGTGCACCCTGCTCCTATTGATTCTGTTATGGTCCTTTCTGCTACAATTTCTTTGGAAGATTTTTCATGTTCGATTTTTTTTAAAATTTTGATAATTTCAGTGCTGTCCTTCCTGCATACTATTGCCAAAGCACCCTGTCCTGGAGCTGGGACAAAAATATTTGTACTTAGACGCTGGGTAATTTGACTATTTAATTTCAATCTATCTATACCTGCTTCTGCCAATATAATGCCTGTAAATTTATTTTCCTTTGATCTCCTTATTCTTGTTTCAACATTTCCTCTTATTGATTTTATCTTCAGATGAGGATATTTAGTCTTGATTTGGATGGCTCGTCTTATACTGCTGGTTCCTATTATTGAATTTGGCACGAGTTGATCCAGTTTTTTTTGATCAAAATTATTTATAAATACGTCATTTGGTCTTTCTCTTTTTGGAATACATGCGATAACTAATTTATCCGATATACCTGCATGCAAATCTTTGAGACTGTGAACCGCAAAATCTGCTTCATACCTTAATAGTTTCTCATTTACTTCTTTTTCGAATACTCCAGTTTGATTCATTGCATAAAATGGTCTGGTGTCTCTATCTCCCTGAGTACTAATCTTTTCTGTTTTAAATTGAAATCCTTTATGAATCCTTTTTAAAGATGAAGTTATTATATCTGTCTGATAAGTGGCAAGTTTGCTTCCTCTTGTGGCAACTATTATTTCTTTAAATGTTCGTCACCTTGGATAGGGCAAATTCATACGCGTCAATAGTCTTTTCCAAATCTTCTTCATTATGAACTGTCGATACGAAACACGTTTCAAAAGGCGAAGGGGGAATGAAAATACCTTTACTCAACAAAGTCCTAAACAATCTGTCAAAACTTTTGCCATCAGTCGTTTTTACGGATGCATAATCTCTAACTGGATTCTTGGTAAAGAATAACTGATACATGGAGCCAATTGAATTTACGGTAACATTTAATTTCTTTCCTTCAACGATATCTCTTATCGCCTTGACCATCTTGTCACATGTACGTGCCACATTGGGATAAATTGTATTTTTTTTATTGGTTAGTATATCTAATGTCTTCAATGCTGCTGTTACTGATATTGGATTACCTGCAAAGGTACTGGCCTGATAAACCGAACCACTTGGCGCAAATCCTGACATTATCTCTTTGTTGCCTGCTATGAGGGAAATGGGAAATCCATTTCCCAATGTCTTGGCAAATGTTGCAAGGTCTGGTTTTATTCCAAAGAATTCTCCTGCACCTCCTAATGCTAATCTGAATCCAGTTATTACTTCATCAAAAATCAATACTATGTTATTTTCTTTAGTTATATTTCTTAAATCATTAAGATATTCTTTCTCAGGAAGAATTAGACCTGTATTTGCCAAAACTGGCTCCACAATAATACACGCAATATCATTCTGGTTTTCATCTTTCTTTATAGTCGACTCTAAAGCTTCAAAATTGTTAAATGGCATGGTAATGGTTTTGGCTGAGCTTTCGCTAAGGATCCCGTCAGCGTATTGTTGCACTGCAGCTCCGGACCCTGCTTTGTTAAGAACATAATCATACGCACCGTGGTACCCGCCCTCAAATTTTATAATCTTTGTCTTTTTCGTAAAAGCTCTTGCTAGTCTTATGGAATGCATTGTAGCCTCTGCACCTGTGTTCATGATTCTAACCATCTCAGCACAGGGAATTATTTCTGTACATACCTCTGCCAATTCTATCTCCTTCTCTGTTGGGATGCAAAAAAGATTACCCTTTTCAATTTGATGTTTAACTTCTGAACCTATTTCTTGATTACCGTGTCCTAGGAATACTGAACCATATCCTAAACAATAATCAATCAATACATTTCCATCATTTGTAAATAATTTGCTTCCATTGGCTGATTCCACAAAAAAAGGATGTGGTTGAAAGTATCTGACCGGACTATTGACTCCTCCGGGAAAAAGTTTTACTGCTCTTTCAAACAAATTACGTGATTTATCAAAGGTACTGTCAGTCATGGAACTTGATTATACATATTTCTCTACCGTCGTAGATATACGTTATCTAGATTTGTTTAGCGAATCTACTGATACGTGTTCAATCCCTGAATATTTAGATATTTGCATTGAGATCTTTGAGCAGATTTGACTCGTAGTTGTGAATAGTTTTAATAAGGTAGAATGAATATTTGCATTTTAGATTAGACATATATATCTTAATGATACTAAAATACACATGAGTCTCTTACAGCAACTAACTTTTTTGCTCGCTGTGATACTCGTATCGATTTTTGTTATATCTCTGGTATTCAATCAAACGGTTACTTATTTTCGAATATTGGAAAAAGCTAGAAAGTTTGTAAAGCGACCTGTTCTAATTAAAAAAGTAACTACAGTTCAATGATTTTGTCTTGGTATTTTACATCGGATGTTTCAGAATTTGTTCTGTTATTTATCTTGATTTATTGGTCCGTTTTATCGACAAAACTAAAAAATTTTTATTTTGATAAGTCCTGCTAATCTTCAAACATGCCTGAAAAACAATCTGGCTTGAATACTTTACCAATATTGAGGCTATTAATCTATGAAATGCGATTTATGATTTGATGGTGTTTAGTAATTAAACGATGATAACAAAAATTCATAAAAGATAATAATAACAAGGATGAATTTATCATAATGCAAAATTATATAGCAATAATCTTTACTGCTTTCTTAATAACTGGTTTTGGATCTTTAGGACTTAAATCTAACATATTAACTGTGGCTGCCTTACCTTTGGATTTTCTTGACAAGACATATGTTTTTGGGCCAATTGCTGGAGTCGCAGAAGACAAGAATGGCACAATTAGTTGGGTACTAGCTGGCGTATGGCGTTCAAGTTTGCCTTCTTCTAATGATACATCGGGTAATGATACTGGTGCTTCGTTTAATGCCGCTATTGAAATGGTTCGACCAGACGGTTCTGGAAGGCATACACATACAATAACAGATTTTACACTCTTAAATTCATCATCGCAAACAGATACTAATTCTGCTTTCTATAACGGTACTTCAACTGTGAGTCTCAAAGATGGCCCTGCATTAGACATTCCTACCTCGATTAAATTTTCAAATAATAATATCTTGACAATTTGGATGGATCCAAAGAGTGTAGAAGCCCACTTTGGAGAATTGCCATCTATATTTGGAATAGTCGAGAGCCCTGAATTCGACCTATCAATCTATGATCAAGTTTCAATGACAAATGGCACAAACCATAGCACTTTGGCTCATTAATTTTTTTATTTTTTTGAAATTCATTGGAAAAACTATTTAAATAATGATAGTTTGATATTACGCGATGAGGTTTTCTCGATTTGCTTTATTATGCATGCTAACCTTTAGTTTGTTGATATCGTCTACCTATAATTTACCTGCATACGCCTTGGAATTTGCTCACAAAACCATGTGGGGTGAGAAGGGTGTAGCACAGGGTCAGTTTAATCAGGCATCTGGCATTGGTATAGATTCTGAAGATAATGTATATGTTTCAGATTTTGCCGGTTACACCACCAAAATGATTCAAAAGTTTACTCCTAACGGTACCTTCATTTTGGGTTTTGGAACATTTGGAAATGGCCCCCAATATTTCACCAATCCTTCCGGCATTGCAGTAGATTCTGACAACCATATTTTTATTGCAGATTTTGGTAACCCTACATATGCGGTAAAGGAATACACTAATAATGGGTCCTTTGTCCGTTCCATAGGATCGTTTGGATTGGGTCCGGGATTGTTTATTAGTCCCGGGGGTGTAGGCATTGATAAAGAAAATAATCTTTATGTGACAGATTTTGGTGAGAATACAAACGTACAAAAATTTGATCATAATGGCAATTTCTTAATGAGTATTGGTTCACCTGGAACAGGTGACGGTCAATTTAACAATCCTGCCGATGTGGCAGTAGATTCTAATGGAAATATCTTTGTCACTGACTCTACAAACAACCGTGTCCAAAAATTTGATCCATCAGGTAATTTCTTAATGAAATTCGGTGTTTTTGGAACAGGTAATGGTCAATTTAAACAACCAATAGATGTTGCAATTGATCTATCCAATAACGTTTACGTGTCCGATAGTGGTAATAATAGAATTCAAGTCTTTGATAACAATGGAAATTATATAACTCAGTTTGGCAACACCGGTTCATCACACGAGAGAATTGAAAATCCCGTAGGAATAGCACTCAATTCTCAAGGTGATGTCTATGTAGCAGACGGTAGAGATGCAGATGTTCATGTGTTCTATCCAATCCCATAATTTTTTTTAATATATATGAGATAAATTAGAAAGCATCTATAATTTGTTAATTTGTTAATTTGAACTTAATATCTGTGCCATCCTTTTTGCATAATATGTTATTATTATGTTTGCTCCAGCTCGTTTGATCGAACTAAGGGACTCGGTTATGGCTGCATCCTCGTCCAACCAATTATTAAGGGAAGCTGCCTTTATCATGGAATATTCGCCGGACACACTGTATGCAGCAATAGGATGCAGGAAACTTTTCTTTGCCTCATATATTAAATCTAAATTCGATAAAGCGGGTTTGATCATTAATACATCAGCTCCCTCCTCAATATCAAACTCAATCTCTCTTTTAGCCTCTCTTGGATTTGCATAATTCATTTGATATGTTTGCCTGTTTCCAAATTCTGGGCTTGAATGAGCCGCATCTCTAAATGGAGAGAAAAAAGAAGATGCTTGTTTTGCGGCATATCCCATGATCAATTTATCTGTGAATCCATGGTCGTCTAATGAGTCTCGTATCTCCTTTACTTGACCGTCCATCATTGCTGAAGGGGCCACTATATCAGCTCCTGCTTCTGCATGACTTAATGCAATCTTTGCAAGTGTTAGTATGGTCTTATCATTGTCAATTTGATTTCCTGTGATGATTCCACAGTGCCCGTGAGACGTATATTGACATAAGCAAACATCTGTTATTATTACAATTTTATCCCCAAAACTATTTCTTATAGCCTTGATTGTATTTTGAATAATGCCTTTATCGGCATATGAGCTTTTTCCAAAAGAATCCTTATGTGATGGTAGTCCAAACAAAACAACTGATTCTATTCCAATTTTTATGCATTCTTCTATTTCTTTTAATACTGTATTGATAGAATATCTATAAACACCAGGCATTGCTTCAATGGGTAGATTTTCTTGAATTCCTTCTTGTACAAACAAAGGTAAAACTAATTCTTTTGAATTTAGTCTTACTTCTTGAAATAGATTTCTAATAGCAAGGTTCTTTCTCAATCTCCTTAACCGCATCTTTGGAAATATTTTATAACTCAGATAATTTGAATTGGCCATAGCCATTGACTTGTCAATTTCTATATTTTTGGATCTTTTAATGTTTTTAATTTTCGAACCCTTACTACTAAGGTTTTTCATAGTTGAATAGTTTTAATGCTAAATTTATTAATTCATTTTCATTCTTGTTATTTGAAAATTCTTTTCTTAAATTGTTCATTGGTGTTGACAAAATCCCTTCTACTAAGGCATAAGAAAATTGTTCTAAAATTCTAATGTCATTTTCAGTCATTCTATTACCAATTAAGGATAAAGCCTTTTTGAGTTCCTTATTTCTTATGGAATCTGCATTCTTAAATATTGTTATGACTGCTGGTTCAGAACTTTTTCTTTTTAGCATTTCCTTGATAGTTATTATTTCTTCATCAATTATTTTTTCAGCAGATTGGATCTCTTTCTTTCTTCTACCAACATTTTTCTCTACAATCTCAGATATTTGGTCCATATTAACTAATTTGATATTATTCAATGTAGCTATCTTGTCTTCAACTGTCCTTGGATTCGACAAGTCAAAAATCATTAATCCTTTCTTTCTATTTTTCATCATATTGGAGATTCTTTCGTAAGTCAGCAGATAATAAGGTGCAACAGTAGATATGAATACAATATCAATATTTTCATTTAGTTTCTCTAATGCTGACTCAAAGGGAATTGGAGCGCCTGCAACTGTGTCTGCAAATGACCTTGCGCGTTCAAAAGTCCTACTAGTTACAAAAAATTTCATACCTCGTTGCTTTAATGACTTGGCCACGAGACTAGCTCCTTCTCCAGAACCAATTAATAGTATCTCCTTCTCTTTAATATCGTCAAAATACTCATAGGCCAGGTTAACAGCCATTGATCCAACAGAAGTACTGCCTTTGTTAATACCTGTTAAAATTCTTACCTTACTACCAATTTTTATTGTCTTATCAAATAATGCATTTAGATTTGGACCTGCAAATCCATTTTTTCTTGAAAAATCTAAAGATCTTTTTACCTGACCCAATATCTGATCCTCTCCTACTACAAGAGAGTCTAGCCCTGAGGTCAACTTTACAAGGTGACGTATGGCGTCCTCTCCTTGGCTTACAACAATATTGTCTCTTACCTGGTCTAAGTTTAAATCGACTAAATCCGACCATCTCTTTATTATATTTTCAAACTGCGGATCCGATCCAACACCATAAACCTCCACTCTATTGCAAGTTTGTAAAATTATGCACTCATTTAATTCAGAAGAGTTTAGCATGTATTGATGAGCATTAAACATATCGCTAAATGCGAATTTTTCTAAGATGTGAATTGGGGAGTTTTTGAATGTTACTCTTAAATTGACGAATTGTGTAGATTGTGCCCCCAAGTATAGAGTCATCTGATATTATTCCCCTCCCATTTATCTAATGTGTTGATAATTAATTCTTTGACTTTATCAATGTTTTTTTTTGTGATCAATTCTTGAATTTCTTGGTCATAAAATAAGCCATACAAGAATCTTTTTCTTTCATTTTGATTCTTAATGACTTTTTTCGCTCGGTCTCTGGCAAATTCTTGAATTTTTATGTTTAATATGTCTTCTTGCCCTATTATATTTTTTAAATACTTTTCAATTTTCATTCTTATTATTTTGCTCATCAACGGACTTTTTCCGAATGTGGATACTGCTATCTGGATTGACTCCTCTATATTTATGAAAGAGGCGAACGATAGATCACCTAATTGAGAAGTTGTTGAGTCCAAACCGTAAGTTAAAACATGACTCTCTTTGGACTTGGAAATTATCATCTTGTTTAAGGACAAATTATTAGTTGCCGCCACTACCATGAATGTATCTTTGAACTCATTGAGAAAATTTGCATCATGGATTTTTCTCCTGAAAATAATTAGCGGATATTTGCCGCCTTCTATCTCAAAGATTGATTTATCAACATCTTCGCTAATTACGATAATTTTGGAACCATGTTTTATGAGTGTAGATATCCTTTTCACCCCTTCGCGGCCTGCACCAACAACTATAATATTCTTATCGGTAAGGTTTAGGTCTACAATCACATCTAGCATGACTTATTAATACTTTAATCTATTAGAGTTTTTTCCTTATTCCTGACAAAAATGGAGTTAGTTGAAAATTTTATTCCTTTCACTCATATGCTTGAGCCATTTCATTATTTTTACATGATAATATTTAGAATTATTGAAATATTGGGAATGACAAAGTTTATTATACTTTGGACCTTGGTTCTGATTCTCATACTGATTCTGCCGAACCTTCAAATGACAAAAAATCTACTGGGGGTCAGCTTTCTATCAAGCTATTGGAAGATCTACCTAACGAGCTAGCTTCTCAATTATTAAATGCAGGTTTTGGTTCGCTAAAGGATATAGTAATAGATGGACCGAACGCACTATCTACTAGGTCCGGAATTTCTAAAGACGACTCTCTTTTTATTTATAACCAAGCAATTTCATTTCTTGAAAGTATTGGAATAGTTGAGAAGCGCTTTGTCCGTGCTACTGCATTATATGATAGGAGAAAAAAAATAAGCAAGATATCTACTGGATCCAAAAATTTTGATAATCTACTTGGAGGTGGAATAGAGGCCAATGCAATAACGGAAGTATACGGAGAGTTCGGGACAGGTAAGACCCAGCTATGTCACACTGTTTGTGTGACGGTTCAGCTCGATCAAAATCACGGAGGGCTGAATGGTGGCGCTCTATACATAGATACCGAGAATACTTTTAGACCGGAACGAATTGCAGCAATAAGTTCCTTGAGAAATCAGGATCCTTCTGTTATACTTGACAATATCATCGTTGCCAAAGCTTTTAGCAGTTCTCATCTCGAACTGATCTTGTCTGAATCAAGCAAAATTATTGATTCCCACAATATTAAGTTGATAATACTGGACTCTGCGATTGCATTATATCGTTCAGAGTTTCTGGGTTTATCATCTCTTGCAATAAGACAACAACGGTTGAATAAGTTAATTCATACTTTAATGAGGATAGCTCAAACTCACCAAATTGTAGTTTTAGTGACTAACCAGGTACAATCTACCCCTGATACTGGATTTGGAAATATTTCATTCAAGGCTGCTGGAGGAAATATCTTCGCTCATTCTAGTACCTATAGAGTCTTTCTTAGAAAATCTAATAGAAATAGAATTGCAAGAATGGTGGATTCTCCCAACCATCCTGAAAGTGAAATAGTCTTTACAGTTGACGAGTCAGGAGTAATTGATCCTGCTTAATTTTTGTCAAAAACATCAGTAAGGGTCTGTAAATAATTTTTATTAGGGTATACACAATCTATTTTGTTATGCCATCATCACACGGAACAAGAAGAAAATCTAGATCAATACTCACAAAATCAAACAAGATTACCGGCGTGTCATATTTACTCATCGAGTACAAGCCTGGTGACAAGGTTGTAGTTGATATCGATCCGAGCGAGCATAATACGATGCCTCATAGGAGATTTCAGGGAAAAATAGGTATTGTGGAAGAGGTGGGAAGACGTACTTTAAGGGTGATGGTCAAATTTGGAAGTAAACCAAAATATCTACAAACAAAATTTAATCACATAAGGCCAATTACAACTTGAAAAAAAAGTGTGTTTATAATTGACCGAAGTAATAAAAAAAGAAATTATAACTTTATCTGAGGTAAAAAAAATTTTAGAGACCATCCCTGCTGAGGAAATGGATCAAATTCAGAGGTGGACGTATGATTATTCAAAAAAATTCTCAAAGGTTGATTACGATATATCCAAAGTAATGCTTGAACGACTTGTTGCAGAAGGTGATTTAACAAATGAAGAATCGGTCGAGCTCATGAACGTTATGCCTAAATCCATTGAAGAATTGAGGGCATTTACTTTTGGATGGAAGAAATTAATTGTAACTGAAAAATTGGAAAAGATAAAATCAATACTTCTGTCAAACTCTGGAGATAATGATGAATCGTCACAACCTCGATCAAATATTGAAAGTTAAATAAAAAGTCACTTCTAATAATAACTGTAAAGGTAAAATATATTTTGTCAAGGTACAATTCAAATAGAGATAATCATGGAAGACATGGTGACCATTTTTCACCACGAAAATTTGAAGAATATGCTTATATTCTAGATTATATGCAAAATGGCAAATCTTCGATTGTGCGAATGCGCGAAGGTGTAATAGTTCACGCAATAGGTGAGGAGCATTTAACCTTATTAGAATTATTGGGATCTAATAACGAGAGTTTCAGCATAGGAGAACGTCTTTATATAGGAAAAGATGGAAGGGAGAAAATAATAAGCGTTTTGGGCAGGCTCGATTATAATCATATTTCTCAATCAGCAAAGAATGAATTGCCCACAGTTATCGAAAAGATTGTAAATGTTAATGAGCAGAGATTTATAGAATATTTCAATTCTGCCCAACCCATGACTCCTCGGGTGCATTCATTGGAGCTTATCCCAGGAATTGGCAAGACTTACATGAAATCCATTCTAGACGAACGTGATAAACACAAATTCGAGTCCTTTTTGGATTTACAAAACCGAACTGGATTACGAGAGGGAACTAAATTAATAGCCAAGCGAATTTATGATGAGATCTCCGGAGAAACTCGAATGAATATATTTGTTAGAAAATAATCTTTATCGCATATTGAAATTTCTACTGCCAAAATTATAGTACACTAGATGATACGTAAAGCATAAATGAAAAAAACCGGTTCTTATCTAGGACAAAATTTTATTACCAATCCTAAATTAGTAAGAAAGATTATTGAATTGTCCAAAATTACTGTCGATGATATTGTATATGAAGTTGGTTCGGGGAGGGGCAGCTTAACACACGAATTGTGTAAAGTATCGAAATCTGTTCATTCATTTGAGTTAGATTCTTTGTTATATGCCTATTGCAAGGAGAATCTGCATTTTAAAAACTTAGATATGGTAAATGGAGATGGTTTAAATGAAAAACTAGGCATATCCTTTGATATATTCGTGTCTAACTTGCCCTATTATGAGAGTAGAAGGGCTATTTCTTGGCTTTGTCAAAAAAATTTTAAAAAGGGAATCATAATGCTGCAAAGGGAATTTGTAAATAAACTTCTGTCAAAACCTGGAGACAAAAATTATAGGGCAATATCTGTAATATGTCAAAATAGGTTTTCAACAAGAATTCTGATGGATATTCCTCGTACATCTTTTAATCCAATACCCAAAGTTGATTCACAATTAATAGAACTGTGTCCTAAAACTCTATCATTATCTAAGAATACTATAGATAATATTCAATTCTTGTTTTCATTTCGAAAAAAAACTGTTTCATTTGTCATAAATTATCTAAACAAAAATTACGAATCGAATATAGATCCAAATAAATATTCTGACGTTAAATCAAGTAAGATAGCGAATTTGCCACCTTACAATATCTTGAATTTGACCATGGAATTAAAGGCTAATGTCAGGGAAACTGTTACAATACATTGATTATCCAATCGAGAATATTTTAACAAAATGATAGCACGGGAGATACAAATACAGTCTCACATTACTATATAATTATTAAACTTTTTATGGATAGATCGAGTTTGCATTGACATAATCTGTTATAGATATTTGTTAATTATTAATCCCGATCAGAGTATACCCTACTGAATAAGTTACTGCGGTATTACATAAAACAAAAGATCTTATCTCTTGTGGTTGAAAAAAGTTATTGCTGTATGCTATGTCAATTAAAAGATAAATCATTTTCATTATCTTTTTTGTATGTTAATTAAAGTGTAGTTAAGGTATGATGTTTGACTACTTTAAAGTGTTATAAAGGAGAGAAAAGTATTCAATCTTTGATCCAAAACAAATGTTATTTATTGCATACATTTATTGTGTTGTTTTATTAACTTAGAGAGTCAACATGATAATTATTTTAGTTTTATTTAGTTTGCTAGTGCGAAACTAATCAGAAACATTTAGAAATTTGAAATAGAGAAAATTATCGTGTTTTGGTATTGTCCGGTGAACCCGTTGCATTTGTGATTAGTATACATATGATATTTTCTATTTTATGGTGGAGCACAACTCTTATCGTTATCTTCATTATTAGGCCTTCGAATAAGACTGGCAACTTATCTTCTATATTGCCTAAAATACGTAGACTTGTTATTATTGTGTCTAGCGTATCAATTTTCAGTGGATTGGTGCTATACGGACTATTTTCTAATCTTGATGTAGGGTCATATATCTATTCATATTCAGGATTTGTGATATTAATTTCTGGCTCTCTATCTTTAGTAGTATATTTTCATGTACTAAATGGAGGCCAACACAAATTCATCCTAGTAAAAAATTCGACGGGGATGGGTATGGGAAGATACATTCCTTTTGTAATGTTTGGACTTCTTACAATAACCTTGATCTTGATGATGATTGTATCTATAACATATCGTCTGTCATAGTATATAGGAAATGCGGAAGAATAACCATCCAATTTCTGGTCACATTTGCTTTGGTATTTGACTCTAAGGTGGCAAATCTGGTTAAAAATCCCCAAGGTAAACCAGTCTTATAGTAAAAATATTAGAAACTATTTTACAATCAATACAGGACAATGTGCATATGTAGATATTCCTGAAGCAACACTACCTAAAATCAGTTTTTTCCATCCAGATCTGCCTTTTGAACCAACTATGATCAAATCTATGTTTTCTTTTTCCGAATACGTTAATATGGCTTCTACGATAGAAATTACAGACAACACAACTTCAGTTTTAACTTTTACACCTTTATTCATTGCAGTTTCATTGATTTCATCAAACCATTTTCTTGCTTCAGCCTTAGCTTCAGCATTTAGGTCATCCAGCGAGCTCGTTGTGATGGTTCCAGTTGCTGTTCCGTTGTGAAAAACAAAACCCGATTGTGAATACAAAACATGAAGTACTATTAGATCAGAACCATATCTTTGAGCCATTCCAATTCCATATGATATTGCCTTCCTTGAATTTGGAGATCCATCTATTGGAACTAAGATCTTGTTATACCCATTGAAATGTTCTTGATTGTTCACCTTTTCCTGCTATTTCAATTGGCCTAAAACCTATATAAACAAATATGATCTTATACGTAGCCAAACGTTTGAGGGATCAATTTTTTAATCGATCATGATATCTGAAATTCAGAAGAGGTCTTTGTAGTATGACAAAATTTATATTTTGAATTCTGCACTTTACATTATGATTGTCAAAAAACTACAATCACATTCTATTCGGATTATTTAGTCTCGCTATATTTGTGTGTTTGACGTCTTCGTCTAATTATAATTCAAATGCTTATTCAGAAAAGCATAATAACTCTACCAATATTGATAATCCTAGAGCATACGTCAAAAATTCTTTCAAATATTTGAGTAATGACAATAATACTGTTATAGTAGGCGGGTCTGTAGCAAAATCCGACTCTCAAAATTTTCCTCAAAACGTTTCGGTTGGATTGCTAACGATTAATAACTTTACGGGTGAAGAAGAAATCTTGGTTGAGAGACCCTATAACTCAATTTTATATGAAAATAATGAGCCATTTCCGTTCAAATTTATGATAAATTCTACTATTTATCCCGATGTGATTAACTCTGCACCATTTATTTACAAGAGCGAGAATGTTACTCTGCCTTATACTAAAATAAATACTATTAATTTGAATTACCCTGTTCTTCCACAAGGCCCGAATAAGGAATTATATGGGAATATTACAAATACTGGTCTAGTTCAGTTAAACAATATTACCTTGTTTGCTATTGTTAATGATAAAAATAGTAGCCAGATCGACTCTGTAAGGACATTAATCCCTGTGTTGAAGCCAAATGAAACTAGGCAGTTTACATTTGTTCCAGATCCTGCAATAAAGGATATGGTCTATTTCTACAGCTGTGTCGGCGGTGATATAGGCGATATGAAAATAGATGACTATAGCATTGTAAACATTACAACTTCCAAGGTTTTGGGGTACAAGTTTTCCAGCTTAATACAAATAGACTCTATGAGTTATAATATTACTACAGACAAATTCGATTTTACTATAAATAATATTTATCCTTATCCTGGAGCGTTATCATTAGAAGTTATGCCTGTTCAAATGGTTCCTATTCAAGCGTACATTGATGGAAATCCTGTAGAGGACGTAAAAATGAGAAATATATCAGAAAAGACATTATTGGATTTGGCTATCCCGCAGGGAGTACATGACATTTCTTTGTCCAACTTAAACAATTAGAAATCTGACTTTAATAAATAAGATTGACATTGGCAGCCAGGATCAAAGTCTCAATTTTACGATCCATTTAAAAATGCAAACTAAATTAATAAACTACGCGATTTAATATTGATTGATTTTATAATAATATCATATTTCAAAAAAATCTAATGATGCTATTTTTTATTTTGGTTTTTTAGAAATACAATATAAGTCTAATCGCGATACCTTTGGAAATGCAGTTTTTGGTAATATCACCAAAATAGCCAAATTATCGATGACACTCCTCTAGAAAAATAAATAGGGTTTCAGATAGATTTGTAGTTTGTCTTTTATTTTTCTTTTGATTTTTTTGTATGGGGCGATATCTTTTATCTCATTTCTAAATACTTTAGAGTCTTATAATTATAATAATTGGTAACATTAAGCAAATAAAGGTATATGAAGTTTGGCCATTATTTGGTGAAAGGTGTGTATACCCTTCTTCAATAGTATACATTGAATAATTAAGATTTCCTGTCATAATGTTATTTATTAAGACTAGCCTTTTAAATAGTAATGAAAGGTGTTAAGATGAATAGTATAGAAGCAAATGATTTGATAAAGAAATTGAAACTTAAAAAGCATAAATTCGAAGGTGGTTATTACAAAGAGACTTATCGATCTATCAATATGGTTTCCTATCGTGAAGAGTCATCTTCCACTTTATCCGATAAATCTGATCCTACTAAGATAATATCGGGCACGAAAATCCGACCATCCTCAACCTTGATTTTTTATTTGCTCAAAGGTAATCAAATTTCACCTTTACATAAGGTGAACCAAGACGAAGTTTGGCATTTTTATCTTGGCAGTTCTTTAACCTTGTACATACTTAATGAAAACAGTACGACAAAATTGGTAAAATTGGGTAACAATATTTCCGATGGTTGCATATTTCATTATGTGGTCAAGAAGAACACCTGGTTTTGTGCCGAAGTCGATGACAAGACATCGTTTTCACTCTTGGGCTGTACTGTTGCCCCTGGATTCGAATTTGATGATTTTGAATTGGGAATAAGGTCTGACTTGTTGACTATTTTTCCACAGCACAAGTCAATTATTGAAAAGTTTACTGGCATATATACCAAATGATCCTTTGCTCATATGTCATAAGTATATTTTAAAACCTGACAAAAACCTAGGTATTTTAATTTTGATAGGCGGATGACAATTAAGACCTGATTCCGCTGCATTGATATAAGATCTATTCTGATCCAAGCATCAATTTGTACTTTTTTGTCGACAATCTTTGAAATTGTTCTTCGATATCCAATAAGTATGTCTTAATACTATTTTCAAAATCTGCTTTACTCCTTAGTAGATCACTCTTTCTTTGGTTATCAACTTCAAGTTGATCCATATTAATTTTATTTTCTGTTTCTTTTTCTTTGACTTTGTTTATGATAGAAACCTTATCCTTATCCTTTAGTTTTTCAATTCTTGCGTCAATTTTTTCCATTTTGGACTTGAATATTGGTAATTCATGTACCAAGGTATCGAAATAAGGGATCATTTTATTCGAATCCTTTAAAATGATTTTGTTTGTTTTGATAGATTCTTTTATCTCATTTAATAATCTTATATATTCTGACATATTGTTTTTTTTAGCAACTTCTTCAGGTTTATACACCAACAAATTAATTTTTTCTACGGTACTTTGAGTCAAACCATATGAATATTTGTTAGCTGCTTTAGTTAAATGACCAGAAATATCACTCAAGTTTGATTGCAATAATGCTTTTTCTTTATCAATGCTTTCTTTTTCCCTTAAATATTTTAAACCCTTTTCGTAATCAGAAGAAGATTTTAATTTGGAGATCTCGTCTTTATTCCTGTCTATTAATTCATTCAACTTCTTGCATTCGGTCTCAATCATTTTTATGGCGTTTATGGTATTGTTCATATCGTTATTTTTAGATTTTACATTGAGCAAGTCCGATCTGAGACTTTCAATAATAGCTTTCTCTTGTTTGATATTTGTATATCCATCGTTAAGTTTCTCAAGATAATCGCTTATTTTTTTAAGATCTCCTCTAAGACTATTTGCGTGTTTTTTCATAAATGTATTGACGATTCTACTATGAGAGCTAGTCACCTCCCCAAAACGGTTGATCGACGAGTCAAGCGAATTCTTGAAATTTACAAAATCTTCAAAATTCTTAGGCTTGGATAAGATATTTGATGATTCACGTTTTAATGCTCTTACGATAGTATTCTTTGTATTCTTTACCAAAGGTGTAAGCTTTTCTTCCTCAATCACTATTTCTTCTTTTTCCAAATCATCCGCCACATTGTTTATGTGTTTTAAAACTTGATTCGTATCATCAAAAATCTTGTCTAATTCAATTAAGAGGTTTCTTGTGATATCTTGTTCCATCTTTTCAAGTAGTATCAAAGCGTCGTTAATAGAAATTCTATTATCATGCTCTTGCTGAGTCGATGTTGATAAATTGGAATGGGATTCACTATCTTTGACATCAAAATTTGTAACAATTCTTTTCTTCCTCTTAAAAAAATTAAATGATGGCATGAATCTATATTGATTTTGATAAAAATAAGTATATATGTTGATATTGCCCCTGTCGTGCTCTCAGTACTCCTAACTCTGTAAAGTATGTACTATCATCTTGTTCAGACTCATTCTAATTTAGGTCCGTGCGACTTGTTATAAGCAAGATAGGATAAGAATGCCAATCTCTCTAGATACTTTCCACTACTGGTATTCAAATCTCTAGCCTTGTTGGTTAATGATTTCAAGATTTTTAGTGCATTTGAATCCAACCTTGTCATTGTCTCAGCTAAGTTTATACATTCATCGATTAATCTCTCATTTAAGACAACTTTCAGATCCTCCTCTTTGAAGTTCATTTTCTTTTGTTTGTTTTCGTCAATATAGATAACCTTGTTGACCAAGTTAATTCTAAAGGCTTCTGTAGCATCTATTATTTTACCCGTAAAAATCAATTCCTTTGCTCTTGAAACACCAATCAATCTAGCAAGTCTTTGAGTTCCTCCCCAACCTGGACATATACCTAATTTAACTTCTGGCTGTCCTAATTTCGATTTCATAGTAGCGTATCGTATGTCGCAAGCTAGGCTAATCTGGCACCCTCCACCAAGTGCGTACCCATTAATAGCAGCGATAACTGGTTTATTTAATTCCTCAATCTGATTTAAAAGTTCGTGAACATGGCTGGAATATTGAATTGCTTCATGGGGAGTTAGATTACTCACATATTTTATATCTCCACCCGCACTAAACGAGTCGTGACCCTCACCGGTTATTATAACAACGGAAACTTTTTCGTTTGATTCGGCCTCAGCAAAATCTTCTTTAAGCTGAGTTACCAGTTCATAATTAACCGCATTTCTAGCTTCAGGTCTATTTATTTTAATTAAAATTATATTATCCCTTTGTTCAACGATAGTATAGCTCAATTGTGACTTACCCTAACTGCTTTATATCCTTTAATTAAGTGTTAGAAATTCTACTTCCCTGAGCTACATCTATGTGTAATGTAATTTATATGAAAAGTGATGAAAATTGTTTATTAATTTTGAGAATGAATATCAATAATATGTCAGCAGATGTTTCTCGACTAGCGAATGAGTCTTATATAAGCCTTGAAACTTATAGAAAAAATAAAAAATCCGTCAAAACTCCTGTATGGTTTATTGTGAATCACGAGAATATATATGTGGTAACAAAAGAGAATACAGGCAAAGTAAAGCGTATTAGATACAATGGTGATGTCAAAATAGCCCCTTGCAATTTTAAAGGTAAAATCACAGGTGATTGGATCCATGGACAAGCACGGATAGTTAGTTCGGATGAACAAGAAGAGCTAATAAAGAAGAGGAATGAGAAATACGGTTTTAAAGCCACCCTTGCGAATCTTTTTACTCGAGGTAAAGGCAATTATGTAGTGATCGAAGTAAAAATTTTGTAATTAGATTACTTTGTTTTATATTTGGAATTGTAACCCTGCTGACACCTTTTTTTTTTATATAAAAATACATGTCTAGTATTCTCATTACTATGGGTAGATTAGATGAAGTGGATTTTCCTAACAATAATCTAATGATCACAAAATTGCAGATTGCGATTATCGAAGGACATAAAAATTAAATATCATTGTCAATAAATTACCTTATATCAGAGATTAAAAAAGAAAAACAAGAAAATTTGGCAAGCAAGAAATTTGAATCCATTTCCTTTGAGGATGAAAATTCATTTGACGGATTATTAAGACGACTTGACGAAGATCAATTAAAGATAATCGTTCAGCTGAATGTAATAAAAAGAGGAAAAAGGGTTACTAACATTAAAGGATTTACTGACGAACGACAAATGGCGTCAATTGCCCATGAGTTGAAAAAAACCATTGGAACTGGGGGAACATCTAAGAATGGAATAATAGTTCTCCAGGGTGATCATCGAACCAAAGTCACCGAATTTCTAAAATCTATGGGATTTTCAGAGGAATCGATCGAAGTAATTTGAGGATATAATCATGTCAAAATACCAATGCTCTTGTCTACTTACGAAAACTATATTCCTAACAATAATACTAAGAATGTAATACAAATAGTCCTGATTGTATCCTATTATTTGTGAGTAATTAGGCATTTCAATATTAATTTGAATTGGAATCATTCAATACTTGGCTAGAACTATTGTAGAATATGTTAGATCATTTATCTACAAAAAGAATCGACTGGAAAAAGCCTAGGACAGACGGGTTAACATACATAGTAGATAAATTTCAAGGATTTGATACTGGCAATTTTAAGTTAATGTCTCCATTAATTGATATGGTCAAGATATATGGCGCACTACCCTTACTAATGTCGGACGAACAGTTACAAGATCGCATTAATTATTATCACGAATACGATGTTTTAGTTTCTGTAGGTAGTTCTCTTACAGAATATGTCTTATTAGAAAAATCGCTTGATATATATATTGATGACGTCAAGCGTTTGGGTTTTGATATTATCGAGATAGGTGAAAATAATATTGAATTGCCACCTGAGAAAAAGAAACAGATCTCTGATAAATTGATTGAAAAAAAAATACAACCTTTATGGAAAATCGGCAAGAAGGATCCTAGAAGGCAACTTACATTTGAACAGACAATAGTAAAAGTGAATGAAGCCCTCAATGTTGGTGCTGAGAAAATACTATTGGAAGGTAATTTGGGATATGCAGCAGGTATTTACGATGAGAAAGGAAACATTAAATGGAATGCTTTAGGTGCAATTACATCAAAATTATCTCCCAACAGGATCATATTCGAAGCTCCACTTGAAATTCAACAATCTGCATTGATTGCAGAGTTTGGCCAAAGAGTAAATCTTGGGGAAATTGATCTTGAAAATGTATTTTCAATAGAGTCTCAGCGAAAAGGATTCTTGTCAAGATCTAGTTATGGAATTTCTAGTATGAAAAAAATTGCAAAAGGAAGTCCTGCAACAAAGTTTATCTATTATGTTATTAGGAATCGAAATTCGATGGAACAAAGCGAGTTAATTCATACTACAAACCTGCCACGCAGAACGGTTCAGACCGGGTTGGAAGAACTAAAAGAACAAGGGTTAATTGTAGAAAAAACAAATTTAGATGATATTCGTAAAAAGATCTATTACGCAGTGGATGACGAATGGATATAGTTGAAACTATCTTAAACTATAGGCAAAATTGGATTCAAGTTTCAAATTTAACACAACTATTGCTTCTAACTCTTTTATTTTTATTACTATTAGAAATTGTAGTCGCATTATTCTATCCAATACCTTTTTTGATCATTTGTACGAGAGATGAAAATTGATCAGTGGCATTTCATCTATAATTATATTTGTAAAAGATCAAAATGAAGCATTGGCCTTTTGGGTGGAGAAACTAAATTTTACAGTTCTAAAAGATATTGTTCTAGATCCAAAACTTAGATGGATTCAAATTATTCACCATGACTCAAAAGATACTTCACTAATTCTATACCCCAAATCAATGGTAACTAATAGGATGTCGAGACCTTTATCCACAATTATATTTGAAACATTGGATATAAAATCCACAATTGAACAGATGACAAAAAATGGCGTGTCTTTTCTCATGTGCCAATGCATTCTGAACTAGGATCATATGTGTTGTTTAAGGATAATGAAGGAAATGAATTTATTATGATGGAGCAATCCATTGACAATAACAAGAGATAAATCAAATTTGAGATTTGAGCATTCATTTATTGTAAATACTTGTATTGATTATGTCTGGAATTTTTACACTGATATCATGCATCTGGAGCGAATTACTCCTTCACAAATGCATCTTAAAATACTGTCAACTACGTCATCTGAATTGCATGCCGGAACTTTGGTTACTTTATCTGGTACTTTCCTATTTATTAAAAAAACTTGGAAGTCTCAAATTACATATTCTCAAAAATACAAGTATGTAGACGAAATGATAAATGGACCATTCCCTCATTGGAGACATACTCACATTTTTGTAAAATTGGATAATCACAAGACTATTATTAAAGATGAGATTGATTTTAAGCTACCTTTTTACCTTCAGGGCAGAATAATAAGTTGTTATATGATTCGATCACTTAAACGGATATTTGACTTTAGAAAAAATCAAACTATTGCATTCTTAATGGAAAAAAAGGATGAGAACAACATTTAATTTGTGTGGGTCTAACACATTATAACTTTCTGCAAAAATTATTAGAAAGATTTTACTAAACCTTTATTACAAAAAACAAAAATAATTATTTAGGCCAAAAAATTTTGTCTATGCTATGGAAATACCCTGCTTGGGTAATTGGTTCGTTTTTAATTCTTATGATATTTTGTAATCATGTGTTATTGTCATTTTCAACTAATTCTATAGCTATGACGAGTAAGGAACAATTAGATTCGCTTCAAAAGTTGAGGTCTTTTGCGTTGTCAAAAATAAATGAAGATCGTAAACATTATGGTTTGACATCTCTAGTCATGAGCAATAATACCGCAGCTCAAATACATGCTGATCAAATATTGAAGACAAAAACTCTGTCTCATTGGAGCATTGAAGGTTTTAAACCATATATGCTATACTCTTTATACAATGGAACGGGTTACGTACAGCAGAACGTGGGACAAATAAGCTATGTAATGCCTGACAATGATAAGAAATTCCGTCAGGTATCCGATCTATGTTATGATCATACAAAATTTTATTGTCCAGTTATTGATAAATACAAGGCTATTGCTGACTTGCAGCATTCTATGATGTATAATGATCTACAGTGTTGCAATGATGGGCATAAAAACAATATTCTAAATAAGTATCATACCCATGTGAGTATTGGAATTGCATATAATGAATATTATTTTGTAATGGTGCAAAATTTTGAAAATCATTATCTAAGTCCAGATTTGAAAATAAAGAAAAGTAATGATGATATTAAGTTAGAAGCACGAATAAATGATCCTGACCGATACAACTTTGTTATCAATCATGTATCTTTCTTCTTAGATGAATTTCCTACAAAACTTAATTATGATGAAAATAAGAATGTCAGTAGTTACCGTTTTGGTGACTTAAAGTTAATGGTCTCTAAACCCTTGCCCGCAAATTTAAAATATGTTCAAGAAGGAGATGACAATTCTTATAAAATTATTGAGGCAAAGAAATGGGAATTAGATAAGGATGATATCAATTTAGAGATCGAGATTCCAGACACCTTGGATACCAAGAATAAAGTTTTGACAATGGTCATATATGCACAGAGTATTGGTGATAATAGTCTAAATGAGATTTCTCAAGATTACATTCCCTTAACTTCATATAGTTTCTTTAACTCATAATACTTGCAGTAGTAAAATATCAACTCATGGAAACCTAAATTCAAAGAATCTCTTAATGCTAAGTTAATTTTTGTAATTTTAAAATATTTGTCCACTAATCTAAATCACAATTCTCATGAATTTGGCAATCTTTTATCTTAATCTAAAAAATAATCAAAAATGGGTCGGGTCATATGCTAGTCACGATTCCAAGATTAACTTGATTTGAGATTTTGCGAATGCCCGAAAGAAGCCATGTCGGTCTCATATATATTTGATCAAAAATTTTTTTGTAACGTCTTATGTTTATTACCCCAGTGAATATAATATTATCTGTATTCTCTCTATTAGGTTATTTCATATTTTTAAAACCATCAAGACAACTCTTACTTGTGGTCAAAAGGGAAAATTTTTTTTGGCGAATTTTTACACTTATTTTAGTTTTACTTGTCACCTCCAATTTTTTTTCTACCTTTCTTATTATTGCGCTAGCATGAATAAAATAAAATAGACGATGCGATTTGGATCAATTAGTCAAATTGGATGATTTAGCTAATCAAATCATAAATTGTAGGTTATGTCCACGTTTGATTGATTATATTGATCAGATGTCGATGAAGAAGCCAAAAAGGTTCCAAGCTCAGGAGTATTGGAATAGACCCGTACCTTCATTTGGAGACATTAAAGCGAAATTATTAATTATAGGTTTGGCACCGGCATTAAATGGTGGCAACAGGACAGGGAGGATGTTTACCGGAGATAGTACTGGTGACTGGTTGATAAAGGCTTTATATGAAACCGGATTCGCTAACTCTCCCTATAGTTATTCTGCTAACGATGGTTTGCAATTAAAAGACTCTTATGTGACTTCGGCCGTTAAATGTGCCCCACCAGACAATAAACCGACATTAGGCGAAATAGATCAATGCTCAAAGCATTTGAAGAACGAAATCAAATTGTTACGTCCTCATCTTAAAGTAATTATTACACTTGGCAATATTGCACTTAACGCATTCTCTCGAATTACAACCAATAAGAGACTAAAGTTTAAACATGGCGCAACCTACAAGATTTGCGAAGATGTAAATCTTATAGTTTCATACCATCCAAGTAGAAGAAACACCAGCACTAAAGTATTAACTTGGTCGTCTTGGATTGAGATTTTTAAGGAAGCTAGACGCCTGATTGAAATTACTTAAACGGCTAAAAACAGGCTTTTAAGATATCACTAATATTTGTAGAAAGAGGGTGGCTAGATAGACCTATTCCCATGGCTAACACCGGGGATCTTCATCCAACAACCTCAGAGTTTTTCGAAAGCCGCCTTATCCCAAAAAAGAATCAAAATAGGCCCTTGATTCAATTCAATAACTTGGGTTCCTTTTTCTAAATGGGCATATTCGCTCCTACTGTTTTCGATATGTATTATATACTTTCCAATAAGATATATAGACTGGATCTTAAGATCCTCTATCCTTGACGTCGACGGATTATGGTGAAAAGCCTTTCTCTTATGATGGGATCCGTCTCCTAAAAAATACCCTGATTTTGTATGGTGCAGAAAAAGCAGTAGGTAAAGGTGTCAAGTTCATGAAAAATACTAAACAAAAAATGGATATCACCTTTGATCATAGGGCACCTTCCATAGTAATTAAAATCCCTGAATATTATAATGGATATCGAGATATTTTGAAGAGGGGTGGTATCATAAGATGCATAACCATAATTACAAAAGAAAATTTGCCGTATTGCGAGGAATTGATCAAGATAGTTAGTGAACTAAGGCATTTGGATAATCTCAAAGGCGGCATTGCTGTAAATGAGTCTGAATACATGGCTACCACCGTATTGCAAGAAGCTCAACCTTTAACGGAAGTTATTTATAGTAATGTTGATGAGGTGGTGGAGCAGAATCAGTTTATCTTTGATACCTTATGGAAAAACGCGGTACCTGCTCATGTTAAAATAAGAGAATTAAAGGAAGGACTAAAAACTTTTGAAACAAAATTAATAACTGGATCTGATGGTTCGGGGGCAAAGGAAATGGTTTCTACGATTTTATTAAATGCCTCGGAACTGAATTTTTGTTCTTCAATAGAAGACTTACAGAATAGTAAGGATTATCTGATTAATACTATGATTAATTTGTTCAATGAAAAGAAATTGTCTTCTTTGAAGCAAACTCGAATTTTAGTTCCTATCAACCAAAGTAATTTGAGGACTATAAAGAATCTGATTGAATTGGGAATAGATGTTAAACACAGTAATGATATATTGTCAATCAATTATGCAGTTACAAATTTAGATTTGGCTATACTGATAAAAGGCACTGGGACAGGATA
The DNA here is from genome assembly GCF_008389435.1 of Candidatus Nitrosocosmicus agrestis. GTDB lineage: Archaea > Thermoproteota > Nitrososphaeria > Nitrososphaerales > Nitrososphaeraceae > Nitrosocosmicus > Nitrosocosmicus agrestis. The sequence goes on along the minus strand of NZ_VUYS01000004.1, from coordinate 20,248 downwards.
TAGTATTCAGAATGATAGTATTTTACATAGTAATGATCCATCTTACATTGATCATTTTTCAAAGGTGTTTGATGAAATGTGGAAGAATGGAAAAGATCCAGAGAGAATAATTCAATCGCTTGAAAATGAAGTCGAGTTATCATTTATCCAAACCATCGAAGATCCAGAGGAAACCCTCGATCTTGCTCGTACGCTTATCTCCTCTGCTAGCAATGAGATATTGGGAATTTTACCCAATTTTGAGTCTTTTTTACAACAAATTGATGATGGTATGATTGGACTCATTAGATCAGTTGCTCAAATCCATGAGAATTTGGATATCCGAATTCTGATAGCAGAGGAAATTAATGATATGATGCAAAACCAAATTGTAGAAATCTTCAACCGGTATGATGATATTACAAGTATTACTGAGGATGACGATGATCTGAAGTTGCAATTCCAATTCCAAAATATCGACAACTTTCATTTAAAACTCTTGAATTCAAAATTACACACTGAAATTGGGTTTTTGATTATAGACAGAGAAAAGTCGTTATTAATAGAATCCAACAATATTTCTTCTGATAGCGCATTCAGATCCATCGGTTTATCGTCTTTCTCCAATAGCAAGAGAATTTCAAATTCCTATGCCTCGATATTTGATGCCATTTGGAATCAGTCTGAATTATACGACAAATTGAGGATTCAAGATCGGCTTCAGAAGGAATTCATTAATATCGCTGCTCATGAACTAAGAAATCCAGTTCAGTCATTATTAGGGTATTCAGATTTACTGATGAATTCTAAAGGTAACATTGAATCTTGGAATAGTTTTATAGTAACAATCAATCAAAGTACTAAGCGACTTGCAAAGCTAATCGATAAGGTGTTGGATGTAACTCAGCTAGAAAATGAATTACTACTCTTAAACAAAGATGTATTTGATTTGGAAAACTTGGTGAAAGAGATAGTTCGAGAGTACAATAATACCCTTCATTTATTAAATAAAGATCAAATAGAAATCATCTTGAAAACAAGAAAGAAATTGAGTGACGAATCTGATGATATAAATTCTCGATCAAAATTAGTATATGCTGATCGGGTGAGAATTATTCAAGTTATTATGAATATACTCGAAAATGCAGTAGAATTCACCAAGACAGGTAGAATCCTTGTTGAATTGTCTTCGAATGATGAATCAAATGAAATATGTTTGAGTATTAGAGACTCAGGAAGTGGTATTGACCCAAAGATATTGCCTAAACTTTTTACTAAATTTGTCTCTAAATCAAAGAAAGGAACCGGTTTGGGACTTTACATCTGTAAGAAAATTATTGAAGCCCATAACGGTAAGATTTGGGCGGAAAATTATTACAGCGATCCTTCAAAACAAAAGGTAATGGGCTCTAAATTCACAATTAGTTTGCCTTACAAAGGTAAATCCAACCATCCAGATACTCCTTAATTGGCTTTTCTGTCTTTTTATATGGGGTAGTCATCAGAATGATGTTTGTAACTCTGCTTTATAAAATATATTATATTTTTAAATTTATTCAAATATCGTTTTTTAAAATAATTCTATATCTTGCTTTGCCAGTCTCAAGATAATTTAATGCTTCATTTACCTCAGATAATTTGAATTCTTCTACAAGTGGTTTGATTTTATTGCGCTGACAAAACCTAAGCATCTTTTTTATTACTCCTGGCCCTCCAGTAGGAGAACCCATGATTGATCTCTCATGAGAAATTAGTGGAAACACGGTTGCACTTATTTTGTTTACTGCACCAACTATATGCAATTTACCACCAGGATTAAGTGCATTAACATACAAATCCCAATTCAGGTCAACATTGGTAGTTACTAGTATTAAATCTAATTTGCTTGAAATATTCTCAAGATCATTTACATTCTTTGAATTTAAAAAATGATGAGCACCTAATTTTCTGGCTTCGGGCTCCTTTTTTGGATTTGTAGAAAAGGCTGTGACTTCGCATCCCCATGCCTTAAGGAACAATAATGCAATATGTCCCAATCCGCCAATTCCTATTACTCCTACGTGATGGGTTGAGTTAATGTTGTTCTGTACTAATGGATTAAATACTGTTATCCCTCCGCAAAAAAGTGGACCTGCACTTTTGATGTCTAGCTTTTCAGGAATTGGAAATGCCCAAAGTGCTTGACATCGAACTTTATTTGCAAATCCACCATGTCTTGCAACTATTACGTCTTCTCCGTTAGGACAGCGATTGTGATAACCATTTAAGCATTGATCGCACGTTTGACAGGATCTCGATCGCCAGCCTACTCCTACTCGCTGACCAATTTTTAGATGGGTTACCATTGAACCAATATTTGATACTTTGCCTATGATTTCATGACCAGGAACAAACGGGTATATTGTCTGACCCCAGTCGTTTCTCCACATATGCACATCGCTATAACAGATACCGCAATACTCTACATCAATATCTACTTCATCCGGTTTAAGTTGTCCTAACTCATAATTGAAAGCCTTTAACTTTGATCCTGGCTTATTGGCTGCAAAGGCATTGACTGACACGACTATTCTTCAACTACAATGGATAAATAGTTAACCGTTTAACATTCTAGTTGGGTTTTTTCTTTACTGTCTGATAATCTTTTAACAAATGGTATCTGAAATACTAGACCTAAATCATACAATAGTGATTCTTGACTGGAGATCTATAATATCATGATTTCTTATGTAATTTGCAATGTATTTACGAAATTTAAAATGGATCATTTCTAGACTATTGTTATGTCCAATCTTGATGATGGGGATGCAAAAACAAGAACAGTTGGAATTTTGGTATTCGATAACGTCGAAGTAATGGATGTAATGGGACCATTTGAAGTCTTTTCGGTTACGAGATTAGATGAAACGAATAGGGACTTTACTGAATCGCCATTTAAAGTTCTATTGTTATCAAATGATATGAAACCTATCAAGGCTATAGGTGGACTAAAGTTGCAACCTGATTATATATTTGAGAATAGTCCATCTCTAGATCTATTTATTGTCCCTGGAGGAAGGGGAACTCGCACTGAAGTGAATAACGATAAACTGATCCAAAAAATATTAAATATCTCGCAGAAATCCTCTATTACAGCTACAATTTGTACTGGTTCAAGTTTATTGGGAAAAACTGGTTTGCTGGATGGGCAATTCGCTACTACTCACTGGAGGGCATATGGTTTTCTTGAGAAGTCCGCACCAAAAGCAAAGATTGAAAAAAAAGTCCTATTCACAATAAACCAAAAGATCTTTACTTCCGCCGGCGTGACTTCTGGTATATCACTTGCTCTATATCTTGTAAGTTATTTCTATGGATTAGAAGTTGGTAAAGCGACAGCAAAATTCATGGAATTTCCTTATCCTGATCATAATATCAATTTGAATATATAAGACAACACTCCAAGTTTATCATTATTTGTTTTTCTATCGGGGATAGTTATCTGATTTAGACAAAAATTAAAGATAAATACCAAAAGTGAGCATATATAATACAAACATGGATAGCTATTGGAAAAAAAGAGATTCTGGTATTACTATTAGGATCATTATTTGCTTAGGGATATTGTCCCTTTTATATATTGTATTTATTACTGTATTAGCCTATCTTGGGTTGGGGTTTTTTCCAATAATGATTATTTCAGCGATATTCATTCTCAGTCAATGGTTCTTTTCTGATAGGCTTGTAATGTGGAGCACAGGAGCTAAACTCGTAACCAAAGAACAATTTGGGAAATTGCACTCAATAGTTGAAAAAGTTGCCTTTGCCAATAACTTGCCAAAACCGAAAATTGCGATAGTAAATAGTCAAATTCCAAATGCATTTGCCACGGGGAAAAGTCATCGTAATTCTGTTGTAGCAGTAACATCAGGTTTGCTAGATATTCTTGACGACGACGAACTGGAGGGAGTTTTAGCGCATGAGATAACTCACATTAAAAATAGGGATGTTTTAGTAATAACCCTCGCAAGCCTCTTTTCTACCCTGGCATGGCAAATAATGCAATTTAGTTTCTTTGGTGGCTTGTATGGTGCTGGAAGAGATCGTAATAATGGAGGAGCAATCATCATTGTTGTAGTAGTTGCCTTCATAACATGGATAGCAAGTTTTCTTATCATCAGAGCAATATCGAGATATCGAGAATACTCTGCAGATAGAGGTGCAGCTCAAACAACACAAAAACCAGCTAGCTTGGCAAATGCATTGTTAAAAATAACAGGTAGGATGGATATGGTACCACAAAAAGTTATCAAACGAGTTGAAGGTTATAATGCTTTTTTTATTATACCAGCAATAAGCCGAGGTAGTCTTACTAGCTTATTTTCAACTCATCCACCCGTTGAAAGCCGTATACAAAAGTTAATGGATATGGAAAAATCTATGCATGGAATCTAATCTGATAAAATTCTTGATTTATCAATCGTAGTTTTTATTATTTATAAATGGTTGAAAATCTTCATGGTTACTATGTAAGAAAACTTAATTATGATCAAGTTACTTAATGACTTGAATGTTTGATGTAAAGGATCGAATAGCTCGGTTAAGACTTAACCGAAGCTCGCTGCTTAAAGAAAAATATGTTTCAAATTCACCACAGGAGCAAGCTAGTCTTTTCTTTTCAGAAATATGTGGTATGGATGGCATGAAAGAAAATCTATTTCGTGCCTTGACCTCTGAATTACAAGTAAATATACTACTGTTGGGTCCGCCCGCAACTTCCAAAACTCTTTTTATGTCAACCATTTTAAAGAAATGTAATAATGTTTTCTATTTCGATGCAGCAAATACAACTAGTGCGGGATTAATTGAGGATCTATATCATGACCGAAGCGCAAAATTGGTCATTATTGATGAGATTGATAAATTAAAAAGAAATGATTTGAACTCTTTGCTTGGATTGTTAAATGACGGTAGGATAGTAAAAGTTTTGAAAAACACTCGATATGATTTTACCCTTGAAAATGTTAAAGTATTTGCTACCTCAAACAGTTTATCTAGTTTGTCTAAACCTTTGAGATCGAGATTTCAGGAGTATCATTTGCGCGAATATTCTGATACTGAATTCCTCGAGGTAGTATGTTTTTGCCTACAAAACAAACTTCCTGCCGAGATTAATGAAATGATTGGCATGATATTATTGGAATTTGGAGTCAAAGACGTTCGAACGGCGATAGGGCTGGCAAATCTGATAAAGAATAATGATAGTCGGGAAGATGTCGTTAGAGTAGTTGAAAACTGGATTAACCATAAGATGGAAGGAAATCCTGACTTTAATTAAATATAATTATAAATAAGACAAATTCACTTCTGTAATATCTAGAAATTTTATCTTCGGAATTGTATTGTGTTAATTTGCAGTCAATATGTTGCAGTAAAGTTCAATGTAGGCATGAGTGAAGAATTTATTTCTTCATTTTTTCTATTCTAGATATCCATTTTTCCGAATCGACTAGCCACGTTCTTGTACATCTCTAATTCTTGACTTGACAATGGTCGAATCTTTTTCATTGCATCTTCAAAATTCTTCATGGTAATTTTTAAATCTGAAGTATTCTTTTCAGCTTCTTTAGAATCTGGATACTTTGCAATATGTTCTCTCAAAGAGAGCATTACTGCGGCAGATGCCAGTGAGGCAATGTCGGCTCCAGTATAGCCTTCTGTCTTGTCTGCTAGTTCTTCTAAATTTACATTTTCTGCCAACGGTTTTCTTTTGGTATGAATTTTGATAATTTGTAACCTGGATTCTCTGTCTGGTGGTGGTACGTAAAGTATTCTATCAAATCTTCCTGGCCTTAACAAGGCGGGATCAATTATATCTGGACGATTTGTTGCTGCTATTACTACTACATTTGTGAGTATTTCCAAACCATCCATCTCAGTCAGAAATTGACTAATTACCCTTTCTGTTACATGTGAATCACCATGATTCCCACCTCTCGTTGGAGCTATTGCATCTAGTTCATCAAAGAAAATTATACAGGGTGCGGCAGTCCTAGCTTTTCTAAAAACCTCTCTAACTCCTTTTTCTGATTCTCCGACCCATTTACTAAGCAATTCTGGTCCTTTTATGCTGATGAAATTTGCTTCGCTTTCATTTGCAGCCGCTTTTGCCATTAGTGTCTTGCCTGTTCCAGGGGGTCCATACAATAAGATGCCTTTTGGTGGCGTTGCGTCTGCATAGGTAAATACTCCTAAATACTTTAGCGGCCATTCTACTGCTTCTTGGAGCTCCTGTTTAATGGAGGACAATCCACCAATGTCTTGCCATTTAATGTCCGGAACTTCTACAAAGACCTCTCTCATTGCAGAGGGTTCAGTTTCCTTTATTACATCCATAAAGTCCTGCATTGTTACTATGATCTTTCTGAGAGTATCTAGCGGTATACTCTCGCTCGACAAATTTATATCTGGCAATACTCTTCGAAGTGCTCGCATAGCTGCTTCCTTGGCTAAGGCTTGTAAATCTGCCCCAACAAAACCGTGAGAAATATCTGCTAACTTTTCTAAATTCACATCCTTATCTAATGGCATTCCTCTCGTGTGAATTTGTAGGACCTCTAGCCTGCCATCTCTATTGGGGACTCCTATTTCAATTTCTCTATCAAATCTGCCAGGTCTTCTTAATGCTGGATCAATGGCATTTATCCTATTTGTGGCAGCGATGACTACCACTTTTCCTCTTGAAGTCATACCGTCCATCAGTGATAATAACTGTGCTACTATTCTTCTTTCAACCTCTCCTGTTACTTCTTCTCTTTTAGGAGCTATCGAGTCAATTTCGTCAATAAAAATTATGGAAGGGGCATTCTTTTCAGCTTCTTGAAAAACATTCCTTAGCCTTTCTTCAGACTCTCCATGATATTTACTCATTATTTCTGGACCCCCAATAGTGAAGAAGTTGGAATTGGTTTCATTAGCCACTGCCTTTGCCAATAATGTTTTACCAGTCCCCGGAGGACCATGCAATAATACTCCCTTCGGTGCTTCAACGCCTAGTCTTTTGAAGAGCTCAGGGTGTCTGAGAGGGAGTTCTATCATTTCCCTGACTCTTGCCACTGCATCGCCTAGTCCCCCAATATCTTCATATGTAATTGATGCTGCTGCCGCCCCTTGCTGTGAAATCTGAACAGCTTTAGAGGTTTCTTCTGAAACCACTATTTTTGTATTATCATTAATTATCACAGGTCCTGATGGATGAGTGGATATTACTACCAGATCTATCCTCCTACCCATTACACTTATTGGTATGGTGTCTCCCTTTGTCATCAAAGTTCCATTTAGATGCTCCGCTAGAAACTCTTCAGCACCCATAATTCTTAGGGGTTCGGTTGGAGCTAAAGTAATGTCATTGGCAATTTTTGATTCAACCACCTTTATTTCTATCAAATCGTTTATTCCAACGTCTAAACGGTTACGAATGAGGCCATCAATACGAATTAAACCTTTGCCTCTGTCAGTTTCCTTGGCTGGCCAGCTTAAAACTGTAGTTTTTCTATCTAGAGATGACAATTCCAATGCATCTCCACTAATGATATTGAGTGATTCTACAACATCTGGATCAACTCTTGCTATTTTCCTACCGACATCTCTTTGCTCTGCTTCGGCAACCTTTAAAGTTAAAACATTAGAAGTTAAATTATTCTCGTCAGATTTTGACGTCATGGATCACTATCTATTAAACAGGAGATTTAAACATTCCAAGTAAAATTTTTATATTTTACCTGAGATCGCTTATTTATATGTAGTTGTTTAGATACTCCTATTGAGTAGAATCTCTTAATGTTGGTAACTGTGGGTTTTTCTTTGTACTCTCGGCTTGAGATGTTGATTCGAATAAACTAGGGTAAAAATAAAATATATATAACATACTATTGAGCCATATCTCCAAGACAAAGTTGAATATTATCAAAAGAGTCATAAAAACAAAGGTATTTAACAATGAAACAAAAATCATGATTTGTCTAGTGTGATTGATATCTACTTGACCAATTAATTTTTGGATATTCAAAAGCTTAATTATTAAATGATTTGAGTTAGTCAAACTTTAAGGAGTTATCTTTAGATATCATGCACTGTTAGAAGCATAGTATCCCATAAATTAGCCACCAGCCATTATTACAACCATGATTATATCTTTTGACAATGCAATATTTGATACTGGTGTGTTATTATGCAAAAAATTATGATAATGGCGATGGAGCCATTGAAATCTCAACTTGAAGAAAAACTACGCTTTCAATTTGATGTGGAATCAATCGACATTCCCAACAATGGAATTTGTGAAATAAGGGCAAATCAAAAGAGAGATTGGATTACAATTTGTAGGTTCTCATCGAGTGAAAACCTGAGAAATATATTGACCATGTTTGAAGTTAATTATGAGTTAAAAATTCGAAATTCTAGATCCTAATAAGATAGTTATAGGCTAACATCTCTAATTTTCAAAGGTTTACACCAAAAAGAAAAAATTATTATCTTTATTGATAAAAAAAACTTTTTTGATCTGGTATTTTATCTACACTCTGTGTCTTGATTCTATCTATAATGTTTTTCCATAATTTGACCTGTTAAATTTTAACTGTTACGTATCGACTATTCTTATAATTTTACAATCTTTGCAATAGTATTCATTTTTACTAATTTTTTCCATCTTTCTTTTGCACCTTTCACAATTTGATAATTGTTCTTTGACTAATTGATTTCGAACCCTTTTTATAATAAAAGGCAGAATTATTCCAAGCACTATAAACGATACAAAACGAGAAATCAATCCATTTTTACCTCTGTTTGGATTTTGGCTACCTGACATTCTACATTTAACAATATAATAGTAGATTCATGTGCAATAAAGTTTTATTTCAAAGCCCATGAATATTTTAGTATTTATTCTCATATTGCCAATAAAATATTAATTCAATTATATTGATATTGATAAAATAGTTTTTAGATCTGCTTTGATCCTTAATTGACAATAATGGAGTCTGTATTGGATATTTCTGTATTATACCTTGACATATCTACATTCTATGCTTGAACCCCCTATGTATTGCATATGTATAAATACAATATGATTAGACTTGAATATATCGAATCTCTGTTTGACGAGCGATGATTATTATGGGATTTTAGATATACCTATAAGTGCAAATCAGAAGGAAATTAAAATAGCTTACAGACGATTAGCACGAAAATATCATCCGGACCGAAATTCAGCAGTTTCAGACGATGTTATGAAAAATATCAATATTGCATTCGAAACTTTGTCTGATATCCAAAAGAGGCAAGAATATGATGAAAAAATAAAGAGGTCAAAATCACCTACTATCGGAATGTCACAAGAAGATACATTTTCATATCAAAATCAAAACCAAAAGATGCGGAACTCAGACACTGAGGTAATTGATTATGAGTATCAGGATTCCAAAAAAGATGATTATGATTCAGGAACAGGCAACAAGCCAACAATTAATCCATCGGAAACTGTTGATTTGCAAAATGAATTTATTCCTGTAATACAAAGTCGCTATCAAATAATAGTCGAACCTTCTTTATGTTTAGCTTTTGGTAGTTGTGAAGTATTAGCTCCAAAAGTGTTTTTGGTAGAAAAAGACCGACAGTTTAATCCTAAAGCTGTGGTTATTTCCGAAACGGCAGAAGACTTTGAAACCATTTTAGACGCCGCAAAAACCTGTCCCACAAAAGCAATTATCATTATTGATAGATACACAGGAAACCATGTTTTTCCATAAAATATATTGAATAGTAAAAACTTTCGGAATTGATTCAATATTGATTTCTAAATTTAAATTATGTTTCAAATGATGCTTATTATTATACAATTTCTTTAATAAATTTCAGACCGTTCTTGTATTTCATTACTATCATTTATAAGATATCAAAGCGTAACGGATCTAAATGGGTATCAATTCTGATTTATCATTAATTGTTTCAATACATATGAATGAAAAAGGTAAAAAATGTCAATAGCATTCACAAAATTATTATCCTTTGAGATATACATCTAGTAGGGAGACTAACCTTTGGCAAATATTTCAAGAAATGAACAAGATGATTTTCCAGATTCCTCAAAAACAGACTTTATGCAGATTAGATATACCGATTTATTGGGGAAATTTCTTGCAAGATACATACAAATAGATGTTGATCATATACATGATATTTTTAGAAAGGGAGTTGCCTTGGATGGATCATCAGTGAGAGGTTTTGCAACCATTGATGAATCAGATATGGTATTATTCCCAGACAGAAAAACATTAAGAACTATTCCTTTGTCTGATTACACCATTTTATCCGTTATTGCTGATGTATATAACGGATTTTCAAGGGGAAGATCCCTACGCGATCCTCGAAATGTTTCACAATCTTTAGAAAATCATCTTGCTGTCAATCAACTATCATGCCAGGTCGGAGCAGAAGTAGAATGTTTTATTTTTGATGAAATTTTATTTAATACTAATGATGGCGATACTTCGAGCAATAAGCCATCATCTTCCACAAATAAATTCAAGGATGTATCAATTATTTCTGCCGAGCAATATGGAGTTGGTAAATACCCTATCAGAAAAAAATCAGGATATGACGTGCCAATGTTTCAGGATTCGCTCACTGAATTTAGGTTTGAAGTTTCTAATTTTTTAAAAAAATATTATGATATATCTGTAACCAATATGAATCACGAAGTTGCCAGCAGTGGACAAATTGAAATTAATTTTATGCATGATTATTTAACAAAATCTGCTGATAATGTGCAGATTTATAAGGATGTTGTACGAAATATAGCAAAAAAATATAATAAAATTGCAAATTTCATGCCTAAACCGATTTTCGATTCATATAATCCTGAAAATAGTGACAATGGATCTGGGATGCACGTAAGTCTAAGCATTTGGTCAAAGTCCTCACACAAGAATGAAAATCTGTTTTATGACGAAGAAGATTCCTACGCCGAATTGAGCCAAAAAGGACGTTACTTTATAGGAGGGATATTGAGTCATGCGACATCTTTATCTGCTATAGTAACACCTACCATTAATTCCTACAAAAGAATAGTGCCTGGATTCGAAGCACCTGTATATGTCGCATGGGCAAGAGGAAACAGATCCGCTGTCGTAAGGGTGCCTATAAATGAAAAACGTAGCGCTAATTCTAAAAGAATTGAATACAGAGCTCCCGATCCTTCTGCTAATCCATATTTGGCTTTCTCAGCAATATTAGCTGCTGGTCTTGATGGAATAAACAATAAAATAGATCCAGGCGATCCAATAAATGAGAATATTTATAAAATGCCTGAAGACAAACGCAATGAGTTGGGGATCAAAGTTCTCCCTGGAAGCCTCGAAGAAAGTTTGTCGGCACTTAAAACCGATTCAAACTTCTTGAAAATATGTTTCCATCAAGACTTGATCGATGCTTACTACGATCTCAAAAATAGGGAAATCCTAGAAATAGGTAGAGATCAGTCCTTAACAAATCAATTTATGTTTTATTATGATGTATAGGACTGACTTTACAATTATTATTGTAATTTTTTTCTGCGTTCTTTTGTTAATGGAATTAGTCCGTCTACGTTATTTGGATTCATATAGATTTCGCCACCCGTGGCCTCCTTAACTCCTACTATCGGCTCTTCGCATTCGGGACAAAGTTGGAAGTACAGAAAAATACTACTATTCCTTCTATTTCTACCAACCAATGCATTATTCATCTTGGGGTGAAATTTTGTCAAACATGTAGGACACTCCATTTGTCAATTAAAATTTGTTACATATATGAAGTTTAAGACCCCTTCGCGAGACTCTTTATCTTGATTATCTGATGGTTATGATAATTCATTTGCTTTATTTCGGTCCATAAGTAATACTTTTATAACTATTAAGATCGCATTCCAAATAAATTGCGGATTAATTGAGCTTTCTGTATCGTAGTTTGAATTTATTTAATACCTTTGCTTTATTCAAATGTTATGGGTCTTTATTACAGGACGAATTTAGAAAGACATTTGCTGTTTGGTTTACTTATATTGGAGTATCTAATCAGATATTGTTAATAACATAATATACTCTTGATGGCTTGATTGATTGATGTCCCCAAAGTCTCTGGTATTTTCATTACCTGTTTTCTCAATCATATTTGCCCGTATACTATATGCAATAAACTGGTTCAACATTTCATCAATATTTTATTTGATTCTCGTAGATTTTAGACAAGATGTATCTATGTTAGGATTGATAACCTCTAGTTTTCTTATTGGAATAGGTTTATTTCAAATCCCGGCTGGCATCCTCTCTGCAAAATATGATCCCAAGCTAATAATAGTTGGAGGTACTTTATTACTGTCCACCGCATCGCTTCTAACTGGATTTGTTTCTGAAATTTATCAGATGGTAATTCTTCGATTCTTAGTTGGCGTAGGAATGGCCTTTTTCTTTGGCCCTAGTGTAATCATAATCTCAAATTATCTAGGTAAGGGATCTGAAGGTCTTGGAGTTGGAATGTTGAATTCCGCTCATTCTTTGGGTGGAATTATTGGTGTGTTTGGATGGATAATATTGGCCGATTTGTTGGGATGGCGAACAGGTCTTGTCTTTGGTGGAATATTGGGTCTTTTTAGTGGCGTATTACTATCCTATTACTTATTTAAGCGACAATATTTGAATGATACTAATATGGGTAAAAAATTCCTGTCAAGTATGAGGAGAATTACAGAATTATTCAATGGTTCTATACATTATAAGTTTAATCACCGTATTTCAGTCCCAAATTCTCAGATTAGTTTAAAAAATTTGAAGAAAATTATGACAAACAAATCTATTTTGCTGGTGGCTTTATCTCTTTTAGGAGTACAAATTGGTTGGATGTTGGTTTCGACATTCATAATTGTTTATTTAAAAATTGATTTAGGTTTAACATCCGCGTTAGCAGGTTTAATAGGAATGACAACATTAATTGTCAATGTACTGTTTGCTCCTGTGTTTGGTAAAATATATGATCATTTTGTTAGAAAAAAATGTGTCAAACTTGATGTCATATCATTAGTTTCATGTGGCCTAATTATTGCAGTTTGTATATCACTGTTCTCATTGGCCCCATTACATTTATTGATACCATTAATTGTTATTATTGGAATATTTGCGTCAGGCGGTTTTGTCATCCCATATACTTTGGCAAGAAGAATAGTGGTCGAAAATATGGGGATGCCATATTATGATGTATTGGCCATAAGCTACGTTAATGGCATATCCCTTTTGGGTGCTTTTTGGGCACCTATCCTGTTTTCCTTCATGGTAAAAGGTTTTGGTTATTCTATTGCATGGTTAACAGGGGGATTATTGATTGCTGTTTTTATCATCCCTATTATCAGACTAAGACTATAGGTTATTTGCTGTTGGTTTATGATGTATGATACTATGGGAGAGAGGGGTAGTCAAACATTATTCAATACATCATCGGTGTAGGAAGATTAAGATAACTTTACAAATCTTTGAGATTTTTGCTAGTATATAAGATTATATTGATATTTTTGTTCCCTACTTTTATTTCCATTTAAAATACAGAAATTTGCTTTGATATTTTGTCAAATCTGCAGATATGTGACATTTTACGTATCAAAACCAATAACATGAGCAATATTTTATTGAGTTTTGTCAAAATAATCTTGGATTCTTCTTTGATTTTTGACAAATCTTAATAAATTACTATTACTAATCCATTCTTTCTTTGAAACACTCATTGTGCTACAAGCATAAATCAGGGCTTTCTCTAAGGAGTCAAAAACTCTTGGTCCTTTTCTCATTGCTTTTCTAATTCCCTCTCTTATTTGCCATACGCCTACAGGCAGTAAATATTGTGGTTGAATTTCTCTAAATACCATAATGCCTGCTGATTTCCTATTCTGAACTAGATATTCTGAAACAGCAACTCTTGCTGCAAAAAATGAGCCACCCATTTTTGGATAATTTCTCAATCTACCTGCAACTTCTATATCTGTTTCAATTTCCACATTTCCGGTATTATCTATCCATGCTTCATGCATTTCAAAACACCATGTTTTATCAGGAATTAATATAATTGAATAAGTGTTATCCAAATGGCTATAATTGTACACTTGGTAAAAATTCACAGAATCAAAATTCTTTATTTTTTTAATTAATTCGGAGGAAAGGATTTGATCTATAGCTGTAATACTCCATTTTGTAGGAACTATTCTTCTATTTTTTTGAATTCCTATCATTCCTATACTTAGAGCTTTGCTTAACTTGCTTATTTCAATGCCTTCATTATACAACTTGGTAACGGCTTCTATTGCTTTCAGATCCTTATCATAATACGCTTTTTCTATCTTCTTATCAACAATCAACCCACTAGGTAATTTTAGGTCGTTTATCTTTGAGGCCAAACCATAATGTATCGAATCTGAATCTGTAACCCCATTCTTTTTTATTTCATCAAAATTGAAAATTGGTTCCTTCGCAAAGTTTACTTCAATATTTGTAGACTTTATTGCCATGGTTAATTCTTGAAGTGTTTCAATTAACTTGTCATTATTTGATGCAATATTTACCGTGGTCGGATTTGTCCCTCGTATTAAAGATAATCTGTATTTTATAATATCTTCTAATGATTGGCCTGCCCATTCTTCAGGATGGTCGAATAATGCAGTATCTTCATTAAATGTGGAAACTAGCGGTCCAATACTTACCTTTGGATATGAATAACTGCCAATAAATATCGATGGTGGAGAACTAACTATCATTTTTTCTGATATTTTTTCCCTCATGGTTTTTTGTAACTGAATCCAATTCTTCATAATTGCTTCCTTTATTTCAGATGTTCTACGTGATTGCATGCATGACTAAATAGATAACAAATTACAATATTTGAAGATACGGAAATGAAATTTTAATTTTAATTTTAATATCTCAACTCTGTCTCAATATCTATAGATGTTTTTTTGCTCAGTCTATTATTTTAGACTACTCAAAAGTTCGGGTATCGGTTGGGTGTTTAGAATATCTTTTTTATTTGCCCATCCCCTTCTGGCCTGAGAAATTCCTAGATTTAGGAATGCATAGTGCATAGGATGGTGAGCATCTGAGTCTATGACTAGATTAACACCATTGTTGATAGATGTCCTGATCAATTCATCTCTAATATCCAGCCTATTATAATGAGCATCAATTTCAATTACCGTTTTTGTATCTAAACAAGCAGATAACACCTTAGAGATGTTAATCTGATACCCTTCTCTCTTATTTATTATTCTGCCTGTAGGATGAAATAAAATATCGACACTCGGATTTTGTGCAACTTTTATCAATCTTTCAGTTTGGATCTCTTCTGGTAGTGAAAAATTTGAGTGGATTGCAGCACCAACTAAATCTAGCTTGTCTAAAACATTGTTACTAATATCGAGTGTTCCATCTTTTAGAATATTGACTTCTGCTCCTGATAAAATCCTAAATTTTTTGTCAGTCTTTTTGTCATCTTTTTTTCTGCTCCTATAATTATTCCCATAATGATAAAACTGATTCTTAACAACAGATGTGTCCATATCTTCAAAGAATTGACTACTTTTTATCCGATCATTTATTTCATGTATTTTTATCTGCTGATCTAAAATCTCTTTCTCATCAAGGCCACCAGCAATTTTTAAACTTTGTGTGTGATCAGTAATTGCAATATAATCTAGATCAAACAACATTCTC
Organism: Candidatus Nitrosocosmicus agrestis; assembly: GCF_008389435.1. Taxonomy (GTDB): domain Archaea; phylum Thermoproteota; class Nitrososphaeria; order Nitrososphaerales; family Nitrososphaeraceae; genus Nitrosocosmicus; species Nitrosocosmicus agrestis. The sequence continues at coordinate 4,505 of NZ_VUYS01000004.1, read as the reverse complement.
GCATAATACGCCATATCTTCTATCGATAATTTACCATCAGTATAGTTTGAGTGAACTTGAAGGTCACCTCTCACGTCATTATAGTCTACTAATAAAGCCATCTTATGTTGCCATGAATTGGATCCTTTTTTAGCTAGCTCTATTTCACCATTGTCTTCTCGCATTTCCGGAGGTATCCACTCCAAACCTAACAAATCGTATACATCCGATTCTGACTCACCTGCTATCTTTTGATCTGTATTGTTTTCATACAAACCCCATTCATTTAATCTGTATCCTTTTACTTGAGCTAGTTTTCGTAGGTGTATTCCATGTCTCTTACTACCAGTAAAATACAACAATGCTGTGCCAAAGCTCTCTGAAGGAACTACTAATAGATCTGCATCCATATTATTATTGAGTTTTACAAATGCCTTTGTAACTCCTTTACTTAGAATCTCTTTTACATTTGGCATAGTTACAAATTTTTCTATTACCTTTTTTGGATCATTTGAAACAACTACAAAATCCAGATCTCCTACCGTTTCTTTCATTCTTCTGAATGAACCTACAGCTGCTGCCTTTGAAACTTCCTCATTATTCACTAGAAATTCTTCTATTTTAAGAGCCAGGGGATAGATATCTCCTAATAAGAACCTCTTTTTGCCGATGCGATGCATTTCAATTTTTTTTAAGATATCTGTCTCCTTGTTTGCAGAGAATCCTGGAAGTATTCGTAACTCTCTATTTCTTGCCAGTTCTTCTAATTCATCAAGGGTTTTGATATTTATTTTGCTGAAAATTCGCCGTAAGGTCTTTGGGCCAATGCCTTCAAGGTCTAAAAAATCATCAATTTGAATAGGGTATCTTAACTTAAGTTTCTCATAATAATCGACAGTACCTGTGTTCAAGAATTCTGAAATCTTTGTTGCAATTGCTTTGCCAATGGATGGAATTTGCAAAAGACCGTCAATGCCTTTTTCTTCATACAGCTGTTTGATATTGATTGGCAAGTTTTGAATTTGATCAGATGCCTTGATGTAGGCTCTACTTTTAAAGTTCAATCTGGTGTTCTCTGCTTCTGAATTCTCAGAGTCTAGTTCTATTAAGAATGCAATTCTTCGAAGCATCGTTGCAATTTCTGCATTTGACATAGTTACATTGTTAATTATTCTATGAACTTCTTTAAAATTACGTATCTTGATTATCTCAATACTTTTGCGTATCGCTAATAGCGGCCCTGGAGTCTGTACAAAGATTTGTCAACGGTTTTACATTTTTTATAATTTGTATAAAACCACATGGCATTCCTGCTCATATGCGTAAGGTAGGGACAAGATAAAAGGTGAGAGGATAATAGTTTCTGAACAGGGGAGTCCTATGATAATAGTCTTTGAAGAATCACAATAGATTTTATTACTATACTTTTGCAAATACAACCAAGTTCATAGAGGAAGTCTGATCTCGACTAAATTTTCGCTATTTAGTCAATTTTAATCTCTCGACCCTTTGATTTCGTCGATCTTTTTTTTTATCAAAAGTTATTTCTAAAATACCATTATTGTATGTCGATCTTGCTGAGTCTATCTCTGCATCTGAGGGAATTTCGAGGGTTCTTTTGTACTTTCTTTGTCCATGCATGGTAGAAATCTCTAAATTGTTACCATACAAGTCCAATCTAATATCTTCTTTTTTGACACCTGGAATCTCTAAAATCACTTTTATCTCTTTGTTAGTTGTATTAATATCCGCTAGAGGTTCCCTTTCACCTCTTATTCTTGGTGCTGCTCCTAGGTCTAATTGATCTCTCGACCCATTCAGTTGAGTTGGTCTACTTCTTTTGATGTGTCCAAATTCTCTAATACGTGGATATCCATCAGGACCTATTGTCATAGAGTATCCATAAACTATCGGGCCAACTTCTCTGACTTTACTTCCATCTTCTGTTTCATATTCTCTTACTAGTTCTTTTGGAGGGTTATAGCCTACATCATTAAATTGATTGTATATTTTTTCCATTTCTTCTTGCATTTGATTAAATTCTTTGAATAAATCAGTGTTAAAATTCATAAAATTTTTCCTATCTTTGAAACTCCTTTCAAAGAAGTCTCTATACCAGTCATATGGGTTGACTTCCTTATCGCTCATGGTAGACATTGAGTATGATTGCTAATATATTAAAATTTTATAATATCACCAAAATTATTTCTAAACAAAATACAAGTCATATTAATTTCATTTTTATTCCAAATAATGCATATTTACGTTACTAGTTATTCTTAGTAATGTTACAGTGTAAATGTTCATTGAATGTCATAGTATGGACCAAATAATCAGGAATTTTTTAGTTTAGATGATGATAGAGTTATATTTTATACGTTTAGAATGAACATTCAGTTGAAAGAAGAAGAATGTTGGGCATTACTAAGACCCGTTTGTCGAGAACTGGACGATTTGGTGAAAGAGGGACATTTGAAATTTGTTTCTGGCCAACACTGTGAAAAAGACGGAATCTATACACTTAATTTAGAAGGTGATCATTTGCACTTCGCCTCTCGTGGGATAAGAGATAGCATAGGTGATGTTATGTATGATATGAATAAGATTAGGATTGGTCTTCGATCTGGCGGTATTCCCATAAACGTATTTGTAAACATGACACATAACGTCTAATTTTCTGATTATCTGATTTCATATATTAGGTCTTTTCAAATATCTAAAAATTAATTGGGGCAAAATTGTCATCATAATTTAAAATTTTATTCAATCATTACTTTTATTCGCTTACCTGCTTTTTAATTATTCGACTCTTTAATAATGTCATACAAGGAAATGATAATAGTGATATTATCCCTGCTGACAAGAAAATTAATGTATAAGCTAGTGATGAAGGAAATGGTTTATCAGCTGGTCCAACCGACATATCTTGAAAAGTTTGCATAAACGTCGAGGCAATTACGGGGCCGATTGAACTTCCTATAAGGACCAAAACAACTGATATGCCTATAGAAACTCCGCTGAATTTGATAGGGGTGTGTTGTAATGTGATGTTAAAAGCTCCTACTTGAGTGAGAGATAGTCCAGCTGAAATCAATACAAGATTAATTGAAATAGCAGCTTGATTCGCATGAAAAATAAATAGACTAAAAAATCCAATTGATGTCAATATACCTCCAACAATGATAGGTTTGAAATTCCCTATTTTGGAAACGATAAAGCCAGATGATGGGGCAAAAATCAAAAATACTACCATGAACGGCAATTGAACCATAGCACTCTGTATAGCATCACCACCGAATCCATCCGGTGCAGGACTGGTTACTAATATTGGAATAGTTTGATAAACCATGAACATTGTGATCCCAAATATTAATAGAAGGATATTTGATGGAAGTAAAACTTTATCTGTGATTAGACTCAGCGGAATTAATGGCTCTTTTACTCTTTTTTCAGCAAGTATGAAAACAGTTAAGGATATGATGGTCAAGGTAATTAAGGTAATAAATACAAAACTATCCATATTTGATGATTCATTTGTTTGTCCATTCATATTTGCAAAATATGTTAATGTTAATAGGAAAGATGATATTGAAAAGGCTAATGCCAATGCTCCTTTAATGTCTATATGTTGATTGGCAGCTGATTTACCGACTTGATAACTTTTGACTTCGGATTTGAGAGTGTGCTTGTCGTCTGATTTGGGAATATTTGAGTTCTCTTTCATCGTAGTGTCGTCTTTGATCTTTTTTTGTATAATAAACCAGAGTAGTATTGCAATAGGAATGATGGTTAAGAACGTAGCCTGCCATCCAAAGTTCTGGACTATTGTACTTCCTATAGCCATACCAACAACGGCACCTGCAGCAAACATTGAACTAAAAATTCCCACACCGATCGCAATCTTAGATGATGGAAACTGATCCTTGATGATTCCAAACGCGATTGGGAACATTGAAATTCCAATACCTTGAATAACCCTTGCAAATAGTAACATATAGATATTACTTGAAAAACCTCCCAAAGTAATACCAATTATATAAACAACAAAAATTGCCAATACCATTTTTTTTCTGCCGTATATGTCAGAAAGCTTTCCTGCGATAGGTGTCATTACTGCTCCAGCTATTAAATATGCCGTCAGAATCCATGATGAGGTACTGTATGATATATCAAAATCTCTTATTATATCTCCAATTGCCGGTAATAGCATTGTTTCTCCGTACATTGTTATCAGGATAGTGGAGCCCAAGATGGCAAGCATTGTCCAAGTGGATACTTGAATTCTCTCAGACTTTTCTATTTCAGAGCCTTTCATTATTGATTAACCAAACCAGTTTGTTTTTATAAAGTAACTAGATAACTGGTATCTTTATTTCATTTTGTATTTTTTGTCTGTATTCCCTATAATCCTCATCAATTTCCATGGCAGCTTGAAGTATCTTGCTCTTCATTGTGTTAGATGAATTGATAAACATCTTTGTATCCTTTGGTAGACAGTGTCCACCAATTCCATCTCTTGGTTCAAG
>NZ_VUYS01000016.1 GCF_008389435.1 Candidatus Nitrosocosmicus agrestis | reverse complement strand
GATAGTAGGAAGATGGAAGATTATGGTTATGGACAATCCTTGCTTTCACTTCCTTCTGGATACAGGTCACAGTTTAGCAAGAGAGATAAGAAGCTATATTTCTATCGAATTTTGGGATAGGCTCTAAGTATATATCCTCCGGCTCATTTAACTGAATATCATCTTGTACTACCTAAATACAATATCATCAAATAATATGATATAGTCCATTAACTATAATTCGCTTTGTGTAATGCACTTTAAGAAGATAAGTTCTATTTGGATCGTTTAAATAAAATTTGTATGAGTAGTTCCCTTATTTATGATTCTAATCGTAGTAATAGAATGCCATAAATATTAGTCATGCTATACAGTTCATAAAGCTAAGAATGAGTGATAGCGTTGAAGTTATTCAAAACAAAGAAAATGGCCAACTTCGACTTAATGGGCTAATAGAACACACTCAATCAGCTTTAGATCTTTTAATCGGATTAGATGGTTTGTTATTTCTGAAAAATGATTCTAAATTTACTAAATTATGTTCAAATCTAATCAAAAGCGGTGGGATAATTAGGTGCATCATAAAATTTCCATCAAGGAATCATTTTGAACTTCCACCGTTCCTTAATTTATGTACTGAAATTAAATGCCTTGACAAAATTGATGGGATTGTTGCCGTATCTGAATGTGAATATGTGAAATTGTCTATTAGTGCAACTGGTACAGCTATATTGGATGGTATGTATAGCAATAATAAAGACGTCTTGCCAATTACTCGATTTTCATTTGAGACTTTGTTTGCAAATGCGTCACCTTTTAGATCACATATGTTGAAATTAGTAAAGAATAGGGATCATTCTTTATCTTTGCCCTGCATTAATTCAACTGATAATGCAGCATATAAATTGTCTCACTTCATAGAAAAGTCAGAGCATATCTGCATATACTCATCAATTGATGAACTAACATTTGGTTATCAGGATTACATAGATCAATTTAAAGTCATAACATCCAAGGAAAAAAATGGACAACATATAAGGATTAGATGGCTTACCACCATTAGAAATAAAAATGATATACTTTTTGTTAATAGGTTCTTAAAAATGGGAATTGAGATTCGCCATTTAAGCGAACAACCTGCGTTTAGTTTTGCAGTATCTGACAAATATTTTACCTCAATCATTAAACGAATTAAAAAGGGAAAGAACGTTATCGATAGACTTTTCCTAAACAGCGATCAGGATAATCTCCTCTACTTTCAAAATACTTTTGAAAAGTTATGGGATACTGCTACAGATTGTGACGAAAGAGTGCAACAGATTGTAAATCATATTGACGACAAGATTGAAGTAATTTATGACTCAAACCAAGCACTACAGAGGGTATATGATCTAAGCACTTTGGTAAAAAAAGATATTTTAATCATCTTACCCTCTATGAATGGATTTTATCGTACAGAAATTTCAGGAGGTTTTAAAATGTTAAACAGATTGGGTGAAAGAGGAATCAGAGTCAGGATATTAACAATTCCTGATCCAGGGAACTTAATGGAAGTAAACAAAATCAAATCCAAGTATCAGAATCTAGTGTTCAGGGATTTAGAGCAGACTATGATGTCCTATAATAGAATAATAGTTTTTGATGATAAAAATACCTTATTATGGGAAGTAATAGATGATAATCAGCAAAAGTATGCAGATGCACTGGGCTTGGCATTATTCATTGAGAGTAATAAGATAACCGAAACCATAACCATAATTTTCAATAGTTTATGGAGACAGTCTGAAATACATAGTCGTCTCAAAGAAGCACACGAAAATCTGAAATCTCATGGAAGAATGCAAAGCAGGTTCATGGATCTGGTTGCACATGAGCTACGTACGCCCCTGCAGTCAATCTTGGGTATTACTGAGTTACTCAAAGAAGAGATCAAAAATAATGATCAGAATTTTATGTTACGTGTAGCAATGGCTAACGCCAAGAAACTTCAAAGACTATCGGAGAATATATTGGATATTACTCGACTCGAAGGAAATATACTTTACCTAAATAAGGAGCACTTTAGTATCAATCATTTGGCAATACAAATAACATCTGATCTGGTAAGGAATGTAGAATACAACAAATATGTTGCTATAGAGTATGTTAATTTTGATAAAGATATCCTTATATTTGCCGATAAATTCAGAATAGGGCAGGTAATTCAAAATTTGGTGGATAATTCAATGAGGTTTGTCCGAAATCGAGGTAAAATCACACTGAAACTTAACACCAAACGAGTCCATTCTAAAAATATTCTCGAATTAAGTGTAGAAGATGATGGTGAACAGCTTAAGCCGGAAATTTTCTCAAAACTGTTTACCAAGTTTGCGTCAGACTCATATTATGGCCCTGGCATTGGGCTGTATCTTTGTAGAAAGATTGTCGAGGCACATAAAGGCAGGATATGGGCAAAGAACAATCATAAGAATCATGGTTGCACTTTCACTTTCGGGATTCCCATTTAAATCGTTGTTGTATGTTTGCAAAAAACAATAATCAGCCATATTGTGATAATTTAATAGGTTGTCAATTAGTAACATTTTATAACTTGTCTTAACTTTTCAATCATCGAAAAAAAACATTATTCTGTGTTTCATGATACTTTTACATATTGAAGAAATAATCATTGTAATTGATAAAAGTGTTTTACCTAGCGGTTATCGTAAAGTCCGAACAAATAACAAAACGCATGGTTAATAGATCCAATAAGCAAAAAAGGGCTAAAAGAATTAGCCAAGCGGAATAGTTCTTATATTGGAGAACCATTTATGAATTTTAGATAGTATTGAAAGTATTGCGAATTTAGTTATAATTAAAATTAGCATTATTATTCAACTAATTCTCTCAATTTTTCAAATCGTTTTATATATTCATGGCCTTTGGGAGCGATAACAAAGTACTTGTAATTCTGATATTCACTTATCAAATTTTCCTTAGGTTTCACTTCTCTAATTAATCCTTTTGCCAAGAGAATCTTCTGTACGTTTGGATTATTGCTAATCTTACTTAGTGTTATTGGGTGGGTAATTTTGGTATTAATAAGATTAAGAGATTTATAAATCGCATCATAAATTGTCACATGACGGATGGTAATATTCTTTCCACCAGGTTTTTGAATGATACTCATTTTTATGTTGACGCGCATATGATATATTTCAGCTATAAAGTTTAGTTATTTAGAAAGTAATCTGCAAAAGCCTCAATTACAAATTATTATATGATTTGTATTGATGAAATCAGTTCAATATGAGTCAATAAATTGTAAAAATTGATTGACTATGATACCCTTCACCCTTCGAATTCCAATACAGTTGGATTGTTATCTAAACTGTTATAATTTATATGACGCAATTAGGATAGATCACAATCATTAAATGGCTTTATTATAGTATTTTAGATTCTCGATCAGTGAGACTCGTTTTGATTTATAGTTTAAATGTTTTTTCAGAAAACTGCCCACCTTTATCTAATTTTTTGCACTCGTCTCTTGATGCATTATTGGTAACAAAATAATCACATTCAACGTGTTTGGGTAAAGTGTAAAATACTTAACTTTATTGTTTTAAGTATTTTTAAATATTAAATATTTAATGCTTATAAATAGATATTTTTAATAGTAAAATATGATGACCATACTGTTAGATCTCATTTTCATCGTAAAATTTACTCAAAAGAAATAATAGATAATTTACTTGGCCAATATTGTAATATTTCTTCAAAATTTTTCTAAGTTTTCAGAGTGAAGATGGGTTTACAAATTTTGTACAAATTTATGGACGTCTATGCTGTAGATTTCAAATAACTAACAACTAGAACATCTTAAATATCTTTTTGCATTTAATAAAACCTATGGTAAAATTAATCAATCCAACTGATTATTTGCCTTGTAAAAACTGTTCTCACTCCAGAAGTCTACACGTAAAACACGCTGAATTACCTAGATGCACTAAGGGTGGTTGTAAATGTACCTCTTACAAAGGATATTTTTGAAGACTATTGGCTGATCGAATATAAAAAAAGACAGATAGTTGCCTATAGAATTTGTGTCTTACTAGATTTCTCATATGTTCTTTGAACAACCACGTGTAAATTAACATTTTTAATTTTAATGTCTCGTATTTGCATATTTGGACACCCTGTTAGTTTAAAGTGAATATATCGGTCATACGATAGATTTATATGAATTGGGTATAAAACAAGATTATGGTAGACAAAAATGCAATAGTCACTGGTAGTTCAAGCGGTATAGGAAAAGAAATTTCTTTAATACTGGCAAGAAATGGATACAACACGTTTGCAACTATGCGTAATTTGGATAAATCATCTGAATTAAGATCAATTGTGGAGAAAGAAAAACTTTCCACATTGCAATTCGAACAATTAGATGTCACCAATGAACAATCGGTACAAACCGCCATAAGAAATATCCAAAATAAAGCAGGCAAAATTGATATACTAATTAATAATGCTGGTTATGGGCTTGTCGGAGCATTTGAAGATACTTCAATAGATGAAATCAAACAACAATTTGAAACTAATTTCTTTGGCCTCATCCGTACAACCCAGACTGTTGTACCGTTAATGAGAGCGCAGAAATCTGGTCTAATCGTAAATATCAGCTCTGGTGTTGGCAGATTCGGAATACCAACACTATCTGCATATGCAAGTTCCAAGTTTGCACTAGAGGGGCTTTCTGAGTCAATGTCATATGAGCTAGAACCATTTGGGATTAGAACAGTATTGATAGAACCAGGGGTAATCAAAACTAATTTCTTTAATTCTACTGTTTTTGCCAAGAAATCACAGGATCCGAATTCTCCTTATGCTGATTTTATGAAAAATATGGAAAAAAATTTTACACAAATGATTGAGACCAAAAGCTCAACTCCAGAAGAGGTTGCAAAAGTCGTCCTAGAAGCGATAATAGATACAAATCCAAAGATCAGATATCTAGCTGGGAAGGATGTTGAAGAATGGATTCAAGCAAAGAAAAAGATGACTGATGAAGAATTTCATAGAATGTTTAAGGATCATTAAATTTTCTATTGTTTATTAAATAGTCATATATTGCTTTTTTACATCCTTAAGAAGAATATCGCTAAAACCGCCTAAAGATTTACGCATCAAATTTGCATACGGGAGGAATTTAAAAAAAACTAAAAAAAAAGAATGGTTTACTGATAAGAAATTATTATGTTTTATTGTTATAACTTTTTTGAAGAATATGGAGCTATTTAATGATTAATGCACCAACAATATCATGTTAAATGTTCTAATCTTTAGTCTGCTTGTTTTGATCACCGCAGGCTTTTCAATACCTGTGTTTGCTAGTGGTGGCCTAGGAGCGGTTTTTGATAATAAATCGTCAACTAATAGTGCAAATCTATCTTATACTGATCTTAACCATAACCTGAACTTCACTCGCGATAATACCACAGTGGGAGCCGAGGACGAGGTGCAAAACACGCTCGGAAATACAACAAAGTCTCCACAAATAGATCCTAATCCTAAGCCTCCTAATATGACTCAGGATACAAAGTTTGAAACACAAAATAGAGGTATCTGAGAAGGAGGATTATTTCATTATTTCTTAACAATGGTTATTGGTACCACAGTGTTTGGATACACTGGTCGATAATTTTATTCGAACCCAGAAAGTTCGTCCTTATCGACATTCTTTTGAAACGGTTTCTTATAATAGTAATAATCTCCATATTCTTTGGAAATGTTCTTACCTGTATTATTATGAAATTGTTTCGTTAAAGAGCCCATTGTATTGTCTTTTCGTAAATTGAATATTTTTTCTAAATTAAATGAGTCCGCCCATACTTCACAACTAGGACATTCACTTAATTCTTCGTTTAATTGAATTTTCTTTTTCATATCTAAAAAGCAATGTGGACATTGGATAGTCATATTCTAATTTTTACAAATATAGCTTATAACTCATTTTATGTACTATTCTGGAAAAGTTTCATACTCTAATTTTAGCATTTAAATTGGCTTATATTTACAATATTTACCAATAATATCCCAAATTTTATATAATAAATAAAAGTTTAGAAAAGGACATCCATCCAATATGTTTTGAATCAATTAACAAAAAAGTAGTTTATGTAAATTATTAATTCATAATTTAAACCCACACATGAATCCACTCTTTGATGGTGTGTATACTGCATAGAAGATAAATATGTGAATTCCATCACTGATCTTTGGTCTACATGTGGACTAGAATTTAAAAGATGAGGTGTGAGGAACATCTACACCAATGCCTTCGCCACTTTCCATCCGATCTAATCCAATCGAAATCTTTTCCAAGACTTTATAAACCAGGTTAGTAATGCCTGATTTTGCAAAGTCTCTTTATGGATCAGGACTTGATTGAATACTGCTGCTTTATAGATTGGATTTAGAAACGTATTTGTAGATCAATTCTATATCTTTGCTAATGACGATAATTCTTAATGTCTTAACAGAGATAAATCAATATTAGATTGACAATAAAAAGAAATAAACTCTGAAATATGTAGTTTGCAATTTCTCAAAAAATCTGTATCTTCATTTTTTAGTGAATTATAAAAATATGTAATTACACTTTATCCGTTAATTTAAAAAAAGAAGAAAGTTAGTCGTTTGATTGTGCAGCTGCGTTATTACCAGTGTTACCTTGGAATTGGAAGTTAAGGTTATTTCCTGAAAAGAAGGTACTACCACCAGAAACGACTTGGCTATTTTGTTTTGATTTTTGAGATTGAGTAATAGCTTGTTTTGCTTTGTTACTCTTTTTTGCTAATGCATCTTCTGAAATTGCCAATGGAGCTAAAACCAAAGCAAGTGCTAAAACGACTGCTGCTGATACTAGTAATGTTTTACCTGTATTCATACTTGTAAACTTGATTACAATAATTCCATATATATTAGCTATTTTAGAATTTTTGGTAAACAAGTTTAAGTATTGTCTAATAGTAAAGAATTCTACACGATTTTTCTATAGTTCAACCATAAGTACAAGTGAACAAGTTATATTTCTAAAGCCAATTAATGTTTGTGCTTTGTAAATATTCGTCTTCAAACAAAACTCAATACATCCAATTTATCTTTGACCATTTGAATAATGTTCGAGTAAATTTTTATTGTAAAATTATTTCAAATCAAATTATAGTATCTATGCATAACTTATATAGAAATGATGTCAGAAAGAGATACTCGTATCCTATTAGTTGAAAAATGCAAGTATCTGATGTCAAAGCTTCCAGCAGGCGAGTTTGAAATTGATGAGATGGGCACTACCATAATAGTAATTGATAGATTTTCTGCTTGGAATAACAGACCTATTAGGGAAATATTGATAAATATGGAACCTTTGGATAACCACGTACTCTTGTCTTCTTTTACTACACCTGAATTAATTGATTTGGAAATAACACTTTCTCGATACTATCAATATAACAGCTTTGTATAGGGGTAGGTTTTAACTAGCAGATAAAAAGAGACATTTCCAATAATTCGTTTGCAATTTTACTTTGACTCGGGTTGGGTAGGTAATCGGTCTATCGGAAAAAGAGATTGATTGTAGATTAAACTTGCAGATTCAGACGGATATTAATTGATATTTGCCATTATCTTGAAAAAAAGGATTTGCAAATATCATTTTTATTTGTGTATAATACTAATTACAAAAGTTTTATGAAATATGATTGATAATTAAAATATCTTGTGCTTTTAAATCAACTAATAAAAACAATGTACGGATAAAATACAAAAGCAGTTATTTATTAAAATATGATCTTATATCTTTCTTTTTGGCATTTGTTACAGAATAAAGTTTTCAAGAGGGCGGATTTGTTCTTAAGTATGAAAGTAGCAATGATGTTCAATGCACTTTGAGCATCAAGAATGGGTATTATGTCACGATCTGGATGCGTGCAACGCAAACCTTTGACTAGGTTTTTATCTGAACCTCTTGGCAAAATCGCATGAACTCTCTTTTGAAATGTTGATTACCGCGATTGCCAAAGTAGTTTTAGTACGTGAATTCGATATTCAAATCTTGTCAGTAGCTTTGCATACAACAATATTTCCATATAATTCATTTTCATTCGCTGTTTTGCTCTCATCTTTTTTTAAAAGATGTTCATATATGTGAATTATCTACCTTAGTTGAAATTTCCGGCTTTACAATTGATATCCTCTTGCGTCAACATATCCATTCTTGTCTATCGTTGAAACGGCAGAATAGAAATGAGATCTGTTTCTTTTATTTCCAAAAGAAAATTTACCCAAAAATACTAGTCTTTGCAGGAATAGTTATAACCAAAACAAATCCTAACGACTTGAATCATCTAACATTTCATCCTGCTCCATATATTATAAAGACAAGTTAATAAATTTAAAATGAATTATTGGAATTGGGATGGTTGAAGAAAAGATTATATTTGCATTTTTTTTTGGCAAATTTTCTTTAATGGTGTAACCTGTTATTATTGTTGTACCCTGCTTCCTTGAAGCGCTGGGATTCTTTTCAAGTTTGTACTTGTAAAATATGGATTTTAACCTGAAGATTTAAGTAACCCATTGTCAAATTTAAGAACAGCAATTAAGGGACCATGACCTAGAATAATGTATATGAGAAAATAATGTTGTTTATTTATTATATATTGTTTATTTGAATTTTGGACAATAGTAATAGTTATTATTTATAAGAATAACTGTTCGATATATTCTTATATTACCCATAGTAACATATATGTAGGCTGATTTTTTTGACGAATGGCAAAAATGGTGGATTTACTTTTAACACAATATTTGAAAAAAAGAATCTTTTAATAAATGATACTAATAATCAGATGTATTTATTTGTATTGGGGTTTTGTTTATTGCTAACAATGTATATATTTGCTTTTTCAAGTACTGCATCTCTGGCAAATTGGGCTTACGCTACGGTAGCCCAGAATCAGAATATTTCAAGTCAATTGGTGCAAAATGTGACTACTGGTCAAACACAAGAATTACCAAATATAGATGCTAAACACATATTTGATACAAAAACCGCAACTCTTGGTAACAATATTAAAAACCTAATTATACTCATCCCAGATGAAGCACATCATGGTAACGGTGAAGCAAAAGAGAACAGATTCATTGAACAATCTTTCTTACCACAAAATGCGATTATAAATAAAGGCACTAATGTCATATGGTTTAGTGGCGATGTTAGTCACGAGCACAGGATAATCATTAACAACGATGAAAGTCTGTTTGATAGTGGCGTCCTACCGGAATACTCTGCATCAAACCCTATGGTTTTTAATACCATTGGAAACTTTGGTTACTACAGCCCCGATATAGATCAAGAAGCGGTGCAGAAGGGTTTTGTGATGAGGGGTGATGTGAAGGTAATTGATCAGCCAAACAAATTAAACACCAATTCAAGTTCTAATATAGAAAGCGTTGGTGTGTTCATGGTACCAACAAAAGATATTGATGACTATAGTAAGGATTTCACAGAAAAAGGCTTTTCAATTGAAAGTACATACTCATTTAAGGACCTGAGGGGTATAGCCAGAGATACTGATTCAGAACAAACATTGGTGGTGTGGACTGCTGGCCCAAGCATGACAACAGAAATGATCATCTCGGCATTACAAGATATTGGTTCTAATTTGCCTTATAAATGAATATACTCACACTGTTGATTTGAGGTAGCCAGCCATGATTACTCATCGCAATACGTTACAGAGTATTTTAGCACTGTTTGCATTTTTGTCATTTTTAACAATTGTATTATATGGTAACTCTGTACATGCTTCGATTATTAACATTAGTAGAGCCGGAACGGACAATTCAACAAACGACGACATGGTAAATTTAAAAAATGTTCTTATGCAGAATCACTCAAATTTTGCCAATGATCCCATTTATAATGGATCTCTTACGGTATCAGAATACGATAAATTTAAAAATTGCGCTATGGACACCGATAAGAGACCAACTTCCATTGAATATCTGACTTTTTTTAATTGTGGCCATGTGATTTCTGAAATCAAAAACAATAGTAAAAATAGCTTTAACCAAACGACTAGAGAATTTACATTAATCATAGATGAAAATAGCTCTATACCTATTGCTAGTAATGGATTAGTTTTTGACCATGCTTGGACATTCAACGGTACTATCCCCGGTCCCACAATGAGGGTAACTGAAGGAGATATTGTAAAAATAAAAGTAATCAATCCTCAAAATAATAACCATACTCATTCATTGCATATGCATTCCATTCATCCAGGAGATATGGATGGAGTCGATGGCCCGGGTGGATACATAAAACCAGGACAAAACTTTACTTATATTTTTAAAGCAGGTCCTTATGGCGTATATCCTTATCATTGTCATGTATCTCCTGTAGATCAGCACATTAACAATGGATTGTACGGTGCCTTGATTATAGATCCAAAAATACCCAGGCAAAATATGACTGAGATGGTTATGATGATGAATGGATATGACTTGGATTACGAAAAAGAAGGAGTGGGTCCAAGTCGCATTCCAACGCCTGAAGAATATGAAGAAGATTACATGCCCCAAGAATTTGAGCACGGAAACGAAGTCTACACTGTAAATGGAAAAGCCTTCGATTACATGGAAAATCCAATCCCTATCCACCAAAATACAAACTATAGAATATATCTAATCAACATGCTAGAATTCGACCCGGTAAATTCGTTCCACCTTCATGGAAATGTTTTTAAATATTATCCAAGTGGCACATCAAAAATACCGTCCTTTGTTAATGACATTTTGACTTTGGGACAAGGAGATAGAGGAATTATCGAATTTAGTTACCCGTACACAGGCCAATACATGTTCCATTCTCACATTAATGAATTTTCAGATTTGGGTTGGATGGGTTTGTTTAACGTGACTAAATAACTTGACGTTGGAAAATCGGATTTAAATGATCTTTATTATATGTCGCCATGATCAAACCATTGTCCAACACCTTTAAGGAAATTTCATAAGCTGCATTGTCTGTGCCTACGATCATAGCCTTTATTTAATAATCTGATAAGCAAGGTGTTTTTTTAGAAAAATTTTTACAATTTACAACGTATTCAAACTTGACTTTTTGCTTTTTAGTTTGGAATTATTTATTTTCTTCTCATTATATTTAAGTTAGTCTTATCGCACTCATGTGAGCAAGTCCTGGCTAGTAAATTATCACAAGTACGATTAGTTCTTCCAACTTTTGAAGGTAGGGCATATCCCCATCATTGATACATGATTTTTTCCCTCGAGTATGAGTACAATGTCTACTATCAGAAGTGTAATTGAAATTTACCCTGTATCCTGACAAGATCTTACTGCATCTCCCATAACGCTACTGACTAACGGGCGCCTATAGCCAAATTTGTATTAAAAATCTCTCGTTGAGGCAATTCTTTATTAGTATTGTTATATTCTCGTAATCAGGATAGCGATGAAAAGTAAATCTCTATACCAAGGATCAGTTCTGCCAAAATATGCAAATCCATTCTACTTGAAAAATGATCAAAGACTAATAAAAAGGAGATCTATTCGAACACCTTGTCAAAATGCAGTGAAGAATGAAATAGGATAAATATTGTTACCCTTCGGTTAATATAGTCCGCCTTCTTTATCTTTGCTTTGACAAATTCCATGTCATGCTTTTTTGGTTCAATCTCATTACTATTCAAAAACCTACCTGAAATAGAACCACAATCAATTTATTTACAAAGAATAAAATCTCATTGTAACGCATTTTAGTTCCTAAATTTAGGATACTTCATATATTAGTAAATTAGACTAATTTTAAAAGACCTTTATAATCTCAAATACTTTGAATTAACAAAACTACGCAAACAAATTCATTACAAAAGAGTCATTCATATATTTTCTGCCTTATTGGTGAGTTAACTATGAAAATATTTAAAAACACGTGTATGATCCTGGCCTATAAGGATCTACTTAAAAGTCTTGACCTGATAAATTGCCACAAGTTTTGCGAATGCTTATATTCTTATATTGCAGAATAATGGCTATGAATGCAAATGATCCTACTAATACTTCTGAACCCTTTAACTTTGACAATGAACAGGCATATCAATTATATGATCTAAGTAAGATGGATTTCAGAATTATCTTAACTGGTGAGCAAACCAGGGGTAAATATTCTATACTTGAAATTGATTTTTTATCAGACGGAGATCAGGAGGTTCCTTTACATGTGCACAGTAGAGAGAATTTGGTAATTTATGTTATGGAGGGAGATTTCCTATTTAGGTATGGTGGAGACGTTATTTCTAGTTCAAAAGATAAAATTCTAATTTTAGACAAGGATATACCGCATTCATACAGGAAAATTGGAAAAGGTAAAGGGAGTTTATCCATCATGTTTATCCCTGCGGGTTTTGAACATTTCTTTAAAGATTTGGGTTTAACCCATCATCATGATTCTGATAGAGAAAGGAATGAAGAACAGATTTTGTTACACCTGTTAGAAAAAAAATATGGAGGCAAATTTGTTTTTGGGTAAATGGGCCCAACTATTCAAACCATATTAGTATTGATACATTTAGTTCTATTATTTAGTAATATAATTCGATCAAATTAAGAGGTATAGATCGAATAATATTTGAATAGGTAGTAGTTTTTTGTATTTATCTTTAACAAAAAAGGTTTGTGACAGAATCACGATCTAATAAAAAAGTGGCTTTTGGGAAATAGGATTAAGACTTTATTAGATCAACTCGAAGTTATAAACCACTAGTTGATAATTCGGTAATTGAAATATGTGTAAAATAAATTCCCATTTGCATATATTAAACGTCAAGATATATTTTGAACTATTATTTCTTCATATAAATTGTGGATGTAAGGTATATCTACTTAATACTATTATAAACAAAGTGAATAAGCAGTTATGAAAGCAGCGGTTTTTAGAGAGCATGATAAAGATCCTGAAAAAGTAGTAAAAATTGAAGATATAGATATTCCCAAAATAAAACCAAATGAGGTTTTGATAAAAGTTGAAGCAGCGGCATATAACTATAATGATTTGTGGGCTATTTGGGGTAGCCCAATTAAAGTTCCAATGCCTCACATATCAGGGACCGATATTTCGGGCACTGTTGAGGATGTTGGTGAAGAGGTTACTTCAGTGAAAAGAGGTGATAGAGTTGTATCGCACGGAAATTTGAGCTGTCGAATATGTAATCTCTGTACTTCTGGTAGAGAGTATGATTGTGAAAAGAGGCAGGTATGGGGATTTCAGACAGGTCCTTTGTGGGGCGGTTACTGTCAATATGCACATTTACCTGAGGTAAATGTCACAAAAATAGCAGATAATGTATCATACGAATCGGCTGCGGCAATCTCCATGGTTGGAATGACATCATGGCACATGCTTGTAGACAGAGCTAGGATAAAACCTGGTCAGACGGTGTTAATAATGGGGGGAACTAGCGGTGTTGGTATGGCTGGTATTCAGATCGCTAAACTCTACGACTGCGCTGTCATTGCTACAGCAGGCAATAAACAAAAAATGGACAAATGTATTGAGTTGGGAGCCGATCACGTTGTCAACCACAGAGAAGAAGATTGGTACCGGAAGGTCAGAGAGATCACCAACAAGAAAGGGGTAGATATTGTTTTTGAGCATATAGGGAAGACGGTATTTCCACAGGAAGTATCGCTATTGAAGATGGGGGGCACATTGGTTTCTACTGGTGCAACTACAGGATATGATTCTACAATCGATTTGAGATATCTCTTTTTCAGAGGGATAAATCTAGTCGGTGCTACACAGGGTACAAAAGCAGAATTAGAAGATGTATTATTTTGGACATCAAAACAAAAAATCAAACCACTCATAAACGCTGTGTTGCCATTTAGCGAAATGGTAAAAGGACATGTGATGATGGCACATGGGGATCAGCTTGGCAAGACAATTACTACACCGCAAAGGATGTAATCCGCAAATCAAATAAATGGACTTTATCATTAGTGTAACAAGAATTCCTATCAACACTCATTTTGTTACCAATATATGAAAAAAATATGATATATATGATCAAATTTATGAGTATAATTTCTTGGTATGGCTCTAGCAATATGGGATAGTAAGAACCATTACTTACAAATGATGAGAAATACTACATAGGATAGTTGAAAACAATATCTAATTTTTTTTATTCATGATATCGCTATCTTTTTATTTTTAGTTACTTGGAAATTTGTTATTTTAGCGACTCGAAATACTGGAATTATATTATGGGAAAAGACTTTCACATCTGTACTTTGGATAATAAAAAAATGTAGACATATTGTTTTTATTATAAGCCTGATATCGAATACATTATCAAATAATGGTCTCAATTAATAACGTTAAATTAGATCATGTTATAGCATTTGGAGATGCAATATTTGCTTTTGCTATTACCTTTATAGCAGTTTCAATAGATATACCAGATTTGCCATCCAATTTGTCAGAAGGTGAAGTTACAAATAGACTTCTTGATCTTTTACCTCAATTCGAAATATACTTTGCAAGTTTTGCTGTGATAGGGATATTTTGGATTAAATATCATCTAATATTTAACAAAATTAAAGATTCACATTCTATCATGCTATGGTTAAACCTCTTATTTCTGTTTTTAGTTACACTAATATCATTTGGTACTGCTTTGCGTTTTGAAGGCGACTATGTTATCACATTTGCTTTATATGCAATAATTTTGACCGCTACAAGTTTTTTACTTTCCCTGATTTGGATTCATGCCTTAAGATACAATCTATTAAAGGATGATCATATGACCATTAGGCAACAAAAATTATATATATTACAAGGACTGATACCTGGACTGATATTTGCGAGTTCAATTGGTATTGCATTTTTTAATTTGCAAATTGCATCTTACTTCTGGCTTTTGATCATACCTTTTCAAATTATATTCAAAAAAATGACTAATCTGAGCTAGAAAAGAAGCGAAGAAAACTCTATCACAATAGAGTGAAATATCCTTTCATGGTTTTAACTTTGAATCTTAAATTCATCTCACAATGAAAATTTATTGTTTGTTTCTTTTACTTTCGAATACCCTTTGGATAAAATAGTTTGAGGCCTTTTAAACCATTTTCTATTGTTAATCACTATTATTTACTGTCATAATAAGTTAAAATAGAATACAAAAAAACAAAAAAGAATCTAAGTTAATAATCCACAACCGTAGTTTGATTAAGCAGGTTGGCCATTATTAATGGTGTTCCTATGATTGAACCATTTATCACATCGGAATTGTTATAACCTGCAATTTTGAGGCAAATTTCGCATATTATTACCTTACCTCCATTATGAATGAAATCAGTGACGTTACTAGTTAAGGGTTCTAATCCAAGATAATGGTGGGGGTCTTTTACTCCTATCTGAACTCCCTCGATACTGAGCATTAATGTAACATTGTATCCCATTTTTAGCATTGTTTGTGAATCCAAGAGGGCAATTGTAGCTCTCCAAGGTTCATCACTGCTTAAGTGATAAACAAGTTTAGTCTTATTGGATGCCGTCGGATCAGTTTGAGCAAAAACAAACTGAAAGGTATCATCAGATGATTGTATCTTGAGGTATGTAAATACTGAGTTTAACTGCTCAGGATTAATAAATAAATTACATGTTCCTGCTATTAATGATACAAATAATATTATTCTAATTTTAGATTCTATTTTTTTTGGATATAGTCGATAATCCATTACTATTGATGATGATAATGGTGAAGTAGTTATTATCATTTTTTTTGATTTAAGATGTTTAAATTCCTTTAACCTTTCACTCAACTTAAAAAACTATTTACTGTTTGATTGTAAAGCCAATAGTGGACATAAGAAATAGAAAGCTGAGGTGATTTTTTGACAATTAAAGTTTGGTTATTGATAAATAAATCATCTTTTTTCAGTCTAAATGTTTATTACATTAAAAAACCGATACGTACATCTTGAAAATTTTCTTTAATGATTCTACCTTTTCTTCACAATTATTAAGAACTTTGGGATCTGCCTATTACAAGTGTGCGGATATAGGAGAATGTTTCTCAACAGCCTATCGCGTGAAGGAAGGGGACTTTGAAAGTTGGCATTCAGAGTGGTTTAAAACAGCCGAAAGAGTACGCAAGTATGCCAGTGAATCGCTTTCTAAGGGGCATTTCACAAGTGCAAGAGAAGCATTTCTTAGGTCTTCTAATTACTATAGGTCCTCTGAATTTATGTTAATTGATCCGTCCGATAAAAGAATTTTAACCACGAGCCAACTGAGTAAAGAATGTTTTAGACAAGCCATTTCGTTATTTCCATTTTCAGTGGATAGACTCCAAATTCCATACGAGAATACGACTATTCCTGGGTACTTTTTTCATCTAAGGAATTCAAATAAAAGCGAGAACAAGGGTTATTTCAAAGAAAAAAATGAAAATGAGATGATAAATCAGGACAAATTTGATCATCTGATCTACAAAGAGGATACTTCTTTGCCATCTACTTCAAATTTGCGACCCACGTTGATTGTTCATGGAGGATTTGACTCTACTATTGAAGAACTTTATTCATTTGCAGCGGCTCCGGCGTTAGAAAGAGGATACAATTGTTTAACATTTGAGGGTCCTGGTCAGGGTGAAGTTATTCGTACTCAAAATATTCCCTTTAGACACGATTGGGAAAATGTTGTGACACCTGTCATAGACTACTTATTGGAAAGGAAAGAGCAATACAACATTGATCCTAAGAAAATAGCCTTGATGGGAATTAGCATGGGAGGCTATTTAGCAGCGAGAGCTGCTAGTTTTGAACCACGATTGACTGCATGTATCCTCTATAATGGTGTATACGATGGATTTGATTCAATTCAATCGGGGTTTCCTGAGGATCTGTCTAAAGCAGTAAATAGTGGAAATGCAGATTATGTAAATGATTTTCTGAATGAATTAATGAAGTCGGACACAAACATACGATTCAACATGATGCACGGAATGTGGGTGGCTGGTGCAAAATCACCTTTTGAGTTGATTCTTGGTGCAAAAAGGTATACTGTAAAAGACCTTTTGCCTAATATTAAATGCCCAACCCTAGTTTTGGAGGCAGAAAAGGATGATTCATTTCCAGGCCAGCCAAAAAAAGTATACGATGGTTTGAGTTCGTTAACTCCTAAACAAAAAAAACATATTGTATTTACAGAATTAGAAGGCGCAGAAGAGCACTGTCAGTCTGGCGCTGCCTCATTGACAAATCAAAGAATATTTGATTGGCTTGATGAAATGTATGATAACAATATTAATTCTAAGGTAGAAGGCGACTGATTATTTTAAACGAGTAGCAACCTACTATATTTCTATAATTTATGAAATTACTACATTGTAGACCATAACTAATCAATTCGAGTTACTTTTATTTGTACAGAAAAAAATTACAGCATACTTGACAAATAATACAATATGCAAATAATGGTTAGGAGCCAGAACAAGCTGTCAACGTCCCTCCCCCTTTCTCATTTTTTTCAAGTTTTGGCAAAAAAATATTAACTCTGTGCTGCTGCATTGCTACCAGAGTTTTCCTGGTTTTGGACGTTGATATTGTTACCAGAGCCTATTGTATTTCCACCAGAAACTACATTGCTTGTTTGGCTTGAGGATTGTGATTGACTGATACTTTGGTCTGCAAAGTTGCCGCCATGACCACTTTGAGCTAATGCGTTGCTACCAGTATTTTTTTGATGTTGGAAGCTTAGATTATTGCATGAGAGAAATGTTGTTCCACCAGAGACACACCCAGCATTTTGACTTGATGACTGTGATTGTGATATAGACTGTTTTGCTTTATTTGCTTTCTTATGCGTTGCAAAAGCGTCATCGATAGCCACTAGGGGACTTGCTATCAAAGCTAATGCGACCACTATTGCGATTGATGCTGAAATTACGTATTTCTTGTTGTGAATATTGGTTTTATTCATATATTTGCTATAATATAAAAAATATATGGCATTTGCTAACTAGATGCAATACTCTAATATTCTGGCACTTTTAGAATTAACTTATAGAATCCGAAAATAATAGGGTCCTATTACACTTTACAAATAGTAAATCCTTTGACCTAAGTATGTTTATTTGTGCTTAAAATAGGACAATTTGAATTGCTTCTTAGTAACAGTCTGGGCGCGTGTGGGTTAGGTTCAAGATTGAATCTAATTTACTATCAACGAAATTTATGTCAGGAGTTGGAATGTAAAATCCTTTATAGTTTACCCGGACCCGGAGGATTGCAGGTCACATTTATCTGTAATTTATTTAGATATCAATATTTAGAAATACTATAAAATGTCATTTGGAAAAGTACGATACCGAGTTGGTTTAACCTGTTGAATAAATATCGATTATTTGAGATATAAAAAATAGGGAAGGGTATCTACAAATATTATCCATTATGAGTTACTTAGTACCATTAAAATCAATTTTATTAACTATTTCGGGCTGAACCAAATTTGCTGACAGTTGATATGAAACAAGAAAAGGTTTGTCCTCTGGATACCACAATCCAACACTACTAGCAACAAATGGAATGGATGCAGAATAGTATGGAGTTGAAGACCCATAGTCTGGCTGAATGCCTCCTATTATTTGGGTAGTGGAATTAGTCAGATTGTGAATTGATGATGCAGGATCTATCCAATTCGGTGATGATTCTCCAAATCGTTCAGTAATCTGAGAAAGAGTGGAATTGTCTATATTAATTCTACTCAGGAAACCTATTTCCACCGGGCTAGATGCTGAGTACGTCAAAACACCCGAATAAATCTTCCCGTCATCTCTATGGGGTAAAAGGAGTGCAACTTGCGACGTTTCATTTGGTCCCGATTTAGATGATAAAATCAGACCTTCTCTGTAAAGTGGGTTGTTTGACTCGTCTTTAGTGCCGTTAACTGGGCTGCTATCAGCAGAAGTTTGAGTGACAGTACTTTGACCTAAAGCTTGTTGATAAAATATTTGAGAGTATATGATGTTACCTAATGGGATGTAATTAAGTATTAACAAACCCGATACGAGAACAGTACTGATGGTGTAAATTGACAGTGTCATAATGATTAATGATTTTTTAGTTGTTAGCATGTGGAGTTATTTAATATACTATAGGTAGTTAAGTTTTATCTTTAATCATGATTAGAATGGTGATGAATTAGTTGAATCAAAAGTGTAACCTGTACTGAACCTAGGAGTCTTTTTGTAGAATTTGGTTAATTATTCCAAAAAAGTCATTAACGATGTTAAATGGAGGCACGGGGGGATTAAGTTCCCTGTAGTAGTGGGGTTCTATAAAACAACTATGATAAAATAAGCGCAACATATCTAAAACCATTAGTGTTTTGAATCTAGAGACATGATCAATATACAATTCTAAAGCAAATCGGAAATGTTTCTGTGGCGCGATGTTATCATTCTTATAAAAAACTTTTGTATCTTGATAGACAGTTTTATCAGAACCTAGAACAATAAAGTTGTAGTGTGAGTAGTCAATATGGTCGTCATATATAAAATTGGAATATATGAATAGTTAAAAAAACTCAATCTTTTTAGTAATTACACATTTTTAACAAGGATAATCTTACAATATCTGCCGGATCTTAGAAAAAAAGAAAATATAGATGTTCTAATAAGCAGAGACAATTAGGGAATATCCACTAACTGTCCTCTTATTTCACCATTGGGATTTGCTTCTGTGTGAACATTTACATATGTAGTATTATTCTTTATCGCATCAATTAAGTCGGCCACAGTTTTTCCTTGCATCGGGCCTTCCAGGTTATTTGCAGCTATACTTCCGTTTATGGAAATACCGTCTTGAACAGGATTCAATGTAAAGAGAGTTACTATTATTGGTCCATTCTCTCCAGGGCTTCCACTATGTATATGAGCCTGTGTTACTGCTTTAATCCCAGTAGCATTTACATAGAAATCTATTGTATCATTTCTTGGTTGAATCGGAACAAATATGGCTTCACCCATTGCTTGTGTATCGACCGGGGGAACCTCTTGTTGCCCAGTCATGTTAGTTGCGAACTCGTGGTTTGCAAATACGGTAGCTGGAGTGAAGCTCATTGATGCGGCCAGGATTCCAGCAATTGTTGCGGTCATTGAGAATATCATTATTGTCATTACAGGATTTCTGATTGTCATCACCTAATAATCTAGAGGGTAGTATATAATATATTTGATAAATTCAGTACATTTTTTTTAAAAAAATGAATAAAAATAATGAAAGAGAAATTGATTTTATTATTTTCTAAAAAAATTAAAAAATTTTTATATTAGGAAAAATTAAGAGGATATATGAAAATTGTGATAAAACTATGCACGATGGTAATTGCCATAATATCCTTGGCCTTGGCTCCATCGATATTATACACTCAACCTGTCGAGGCTGCATCGCACTGGTGTGAGAATCAAGGAAAATCTCAAAATTGGGTAAATGGATGCAAACAGGGTTGGAGTGATCATGATCATTGTTATTCATATAATCCAGATGGTGAATCAAATGCCTTTGCTAGCGGATATAAAGTAGGATGGAAACACGGTTCCTGTAAGTAAATAGCGAGTCCGTCGGAATATTCAATTATTTTTGGTTGGATCAGCAGTTAATACAATATCTATTTTTATGTTATACTGAAATTCAGTATCTTACATTAGATTTCTTTCAAAGCCCAATGGGATATGTTTCATATATAAGTAATAATTTTCATTCACGGGTATTAAGTTACTAGAAGTAACAAGATTCCAATTCAACTTAATTATTTTCATAAAAGCAGATCGGACAAGGATTTAAAAAAGTATTATTAAAGCTTTTTGTGTTTAAGATTTGAATCATAGTTCTGGAATGCGAACACAATTTAGCATTTGCAGGCATTGGATCTTGGTATTGAGATCTGTTGGCCGCATCTCAAGACCTTTATTGGCTTTCGCCAAAGCCTACATCCTTTTGCAGAAGGAGTATACATATACGTAAAATTAAAATAAATTATTTTCTAAAGCGGAATTTTTTACCTTTGTTTTTGTTTTTGTTTTTTTATCTTGCAGTATTGGTGACAATTTAAAGACAAAATTTAATTTCTTCATTCTCACAGAAAATACACAATTCCTGACAATAAGAATAAAAAGAAAATTATATGCTACTAATGAATCATCGGTTTTAGTCGAGTACAAAAATGCTATGGTGCGCCGACGTGGGGACACGTTTCAAGGTTGAATAGAATCCGTATTAGAACCAATAGAACAGGTAAAAATATTTGGATTCAAAATAAATTATATGGTTATCGACGACAAATTACAAAACTATCCATATTTTTATATTATTTACCACCTATGTCATCTTATTTTCTTGCTACTGTCAAAAGATAACCTAATCGTATATTATTTTCTACTACATATGGTTCTATGACGCGTAAGAAATCATCTCTAAACGAATTGATTTGTTCAACACTATTTTGACTCTTTAAAACCTGTATTGTTTTGAGCAAAGGACCATAATTTGTACTCATAAACTCCCAAAAGTGACCTGGACTAAGAATGGGAAATAATGCTGTACCTCTTTCAAAGTAGATTTCTGATACTCCATTTAATCTCTCCTTTACGACCTCTGGGTTTCCCCAAAGAATTGGTGAAAGTGGTGCGTCTGGTTTTTTTGGCAAATATTTACCGTTTACTCTAAATATCGACCCAATAGCCAACTCAGGTGGCCAAGTTGCAAATGCTATTTTACCACCTTTTTTTGTTACACGAATCATTTCTTTGCTCACAAGATCAGGTTGCGGTGCGAACATGTGTCCAAAGCTTGAAAGCACTACATCAAAGGATTCGTCCTCAAATGGTAGATTCTGGGCATCTCCTTCCTTCCATATTATGCCATCTAGTAACGCTATTTTTTCTTCCTCCGCAGCACGCTTCAATAGGTCAGATGTGATATCAATCCCAGTTACGTTTGCACCCTTTCTTCTGGCAGTAATTGCAGTGTTACCATTGCCACATGCTACATCAAGAACATATTCTCCTGAATGCACATCAGCTAGCCTCACCAAATGATCAGAAATAGGAGGTAACATGGTAGATATACTACTATAATTGCCCAGTTTCCAAACATTCTCTGCTTTCAAATTCAATGATTTTTCTCTATTGCTTTCTATATTTAATTGACTCATAATTTGATATCACGATATCACAATATATATAGCTTTTTATTACTGATATCGTGATATCACTTATATGATGTGACATATATAATAAAACTGTGACGCGCAATTTAATAATCCGCGGCTTTGACGACGAGATCCATTCACAATTGGGCAATCAATCAAAAAAGAAGGGCGTCTCTATCAATTCTATTGTCAAAGATGCCGTGGACCAATGGCTAAAAAAACAAGATGAAATACCAAAAAGACATCACTTGCTTCTCTATGATAACGAAGAATCGATGCAAAGGCTGATGAAGTCACTAGATAAAATGACTCAAAAAGACGACTGGTTCAAATGTTTTGTTCGTTCTTCAAATACTTCAATCACAAAAGCCCTTGAAGGCCTGCGTTGGTTCGATGGAACAATAGTGCAGTATAAACAATCCCAAAAAGATAAGATGAAACATATTAAAGACATCTTACAAAATGTTTGGCAAAAGTCTAACAACAAAGAGATTTTGTTAGTAGATTTTCTCATCAACGATATTGCATCTTCCTCAATTTCTGAAGCGGTTTCGCTGGAAAAGCAATACGATAAGAATAGAATGGCTGGTCTCATATTTTGTGCCTATGAGATGACCAATCTTTTTAATGCATCTTCATCAGAAATTATAGAGATGTTTGATTCCCATGATCAGGTATTTCTCCTCAAAGATGATCAAATATTTAAAATACACATAACCAAAGAAAATACACACAAACTACTATTGAGTTAACTCTATGCTAAGAATGAAAAGTAAATGAAAAATTGGCGATAACTTATCCACCTCATGGTGATATTGCCTAATAAGAGATCACTTAGTTTGACCGCGTGGAGATTAGTGATAAATTTGACTATATTTAAGAGTGCAGGTCAGCATTTCATAGAGAAAATTAAGAATCCAAGGGGATAAGTAGCATAAAACAGATTTCCTTTAAAGCCTAAGTCAGAATATTTGATTTATTCCATTAAGATGACAAAGTGTTACCAGATATAGTTGTCGAGAATTAATGTTTGGATTTGTAAGAATAGATCACTCTACTTTTCACAAGTATGGATTACATTTTTCGAGTGATCTAATCTAATATGATCACGTAATACTCATATCAAAAAATGTTTTCCTGTTAGCAGTTTACTTATTTGACCATTTTTTCATCCATTCTAGCAAATATATTATCGATTCAACAAGTTCTTGTCCTTTTTGTGTTAACCTATACTCTACTCTTGGTGGGATCTCATTATAATACTGTCTATCCAAAATCCCTCCTTTCTCAAGTTCCTTTAGACGACTTGCCAAAGTTTTGCTACTAAACCCCTTCATTGATTTTCTAAAAGTCATATATCTTACTGGATCAATTGAACAGCATAGCGGAATCAAAATCTCAAATGTTCCCCTTTTTGTGATTAGTGCTCGGAGTTTGGATGTCTCCTTCATTAATGTACCTGTATTGTAGCCCTGAAAGTTGCATGTTTCTTGATTTTGTAACAAAGGTAACTTGGACTTGGAATACCGGTTTGCTTTTTCACTCAATTTTCTGAAACTCCTTTAGTTTCTTTGATTTCACTTACTTTACTACACTCGCCTTGCTAACTTAAATAGTTTCCTTGGTAAACCTATTACCATGAGTAAACAATTACAAATAAAAGAAAGAATAAAAGAACAATACGGAAAGTTTGCTTTGAGTGGAGATTCTGACTCCTGCTGTTCTCCAACAAAAAACTGTTGTGGAACAAAAGATAATTACCTTAATGCTATCAGAAAAGCAGGTTTTGTTGATATTGAAATACTTGATGAAATACTGTACAGTAAAGTGGAAGATGAAAATAATAGTAATGTAAAAAGCAGAAAGGTTTCAAGTATCACCATAATAGCATACAAGGCATGATGGATGAAGTTAAAATGAGACTCCTATTAACGGTAAACTAAGAAGTCTTTTTCTTATTATAATCGCAATATTTCAACACTAAGAAGATATATTTGCTAAAAAGACAAAAAAATCATTGTTCGTATTATTAATTTGGTCATTTTACCCAAAAAGTTTTTAACTAGTTGATTTTAATTACCACGTTTAGAACTTGTCCAAGAGGAGCAAAAGAAATAATAACAATAAAAAGATTTCTTCTACCAAAAACAAAAGAAATAAGATACCTGAACCTATCAGTTTAGAAAACCCACTTATCTTTGATAAAATAAATGTTGAAATTATTAAACATATTTGGAAGAATCCGGATATTAGATCTTCAGAGATATCAGAAAAAGTCCATATTCCTTTGTCTACCATCCAAAGAAGAAGAAGCAAAATAGAGAATTCGACTTTATTTACCAAAAATTTTGATCTAGATTATCATAGGTTGGGAATGAGAGTAGCAGATCTATTGATAAAGACTTTAAAAGGAGATGTTGAAAGAATTGTAGACCAGATCACCGAGAAACATTCCAAAAGTATTCTAGAAGTTACAGTACGCATCGGTCATCCTGATGTCAATCTAGTAGTTAGGATTGCATACAAAAATAACGATGAGATTTATGAAATAATACGCACATTAAATACACTTGAAAATGTAGAAAGCATTCAATGGTCTGAAATTCTTAAAGAAATAACTACTGATAAACAAGGACTAATAGAAAACCTTTTTCAGAGGTCAAATCCATAGGATAACCAGAACGTCTTGTACATCTAGTACGAGATACTTAATTTAGTTCCATAACACCATATAAAACTAAATCCTGCATTTGATAGTATGATTACAAATTTAAAGTCGATTTACTGCTAGATGGCCTTTTTTCCTTACGTGTATTAAGTTTGGAAGCGGGGACACGGTTTAAGTTGGAATCTAATCGGGTTCAGTTTAACTAACTGTATAAAGTAAAATTCAAATTTTATTGCATAATCATAATCCCATCAGTTAGCACTAACTTATTGATGGAAGGTATTGGGATTAGAACACGGTTTGTATCTAATTCAAATTCCCAATTGAAAAGGAACAAATTAGTAATTCCTTTACTAGGATGTATTTTGTTTATATACTATCTCAATAGAATTTGTTTATGTATAGCAATAGTAAGTTAAGAAAAAATCATCTTTTAATCATAGTAGTTCTATCGAGTTTACTTTTATCAAGTACTTTATTAATTGACGATGGTCATCATGGTGTTACTAGTGTTGTGTTTGGTCAGACAAATACTACTCAGCAGATCAATTCCTCTCATACTACTCCAAACTTGGTAAATCTACAAGATATTTCCTTAGAAAAGGTCCGTGTTGGGGATATTGACATCGCATACAAGATGTTTGGCAAAGGTGATCCTATAATACTTTTTAATGGCGCCTCTGATGGTCTTGATGCTTGGGATCCAGCACTTTTGACCGTTATTTCTACAAATCACTCTGTTATTGCGTTTGATCAACGTGGAATTGGAAATTCGACGGTTGGTTCCCAACCCTATACTCATCAACAACTTGCAAATGACACTGCAGGTTTGTTGGATGCGCTAAATATTTCAAAAGTAGATGTTGCAGGATTATCTCTTGGATCATATTTGGCTCAACAATTTACAATTATGCATCCAGACAAGGTCAACAGCTTAACTCTTGTTGGTTCTTCTTGCGGCGGAAAAGATCATACACCCAAACCAGCCGAGTTTATAAAATTACAATCAGATATTGTAAACAAATCTCTAAATAACATTTCACTTTCATCTAATGAATTAAGAGAGCTGGTTGCTGCTTCATTAGGTCCCGGCTGGGTCAAACTACATCCAGAATCAGTTGACCTTCCAGCAAACATTACATCACTACAGCAATTGAAACCAGGCTTGCCTCCTGAAATAGCTGACAGTCAAAACAAGGTAGGAAAATATTGGGAAGACAATCCACAATGGAGTGGTTCTTGTGATAAACTTGCTACGTTGGACAAGCCCACTTTGGTTATAACCGGAACCGATGATATAAAATATCAACCTTATGTCAATTCTTTAAAAATTGCAGAAAAGATACCAGGCGCTTGGCTTGTACAGATAAAGAATGCGGGTCATGCAGTAATGGATCAATATCCCGAAGAGGTAGGTATGATCTTAAACACATTTCTTTCGACCATAAAATGATGACCGATCTGACGAAAAGAAATGGATAATGAATAGGATAACTGGATTATGATTATTTATGTTCACTCTAGTTATACCAATATCATTATCATATAAAATATCATTTAGTTTGGCCGCGTGGGGATTAAGTCCTAGCTGGTAGTGGAGTTCTACTACTTGTAATGAATTTAAGGAATCGAAATGGAAGTTGTATGATTCTATATTAATCAGGCCCGAGATATAGTTATTGCAAAGTAGTGATTAATTTACAATTGGTAAATATCATCTACATTGATTTTTTCTATTTCTTTTATCTATCCAATAAAGAATATTATCTTGTATTTTCTTGTATTGATTGAATGAATAATAGTACGAACGAAACAACAAATAATGGGGTAAATACAAATATGCTGAAAACCCTGTATGAGTCTCTTCACAATAATCCTTCTGAAATGACAACAGCAACGTTTTATGTGAGATCTGAATGGAATGGCGGTTTTGGTGTTACATCCAGTTCCAAAAATTTCAGCCTTGGCGGTAGAACCATGGAAAGGAATACTGAATTCAAAATGAATTATGATTTTCCAATTCAATTTTCTGGCGAAGGAAAAGGTCCCACTGTTTGTGAAGTCTGTATGGGCAGTTTGGCAGCATGTCTAATACAAACTATAGTAGCTCATGCCACCTCAAAGGGTATTCTAATCGATAACATCAATATTGATGTAGAAGGTGATGTTAATTTGCGTGGTTTTACAGGCATAGATTCAAACGTTAGGCCTGGAGCTCAACAGTTTAGAGTAAATCTAAAAATCAATAGCAATACTGCATCAAAGGAACAAATAAATGAACTATATGAGATTGGTAAGAAGTTCTCTCCTGCATTTGACACTCTAACCAACGGAACTTCAGTAGTTATAGTTGGCTCTGAATAACTCGATACCCTAACGCTAAAATAACTTATATTAGTAGCAATCTGGGCGCATGGGGATGTAGTTCACAGTTGGATAGAACCTCCGTTACTTAATGTAGTTTTAAAACCCCGTGAATATTATGAGCACTTCAATCCCCTTTGACAGAAAAAACGAAAATGGTTAATTACTTAGTACCCCACCATCTGTTGGAATCTTGTTAGATGTTCCTCTATTTGAGACTTCTGATTCTTTTAGAACTCCACCATTATTGCCACTTTCATCGTCACCATCGTCTGGTACATTACCACTAGTTGATCTAAACTGGAGCTCTGGTTGTTCGCAAGTAGAAATTTGACCTGTCTGAGGATTAACTGTGCATGTCTGACAGTAAGATTCTCCAAGATTCGTTCCTGTAGATGTCCTATAACAACAGGTTTTTTGTTTAGTACCCTTCCACGTACAATCCCCAGATGATTTGTAGCCAGTTGTAGGAGGTTGTGCAAAAACGACGGTCACGACGGAAGTGGAGATCAAGAATACAGACAATACACCTACAACAACATATATCATTAGTTGTCTATTTATCCGATTTTCTTTTATATTATACAAATTTCTCATATCATTTGATTTTTTGAATCAATTACTTAAATTAATCTAACTAAATGCAATACTCTAATATTCTGGCACTTTTAGAATTAGTTCATACTCTAGTACTAACTGCAATAGTTTATGCTATAGGATATCGTTCTGGTACACAGGTTAATCCTGCTGTTACAATCGGTCTGTTAGTGACCAAGAAAATTGGAAGAAAGGAGGCAGTTGTATGTGCATAATCGCTCAAAGCATAGGTGCAGTAATTGTTGCTGCGGTCGTCTATTCAATCTTTGGTTCTGAAATGTCTGCAAGTGTAACATTGCCTTCCGAAGATAATGTTGTAAGGGCTCTCACTTTAGAAACTGTAATGAAGTTTACATTGGTATATGTTGTATTTGTTACTGCCACTTCAAGGAACTTTAAGATAGTTCTCTTAGCTGGAGTAGCCATAGGTTTTACCCTTGGGTTAAATGTTATTTACGGAGGCTAAATTACTGGAGGATCATTAAACCCTGTACGCTCCTTTGAACCTGCTTTGATAACATGGGATTTTGCATATAACTGGATTTATTTGATAGCGCCGATTGCTGGTGGAATAATTGCAGCAGGAGTATAAATTACTTCATCCCAAAGAGGAGGAGGAAGAAAAACTTCCACCAATAATTTTAAGAGAACCGTTTCCACCTTCTTAGTTAATACGTATGTAATTAAAATTGAATGTTTTCTACGGTATTGATTCTCACTATCACTAAAGTCTATCATAGATACAGATCAGTTCAGATACATGTTACTTCTACTATATCGAAAACAAGGACCGAGCAATAACTTCTTAGCTTCTATTTTAAGCTGAAACAGCACAAATCTAATCTTTTAACACCATACTTTTTGCAATTAGTTTAAATAATTGCTATTGATCCAGATATTATGAGTTCGACTAATACAAATCCTATCGACTCTAAGAAACTTGAAGAATTTGTAATGAGGGCAGTAGCCGATATGGGCATCAGTTTGAGTGCTATGATGATTATGCTTGGTGAAAAACTTGGATTATATAAAGCGTTACAACAGGGGGGTCCGTTAACTTCGGAAGAACTATCTAATGCAACCAATACCTCTGAACGATATATCAGAGAATGGCTTGCCAGTCAGGCTGCGGCTGGTTATATAAGTTATAATCCGTCAGACAAGAAATTTTCCATATCTCCTGAAAATGCAATGGTTTTGGCAGATGAAAATAGTCCAACGTATCTATTAGGAGGTTATCAAATTTTAAGATCCATCTTTAAAGATGAAGATAAATTCGTAAAAATTTTTCAAACCGGTGACGGATTAAGATGGGGTGACCATCACCATGACCTTTTTGAAGGGACTGCAAAATTTTTCAAACCGAGTTATATGAGTAATTTGGTTCAATCATGGATACCTTCTCTTGAAGGAGTCGAAGAAAGACTAAAAGAAGGGGCCAAAGTTGCTGATATTGGTTGTGGATATGGGGTATCAACCGTGATAATGGCAAAAGCATACCCAAATTCAAAATTTTATGGGTTCGATAATCATCCACCTTCAATCGAAAAAGCTAAGGAGAATGCTAATAGATATGACTTGAGAAAAAATACTAGTTTCTCATTAGTTTCTGCTAATGAATCCATAGGTAATGATTATGATCTTGTGGCCTTTTTTGACTGTCTTCATGATATGGGCGATCCTCTTGGAGCATTGAATTTTGCAAAACAATCCCTAAAAAACGATGGAACCTGTATGATTGTCGAACCAATGGCAAATGATAACATGGAAGATAACTTAAATCTGACGGGTAGAATATATTATGCGGCATCATCTTTGATCTGCGTACCAAATTCTTTAGCAGATGACGGGATTGCTCTGGGCGCACAAGCAGGAGAAAAAAGAATAAAAGATCTAGTCCATAAAGCCGGGTTTACTAAGTTCAAACGAGCTGCTCAAACACCATTTAATATTGTTTATGAAGCAAAGCCATAATTTTTTTGTAATTTATAGGTAAATAATTTGTTGATAAATTATTATTCCTTTAAATTGCCTTAATTCAAAAGATGATATACTTCTTGCATGATCTAGCCCTCATCTAATTTTTTAAAGGATTGATGATTTCGATCTCATTTAGGTGATGGCGAAGACATGACTTTAGATGTGCATAACAATATAATTTTGAGCAACAAAGACATCGTGCTGTTGGTTTAGTCAAACAGCCATCATATATACAGCGATTAAGGTTGATAGACTTCACGCAGTTCACCTACACTACAAGATTTGTCATTTCTGGATCAAGAAGATAAACTAACCTACTTTGGTTATACTTTTTTGCCAATTTGGAGTTATGCGCGGCTAACTGATGTTCCATTAAGCGGGATTTTCGAGATATTACTCTTTTCATAGTTACAGTCTCTGATAAAAGTATAAAAAAAGGAATGTAATGTAATTTAGATTCCATATAACATAATTACCATTAAATTGCAATTCGACTGAGGAGTAATGTTCACACTGTCATGTGAGCGGGTTAGAGAATTCCGATTTTAATGAACCTTATGAAAAATCTAGATGCATATCTGGAGCATATGAAGGGTCGGAAGAGATGAATGCCAAAGTTGGCAGCTGTTATTACTACAAAAAGATGATTTATTAAAAAAAACAGATCTAAAATGATTTAATCGATTTTGAATTTGCATGATTGTTTGACAATGATTTAGATTTCTTTTTATGATGACCTATCATATTTTCGGCCATTTTACCTGCCTTAACAATTCAAAAATTGAAGATAATATGGGAACTGATTATCTTTTTCTTGAATTACGCAATATACATACTTGAAATTACTAATTCAAAGGTATCACAAAATGAATATCAATTTTCTTAATCTGTAAACGTATTTCTAAATTGACTTAAGAGATGTGATATATGTATATGTATAATTTAATATTAAAATAGCAAAAATATCTTTATGGCTGATTTTGATTCACATGTATGGCAAATATTTAGAACAAAATGCAAACAGACACAAAATTAAATTTTGATAACCAAGAACTATTGTTAATAATAAATTAAGAAACTAAAATTATTAATTTAGGAAAAAAAATAAATTATTGTTGAGCTGCTGCGTTGTTTCCGGTGTTTGTTTGGCTTTGATCATTAACGTTATTACCTGAAGCAGTAGTATCACCACCAGAAACTACACCACTCTTTTGGTTTGAAGATTGAGATTGGCCTATTCCTTGATTGATGCTATTACCACCTTTTCCACTTCCTTGTTGAGCTGCTGCGTTGTTTCCGGTGTTTGTTTGACTTTGATCATTAACGTTATTACCTGAAGCAGTAGTATCACCACCAGAAACTACACCACTCTTTTGGTTTGAAGATTGAGATTGGCCTATTCCTTGATTGATGCTATTACCACCGCTTTTACCTTTACCTCCACTGCCACCTTGTTGAGCTGCTGCGTTGTTTCCGGTGTTTGTTTGACTCTGGGAGTTTAGGTTATTACCTGAAGCAGTAGTATCACCACCAGAAACTACACCACTCTTTTGGTTTGAAGATTGAGATTGGCCTATTCCTTGATTGATGCTATTACCACCGCTTTTACCTTTACCTCCACTGCCACCTTGTTGAGCTGCTGCGTTGTTTCCGGTGTTTGTTTGACTTTGAGCACTCAAGTTGTTGCATGAAACAAAGGTTCCTGTTCCAGAAACACATAATGCATTTTGGTTTGAAGATTGAGATTGACCTATTGCTTGATTGGCTTGATTACCACCGCTTTTTCCGCCCCCACCGCTTTGAGCTAGTGCGTTGTTTCCGCTATTTGTTTGACTTTGAGCATTTAGATTGTTGCATGAAAAAAGAGTGCCGTCACCAGATACACAAACTCCTAATTGAGTCGAAGATTGAGATTGGCCTATTCCTTGATTAGCCTTATTGCCTTGAGCAAATACGTTCATGGTCAGCAAGGTTGGACCCACAAGAAGTATGAACGAAATTGCTAGAACTGTTGATGCAATTAATGCTTTATTTACACTAAATCTGCTATTCATAGTTTGTATGTAGTTAAAAAAATATATAAACTAAACTCTATAATTAATAGATATAATATTTTATAGTGTATTTGTAATATTGAATTTGTACATTAAATTTTAGAGTATCATATATCAAAGCTAATACTCGACTATTAACGCGTAAAGGCCGAGGTATGATCAATCACTATCAATATTGTTAATATTTGGACAACATGCAACACACCTCATACCTCTTTCAAACTCATTTCGATCAAATACCAGATTTTAGATCTCAAATTAGAATTTATTGAACTCGATGGCTAATTTCAAATATTAACAGAACATGGCGCGAATAAATCCGGATTAGTCTGGGTGGGTTGCGTTGCAATGTTGGTCTGAATAGAATAAAAGAAAATTCGCATGGAAGTGTAGACATTGATTAAATTACTTTGATGTGGGGGACGCACAACATCATTACCATGTCGAGCATCATTTAGTTTGAGCATGTGGGGGACAATGTTCAAAGTGGAATCTAATCCAAGATCAGGATTTCCATCGAATTCATCCTTAAGGATCAAGTTTCTGCTGTTAATATATTTAATATGTTGAATATTGGGAATAATTATTTAGAGATGAACTTAAAGCATGATACTTTATTATTGATAATCTTTGTTATTATTGGATTATATTCGACACATTTGCTAGAGGGATTTCCAATTGCAAAAGGGACTATACTTACTGATAAACAAGATAAAGTCTTTGTGATGTATGCAGGATCTCTTGTAAAGATATTTGAAGATATAATTGGACCTGCATTTCAAAATGAATCAGGGTATCCTTATGTTGGAGAAGGTAAAGGATCTGTTCAAGTTTCAAATTTGATTATAGATGGATTTAGAACTCCTGATGTGTTTGTTAGTGCCGGCAGCGTCCCAATGATAAAACTAATGAACACAACTCCTCCAATAGTAGACTGGTTTTTAAAGTTTGGATCCGCTGAAATTGTGATTGCTTACTCGTCCAATAGTCCACACTTTGACGATTTAGAGAAGGCAAGAAAAGGTGAAATTCCTTGGTTTGATGTTGTATCTCAGAACGGTTTTAAATTTGGCAGAACAGATCCTGAATTGGATCCAAAGGGATATTATGGAATTATTGCCGCCGAATTAGCAAATTCCTATTACAATGATTCATCTATTAAGAATAGAGTATTTGGAGAAGATAGGAATCCTAAACAAATATTTCCCGAAGAAACTCTCAAGACTGTGTTAGAAGCAGGTACATTGGATGCAGTCATAGCATACAAGCATGAGGCTATATCAAGAGGTCTTCCCTACATCACTTTACCCAAAGAGATTAATCTTGGAGATCCCAATTATTCTGATTTGTACAAGCGTGCAAATTACACATTGCAATCGGGTCAAAAAACAATCTATGGAGAACCAGTTGAATTCGCAGTTACCATACCCAATACTGTTAAGAATATCGAGGGAGCAACTTCATTTGTAAATTTTCTAATTTCAATGAATGGATCTCAGTTATTGAAAGGACAAGGTCTCAACCCTATTAATGTGACAGCTGAAGGAAATGCTGATGATATTCCCACATCCATAAGAGAGGCGATTCAGTAGAATCCAATCTTGTGTTTTGATAATATTTGTGAATCCAGAACGTAGCCCCTACCTACTGTGTGACCAAATTCAATTTAGATAAAATAAAACGATAGATCCTCCAGGTTTTAACCTCAAACACGGTTGAAAAGTTAATAGAATTTGATCTTAAATATAGGTTTCACTATCAACGAGTCATATTGATTTAACCTATAAAGTATCATTTAGTTTGGCCGCGTGGGGATAAAGTTCCCGGTGGTAATAGGGTTCTAATACTAGATACCGCGATGATTCGATGAAAAATAAAAGACATGGTCTATTCCTAATTCTATTTGTCTTAAGCAAAATTTTATTCAGTATTTTCATTATACAAATTTCCAAATAAAATTGGAACTGCAAGGTCATAAATCAAAGTACTTGTAATATATAGTGGTTATTTAACAAGGATGTTTAAGGATAAAATATACCTATATTTGAAA
This sequence comes from Candidatus Nitrosocosmicus agrestis, assembly GCF_008389435.1. Lineage (GTDB taxonomy): Archaea > Thermoproteota > Nitrososphaeria > Nitrososphaerales > Nitrososphaeraceae > Nitrosocosmicus > Nitrosocosmicus agrestis. Next base: position 64,581 of record NZ_VUYS01000016.1, on the reverse strand, counting down.
ATAAATGAACCCTTTTGTCACCGTAAAAAATTATTAAAATTTTGAGAAAGAAGATGTGTTGTAGTTTACGGTACATTCATTAGCTGTCCTCTAATTTCTCCATTTGGATTTTTTTCGGTATGAACATTGATATAGGTACTACCATTCTTCATTGCTCCTATCAAGTCCTGTATCGTTTTTCCTTGCATTGGACCTTCAAGGTTACTCGCGGTAAAATTGCTGTACTGAAGAACCTCATTCTGAGGGGAATCAAAATTAAACAGAGTTACAACAATTGGACCGTTCTCTCCTTCAGCTCCACTATGTATATGCCCCTGTGTTACACCCTGAATTCCAGTGACATTTACAAAGTAATGCATAGTTTGATTTAGCGGTAAATCCTGAGTTAATATTGCTTCACCTACAGCTTGGGTGTCGACTGGTGGAACCTCTTCTTGTCCAGTCATGTTAGTTACAAAATAGATGTTTGCAAATACCGTAGATGGAGGGAGGCTTGTTGATACCATCGTTATTCCAGCTATTGCTAATGTCATAGCCAATACCAATAACCTACTTATTTGATTGCTGATTTTCATTATTTAACAATTACAATGGCGGTATATAACATATTTGATATGATGTGTCATTCTTAACCAAAAAACTTGCAAAAAATGATTAAATAAACAATAGTTTCAAAGATTAGTAATTATTAAAATATTTTTATATTAGTCAAATTCAACAATAGCAATGAAGATTACAACAAAATTGATTGCGATAGCAATTGTCGTAACATCATTGGCCTTTACTCCATCAATAATAAATATTCAACCTGTAGAGGCTGCTTCACACTGGTGTGAACAACAATATAAGAGTCCAGATTTGATACAAATGTGTCAACAAGGCTGGTATGATCATGATCATTGTAAAAAATACTATCCAATGGCTGATACAAAGCAAGAAGTAGCGGCATACAAGAAAGGTTGGAATCATGGTTCCTGTAAATAAATAAAAGTCAAGATTCCATAAATTTTTCTATTTTTTGGGCTGATCTTATTTTACCAATCACAGGTATTTAGCAAGTCAATAAAGAATTTCTTATAAATTTAATATCTTTTTCTATATCGAAATGATATTTTAATAGAATAGAAATGACATACCTAACCTCGATTAGGTTGTTCCTGGTGATAGCAGAGTTCTATAATAATCTGACCATGTAGTGGCAATCCTAAAGTAAATAAATTCTTCCACGAGTCGTCTACAAGTTCTTTGAGCCAAAAGATGAAAAAAATTTTTAAAGGTCAGGATAATAAAGAAGGAAAGGTATAGCAATTTGTAACATTTCTATAGGGGGCACATCACTGAAATGACAACTACATAGTATTACCAAGCCTATTTGTTTTGACGGGTTAAATCCAACAAATGAGCTATAACCATCTATTCCTCCATTATGCCAGACTACCTGAGTTCCTAAATTAGTAGTACTAAACCATGACAAGCCTTCGTAAGCATAGGGTGTTGATTCATTTCCGGAGGGATCTGGAAATGGAACTTGTAATTCGTAGAATGGATATCTGATGGCGTGAGTTTCTTCCATAGCAGGGTTGATCTTTGTATCAATTAATCCGAGGTTAGCTGATACATACTTTAGCAGATCATTAACAGTAGAGTATATTGCACCAGCTCCTTGAACTTCCTGGGGTAAGAACATCAATTCGCTTTCGTTTCCAGCAATATGACCTATTGCAAACTTTGATTTAATATTTTCTGGTATAGATACTCCTGTTGCATTCATTCCAATTCCAGTACTATTCATCCCTAGTACCTTCAAAATTCTGTCCTCTATGAGCTGCCCTAGACTAACACCCATCTTCAATGACATTGCATGTCCAACCATGCCCATTCCTAAATTAGAATATTTGGCCACCGTTCCTGGTTCATCTTCAAACTTAGAATTAGACAGAAATTCATAAATTTGTGGGGTTGTGTAGTGTTTGTTCTTTATCCATCCCGTAGGTTGGTATGGTAATCCAGAACTATGTGTAGCTAGATCGCCTAATGTGATCTTGTACCCATTATATGAAGGAACTGTTACATTGGATGGAAGATACATTTCCAATGGATCACTTAATTTCACAACGCCTTGATGGACTAAATCAGCCAAAACAGTAGCAACAAATGTTTTTGTTACTGAGGCAATGTCAAATGCTGTGTTTCCGTCTACTGGTGTAGGATTATCTTTGGAAATATTACCATATGCGGATACTTGTGTGCCATTTGGAGTAATAATCCCCACTACAATTGATGCGGGTATAGAAGAATTAGAAATAGTATTGGCAATGGTCTCATTACTAAATAGATGCTCTAAAACTCTTGGTTTGTATTTATCCAAAATAACTTTTGAAAGATTAGTTGTTTCTTCAGATTTATTAGAAGGTGATGACGATAATGATGATGATGATTGCAGGTTACTCTCTTTCTGACTTTGGGCTGACACATTGTTATTAAAAGATTGAGAATAAATAGTAGTTGAAAAAATCATTGCTGTGATAGACAGGACTGCAAAATTTTTAATTAATGAATGGTACTTTTTCAATATCATGGTTATTGTTAGCTAATATTTAAACAATTTTTGTCAAAATGGGTTTTTTTTCCATTACTGATAGATTTTCTTGAAACGAGACATCAACAGCATATTTTTGATACAAGAAATTGAATGACTTTCATGTCACGGATTGAGAACTACAATTTTATCCGTAATTCGAATTTTCTTTAGATTACTTAATAATAAAAAATAATACCAAAAATCAAAAAAAGATTACAGAAAGATATGGTTATTTAGCTCTGTGCTGCTGCATTGCTACCAGAGTTTTCCTGGTTTTGGACGTTGATATTGTTACCAGAGCCTATTGTATTTCCACCAGAAACTACATTGCTTGTTTGGCTTGAGGATTGTGATTGGCTGATGCTTTGGTCTGCAAAGTTGCCGCCTTGACCACTTTGAGCTAATGCGTTGCTACCAGTATTTTTTTGATGTTGGAAGCTTAGATTACTGCATGAGAGAAATGTTGTTCCACCAGAGACACACCCAGCATTTTGATTTGATGACTGCGATTGTGATATAGACTGTTTTGCTTTATTTGCTTTCTTATGCGTTGCAAAGGCGTCATCCATAGCCACTAGGGGACTTGAGATAAGTGCTAACGCGACCACCATTGCGATTGATGCTGAAATTAAGTATTTCTTGTTGTGAATATTTGTTTTATTCATATATTTGCTATAATAGAAAAAATATATTGCATTTGCTAACTAGGTGCAATACTCTAATATTCTAGCAGTTTTAGAATTATACTATTAAATCCAAAACTAGCAGGGATCTATCTCATCCAATAAAATTAAGAATTCCATTATCTGACTGCAAATATTAGTGCTTAATAGCAATAGGACTTGACATAATGATTAGTAACAGTCTGGGTGCGTGGGGATATAGTTCAAGGCTGGATAGATTCCATTTTCCAAATATCCGTAATACAATCTGAAAGAGCCGTTATAAATACAAAGAGTACTTGAAATATACATTATTAACATTATTCAAAGAATCTAACCGAACTCACATAGTGCAATAATAGCAAATAGTTTAATCAAACCAACTGAATCTCATAGCACGAGACATTGAAAAATATTTTTCTGAAGGATTTATTTTTAAAACGTACAAGTTCTGATAATACATATTGTAATTTTAGTATAAATTATCCAAATACATAGGTTTTACAATGTAATTTGGCATTTATGAAAAATGAAAAATGGAAATGTGTGTAAGAATGTCAATTTAAATATCTATTTGTTTTTATCCTCACAAAAGCTTAGTTGGGAGGTTCAATTTCTACCGCTTGACAGAAGTTACACTGACAATCTCCTTTTCCTACTTCATCCATTCGAACATAGAATCCCAGTTTGTCTCCACCATAAGTTACACCACTGTTTTCAGTAATTTGATTGGTACCTTTGTGCCACTTTCCATCATCTAAAAATGTGAAACCATTTTGCCATTTGTTTGGAGCTTCTTCTAATTGGTCTATTGGAGTATCCAGTACTGATAAGTCAACGTCTAACTCTCCTATCGTATTTCCGTTTTTGTCTACATAATGGTTAACTCTCATACCGAATGTCTTATCGTTTAGGTCAGGCAGTTTACCAACAAAGGCAATCTTTCTTTGTCCCTCCATTCTAGGAGTAGTTGGATGGTCCGTTTCCTTTGCAAGGTAAAATTTAGTCTCACCTTTTGGATCTACTTCAAGCCCTACACAATAACATCTTCCCCTTGTAGTTGGCTTGGAACCATGTTCACCAGATAAAGCCTTGATCACGATTTGATCTTTCTTACCGAATTTGGGATGCACGTATAGTGCTAATTGAGCATTAGTAGCAGAGAATATTCTATGGTCTTCATAGATACTATTTCGGTCCTTACCATCATGGACAGAGAAATCTGGTTTAGTAAATTTCTTTGCCACTTGCCCTCCAGCTTTAGCAACATACTTTAATGCTATATTGGATTCTGATTGAGAATTTCCATGACCAGTAATTACGGACCATTCAAGCCATTTCTTGAATTGTAATGCATCATCTTTTGTATCAAACATATCAGCCACATTTTTGTTCCCATCAGTGATCTTCCACTTATCAGAAGGGTTCTCCATTGGTACAATAATCCATAGACTCGGATCCATTTTAGCTCCCTTATTTCTCTGGTCACGACCGCTTTTTGGTTTTTGTGGTTCATCTGTTATTATTTCCATACAATCATATAACCTAAGCCTTCATTTAAGTGTATTGGTATTTATTGCCAAAAGCGTGTTATTATATTAATAATGCAATTCAAATTCGAATAATTAATTAAAAGAAACAAAACCTTGGGATATGACAGTCATAGCATTAGATAAAATTCATATATTGAGATCGACGGCCCATTAATAATCGAATTGTAAGGTTATGTCCCACTCAACTTATCTCCTAACTTTGATGCAGAATTTGCTACTAATTATTCCAAATTTGGTTAACGCAGCGGATAAGTATATAATACTTTTTGACAAAGTATAAAAAATCACAAGAAAAAGACGGAGAGTGAATCTCAAGTAACTTGTTAAATAATCAGTCTTTAAAATAACAAATGTAAATAAGATCCGCCCGTCATCCATCAGGTCAGAAAATTAGTTGTGACCTGGAATTCATTATTGCGTGGTTATACTCATCAGGTTAGAATTAATATCATACTAAATGCTTATTGGGTACGATACAAGCAAATATGACCGATTTCGATAATAGATAAGTATCTAGTCATTTGACATACTAGTATAACTCATTATTCACGTTTTTGTAGATAAAGTTAAATAATTCCCAATGTAATACCAAACTATGTTAGTAAATAAGAAAAATTCAAATGAAGAACTAAACAGAAACATATCAAAGTCGAATAATTTAGGGGGGATATTTCATGATCAGTTAGCAAAGATCTTGATTTTTTCAATAATAGGGCTAATAGTGGGATTAATAATAATTCATGTTTATGGAGTAGTATTTATGATGGGTATTGCTGGCGATGAGATAAAACAAAAGGCATTTGATTCAATTAACACTTCTAATCAGAATTTGTTCAATGCATTGCTTCCACTTTTCGGAGCTTGGATAGGTGCAATTATTGCATTTTATTTTGGAACAAAAAATATGGACAAAGTATACGATTCATTAAGTAATACTCAGAAATCCTTAGTAGAGGCAACTACAAATAAAAAAATAACAAGCGAGTCATTAGCTGAAATAATATCTAAAAATTCAGACAGTCTTAATATACGCAAGGTTAAGCTTGGCAACACCATTAAGGAGGCAGTGGATCAAGCTGGCATACTTTCCAACGTTCTACTTATTGATGATAACGAACAACCACTAGGTCTACTATTTATAAGTGATGTTACTAGCCGGGTGTCAAAAGACGAAATTGAAGCCAAATATTCAAAGACTAGTGTCAAGGACTTCCTACAACAATTTGAAGTATTAGATAATATAACAAAGCAGAAATGGACAGTTGCAGGAGTTAAAAATTATGTGGTAGTAAAAATTACAGACTCCGCAAAGGAGACCGCACAAAAACTTCAGGAATCAGGATTTGGACTCAGTGCAAGAGGAGTAATTCTTAATAATGAAAACAAACCTTTTGCAATAATAAGCTTCGATAAACTAGTGGTACAATAGAATAGGGTTTACTCCATTTTCTTTGTATACAATTACAAAAACATCATTGTATTGTTTACAAAGAAAACTTATTATCCTCAATATCTCGAATTGCAAATTTTGTTTCAGTTGAATATAAATCTGAGCAGTAAGTCAAACAATTTGTGGCCATTGGAGTCAAAAGTATTCAAATTTATACGCTCAATCCCTAAATTCGCTTAGTCAATTTTACCCAAACTATATTATATATTTGTAAACATAGTTTGGAATTAGTTTCCATATTTTTCCTATTCTTTAATATATTAGCCTAGTAAACGGTAGCATATGTCGAAACTAAAGATACAATTATTATAAAACTTTTAGAATTAACTTGTAGAATCCGAAGCCAATAGGGTTCTATGACACTTAAACGCACAATGAATTTCTTACTCTGATTTTGCATATTAGTGCGTAATTTCAGATGGATTAATATGACTTTTAGTAACAGTCTGGGCGCGTGGGGACCAGTGCTGATATCGGTATTTTAATTAGGATTCTAAAGTTAATTACAACAAGACACACTTAAACATTTTGTAAGCTGAAATTTTAAAGTAAGAATGGGATCACATCTATTGACTCTATTCTTCTGAAAGGAATGTAATTCAATTCTTTAAGCTATTCACTTCGCAATTAAGAAATAGACATCTTATCAAAATCCCAGGTAGAGAAAAACTTTGGTGTTATTTCAATTATTATACCCTCTCCACTTTTAGAGCGTTCACTAATAGCCTTTGACATTGGATTATCGAGCGTACCCAAATATTTTATGATCATTTTATTAGATAATGATACAACTGTTTGAAGATTATCGTAAATAGTAACTATACCTTTACCTTTTACCCCTTTATATGGACTGTTACCATCTTCTATACAAAAATAGATGATCGGGCTTTCTCGGACATTTTGACTCTTTTTAGTATTTTTGCCTGTCATGATAAACAGTTTTTCCTTATTTTTATCGTAGTAGAACCATACAGGTTGAATATTAGGATCTCCTTTACTATCAATGGTAGCAAGCTGTAAATTCAATTTACTTTCAAGGAATCGCTCAGCCTCTTCCATAGTCATGCTAGGAATCTCCGGATTTGCTTTAAGGATCTTCATATTCTTTGAAATCTCTTGTCAAATAAAAATATAGATCATTTGAGCAATAATTGCATCCTGAATTTTACACTATAGACTAGTTGACCTATTTGGTGAGCAAGGTTGTATTATCAGGTCAGTTTCTTTTATGCTGATTTTTAATAGAAAACCGATCTAAAATTAGTCTTGGCGCATGAAATATGATTTAAGATAGATATAATCCAGTTTGAGAATATTGATAATTCAGGTGATAAAATGGTTATATAACAGTCACCTCATTGATTCTATTATTCAATCATGGTAATGTATTTTGTCCGCAAAAATGCGCATAGGTCCTATGTGATTACAAATAGAAATGTCAGTGTTAGAAAAACAAGAGATAATAGAGATATAAGTAATATCATAATTTTTTCATGGGATTATGCAAAATTAGTATGTGACTTTAAGTCAATTTTAAGTTATGACTATAATAGCGTGAGGTAATAGAAATGAATCGAAAAGTTGCGTCCAGTTTTACTATAGTTTTGATATTAGCCATGATGTTATCTGCTAATCCCGCCATGACAATGCCATCCAATAGCTTTGCTAGTACATCAGATGAGGGAGGTAGTTCCGATGAGGGAGGTAGTTCCGATGAGGGCAATGGTTTATCAGAAAATGAGCAGCCGGAGGTAGAGCCAGAATCAGATGCGCCAGTAGAAGAAACAGAGCCACAGGCAGAGTCAAAACTTGTGAATTGTCCTGACGGTACACAGGCAGCTACAACCGAAGAATGTACTCCAGGGACAGATACAACCACAACGCCATCACAATCAGAATTACAAAATTTTCTCTGGGGAGATTATTTTTATGTTAACCCATCTTGCCAGTCCAATCCCACCGATCCTGCTTGCAAATCATCAACAACAACTGATACAAATACAGGAACACCATCTGGTTCTCCTTCTACAAATATCGGATCGACCAAGAATGATATTTGTAAAGTGTCTCCCAACGCCCAATTTTGTAAATCACAAACAACTACAGGGACTACTACAACGCCAGATAAAACTACAAATCCAAGTACAACTACTGATGTACCACCTGCATCATTACTTTTACCATATTTTGAAACGGATGTAGGAAAAGGGGAAACAACACCACCCTCAGTGAATAATCCTGTTTGCCAGTCCAATCCCACCGATCCAGCTTGCAAGTCGACTTCGACGCCGGGTACAGGTACAACAGGAGTAACATCGGGTTCCCTTCCTGCAGATTCCGGGTCGGAGAAGAATCCCATTTGTACAACATCTCCCGAAGCTCCATTCTGTAAATCAAAATCAATCATCGGAACAATTAATGATGCCTCATCTGAAACTTTACTTTTACCATATTTTGAGGAAGATTTAGATAAAGGGGAAACAACACTTTTCCAAGCTAATAATCCTGTTTGCCAGTCCAATCCCACCGATCCAGCTTGCAAGTCGACTTCGACGCCGGGTACAGGTACAACAGAACCGACATCCACTAGTTCCGGTTGGCTTTATCTATGCGTAAATACTCCCGTCCCTCCTGAATGCAATAAAACACCTACAAAGCAGACGACTATACCAGAAACAACTGAGCCACCAGTAGATCAAAAACCAACGACACCAACAGACATGACATATTATTGCAAATACAATCCATCAAGTCCGGAATGCAATAAAACACCTACAAAGCAGACGACTATACCAGAAACAACTGAGCCACCAGTAGATCAAAAACCAACGACACCAACAGACATGACATATTATTGCAAATACAATCCATCAAGTCCGGAATGCAATAAAACACCTACTACAACGACGCCTTCAACAGAAAAAATGGGCGGAATTACATCTACAGAAGGAACACAAACTTTTCCTAAGGGACTTGACGGAAAATGCCCCGTTGGAACTGTTGAAACAAGTGCAGGTGCATGTGTTGGCCCCTCTACTAAGTCTACAACATTGCCAGCAGGGGAATCTACATTACCTTCTGATCCCGGTACGATTAATCTTTGTGAAGTTTTTTCCACCAATTCCGATTGTAACAAAACATCAACTACTACAAAACAAGTAGAAGTACCTAAAAATGCAGATGGAACATGTCCATCAGGATCTCATGTCGTAGCGTTTGGTGGAAAGAATGGGGCTCCAAGCGGATCCAAATGTGTATCAGATAATCCATCTAGCAAGACAACTACAACGCCAGCAGAAGGAGAAGTACCTAAAAATGCAGATGGAACATGTCCACCCTTTTACTCTAGATATGTAGGAGGAAGCAATGGTAACGCCGGTCAACTAGGTACTGGCTCTTCTACTTGTGTTTCAAATAATACACCTGATACTACAACTTCAACAACTACAACTACTGAAGGTGAAGTACCTAAAAATGCAGATGGAACATGTCCATCAGGATCTCATGTCGTAGCGTTTGGTGGAAAGAATGGGGCTCCAAGCGGATCCAAATGTGTATCAGATAATCCCCCAGCAAAAACCACTACAACACCATCAAACCTACCAGACATATTACCTAGAGGCGCAGATGGAACATGTCCGCCAGGATCATTTCAAGCCAATCCATTTGAAGATAATGATTGCTATGTAGGAACTGCACAAAAAGTAGGCGCAGATGGAACATGTCCGCCAGGATCGACACAATTCAATCCCTCCCTCTGTTTGGTAAAATCTACTCCTGATCAAACTACAACCCCAGCTCAAAGTACAATACCTTCCACATCTACAATACCTTCCACATCTACAATACCTTCCACATCTGCAACACCTTCCACATCTACAATACCTTCCACATCTACAACACCAGCTCAAACTACAAAGACAGTTATAGTTACTAAAACAAATATTAACAATGATCAAGTCACCGTGAAAAATGATGGAGGATTGACAGTCAAAACACTTGATGGAGCAGTAACACCAACTGCAGATTGTCCCCTACAGTCTGCAACTATTGTCTTGGGTCCATCGCCGATGGAAAATGGGAAAGCACGAATCCTTGCAGCATTTGATCCGTGTATTCTTACTGGTGGAAAAGTCTTGCTCAATTTACCGGATGAAAAAGGAATTCAACTTGTAGGAGCTAAAATGCAAGGCGGACAAACGACCCAATCCACTATAGTCCCAATGCAGAGAATAGCTTCTACTACTCCAGGTCAAGCACAATATTTTATAGATTTGACCGCGCAACCTACGGGTTTAGATCTTGCGAGCGGAAATCCGGTGAATTTAGCAGGCAACGTCAATTCATTACTTTTAATGAATCTAGGCGGGGAGAATGTTCAACTAGGCTCAGATAATACTGTAAAAGTAGAAGCCGCCCTTAGTCAAGGTGCTGGAACAGCAACACAAACGACGCTAGCATCACAACCATCTGCACCTGTAGGTGGAAGGTAGATATCTACTCTTGAAGTAGATGGCTAGATTTAATTTTTCAATCGTGATGGTAATAAACAAGATAAGCAATCTAATATCAATTATTTCTTAAATCAAATCCCATTATTTTAGGAAATCTCGAGGTAGACGCATACGCTTTGTTTGCACCATAATATTAGCAAATATAGTTATCAAATATAGTATCATTTAGTTCGGGACCGTGGGGATACAGTTCAAGGTTGAATCGAATCTTTTTCACAGATCTTTCTACAATGCAAGTATTAATTTTGTCATAGAAGTTGTATGACCAAAATTGAAAAAATAATGTAAGCAAGAAAAAGTAAGAGTTGTGAGTAAATTTGAATGGTTATTTTCTTTTCAATCAAAGAAATTGATGTTTGCTTCAACAAAATTATTGTCGGCAAATTCTATTGACTCGTCTTCGTCATCGTTCCACAATACTATTCCATTGACATTGTTTAGAGTTTTTGTTTCACCTGTGTCTAAGTCTTGACCTTGCTGATTATCAGTTATTGTGGCTTCATATAAAATATGGGAATCAGATCCTGATTGCGCTATTTGGTGCAGGTCCACCTCAACCGCATCAGATAATCCGTCGTCCAAGTTGGCTGCAACCAATTTCAGATCACTGTTTTGAACAAGATTTAACTGCAATGATGCAGTATCTAATTCACAATTACCAAAGTATGCAATAGTTCTTGTTTCTTGTGGATCTATTTGTTCAGACGATAAATCTATGGTATCAGAAATATCGCTACATGTATCTGAGGGCATAATAATGTATTTGTTACTATCGCTATCATCATTATCATTATCATTATCATTGCTGTTGTCGTCACCATGGTGGTCATCATTGTGATTACCATTATGACCATTTCCCCCTCTACCATTGTTTTCACATCCTATACCATCTTTATCTTTGTCTAATCCATTGGGATCAGCAGAAGTCACTCTAACGCTACCTTGTATATCCTCGCAATCAATATCTATAAAATCAAATCCTTTTTTTCCTTCATCTTTCTCACATCCAATGCCGTTTTTATCTTTGTCAAAGTGATGCGGATCAGACGAACCTACTGGAAAGTTTTTGTCTGCGATCTGGTCTTCCTGAATATTGCCATCCCAGTTACAATCTAAGTCAGTCTCGCTAGGTTTAATACAATGATTTGGATACGAAGGATCGCATTTCTCTGGTGTTTCAGGACAACCTTCAAGACCAGTGTTTCCTTGGCACAATTGTTCTTCATCACCACAAGTTTTTCCATCTGATCTAAAGATCATTCCATCGGGACATCCCTCTGAATCTGGAATACATCTACCAGTTTCATCATCATCTACGGTATGGTAACCGTCTGGACATCCACCTTCAGGAACACACTGATCGTCATCATTATTGAAGAATCCATCTGGACAGTCTCCATCAACAGAAGCACATTTTGGTAAGTCAGGATTCAACTTACAATCGTTGTCTGGACCTTCATTAGTAAGGCTAATTGGAGCAATGTCACTATTTTTATCGCTGCTATCATCGTCGCCATCTTCACATCCTATACCATCATTATCGCTATCGAATCCATTTGGATCACTTGAGGAGACTTTGAAGTTCCTATCTGATACATCTTCACAGTCTAGATCTTCATCTTCGGTCTCATAAGTCAGAGAAGGAGAAGCATTTTCTGTGCTAAAGATTAATCCTAAAGGACTTTGGTCTAAGGCTGGGTCAGTAGTAGTTGATGATGATGATGCTAAGGCTGGGTCAGTAGTAGTTGATGATGATGATGATGATGCTAAGGCTGGGTCAGTAGTAGTTGATGATGATGATGATGATGATGCTAAGGCTGGGTCAGTAGTAGTTGATGATGATGATGATGCTAAGGCTGGGTCAGTAGTAGTTGATGATGAAATAGATTGATCTCCGTTATTGGAATCTCCACCACCGCTGCTATCGGAATCTCCACCACCGCTGCTATCGGAATCTCCACCACCGCTGCTATCGGAATCTCCACCACCGCTGCTATCGGAATCTCCACCACCGCTGCTATCACCCTCGTCTTCTGCATAGGCAAGTTGATTTACTTGTATACTAGAAGGAGAAAAAAGAACATTAGATGAGACCGGAGCAGTGACCATTGGAATCGATATTGCCAGTATTAACACAAATACCGGAATTTGATAAAAAATCTTGTTTCTAAAACTGTTATTGCGCATTGAAAAGTTATAATTGATGGTGTGAATCCAAGTAATATTTATTTAATAATTTTCTTATAGATAAATCGTATATAACATTGAATTGTATCACATCTCCAAAGAGAAACAATTGCTTTAGTAATGTTGGAAATTGTGAAGGTAATTAAAATCTTTAATAAAATGGGATTTAAAGACAATGCAGTGGATAAAATAACGCTCAAGCAGTTAAAAGAGTCCAATTATTATTATCCAGTAATAACTGACGTTATTCAAGATTACAAGATTATGCTTGAAATTACTATGGATGGATTGAATTCTACCGAATTAGGCTATAACACAGTATGGGATGCAGAGATGTGTAAATGGGCATCCAAGTATTTTGTAGAAGGATTAGAACTTGTGAGACAAAGAGTAAAAGAAAAGAGCATAAAATGTAGATTAATTACTGATGTGAATTTTGAGAATAAAGGATTTCTTGACACGTTACCCTTCTTAGAAATCAGACATCTGGAAGGATTGAGAGGAAATTTTGGAATACGTGACGAGATGGGATATATGGCATTTATACTAAACAAACAGAATGATGAATCTGTGCAGACTTTAGCAATTCTAGAACTCTCGCAGACCAACAGATGAAAATATTTGAAGAATTGTGGAACATGGCCATACCATTTGCCATAAGAAAGAAGGAATTAGAATATGAAAACAAGAAAGACACTAAAAGAATTACAGGAGATTCTGAAAATATTCAAAGAGAAATAGAAGTCTTGACTCTCACCTGTAAAAAGGATTTGACAATGCTTTCATCGAACAATTTCCTATGTCTTCTTTTAAATAAATTTAGTTTTATAAAGTCCTTATCTTCCATTTTACAAAGAGGTATCTCAATTAAAATTCTTGCCATAAACGTAGACGAGTATTTGGTAAAGCAAATTGCTTCTATAAATGAATCATTACAATCGATCAGGCCGATTCAATTAGGATTTTCAAATAAGATAGGAGACCTAAATGAAATGATCATGATATTTAATGATAAAAATTTACTTCGTGTTAACTACAACCAGGATAATTTACTGATTGCAGTCTTTTCAAATCAAGAACACGCAGTCTTAGTTCAACAATTAATGTTTGAGAAATATTGGAATGAAGCAGAGTCTTGAAGTAATGAATAACAATTATCGCATCATTATATCATCTACCGCGTTTATGTTACTATATATGGTATCATTTAGTTTGGCCGCGTTGGGACACGGTTCAAGGTTGAATCTAATCCATTCTTCCGGCAATGTTCTATATAATCCAGTCTAGAACTATATTATTGGGGCACTTTATGAGATATGGTTATTCAATAACTTATTGATTATATCATTAATGCGTCAATTCAAATCTATACAACTGATATGTTTGAAACCATGTTAAATTTTCAAAGAATTAATAATTATCACCTTTTTAAGGATCTCTAAAGTTAAGAAGTATTTGAAAGGCGAATATCCGTAGATTGTTATAGACCATGTCAAACCCAATCCACTAAGATTAAATCTTTGAATTGCTAAATAAATGATATTGATTGAAAGTAATTCCAAAATACAAACTAGGAATAATAATTTTGACATTAATCATGAAAACTTTTTTCCAAAATTTGATTTAGATGGGATTACATTCAAGACTATAATATCGGGAGACAAAACCGGGAATGAATATTCAATAATAGAAATTCTATTCCCCGAAGGCGATAATGAGAAAGAAATCCCCCTCCATATACAGAGCCAGGAAATTGTAATAGTTTGTGTGGTTCACGGTGATTTCGAAATTCTTTATGGTAAACAAAACATTCGTGGAACTGAAGGAATAGTTTTAAAATTAGAATAAGATATTCCGAGGTCTTTTAAAAAGAAGGATAATTCACATGGAAAATTGCTGGTGACTTATTTACCCGCAGGATTCGAAAATTTCTTTAGAGAAATAGCATCATGTAATATTGAGGATCTCAAGAAGAACGGAATTGAGGATCCTATTTTGATTCAATTGCTAGAAAAAAATTACGGAGCCAAGGTTCTATTTGAATAACCCTAAGCAATTCGACTATAACTTTGATATCGATTATTTTGATTTAAAAAATTAGTTAAAAGTATATTATAGGATCCAACCGGGCTTGCAATAGCCATATTTCTCAGTAGATTATCTACGTTACGCAAATTTGGAAAGGTTAAAGATCTCACTCTTTCGACATTTTCAGGTGTGGTTTTAACTATTAGGTCTAATCGAATTTCCTTGTTCTCAATTTGTTTTTCAACTATTCTAAATCCATCTTGAAAGTATTTGTAAGCAGAATCAAATATTGCAGGGTTCCATACTGTCTGATGACCCTTTTTAATGTGTGGTAAACCTCTACGGACGATTTTATCCATTAGATAAGGATCAGTATTATATCAGTTATTACAGGATATCGCATTTTAGATGCAATCAATTGATTGGCCGTTGAGTCCTCCACAAAACTATAAACTAATTTCATTTGCTATAAACATCGTAATTGCAATGATAATTGCTGATTCAAGAAATTTGCATATATTCTATTTGTGATTGAACATACTCCAATGATTAGATTCAATAAATTGGAGATATATAATTTCGAAATCAAAATAAAACTTTGTTTACAGAGCACAAATCTTGGTCGATAAAATCGTACAAGAATATAAGCAAATGTATACAAAACAAAATCTGATAATTCGGAATAGACTATGAAACTTTTTAATAAAATGTATTGACAAAGCAATATAGTGGACGAATTAACCTTTCGTCAATTAAAAGAATCCAAATACCGCCATCCTCAAATCACGGATGTAATTGCTGATCCCAAAATGATGCTTGAAATGGTAGTTGATTCTATCAGCATAACAGAAAAAGGATATGACACAGTCATTGATCCCCTAGTGTATAGTTTCATATTGAAATATTTCAAGGAGGGGATTGATATGATCGACAGAAAAATTGAGGAAAATGGGATTAAAGCAAGAATGATAGTAGATGTAAATAAGGAAAATATCGACTTCATAAACACAATAAAATTCCATGAAATCAAACATATAGATGAAATAAAGGGCAACTTTGGAATTTTTGATGAGAGAGCATATATGGTTTTTATTTTTCACAAAGAGAGCGAACAACCAGATCAAACATTATGGAGCAATTCCAAAGCACTAGTAGATCGACAGCAAGATCTATTTAATAAGATGTGGGATATAGCAATACCCTTATCCACCCGGACTAAAGAGTTAGAATATCAAAGTATTCCTGACTATCAAAACTCATTAACAAACGCTAAGGAAATCAAGAAACAAATAGACTTACTAATACAACAAAGTAGAAATGAATTGTTACTGATTTCCTCCTCAAAACTACTAAATCTAATAATCTTGACCACTGATTTTCTAAGTCAAATTTCGGTTTTATTAAAACGAGGAGTAAGAATTAGAATCCTATCCAACAATGTTGATCGGGATATCAAAAGTAAATTCAATTTTATTAATGGCTTAGGTTTGGATCAGCAAATAGAGTATGAATTTTCGCATCTATTGAATAAGTATAGCGAATTCACTGTAATAAGCGATGGGAAATCGATGCTGCGATGTAGTATTAAACCATCTAATCAAATGATGGGGTATTTTACTACTGAGGAATCCATCATTTTCGTGCAAGAAATAGTTTTTGAAAAATATTGGAATGAAGTGATGAGTTTAAAGGTTGCTACCAGTGATTAAATTGAAGTTTCATGATCTATATGTATGCAAACTCTCCCGCATCATCGAAATTAAATTGAATCTTTTTATGGATTAATCTTTGATTACTCAATATCTTTGAAAACTTCTGACACCCTACCTGAAGAAAAAAGAAATTATTTAGGGTCCAGAGAATATCGCAAAAATCGATAATAAAATCAGGTCGGGACTAAAAGAATACGAGATATTTGTATCGATAAATTCTCATTACTATATTAGGTATCTTCAGGTTTGGTGCATGGGTATTAAGTTCCCAGTGGTAGAACTCTAGGGTAAAATATATGAAACAATGGGTAACTTGAATGTATTAGCAAATTTCATAGAATACAAAGATATCCGTCTGGCATTCCTCCCATACGATCCTGATATTTTTTTAACCCTAAAAGTGAAATTTATCTTATAATTCAATAATAATTATAGGTCTTCCATCTTGAAAGATCAAATAGTGAAATATCTCATAATATTTTTATAGTAGACTACTATATCAAAGGCAATGGATACTAAAATAAGGTTATTATTTATTGCTATAGCAGTCGCATCGATGGCATTAACTCCATTGATAATGATTCAAAATGCAGATGCTGCATCATTTTCTTGTTCCGCCCAGACAGGAAAATCTAGTGATTGGATTGAGGGTTGTAAAGGCGGTTGGTTTGATCATGATAAATGCTTACCAAAATCAAAGTATGCAGGCGACTTCGGTAAAGGATATGAAGTAGGCTGGACCCACGGCAGCTGCAAATAAGTGGTTGGTATAGATTTTTTTATTCATATTTCCCTTCTTTGTTAAGTTAATACGATAAATCTAGATCATTTACAATAGATTGAATCGATTCTTCCCCTACTTTCTTTTTAAAATCTTAAATTTATGAAATCTCTTTCAATCAATGTTGTTATGACTTCATCATCCTGGATTCTTCCGTTTTATGATGTATTATAATGACAACACCGAATACATTGACATCTGGCACAATATTTCATTTTTTATTCTAGTAGCTTTAGAATATGTATGAAAATTGATTCAGACCGAGTTTTATATCATTAAACAAATTTTGAGTAAAGAAATCGCTAAGATTACATCAAAATAGACTTCCATTACCATATTTAGTATCATTTAGTTTGGGCGCGTGGGGATTAAGTTCCTACTGATTATAAGGTTCTAATACATTTAGGGATTTTATTATATAAACTCAGAAAGATATACGGGGCTTTGATTGAATTTGAAATTTTTTTATCAAGCATAGTTAACATATGTATTCAACACTATTAACACCAAAAATCTACTTTTGAACACTATTATCTACATATAGCTCATAGGTATTTCCAGTAGCGTTATTTACATAATTCCAATCAATGTTTCTAATATTTAGTTTTTTAAACTTGCTTTTGGTTTGGATGTCAAGGTTTCCATAAACTTCCTCTCCTATGATTATTTGATTTGGCTTTGCAAAATTTGTCATTTTCGAAGCGATATTTATTGTATACCCTATAATGTCTAAGTGTGGTTTTTTATGAACTGTAATGTCGTTTTTCTTTCTAATATTATTATCTTGATTCACTTTATTGTCGCCTTTCTCTCTATTTTGAATTGTATTGATACCAGTAACGTTTTCAGTAATAGTTACTGTCTCCGGTCTCAAACCATATTGGACTATTGCGTTTTCTCCTATATCAATGCCTATTCTTACACCCAGTTCTGTATAACCATTTGATTCTAAAATAGTGTTCATCCCTTCTTGAATTATGGTTATCATTGAATAGGCACAAGCAACAGCATTTGTACAGGGAAGATATAGATCATCTTTTTCTGTAAAAAAGAAGCACATAATTGCATCTCCAACATACTTTAAAACATATCCACCGTAAGCCTCTATTACCAGAGACATTTCTTGAGTAAATGCCTGTATTATTGGAACAAGCCTCTTAAGAGGCAAATTCATTGAAAGGTCGGTAGAACCTACAAGATCTATATGCAATATCACTAATATAACATTTGTACCGATAAAGCTCTCCAATAGTTCTTGTGTCTTTTCCTGGGAAATATTGAATTCAGATTTCACCTTAATATTATACCATGTTCTTTTTTGAGCATCTTTGATCGCAGATTCGATATCAAAAACAGTATCTAGTAACAACATGCCTAATTTAGGTACTTTTGATGCCTGCAGAACTGATTCTTCCTTAGCTTTGTTTATATCTCGATATGTCACTATCGCGGCTTTAATCTCTTCTATACTCAAGTCTAGCTGCAATGCAATCGTTTCAACTGGAATATTAGACTCATATAATGAAATGATTGTTTTGTTTGGATGAATTTCGATATCCGGGCTATTTATCGAATTCACATATATTAGAAAACAATTCACTTTTATATGTATTCAATGAGAATTATGGTTCTGTTCATTTAACGACAAGTCTATAGCTTGAAGATGTTCTATCTCTTTTGTGTGAAGACTAGAAACACAACACCTTCAGAATATGTATGCTATGGTCTGTATTTGTATTTTTCAGGGCTATCATTATGGTGTGTTTTAAAAAGGCAGTCATGTTTTGTCAACCGGAATTACGCCTCAATCTGGAATTGAGTTCAAAAGTACCATCCAAAGAAGTATCTTCAAGGAAAAAGAAGATCGTAGAATCCATTGTATAGAAGAGACGCTAATCAAGGTGGGGTCAGAGTACATATTGGCTCTGGATCTATAGAACCAAAAAAAAAAACAGGGAAATTCTCGCACTTATTTTGCCAATATATCCAAGGAAAGATACATGTTTGTTGCCAAACGATATCTTTTGGATTTGGTCAAGATACACAGAAAACATCCAGTACCCACAGATGGCGGTACATGGTACCCGATGGCTTGCAAGTTTTTGAAACTGAAACACCATTTGCATTCTTTTTTTACAAAGAAGAGAAAAGCATTATCGAAAGAACTGTGCAGTACATCAAAGACAGAACCAAATGCATTGACGACTACTTTCCATGCAAAAGAAAGAACTGCAAACTAAAACATGCGAGGAACTGGCTGAATCTATTTGTCAACTATCACAATAAGGAGATGATAAACGCTAAGTTAACAGCACCTTAAAGGTAAATAAGATCATTTAATATCAACAAGACAATAAAATTGAATTTAAGAAATAAATTCATTATATTATCATCGATTTAATTATTGACTGTAGGCATCTTTTATTTTTTTTATATCAATTTTTTCCATTTGAAGCATTGCCTCCATCACTTTTTGAGATTTTTTAGGATTAGGATCACTTAGCATTTCCATCAAAACTACTGGCGTAATTTGCCACGATATACCATATTTATCCTTCAACCAGCCGCATTGTATCTTTTGACCTCCAGTCGATAGTTTGTCCCAATATTCACCTACTTCCTGTTGGGTATCACAACTTACCATAAAAGATATTGATTCTGTGAATTTTGATGGAGTCCCGCCATTTAGTGCTACAAATCTTTGACCATCAAGCTCAAAAGATATGGCCATAACACTGCCTTTTGGTCCAGGGCCTGCATCTCCATAATAACTAACTTTATCAACTTTGGAATTTTTAAAAATCGATATATAAAAATTGGCTGCTTCCTCAGCTTGATTTTCAAACCACAGAAACGGGCTTATTCTTTGTACGTTCTGCAATTAAATGGTTTCCTCCATTTTAATTTTATATAGATTAATCATAGAATGCTTATAAATTCCATAATATAAAAATCAGCAAGAGTGTAAATGTATACTGCAATAATTCATAAATATAGTAAATTTTCAAATTAAACACAAACTTTTCAGATACAAACCTGTTCCATAGAGCAAAGATCCAAAAATTTAGAACACATGTCTCATCCGTGAGGGTTTGTGCCGTACTAGCCTTGCCTGATAATTCAGGAGTTAGTTTGGGCATATTAGGATAAGATTCAAACCCGTAGGATAGTGAATATCATTACCACATATGGTATCATTTAGTTTGGGCGCGTGGGGATTAAGTTCCCTGTAGTAGTATGATTCTAATGTATTAATTAATTTTGTTAATCGAGACGTAATAAAATAATATATGAATTTACTGGGACAACCATCAAAGAAAAAACGAAAAAACTTGGATATTTTAATCCAAATAATCTGGAGGGTATAATTTCTGTCCATACATTTCTGCAATACTCTGAACCCGTTTTTGTTCTTCGGAAGTCATGTGTAAAGGGGGTAAGAATGTGTTTGCAGGAACTGGTTTTCCTATTTCTCTAAACATTTTTTCCATACCAGATGGCGTAATAAAGCATAACATATGGGTTATCTTTTTTGTTTTGTTAGTAAATTTATGCACTGGTCCATAAAACGGAATATTTACATATGAACCCTTTGAAGCAGTATATTTTCTATTCTTCGTAATTACCTCAATCTCTCCATCCATTACATAAAATGCCTCTTGGAATTTGGCATGAGAATGAGGTGGTGGACCACCATTTGGTGGAATCAACATATCTACAAGAGAATAAGCACCACCTGTTTGCTCACCTCCGATTATAATTCGATAAGTATCTCCTACTATTGATACGCTGTCCCCTTCCAGATCAGCTATGGCAATAATGGAATTGTTTGTGCTTTCCATATTTTAACCTGATAGCACATGAATTTAAAATTATAGGTATTTTCTAGAATCAAAGGTGTTTTAAGCAGTATTTCCTTATTACAAGTATTTCATAATCGCTATTAATAATATCATGTGGACATGTGGTCAAAGTTTGATACAAAATATCTGAGAAATTACAAACAGTTTTCAGCCGTTTGGAAGTGATTCAAGGTTGAAGAGAGTCTGCTTTCAACAAAGGTCACAAATGTGCAGGGAATCAACCAGTAGTTGATTATAAATCTCTGATAGCATTGAAAAACAATTATCTTCTATTAATAGTAACAAGGATCATTTTTCCTTTATTCCCATGACCGTTGATATTGGAAGATGATGATGAACATGGTCATCTACTGCCTGACTTTTTCTGCCTATGTTATTAATATCTAAATCCGGTTTAAGTGGGATATTTTTATTTAACCTTTCAGGTTTGATATTAGATGATGATAAACTCATTTTCAGGTTCCTTTTTGAATCAAATTGTTCTGATCGTATATTGATCGCCCATAAACTCTTCTTCTTTTCTCGTATGTCTTCAAGTGTTAACGCCTTAGTATATGAAAACACTTTCACTTTGTCGATACTATTGAAATCGTACTGTTTGTTCTCATCAACTGTAATATCTGTGACTAAGATTTTTCCACCTGGTTGGCATACCCGATACATTTCCTCAATAACTTTATTTGAATCAATTAAGTGATGCAAACTTCCTCTAGTAACAACTATTGAAAAAAAATTATCCTTAAAGGGCAACGTAGAGATATCTCTAATCTTCCAATCCATGTTGTCTAAGTGCCTTTCATTTTGGATAATCCTTGCACGTTCGATCATCGAAGGGGTTATATCTATTCCAGTTACATGCTTTGCAAGCTTCGCGTATTCAAATGCAACAGTTCCATTTCCACATGTAACATCTAAAACAGTATCGTAAGGAGTGGGTTCACTAAATCTAATCATAAGGTTTAAACTATAATCATTAGAATGTGAAAAAATATTATGAGAAGTAGATGCTTGTTTTGTAAACTCTGAAATCACATCTTCATTGTGCGAATCCATTTTATCTCTTCATTAAAGATGAGTTGTGCCTTTATTTAAGAAGACCAAATCAACATTTGGATGTTATTAGACAATAATAAGATATGATGACAGATGAAGTTCAAAAGTGAATAGAATTTTGATCCAATTTGACATGGAAGTTTGATGAAGGCTTCAATGACGATGAATCATATGTTTTTACCATAATATAGTATCATCTAGTTTGGCCGCGTGGGGATAAAGTTCCCTCTGGTAATAGGGTTCTAATACAAGTATCAATCATTCTCATGATAACATATTGACAGATCTAGTGTTAATTTGAGCTAGAAAACAACAAAGAATATTATGAGAGAAGCATTATATCTTACCATATAAGGAGGACATAAATATCTATTAGCCTATAGATGGGCTAGGCTTTATTAATATATTTACTTTAAGTACGGACATGTTAAATGCAAAGGATATTGTAAGGATACTTGATAACTGAATATTCATATTAAAAAAAGATCATGGTTTTGAACTTAGCTCTGTGCTGCTGCGTTACTACTAGATTTTTCTTGGTTTTGGACGTTGATGTTGTTACGGTCCGCCTACTAGGTGTAAGTGATTACTCAGCGATATGTGGAGATACGGTTCAAGGTCGAATCCGATTCTAACAAATAAAACTGTAAAATTAAATGGGATCTTATCTTCTTCTCAATTTTTCTTTACTTCATAGTGGAGCAAAACTAGACCGCAATCAAACACCTTTGATTCGATTAATGAAAGCTTTTGGATCTCTGCAGTATCTTTGAATATAGTTTTTCCACTTCCCAATACAATAGGATTAATAAATAAGTAAAACTCATCAATTAGTTTTTCTTTAATTAGAGAGGAATCAAAAGATATCCCACCGTATACTATGATATCTCCTCGAGTATCTTGATTCTTTAATTTTGCAATTTCATCTCTAAGGTCACCTGTTGCAATATCTGTATTTTGCCAATCGGATTTCTTTAATGTTTTAGTGAATACAACTTTAGGAATTTCAACCATCTTTTTAGCGATTTTATACATGGGGTTATCTGGTTTGCTTGCTACTTCCGTCCAAAATGGAATAAACCCATCAACCATTTTTCGTCCCATGATTATGGTATCAACTGATTCGGTTATATTGTCGATGTATTTTAAATAGCCATTATCCCAAATTAACCAATCCATCTCGTTGTTTGGTCCTGCGATACAACCATCAATAGACATGTGTACCTGCAGCCGCAATTTTCTCACTGGTGTTTTGTTATCGTTCATCTATATTCTCGTCCCTTTACTTCTCAATTTGAAGAAACTGCTTTCTCATTCTTACTTAATACCATTGATTCAAAAAAATATACTTGTAAGAAAAGATAAGGATTAGTCATAAGGAATAGAACATATGAATGCCTAATAAGTATACACCGGATCAAAAGTATATTAGAATTAAGTTTTAGATTACACGATATCTTTTGTATGTTTTGAAACAATTCACAAAAAAAATTTCCCTCTTTATGCATTCTATAAACTAAAAATGTAAGTTACAAGACT
The DNA here is from genome assembly GCF_008389435.1 of Candidatus Nitrosocosmicus agrestis. GTDB lineage: Archaea > Thermoproteota > Nitrososphaeria > Nitrososphaerales > Nitrososphaeraceae > Nitrosocosmicus > Nitrosocosmicus agrestis. The sequence continues at coordinate 40,658 of NZ_VUYS01000016.1, read as the reverse complement.
AAATAAATATCTCATTTATTCTCAACTATTTCTTTTCATACAAGTTTACCAGAAGTTCATTTAAAGGGGGCGGAGGTCCTCTAGTGCCAAGTCAATTCCAAAGGCTTTGTTAGCAAATTTGCGAAATTTTATTGCCAATGAATGTTCAAAAGTGCTAGTTTTTTTTAAGGTCTGGGACGGATCTTCGATTGCTAAACACAATTTCAAGATCAGAAGCACCATTATCTGCCGGGACTGCGGTGAATCCAAACCTGTTTACAAGTATTCCAGCAATTGTAAAATTCGTCCTATTCTATGTTATTGCCCCACCATTTTCTTCTTCAATCTTCTTTACTGGTTCTATATTACATATGACCAAGAATGCAATCAATCAAAATTTAACATTTTATCTGACATAGAAGGTTCTTATCTAAATATATTCAATAGTGTCAAAGAATTTAACATGTGCATTCGAATTCAAATAGCACGATTTATACTTGATTCCATACACGATTAATTCATTCAAATTCGTTTTGCAGGTGCTCTTTGATATTATTAATTTATAATATTGATACTTCTTCTCATTTGAATTGAGTGTTTGGAGGGAAGGTTAAAGCGATACTAAGTATATTATCTTTATGATATTAGATATCATTTACTTTGTGCATGTGGGGACACAATCCAAGGTTCAATAGAAATTTGGACCCTAGTTTCTCTGCAGGTAGATTAATTCCGTAATAAAAATAGGTTTACGAAATTTGGATTGATAGTTCTAATAAAAAGAAAAGAAGGGTTGTGGGTAGATTTAAAGGGCGATTTTCTTTTCTATTATAGAATTGATATTGCTTAAACAAATTTATTGTCTACAAACACTATTGATTCGTCTTCGTCTTCGTTTCATAAATCTATTCCATTGACATTGTTCAAAGTTTTAGTTTATCCAGTAGCCTTAAACTTCTTTATTATCTGAAATAGTGATTTCATATCAAATAGATAAACAATAGTTTTGTAAATTATCCTATCTATTCATGTATGTTTGATGAATACTATCAAAACAGAAAAAAACATGAGTGTATATTAGATCCTGTTAGAGATGTGGTAATAAAATGAGTTACGAGAATGAAATGTGTCAATATATGGAATGTAAAAACCAGGCAACAGGCTCAACGACAATAAGATTGTATGGATTTAAAATTACAATATATAATTGTGATAAACATAAACAAAATTTACTTAAACTGTCTGACAAGTGGTTAAAAGGAAGGATTTAAAATGACAAATTTGTGTAAAACAAAATGATGCCTATTGACTCAGATAACCGACATAAATGATCTGCTCGTGCTATAATATTATGACATAGGTAGGTCATAAATGCTAAATCAAAAGCTTAAAACATCAAAACAGTATGAACCAAACATCAATTATATAAGGCATTGACAATTTTAAATCTCTCCAAATAATAATATTGTTACTATGGGTAATAGGATTTGGTTTTTGTATTTGGGGATAAGTTCCAAGTGGAGATGGGATTCTAATACAAATGAGTTTTCTCAAAAGTAGTTCAACTAAGCATATATTTCTGCTTAACATAATCAAGTTTGTATTTATCTGTTTGGCGTGGCCCAATATTGTTCATAAACTGTAATAATATTTCATTTCAAATTGGAGCCAGTAAAGAACTCCTTTCTTTTATATGTAATAGTTTTGGTTGTATAAATTCATTGAATGAAAACAGCAGACATGATATTAAGATAGGCTCCATAGTAAGAGTAGTGCAAAAGAACGACCAAAAGACCGGCAAGTTGACAGAAGGCACAGTAAAGGAGATACTGACAAAATCTATGACCCATTCCCATGGAATTAAGGTCGTTTTAGAAAATGGGATTGTTGGTAGAGTGAAAGAGTTGCTCCGCTAATAAGTTGGTAAAGTTAAGGCATGGGAGATATCTTACTCTAGCGCTTTAAGAATAATTATAGTGAATGAAAGCAACCGCGCAAAAACACTGTGGTGTTCATACGTGGCGATTAGTGCTGATATTGGTATAAGTGGGATTCTACTAAAGAAAAAGAATTGCAAATCTTAAACTTAAATTTGCTATTCATCATCAAGATTTAGATCACTTCGCAACGGAAGCACATCAATTAAACGGGCCCGGTGTACTTTAGCACGATACCAGACCATTAATATGGATTTTACTGACAGACGACCCTCAAATAAATTCCCATCGACTTAACTAATTTAGTTATCCAAAGTCCTTTCACCGCTATTAGGCAAGTTCATTACACTTCCTTTGTTTGGATTATCTGGCTGTTCCAGTACTCCCTCATCTTGTATCGGTACTGATGGACCTTTAGGTGAGGCTGGTGGATTATTTGGAGGTATATCTAGCATTTGAATTTCTGGTTCATTACAATCTTGATAACTACCATTCCCTTCTGAATTTGAATATACGAACACACATGTTTGACAATAATTAGTTTGAGTTTTATCATCATGCCAACAACAAGTAACTGGGAACATACCGCCCTTTGTTCCTCCGAGTTTACAATCCTGACTTCATAAAAATCCTTCTTTTGGCGGCACTCTGAAAACATATAGCGTACTTGAAACTAGTCCACTCATCAATACTATGGTTATGGCTGTCATAACAACATAATTTTTGATCAACATATCTTAAGCATCTCCTGTTCATTTTTATTTTTGATAATGTTTGGCCAAAAAATAGTTATTTCGTATTTTTGGATATAATTGGTATTATTCATCAACCTCATAATCTAAAAAAAAGTATTTGAGATTGACTAACAAATTCTGAGTCTTGGAAGTTTAGTATTATGTCAGGTACTTCATTTCGCCCGATGGGTTCAGTGATAAGTGTTTTCAAATCCAATGCTGCTAGTGAATTTACTATTCAAATGCTTGAGGTAAATGGGATCTTACATAATAAAATAAATTCACTGGGCTTTGAATCTGTGAAGTGCATGGGAACTATTAAACAATTAACCTTTTTTCAATAGAAAACTAAATTGGGTGTCTATAGGACAAGGTAATATGGTTATACTGGCCTTGAGGAACAACAAGAATATCAATTGTTTTGGATACAGGATGCTTCTCGTGGATTTTTACTAAACCTGAAGGATATCTTTCGAATACAAATATGTTTCTCTCTTTAGATAAAGATAGCGAGAGTATTTGCTTAGTTTCTGGTTCAATAGCCGCCCAGAGCCATACATATTCTGAACCAACCCTAAGCAAAGTCTCGTCGACGATAAATTCTAATCCTTTTTCTCTTCGACGAGATTCTTATAACTTGATACTTTTGAATTTAATTTCAGATGGAAACATGATTTCGTTTAAACAATTTAGATAATCTTTCAGAGGCTTTTCTAAGAGAAAGACCTGAAAACTATGGATGTAGTCCATAGCAGACATATTTTGAAGGTGTTTTATTTCTGGTAATCATAAAGGAGATAAGCATCTTCAAGCTATAAGATTTCGTTAATGAACAGGGCCGCCTCCGTAAATTGAAGATAATATTATAGATATTGATAATTCTTGGTAAGTATTGGCAATAACTAAAAGTTTATTACTATGTATTATAATATATTAAGTAGGTGCGAAACGATGACCCGGTTTTCTGTTCCGTTCACCGAAGGTCATTATTATGGTGGAGTGAGGGAGCCAAACACGGAACTGGCTTATAATAGTCACTCTATCAGCACATGATCGTGTTATAAATAACCGATGAAATGTTTGTAGTTTTTCTAATATGTGGAGAGGTATGACGATTGATTTAATCGTGAATATCTATCCAGAATGTCTGATGGTGATTATTTAATCCAGAAGTACAGTATGTAAGGCCGTAACAAAACAACCCCTCCATATTCATTTTCCTTGAAATTGTTATATCTTGTATATCTCTTTAATTATTCTTTGTTGTTCTTGAACCAACCTCTGGACTTTTTGGTCTATCACCTGTTCTTTCTCCATCGATTTGTAAATTTCCCGTATCAACTTGTTAGCCTCTTAGATTACATATTCATGCAGTTATTCTATTTTAGCATGTACATGCCTATCAGCATGTCGATGTAAAATTAATGCCAAAATTCCTAAAGAAAATCCCATTGTAATATCAACTGCCTTTTCAATGAGAGAGTCACTTACTTCAATCATCAAAATTGTAATTTTATTTTTAAATAAAAAGGTTGTTCAAAAAGGATCTAATCACCCGAATAATTACCTTGATAGTGTACTACTTTGAGTCAATGATTTTTAGATCATGATTGTAAATAATGGCATTAAAATACCTGTCAATACCCTGTCTGGTGAGTTTGGTATAGATATATTATGAGTCCAAATTTCCATATTGAATTTGCATTTAATGTGGATTCTAAAAATAACAAAACTTCTGTTAAAGATTGATCGATACTCATGATCAAGAATCAAATGGGAAAGTACTGTAGATGATTAATTCTGTGACCTTCGAATCTATGAGGTGCATGGGAACTGTCAAAATTTAAGGCTTTAATTTATTGCGAAAATTCGTTTTGCAAAGGGGATTATTCTATTTGTATTTACAAATTTTTTAAATGACAGAAGAATGATTTGCTTATTAATAAAGAATGAATTCATTGAAATCAAGATTGTTTTTTGTACCTCTGTTACAATATATTACATCTTTTTAATAATCTGTGAAAAGCATTGGCATATATTTATACCAACATATTTAATAATAAAATCCTAGTTTAGAAGTATCAAAGGTATCAATATCTTACGGCGCCGTCACCCTTCAGATATAGGGTTTCCAAGTCCCATGCTTTTGTGCCTAAAGCCTTTGGAACAGGTAGTTGCGAATCTACTGTTTTTTTGACGATAGATACTTATCACATGAATGTAGCCTTTAATACTATTTCTCTAGGATACTATTCAAAATATCTTAACTAAAGTTAATAAACAATATGCCAGATTCTCTATGAAATAATAAAATAATCACAGAATTAGTTCTCTAAGATTATATCATCTTTTTTAATAATTATGATAACATGACTCCCACGATGTTTAATAATATGATAACCTATTTTTCTTGGAACAATACTACTAAACTATATTTAGGATTTTACTATCGCGAATTAAAATCTCTGTACTTGTATTTGTACTTGTACTTCTATTTGTATTTATATAAACTACATTCTTATCTATAAATAAAAATGAATTACTAATCATTTATTAACACGTCAATTCAGCAATGATGTCATAGTAATATGATCTTAACCCTGTAAATAATTTGTCTATAAAAAAATAAATATGGTCACCAGAAAAATAACTTGAATAATATAATTGTTATAGCAATATAGTAAAACAACGAATTAAGGGACAATACAAAATATAATATACAAAAAAAGAAAAGGAATTCAGTTAATTAATAGGCTTGAACACTACTATACGTGTGTTTCCAGTGTCAGCAACATACACAGTACCAGACTCTTTATCTACGCCAACACCCTCAGGGTCTAAGAGACTACCTTCGCCAAAAGTGGAGTTGCCAAATTGTGTAATATACTGACCGTTGTTTGTAAATACCTGAACTCGATTGTTGTTTTTGTCAGTTACATAGATGTTGTCATCCTTGTCAATTGACAAGCCCGATGGTCCTTGAAATTCGCCATTAGCAGTGCCTTTTGTGCCCCATTGAGATAGATATGTACCATTGTTACTAAATTTTTGTACTCGATTATTTCCATAATCGGCAATATAGACATCACCTTGTGAATCCACTATTGAACTTTCAGGATTTGAAAGTTGACCATTGCCTTCTCCTTCAGATCCCCACCTATGCAAAAACTCACCGTCTGGAGAAAATACTTGTACACTTGGTTGATCCCGATCAGTAACAAATAGCTTGCCTTCGGCATCATTTGCAGGAACATGTGGATGTAAGAATTGTCCGTCACCAGTACCTTCAGATCCCCACTTGGTAATAAAATTGCCATTTACATCAAATTTTTGAATCCTGTAATTGAATTGATCTGCCACATAGATATTACCTTCAGAATCCATGGATAAAGCAGATGCCTTGTGGAATTGCCCATCACCTTCACCTCCTTCACCAAATTTGGCCAAAAAATTTCCTTCAGGGTCAAAAATCTGAATCCTATGATTGGCATAATCAGGTACATAGACCTTGCCGTTGAAGTAATCAACATCATTTTGTCCATCAAATTGCCCATCCTCTTCACCTGCAGATCCCCAGTTTGTATAGTAAGCAAAAGTTAAATTCTGGTTGGTAGGGGGTGATGAGGTTGTTTGTGCCACTATTTTTGTAGTAAAGAAATCAGACGTCATTAATAATGAATACCCTAATACAAAACTTATGGCTAAGAATTTATGAATCATATTCATTTAGTAATTCTGTAGTAACCATTGCTATAAAATAGCTCCTATCAATGTACCGCAAGTATTGAGAGGTAGGAAAAAATTTCAATTTACTTTAGAAAAAAATATGAATCACATGATTTCAAAATAAATTCCAGAAAGGATAAATTAAGATGAAAAATTTTACCATGAAAAAATTAAGGGTAGTTTGGACTTTTTGCAGTATGAATATCCTTGTGCAATGACAATGCCAATGGGCAGACCCTAACCAAATAATTCTCAATGGATTTTTCAAAAATCAAAAAAATAAATTATTTGACCAATTATAAGATACATGAAGAAGAATGATACCACCATTTTTGATAACGTTGTAACACTTGGACCATACATAGAGGGTTACACAGAATTAAGTTGCCTCATTAGAATAAAAAGTACAAGCTTGTCTTTTTAATTTTTTTAATCAAACTAGTTAAACCAACCTAAGTTAAAGATGATGAACTTTTAGAGTACATTGCAGTATTATGATTCATAAAACACAATTAACTAGAATAAAGAACAGAAATAAAAGACGAAAAATGGTGCTACGCAGACAAAAACAGATTTTACAAATGCTACTCAGGAACTAGTACTCATGACTTGCAATGAATAGTCAAGGATAATTCGTGCACATATATTCAAATCTATTCCTAAATAAAATAATAATAAAGCTTACTATTTGATCATTAATAAGTTACAATACATCACATCATTTTTTTAGGATCGTAATATATCCTCAAAATAGACCGAGTTATGATTGATGATCTTTTTTTGAACTTTTTCTCAATGAAACCAAACAATGGGCTTATGCATTACAAATAAGGATTTATTAAGAAAACAAGTCTTCCATATAGTAATATATATAATGAAATGTAATGTTATTTTAAATAACGCTTCGCGCTTTGCACTACAGATATACTCTAATGCACCTCTTTGACATACAAACCAATTAGTATATCTCGATAGTTAGTTTGACTTTTTCGTATATTTTTGGATTACATTCCATTTTCATAAATTAATTTTAAATTATTATAGTCTCAGTTCAAAATAATTTAATAAAATTAAGAGATTATGGCTCATTTTATTGTTCCATTGATATGTTTAATACAAGGTATTCTTTTATACAGACATGGATTACGATCAGGTTTGTAAGAGCATATTAGCAATTGATTCGAAGGTCCGCTTTGCAGGAATTTGCGATGAGAATGGTGAGACTAAACATGGTGGTATGAGAGAAGGATTGACTAGTCTGCTTTCGCCTCAAGAATCACAAAAATCCAATTTGCAAGCTGTAGGAAGATGGGGTTTAAGGAAATCACTAATAAGCAAGACTGGTAGAGGCATTTATGCAATGACTGAATATGAAAAACTTAAACGTATAACGATTCCAATAGATGATGATCATCTATTAGTGGTTACAACTGAAGTAGATGCCGATCATGGCAACATAATCAGTAGTGCCCTGAAACTAGTCCAAGAGTAGACTAAAGATAAGTCCAGATAAAAAAGATGAGTAGATCCCAATTATAAAGTAAGATCGGACTATTTGTCGGGGTTTTAACTGATTTGAACCTTTTTTAATTAACATTGTTTTTGTTACTCTGTATAGTAATACAGAGATTAGTTAGTATGATCTAATGCTATAATATAATCATATTGGGACGAAGTGTGAAAGATTTTGATGTGCTGATTTATAAAAAACAGATTTGAACTATTTTGAGTTTATTTCTATCCAATCAGCCTTCCAGTTTTTTGGTTTGTGAGGCATCTCATTTTGCTTACTCATTAGGTTCAACATTGAGTAGACACTGACTCTCATTTTGATGTAAGGAATTGATTCAACAGTAGGAGATCCAAATGGAAGCCGTATAAATCTTTTTAAACGATAATTTTAAGAAATAATCTGTGAATGAGAAAAGTAACGATAATGACACAAAGAATAAAAATGAAGTTGATGATGAAGATAGACGAGTCCTTGAAGATATAATATACAAAAAAAGCAACACTTTTTCTAGTGACAACGAAGTATTCGACCTAAAAACCTTGTTTCATTTGAGGCAGGACAGGTTATGGGGAGCTATTAAAGAGAGATACAAATACAATACCTCTATCAAAAGAGGCCAAGATTATTTAATTAAACATGTTGACACTAAAGTCTCTTTTGTAATCATGTATGCAGATTTAGTTGGTTCCACCAAGATGAGTATGACGTTACCTGTAGAAAAACTGGTAACTATTGTGAGAGCATTTTCTCACGAATTATCATCAGTGATAGAGAGTTCAAATGGCTATGTATTAAAATATGCTGGCGATGCAGTCATCGCTTTCTTTCCTTCAGGATTCAATAAATATTTGACCTGTGATAATGCATTTCGATGTGCCAAGTCTATGATTAACATAATTAGAGATGGTATCAATCCTATATTAAGCAAGCATGACTTTCCGAGTCTGGCGGTAAAAATAGGAATAGATGAAGGTGAAAACATTGTCTTTCAATATGGATACGATAAGAGTTCACAAATAGATATCCTAGGATATACTATGAATGTTACTTCAAAAATTACCTCTATCACATCACCAAATGGAATATCAGTGGGAGAAAATGTTTTCAAGCTTTTGCATCCTCAAATTCAATCTAAATTTAAACAAGTTTTATTTGATAATAATGATTGGAAATATATTGATATTAAAACTGGAGAGCCGTACAAGGTTTATGGTTTAAAATAATCAGAAGAGAGATTAGTATTAGATAGATACAAAAAATTTGGTGTTAATTGAATTGATTTGTTCTTGGAACTTGATATAATGGATTCTTTTTTTGGATATGCAGAATAATACAATATAAAAATGACAAATCTTGTTTTCAAATAAAATAAAGTTTACAAATAAAGTTATCTTGAATTGTTTCTAAATTAATTGTCAAAACTAAGGACAAGTCAAAGGTAAAACTATAAGGGTCAGCTTCTATAAATATGTGTTTTAAAAGTAAAAAGAAAGTGATGTATTATCTCGCTTCTACTCTTGTCGGTTCGTGTGGTTTAAATCTGTGCCATAAAAGCCCAAATATTCCCCCCATAACTAAATAGAACATTACCATAGTACTGAATGTAGCTGTTCTAAAGGCATTTACCAAATCCATTGGAGCAGTTATAGAATCGGGATTTGAGGGAAATACCGCATAAATAAAAGCAATTAGCCCTAGGTAAATTATAGGTATCAAATATTTGAGATTGTTTATCGATCTCATCTTTATTAGTAAAACTGATAGTCCAACTGTAATTAATCCCGAGGTTAACTGATAACTAGTATACAATGTATCTCTTAATCCAATGGTTTCTGGATCGCCAACTGCGGGAGGATTAGCAGGATACTTGATGAACGGAATAACATATAACGTCAGACACATAACGGCAGCAAGTATCAACGCCTTCTTTCTGTCATCATATGATGGAATATATTTTCGAGAGATAACATATGCTATTCCCAATATTGCCCCATATGACAATCCAAGAAATGCACCTGCGGCAAAAGTTCCATCCTTTTGCCAAATTCTATAAGTATTTAATTCTTCGTAATTGACAGGCTCGCCTGCAGCAATACTATTGTCAACCTCAATCCCTATTGCCTGATCTATATAAGGTTCAACTACAAAATAGTTTACACCAGCTAGAATGAGCCCTGCAAGAACACCAGCCAAAAGAGCGATAAAAATAAAATTATAAGAATTCATGATTTATAACCAAACAGATTTCGAGGAAAGTAATATCTGCGTCAATGACAAGGAAATCCGGCTGCATGTCTAATATCATGTGTAAATTCATGAAGCCACATTGATTGATATGCATCGTTACCTTGAGCCAAACTGAAAAGCTGTCCCTGATCGTAACCAACTATATAAATACTCAGAATTGCTACTATCGCTAACACCACAATAGCTAATTTGGGAGTTTGATCTTTTTGAATTAACCTCAGACCATGTTGAGAACTCATAACAACCTAGATGACTACAGAACTATATAAATTATTGTATTGTTTATCCAACAAATAAACTTTGAATATCAAATTTATAGATTCTTGATCTTTAGGTAAAAGTTTTGCAAGATATAGAATTTGGTGCGAAAATTTAAACGTAAATCTAAACAATTTGATCTGTTTAATGGTAATAATATGAAACAATGGTTAATTATTGGATAAACCATCCAGCATTTCTAATTTAAACTATAGAATAATGAGAACGCATTCAACTTATAGCATAGGCTGTTTGCTAATTAAAGGCGTTGTCTTTGAAATTAGTTATTGATTGCTTTGAGAACAAAATGGTGTTGATAAATCCATTAAAACACCTGTCATATTCTTTTGTCAATTTCATTTAATTTGTTATAAGGTTTAACGTAAGATTTAATGAAGCAATTATTTTAAAAGACTTGCTTACAGTCTATTTATTTCTATCACGAATTGGATTGCAGGGAAGAGTAGGTTGAGGCTTTGTTCAAAATAACAGATTTTTGTGTGTCCAATCTTCAATTACAATCGGAATAGGTATGTAAAAGATAACATTAATCTTGCGGTATTACTTGTTATACAGATGTGCATCTGGTGATAAATACTCTTAATTCCATTTCGAGTAGATATGCACCTAGTAGAGCATTATCTTTTGGTTCGGCTCATGTGTTTAAAGCCTTGCAACTAATAAATCGAGAAGGTTTTGTAAGCAGACATTTGTTAATTGAAGAATTAGAACTTGGCGAGGGTTCAATAAAGACCTTGATTAAGCACCTAAAAATGGAGAAAATGATTATTACTACAAACAAGGGGACAACCATGTCGGATCGAGGTAGAAAGATTTTTGAAGAAATGTCTAAATATATTTGCTCTGAATCAAAGATACCTAAAAGTAATATTTCTGTATCTGAGTTTAATTACGCAATATTATTAAGACATTTAAAATTCGCAATTAAGCAAGGCGTTGAACAAAGAGATGCAGCCATCAAAATGGGGGCTCAAGGAGCCACAACATTAATTTTTAAGGATGGAAAATTTTTGATTCCAGGTTCGAGTTATAACGCTCTAAAGTATGAGAAAAATGTCGAAAGGATTCTAAAAGACAAGTTAAATCCAATTAATGATGATGTCATAATAATCGCAAGCGATAATTCAAGTTATATAATAGCTGAGCTGGCCTCAAAAGCAGCAGCGTTATATACACTACAAAATCACGTGGACCATAAAGAAATAGATTCGAAAATTGCATTAAATAATTCATACTAAATAATACCTCCAAACATACCAATACGCAAGTTTGAGTAGTTAGGATGATTTGCTAATATTTCTAGTTCCTTTAATTAAGTTAAAGATGCAAATAGTATGAAAGTTGTCTTTACGGACACAAGGTAAACAAATCAACCACTTCGATATATCACTAAAAACACTTGACTGAATCTTTCTGATGCATGAAATAATGGGATTCAGAGATTCGATACAATTTTTTATCACGATTTGAATGTTATTTTTTTTTGATCTAATCATCTTTTATGCCTAATTCATGGCCTTCTTTGATTTGTCTTGAATTAAAATTACGGCTTACTAATTCGGCGCACATGATGATTATGTACGTTATACTTTATCCATGAAATAATAGACCAATTTCGATAGATCCATTTTTAGGTCTAGTAATTTATGATACATTGTGATTGATACCTACCTTAAGCAGCTATTACAAAATGCCTCCACAGACAGGCGATCGAGTTGGGCGATAGTTAGAAATGGTGCTGTTGCCGAGTTTTCTGTTATACCAGGTGAACTTACTCAACGCGTGTTTGATCACGACACCAAGACTTTGATCGCAATCACAGAAAGAGGAATTTTAGAAGTTAAAATGAGTGACTCATTAATTGCAGTAGTAACAGAAAATGCAAGCTACAAATGTTCGCCTTGGTCTCAGAACATTTATCTTTGCGTGCCTAAAAAAGAATCAGAACTACCGGTGAGAAACACATTGACGCAGATAGGAGAGTATAAAAAAAACAACATCAGTGGCATCATTTGGGATCTCGGAATTGGATATCGTGATTTTCAAGCTAAAATTATCGTAAATAACGATGATCTCCAATACCATTTGAAACAAAAGGAAGGACAGAGTATCATTGACGACCCTAAATTTTTGGAAGTAATTGTAGAGTATTCACCATATCGTTTATTTGATTCAAAATTTGCTTCAATACTAGTTAAACAAAAAATTGCCCCAAATAAAGATGAAGTTGATGGTCCCCATACCCATCTACTACCTGACATAATTTTAGGAAAAATTATCTTTCCTAATCCGATTAACGAAGAACTTAGTTCTCAAATACAAGTGGATCCAATTGGAGGAGCAATCGATGGTAATGGAAATTACAAAGAATGGCTTGGATTCGAGAAAGATGATTTTCAACAACTCTTAAAAAAATATGGAGATAAGATTGGTTTTGAGGAGAAAATTACTTTTAAGAACATGCTTACTGACTTACTTAGAAAAGATGATATCGCTTCAATAGTAAATATGTATGATAAACTCTCCAAACAAGACATTATCAGAATTATCTTGGCTCAAATAGTTTGTGATAATGGTTATGAAAGTATGTATCGTAAGAGAGGACTAGAGGTATTGGAAAAATTGAACGCTATTAATTTTCCAATTTTAAAGAGTTGGGCAATGAAATTTGCTCCTGAGATCATCAAGTGATGACCCTTGAAGCAATCAAAAAAAAACTAATAATAATTAACTTACTTGGGGAGGGGTTAGTGTTAACAATTCTTTTCCACCATATTTTGCAAATAAACGATTGTATTGAATTAAACTCTCCTGAATTGGAACGTTGTCAGAAGTATACATTTTCATAAAATTTACCCGAAGTACTAGAGAATTATTTGAGTTAAAGAATCTTAGACTATAACTTTTGTTCCCATTCTCCTTCTCTTCAATAACAAACTTTGCTTCCCGAACTTGAGTTGTATTGATGTGTACATGCCACGATCCTTTTTCATCACCTATGGTTGCGTATTGACCATTAACTCTGAAGGGGGTATTTCTATCAATTCTTAATTCTGCTACTCCACCATCGTTTCGTATCGAGATCATAATGTTCTCAAGAAATAGTACATCTTTGAAAATATCCTCAAATGATATTGATCCGATATTGACCACATCTTTTTTTAGATAGCATCACTAAATAAAATTATCTAAATTAGACAATCTGAACTGAAAGAGCCTTGTGCCATTATTGTATTTGAAATTAAAAATATATTATTCGATATCTTTTATTCCTGCATATTAGAACCTACACTATCATTATTTTATAAATATTAATTGTGCTTATGTTTTGTATAATTTCTTTGATGTATTTCTGTATTTGTTTAAACATATTGATACAATTGGGTCTTTAACTTACACAAAATGAGATGGGAATATCATTTGGATTAACCCGCAAAACAACAAAAAAAATTATTATATTTGTACATTTCACTAAAAATAATAATACACTTTATATTTCGAGTACTTTATCGCATTGCAATAAAACGGTGCGGCAACGACCATTTTGTTCTGCAAATAGTCTTTGCATTATCTATTTGGTGCGCGTATTGAATTTAAGCAAGCTAATTTAAACAACCAAGTTTAGACATCACTTTTAACATCTAATCCAACTTACCGATTTATTCATCCTTGTCTAATGTATCATATAAATTTGAGAAGGAACAAAATTGAATACAACTGTAACAAGATAATAATCGAACCAGGGAAGACTATATTGCTTCTGATACTCAGCAATACAAAATTTAAAAGAACTGTTGACAATACTTTAGGATTTACTATATTTGGGATGATATACCAATGTCTACTTTAAAATTTATCTTCATACAATCAGCAATATTTTCTGGCTTACATGCTAACACCAATATATTATGTAAAAAACGCAAAATTATACATCACGTGGGAGATGGCTGTAAATCTGAATTTGTACATATTATCGTTTCGCTCTCAATTTTGCTCTTTAGTGCCAAAATTTTTAGATCTTTTTCATAGAATTAATCTAACGGTAGTTTTGGGCAAGTAATAGGCAGGCATTATATTTTGCCCTTTCGCACTTGAGACATCCACTTTATGATGGCGAACCACTATTGATGTTGGCTCAAATTATCAAACATGTAGGATAGATACCTGCTGCTGTAATAATATTATTTATTATGGATTTAGATTTTCAATCAATAAAGACTTTCTTTAAGACGGCGTAGCCTCTTTTACGATTAGTGCATTTGGTGTAATATTGTGATTTTTTGTGAACTTTTATTCTCACACTATATGGCATGAACTTGAAATACTGCTAGTAGTAATCTTGTTAACTGCCTCTAACATAGCAATTTCTATTCAATTTTAACAGAATTAGGAAAAATAAATTCAAAGGAAGAGAGGCTTATTCTGAGAGAGGTGATAGTAGACAACATCTTGGCAGTGGTCATATTATCGGGGGAGGTTGCTATGATTCTATCCCATGATGTATCTCCAACACAGTCAACCTAGCATTTCTATTGTTAAAAATTCTAGGATTATTTATAGTGCTACTTTTGATTGCGGTCCATAATTCCATGAATATTTCTTCACGCAGAGAAGCTTTGGCGTTCGTAGGAAGATATCGAGGGAATTACAATAGCCAATTTCATTGATATTGACGGAATAGCGTCATACATAAGTTATTTTCCATTGTTGGTGAATTTGCAGCAGGGATGGCAGTAGCATCTGCCGATTAATCAAACAGGTATGTGAATATGCTCAAAGGTTACAATTTATTTTTGCTCCTTTATATTTCGCAGTTATTGGTGCCCAAGTAGATTTGTGAAGGATCAATTTTGAGGCCCTAGTTATCTCAGCAATAATAATAGCAATAGTGATATTGACAAAGATAGCCGGATATAGGATACCCTCCCTCAAAATTTTAAGAATAAAACACAATCAATGAGTAGTATTGGAAAGATTTGAAAAGGAAAGGTTGGTTTGATGGTTCCAAAGTGAGTTATCACGGATTATGTTATTGTCGAATATTTATACATCCATAATTATCATGGTTGCCATTAACACCGTCATCACGCCAATATGGTTAAAAAGTGCTTACAAGAAGAATGTATCAAGTAATGTCTAATACTTTGTATCTAGACTATGAAGTAATTTTGAGCTCATTAAAATATTAGGAAATAAAAGATAATGAATTAACCTTTAGGTTTGAATTTGAATTTGAATTTGAATTTGAATATATGTAGAGGTTACTTCCAATTCTTGACTTAGATCAGCACAATCGGCAAAATAAGTATTAATTTGGTGGAAATTCGGTCAAAAGTAGGTCTGATTTTTTATCATTGCTTGTATGAAAAGTAATTAGGAAATTTTATAGAAATAGTGATCAAATAGAATACCTATTGAGCATTATATCCCGTTTGTATGTGAAGCTTGATAAAATTACACTATATAAAAAGGTCAACCAGCGACGCTAAAATTAGCTAAAATACTCTGCTCTATAAAATAAAATATATTTAAACCTTTACTAGAATTTTGTAGTTTTTCATCGCTTTTGAGCCAATTCTTACTGATAAACAAAAGCTCGTCCTATGCCAGGGACCACAAGTAGCCAGAAGGTCTTAGATACTAATCAACCAACCAATTAAATTCAGCGAAAAGGATATTTTGTATTAATAGATTATCTCCAAGTTATTATTTGTATTAGTATTTAAGCAGGCCATATCCATCTCTGAAAGAGACTGGTTTTATATTATTACTACATGGTTTTTTCTCACCGAGTATAATACAATGGTGTATCACTATGCCTCCAAACAATAATTTACCTGTAGGACGACTTTGTGAATATCATAACTGGACGACATTTGACAAGGATACAGTACAACCAAATAAGGAAAGGAGTATCCCTACAATAAATCTCAATTATTTTGCATATCAAAAATGTATAATATTTGTTGTACATTATTCAAAATTAATAACAAAATGAGAATCAAAGATACGATATTAAGAGGATTTAAACAAGTATTCTAAAAAAATTATAAAAAAGAAAAATTGAATTATTCATAAAAAAAATTCAATTTGATTTAGCCTATCAGTTACCCGTCTTGTTTAACTCTTGACTCATTTGATAATTTGATATATAAGGTTCTGGAAATCCAACTCTGTCTTCAGGGCATCCAAATCCACCCAATAATGCTTTTCTTACCACGTTATCAGAAATCTGAACTGTAGAGTTGTCAGATGGGCCTTCTTCGCCAGAGGGCAAGCATGAGAATGTCACATCAAAGTTAGTTCCATTAATGTTTCCATAAATTCTATAATCATATGTAGTTGCAACAGTTGGGTAGAATGGCTCGGATTCATAGCTTCCCAATTCTCCAAATGCGGGTTCAAGGTTGGATGTCATGTTCTTGTCACCGGCTAGAATTTCTACTTTCAACATGTCTTCAAGACCGGTAATTGGTTGAGTGCCATTGGCTCTAGAGTTAGTAGGGTCGGTAGCATTAGGCCAAATAGCTCTAAATTCAACACCTGTTTTATCGTCAACTTGTGCAGGCTCATTCAGTGACCCAACCACAAACAAATAATCTTTACCATTTATCTCAAATAATGCTCTTTGATGAGCAAAAGACATTTGTACTACTGGAGTCATTAGCATAGAGACTGCCAAGATAACTCCTAGGACTACGTAAGGAATACTATTCATCGCAGATTTTATCATATATAACATTATAATGTTTTTTGTACAAAAATCGAATAGAAATTTAATATCTTTATTTCATCTTGGGTTTAGAGGTTTGGCGACAAAATCTAGTGCCATAGGTATTAATAAAACCTTCGAAGGTTGTACAACAAGGATTATAAAATTTGTTGCCTAATCATATATACAGATGAAATTTCTCTTTGTAGTCTTTTTTGCAATTCTGTATATAGTTGGGATGAGTATTTCGTATATTCCAGTTTATGGCCATGCAAGTCCTACAACTTATAGTCCTACACCAAATCAAGTCCTCAAATCTTCTGATTCATCGCCAGATAAGGTTACCATCACTTTCACAGAAAGACCAGAAATAAGGGCAAGTAGCATTAAAGTAATTGATCAAAACAACGAGAGAGTAGATAAAAATGATTTGAAGAATGGCGATTCAGATAAAACATTAATAGTATCTCTCGACAGTTCAAAGGTCGTTCCTGGCATATATACAGTAAATTGGGCTGTCCTGTCCAAAGACGATGGTCATATTACAAAAGGATCTTATGTATTTACAATTGAGGATAACAAGGCAGAACAGAATTCAAGTCAAGGGATTCAAACAAATACAACTCAAGCTTCCGGATTTTCCAAAAATATAACCACACAGGATAACGTTGTCCTTGACTTTAATGTAAATCCAGCTAAGCCAGGTCTAAATACATTTAGTTTAGGCGTACATTACACAAACGGTACAGATGTTGAAAACATTAGAAACATTTTCTTGCAGTTTACTAATGCCGAAAAGAATCTTGGCCCAATAGGCGACACCATGAATAAAACACACAGTGGAAATTATTCTCTTCAAGGGAGTTATTTGAGTCAGGAAGGAGAATGGCAAGTGAAAACTACAGTTCAAAGGATAGGTCAGTATGACATTAATGAGAATTTTGAGGTACCTATAATGAAATAATTTTTTAGTCATAGTATCAAATCGATCTTTATTTTTTTACAATTTGTGAAAGAGAATTTATTATCAGGCATTCAAACAGTAAGTAAATTGGTTGCTTCTGTTACGTGAGTTTGCGTGTTTGCGTCAGTAAGAACTAGCAAATCTTATTTAAGTGATTTAGACATGTCAAATTGCTATAATCTCTTGTAAAAAAAAATTATTGTCGTTTTTCATTTAGAGATTTGGCCAAGTCAAATTGAGATATGTATGGTTCTGGAAATCCAACTCTGTCTGCAGGGCAATCCAATCCACCAGTTAATGCTTTTCTTTCTACTTCATTTGAAATCTTGATCGTTGAATTGTCTGGGGGAGCATCCTCTCCCATGATTGGGTTGCATCCAAAAGTATCATTAAATTGGGTACCATTTATTTCGCCATACACTCTAAAACTATAGGATGTGGGAATGGTTGGATAAAATGTCTGAGACTCATATACGCCCAATTTCCCAAAGGCAGGTTCTAGGTCAGATGTGAGAGTTTTATTCCCAGCTTGAATATCCATCTTAAGTGAATTCTCTAACCCAGTTATAGGGACAATACCATTAGCCTCTGGATCCATGGGAATAGTCATATTTGGTGAACCAACTGAAAGTTCGATGTTAGTCTTGTCATCCACAGCAACTGGTTCGTTGGTCATCTCGACTTCCATAAGATAGTTCTTACCATTTATCGAGTACAATGCTCTTTGATGGGCAAATGAATTTTGAAAAACTGATGTTCCCATTAAAACTACTATAATCACTAAACCAAGGACCAGATTGCGAGGAATTCGATTGGTCAATGTTAATTTGTTGTGAACATTTAAGTATAAAACCTACTTTGTTCATTCATCGAATGTACCAATTAACATACCTTTGTTATGGAGGGTCTATAAGAGAATATTTTTACAGAATTATTCAGTCATTGTTTCTAGTTTCCTTTTAAAAACTCTAAACATACCAAATAATATACATGTTAGCGGTATATACGAAATGTCTATTTCAATCCAAGGGACATAAAAAATCCTTGAAATATTACTTAAATATAACAAGTCGAGAATTTCATTGCAACAAGAAACACAAAGCTAAAAATTGCGAATCGTAATCAGGTACTTCTCAGTTTTCTACGCGAAGGTATCGAAATAAAAGTCATATATATTGAAATATTAAAACTAACAATATCTGTCAAAACATGGTAAACATACAATAGATATATTGTATTTGAAGAATCAGAAAAATATACAAAAATTGAAGCTAATAAAATACAAGTACCAAGAGTCAGTCACCTTCGTTGTATATGGACTTTGTAATGTGCCCACCTACTCTAGATAGGTCATTCTCTAAACAGTATAACAGTAACAAAAAATTCAATAATTAGAAACTATACAATGATGAAATTAGTTATTTCGTATCATTATCAAAACATAGATGTATCCTGATCAAGAATCTTTATTATTACATTCGTTGAATGTACAACAATTGTTATAAATCACAACATGAAAAGACTGTTTAATAAATGACTTGACGCTAACACCGAAACAAATGCAAATAAAGTCAAATACTCTTCATGGTAGTGGATAGTGATATCGTTAGATCTATCTAATCGTTGTCATTATTTACTACCTGTGGCAATAAACATTATTTTTTATCGCAATAGGAATTTAGGTGTTGGATCTAATGACACTAATAGTAAATCTCTATTGATTTAAAATAATGAATCCCTGCTTATGACTGTCGTGTATAAAATAGTATTATACAATATTTCTAGTTATAGATTTCTCGAATAGTTAATGTAACTAAAGTATGCAATTGCATCTAAATTAAATAACAAAGAAAAAGATTGAGTTTCCTAAAAGTATTTATTGCACTTGATTGCTAAGGGTGAAGTTTACAAAGAACGTATCGTTTGAGGGTCGGTGAGCTAAAATACCATTACTATCAAAATTAACAGAACCATTTGAAACATTCTTTAATAGAGTTTCTGGTTCGAACTGATTAGTTTCAGTATACCAAATCTTTTTTGGGGTACTTGCAGTAGTAGTGCTGTTATTGTTTGCAGCAGTAGTAGTGCTGTTATTGTTTGCAGCAGTAGTAGTGCTGTTATTGTTTGCAGCAGTAGTAGTGCTGTTATTGTTTGCAGCAGTAGTAGTGCTGTTATTGTTTGCAGCAGTAGTAGTGCTGTTATNATTGTTTGCAGCAGTAGTAGTGCTGTTATTGTTTGCAGCAGTAGTAGTGCTGTTATTGTTTGCAGCAGTAGTAGTGCTGTTATTGTTTGCAGCAGTAGTAGTGCTGTTATTGTTTGCAGCAGTAGTAGTGCTGTTATTGTTTGCAATTTCTGAATAGGCTATAATATCCACAGGCTTTGATGAGTTGAATGAAACTACTCCTACATGGTTATTTGCCTCTAGACCATCTCCCAAGAACTTTACGACTTGATGACCCTCGTGTCCTTTTACATCATGAGGTACTGATGATATGTTATTATTGATAATTTCCATGTTCTCTGAAAGTTGAGCCGCAGCAATATTGGGATTTAGATAAGGATTATTTCCTATACCAAATGTTAACAAAACCGTGAGAGAAAATATCGCAGATAAAACAATAATTGGCGTTGAGACTTTTGATTTTCTCTTAAAAAAAATATTAATAGGTGTCATATTTATCAAGTGTGAATTTTACAAATAAAAAAACCTTACTGTATGTCAAAATAAAAAGGCTTGTTTTACTAAGTGAAATATAACGGCGTCACTCTGGGAGAATGGATATATAGTATACAGATGGTGCTAACAATTTGTTGTTTTACCTAAGACAGAAATGGCAAAACTATACTATATTGTTTTTGAATAGTTGACCTTGTTAATGCGACTACTAAATTATTAGACATATTATTACGATCAGAATTCACTGATAAGATGACTATATGATAAAATATTCAGAATACAAAAAAATAGAGATAGATTAAGTACTAACTTCACTAGGTTTGGGTTTTGAAAAGAGTTTTGTTTTTATCCTGTAAAGCAACAGCTTGAGATTAGATGTGATTTTATACGTTTGCATACGTATATGTATATACGAAGATGTACCACTTATTCTTTTACTATGTGATGAAACTTTACGATATTCAATCTAAATTACGGACTTACATACAAAACTAATAATCAGATGATGAAAGTTGATAATCAGCTATGACATTAGTTTAATACCAGAAGTTGACGAGCATTTTTCCTTCCGGTAGGGCACTATCAAGTAATTCATACTTATTTGACCACAATTCCAGTAATATTATTTCTTGAGAATATCGCGTGATTTTTCCAATTCAAAATAATTGATTCTCCAACAGATTGCCATCAACGGTCTTTACATACTCAGGCACATGCATATGGTATTATTAAGACCATCAATTATATTCGCCATTCAGATGTCTTGACTTATAAAAATATACTAGTGCTATAATAGCACCTAAACCGCTTAATCTTATTTCCAATTATCCATATCCACTCAAACAAGTTAAGGTGAAGATAGTTACTTGCCTGTCATTCACTACTACTCTTTGATTGTGTATGTGTTGGTCAAATATACAATTTTTATCCTCACAATAGTAACTAGTTCCGTTCGTTAGTAGAATCTTAAAGCACATAGTTCAGGTTGTCAACAATTTAATTTGTAATTCTTGAAAATTAAAATCACTCTATATTCTAGGGTTTAAGTATCCGTAGTTTAATGAATGACTTGTACTTTATACATTCTGTGGTTATTTGGTTTCAGCTTCATTCGTAGGATAAAGAAAATTTGTCTCAGTTCATACAAATTACTAGAATATCTTGGTAGAATGAATTAACTATGCTAAAAGAAAAGATAAATCTAGAGAATCTATAAAAATATTTGTGAAAGGAATCGAGTTTATTTTTTTGGCAGTTGGAGCTGTTTTAGGCGCTTACATTAGATATAAGATCACCTCTTTTCCTTTGATTTGGGGAGTAGTCGGCTCCAACGTACTGTTTGTGAATATAATTGGTAGTTTTATCTTGGGAATCTTTTCCATTCTCTTGATCAATTGGAATCTTGACCAAAAATACTCTTTGCTTGTAGCAATTGGTTTCTGCGGATCTTTAACTACTATGTCATCCTTTGCCCTAGAAAACATAACATTCATAGAAAATAAACAGATCATAAACATGGCAGTCAATACATTAGCCAATGTAGGATTATCCTTTCTTGCCTTGTATGGAGGAAGAATATTAATCCTTCAATTGCAACATTAAAAAATCTTTAATTTGACTCAAAGAAATGATCTGTCTAAATGTTATAATCAAAAAAATGATGAGTTGATGCGAAGATATTATAAAAGGTAATCTCAGATTATTTGATAGAATCAAACATACCTGCAAGTAAAGTATGACTAGAAGTTGATTGTTTTGGAAGTCAAGAAAGATCACCCGTCACTTGGAAGGTTTGAAGATAAATCCGCCGATAGAGATTAAAACCCTTGATGAAGAAAAAGAAATTGAATCTAACTTTTACCATTAAAATATAGAAGATAGTGTAATCTAGCCCTTCAAAATACTTTTAGCTAGTTAGTATATTGGGCTTAGAATAAACTACCATGTCTTTATTATTTACTGATACTATAATTTGGTTTTTTATTAAATTAATCTTGTGAAATCAATAATCACTTGATTGTAAAGATGTTAAAAAACTCACATTCTCTGATGTATTTTAAATCAAGAAATAAAAATATCCGTCTATTGAACCTAATATAACATATTATACTAAAGATTGTATGTCAGGTCTACCAAAATCGAAAGTGAAATTAAGTATTCAGGCAGCACATGAACAAATCAACCCTGCTGAATTATTGGATGATGCAGTATATTTAGACAACAAGGGAATACAAAGATGCTGGACTAGCGATCATTATATGCCATGGTGGAATACAGGTGCTTCCGGAGGTGCTGCTTGGCCCTGGATGGGGGCTGCTTTGGCAAAAACAAAAGATCTAGTTATCGGAACTGGCGTAACGGCTCCAATTCTAAGATATCATCCTGCAATTGTTGCTCAAGTATTTGCCACGTTAGCCTTTATGTTCCCAAATAGGGTTTTTCTTGGCATAGGAAGAGGAGAAGCCCTCAACGAGGTACCATCTGGAAACTCCTGGCCAACGAATAAAGAAAAATTTGCTCGTTTAAGAGAAGCCATCAAACTCATAAAAAAGCTCTGGACAGGTGAGTGGGTCAATTTTAGCGGAGAGTATTATTCTATTAGAGATTCAAAACTATACACCATTCCACGTGATCCAATTCCTATATATGTTGCAGCACTAGGTAAACTGTCGGCTCAATTGGCAGGAGAAGAAGGAGATGGATTTGTTACCAATGAATTGAATGTAACCAAGATAAAAAATATATTATTTCCTGGATTAAAAAAAGGAACATCCATATCGGGGAAAAACTTTGATCAATTTGAAAAGGTTCTATTTTTTCCTGCTTCTTATGATGAAGATAAACAAAAGGCAATTGAATCAATTAGATTTTGGAGAGGATCCATGATCAAAGCATTCTTTGACGTTGATGTACACGATCCAAGGATAATCGAAGAAAACGGTCAAATCATCGATGATGATTCACTTGAAAAGAATCTTTTTGTCATATCTAATGAAGAGGAAGGTCTTAAGAAATTACAACCATATTTAGATGTTGGATTTACTGAAATTGTATTTACCAATTCAAGTCCTGATAGAAGAAAGTTTGTCGACTTAGTAACGAAATTATCAAAGACCATAAACAATAATAGGTGAACCAACAGTTTGTTAACACATCTCTACTCATTTCTTCCATTCTGATACCATAAATAATATCATATTTTAAAAATTATTGATAGGAGATTGATCTCTTTTTTTACCTCTGCAAACAATTCCGAGACAAGAATAATGTGTCCGAACTCAAAGATGTGCAGAAATACTTAGCACAAGATGACTAGTTTCTATGTTATGCTGTTTTCACGTTTTTTTGTTTTTTTGTTTTCACCACTTGGCTTTCTTAGTTTCTTTTAGCATTGAAGGTTCACAAGTTATCACCATGTTTGTGAATACTTTTATACACATTCGCCATCAAGTTTAAAACCAATGTAAATAGAAATTGAATCTAATATACGCACAAGCAGATTTTTTTATAGCAAATGTCCAAACAATGAAAATATTTATTTCATAAATCAAGATAAGTGTATAAAAAAACATTAATAGATTATAATAAATAAATGTCAATATAACTTTGCAGATGAAGACATTCTTTATTTTTGCAACTATCTTGGTGGGAATGTCTATGGTTCCTTATACAAACTCATTAGTCTTTGCTGTTGTTGATACGAAAACTTCTGACAACCATATAAATACGTCACCATGGGATCAACCTATATTAACACCAAAGGAAAAACTCAAAATAGCGTTCCTTACCGATGGGTTGTTTAGTGATGCAGGTTGGGGTGCCTTTGGATACAATGCCGCCCAAGATATACAAGAAGAATATTCTTATGCTGTAGATGTTAAAGAAAATATTCCAATCTCAAAGATAGAAGAAACTTTGAGAGATTATGCCAAAGCAGGCTGTGATCTCATAATATCACAAGGGTTTGAATGGGGGAACCCGGCAATTAAGGTTGGTAAGGACTATCCCAATACAAAATTTGTAATTTTTACAGGCCTGGTTAATTCCAGTAACGTAGCCTCGATCTATCCAATGCAACAAGAAGGAACGTATTTGTTAGGAGCCCTTGCTGCGTCGATGTCAAAGACTGGTGTAATTGGCTTTATAGGGGGAGAACCATATCCGAACCTTATTAATATTTACGAAGGTTATAAGCAAGGAGCTCATGATATCAATCCGAAAGTAAAAGTGCTAATGACCTTTGTATATGATTGGGACAATGTCACCAAAGGAAAAAAAGCAGCCATGTCTCAAATACAGCAAGGGGCAGACTTTTTGTTGCAGGTTGCAGATACAGCCGGACAAGGTGTGATTGAGGCAGCTAAAGAAAAAGGGATTTATGCCTTTGGTGCGATATCGGACCAGAACAAGTTAGCTCCAAACACAGTTTTAACGTCTTTTGTATTAGACACTGAAAAAGTATATGATCAAGTAATAAAATCAGTTCAAAATGGTAATTTTAGTGGAGAAATTTACAAACCAGGATTGGAGTCTGAGAGAGATGGTCCCGGAGATGGCATTGTATATTTGGCCCCTTACTATAATCTCGAGGACAAAGTCCCTGAAAAAGTAAAAGAAAAATTGCACCGACTAAATCAAGATATTATAAATGGTAAAATTACTATCCCTGAAAAGTATTCTTCTTACAGTATATACGATCACCCCGAGAAAAATAATGACACTGACAATAAGAAAACAGATGGACTTTTTTGAGGTTTTCTTTCATTAATTATTTCAGTGGTGCATCCAAGGTAAAGGAAACATATTGAGTAACAGCGTCCTATTTGGGAGAAGAAAAAGAATAGTCATTATTTTAATAATTCTAGCAATTGCCGGATGCTATTCATTGTTATTCTTTCAACAATATGTTGCTGAGCAGAACATAAGAAATAATATTTTTCAAGATTATCGAAATAATCAAATAGAAACCGTAAAAGCACTTTCAGAACACATGAGTTCAGATCTTAGATTGATTTCATCTATACTTCAAGGCCTGTCAGATTCTAGCTATTTACAGCAAGGAGAACTTTATGGAGACAGAGTTGAAAATCTTATAGGTGAACGATTTGATCAAATCAATACTATTACTAAGATTGGTGGATTGTTCATAGCAGATAAGAACAATATAATAACTTATAACAAAGTAGCAGAGGGTCAAAGAAGCTTTGTTAATATAGACATTTCACTTAGAGAATACGTTAATGAAACCAGAAATACTATGAATCCTGTATTTTCAAATGGTTTCAAAGGAATTGACGGTACCTATAATATCGCGTTAACTTACCCAATTATTAATCGCGACACTGGCGTATATCTTGGTATGATAGGTGTTGAGATCCCTTCAGTCGAGTTCTTTTCACGGTATGGCAATGTGTATGAGGTGGACTCGCAATTTTTGGTGACCTATGATCGAAATTCAAATTATGTATCAACACCTAGGTCCAATTTTTTGGGCAAAAATTTATTTGGAAATGAAGTCCAAAACTTTTTTCAACACAATACTATTCAAAACAAATATTATCAAAATATTTTCAATGGTCTTGAGCGTGGCGGATATTCTTTGTATGATTTTGGAACAGGCGAAAGACTAAACACAGGTTATCCGGTTGTTGTCGATAAAGTACCTAGATACTATGTTTTTATTATTACTCCTACTGCAACAGTTTATAATGATATAAATAAAACCTTGGAAGGTGAGAGAACAAAGTTTTTTTCCTTAATAGCAGGTATATCTACAGCGATTTTAATTTTAATTCTATTTTTAGTAAAGTTAAATAGAATTTTGAATGATCAAATTAATAAAAGAACTAAAGACCTAGAGGAATCAAACAGACAACTTCAAATAGCCAATAATCAGCTGAGCAATCACGATAAATTACAAAAAGAATTTATTAACACCGCAGCGCATGAGCTCAGAACTCCTACTCAAGCTATAATGGGGTATGCCGAACTGGATTCAGACTTGTTTGACGATATTCTTAAGCACCAAAATGTAATGGAGAATGAAAAATTAAAGGGCGAACTTACTCAGATTCGTGAATTTTTTAAAGCAATCTCAAGAAATGCTTCGAGACTAAATGATCTCATAAGCAATTTACTAGATGTAGCAAGAATAGAATCAGACAGAATCAATAGTCTAAGACTTCAAAAGCAAAGAATAGATCTAGTTAGGGAAATTAATGAAGCTTTAAAATCACAACTAGAGCAAAAAATAAGGAACAAACATATCAAAATTAGTTTTGCTACCCAAAAAATAGAAAAACAATACTGGGTTGATGCCGACAAATCTAGGTTGAATCAAATTTTAGTTAATTTGATTGACAATGCGATCAAGTTTTCAGAGGATGGAAGTACAATAGATATCGAAATAAGAGAAAGAAATTATGATAATCTGAGCAAAGATTTACACAGTTCACATGATTTCAAAAACGATTTGAGCAATCAGATTTTCGTAAGTATTTCAGATAAAGGCAAAGGGATATCAGATCATATTATGCCAAAACTCTTTGAGAAGTTTAGTACTGATTCAGATATAGGGACTGGTTTGGGACTATATATCTCTAAGAGTATTGTAGAAGCACATGGAGGTAGAGTATGGGCTTTTAACAATAAAGACGGAGTGGGCTCGACATTTGTATTTAGCTTGCCTAGAGCAAACAATCCTGACGGTTCAGTCTCTAGCTAGTTACGACATACTATATGGATATTCTTTTCTTTTTCATAATTAAATTGCATTTAGATTTAAGACCAAGCGAAGAGATAATGATTTGAATGTTTGTATTTTTAGAAATTTGCCGTCTTTGCAGACTAGTAGAATATCATGAGAAACATATGTGACGATATGATAATCAAATTTCCAATCCTGTCCTGCTGTATCTTACGCTGTTAGAAATAGCATTTGTTTGATAAACAGTGTGAATAATTAATTTATAGGATCCTATATGCATATAACAGCACTGATGTATAGCTTACAAGTTCTGTCCTCAGTATAGAGATATATTTTTTTCTATATTGTTCCTTATATTATACTGTGCACTTTTTTATCAATCATGACCTAGCTATTATTGCCGTACGAATGAAAGGTGGGGAAAATATCATGACAAAAAAAGTGTCTACATATGCAAGCCTATTCAGAATTTAAATACTTTAATGAATCCTACATAATCACAGATTAATTGTAGAATTATAGGGTGGTGACCAATGCAAGGATCTTGGCAATATCCAATTTATACTAAAAAATCAACTGAATTAGCGTTAACGTCAAAGCAGCAATAGCGGCGCTAGCGGGAATGGTTATGATCCAAGCATAAACAATCTTTCTACCAATACCCCACCTCACTGCTGATAAACGCTTGGACGCACCGACTCCCATTATAGCTCCAGAAATTGCATGAGTAGTACTGACCGGTATCCCAAACCATGCCATCATAGCCAGTATGACTCCACCGCCGGTTTCGGCACAAAAGCCCTGATATGGTTTTAGGTCTGTCAATTTAAATGCCATAGTTTTGACAATTCGCCATCCACCAAAAAATGTCCCTAATCCCAATGCTAGTGCGGCTCCCATGATTACCCATAAAGGTACTGTAAATTCATCTGATTGTAAAAAACCTCCTGATATCAGTAAAGCTGTAATAACTCCCATAGTTTTTTGTCCATCATTTGCTCCATGAGTTAGAGAGAAAAATATCGAAGAACATATCTGCAACTTGCCAAATATCTTGCTAACTAACTGAGCTTTCTTTTTCTTAAAAATATATATTAAAACTATTACCAAAAGAAATGCGGCAACAAAACCCATTGCGGGAGAAACGACCATAAATATCACAGTTTTAACGATTCCTCCTAGAACTACTGTTTGTAACCCGCCTGCAATTAACGCAGAACCAATTAATCCTCCAATCAACGCATGACTACTAGAAGAAGGCAATCCTATATACCAAGTAATCAGGTTCCATACTGTTGCACCTATAAGTCCAGCAAATATTACCTCAGTAGTGGCGAACTCGGGTTCAATTATACCTTTTCCTATAGTTGCAGCGACAGCAGTTCCAAAAATAAATGGTCCTATAAAATTTGTAATAGCACTGATAGTGACTGCGTGTAATGGTTTTAAGACTCTGCTGCCTACTACTGTTGCAATTGCATTGGCCGCATCATGAAAGCCATTAACAAAATCAAATAAAAGGGCTGAAAGAATTGCTGCGATTGTTACATATAGCAATTCTTCGCCCATGATATAGCATATCTGAATTAATTCGATAAATTATATTTTTTTATTTCAAGTAAGAGAAAATTCGTATCGTATTATTTACTAGAATTATTATTATCCGTATTTTAATACGATGTTTTCACCAATGTCTGCCACATCCTGACATTTATCCAACGATGATTCAAAGATTTCGTATATCTCTTTGAATTTTATAACTTCTATGGCATTATCATTTGTTTTAAATAAATCGGCAATCGCTCTTCTATATATGCTATCGGCTTGTTGCTCATATTTCTTAAGGCTATTACAATGAGGAAGCAAATCAGAGACCTTTTTGGGGTGATTTAAAATGTTAGTTATTGAATGTATTTCTTTTGATGCAGAATTTAGAATTTGCGAAAGATTTACCATGTAAGCAGTTGGATTTCGCATATCAAAAAGCAAGAATCTGTCTGCAATTCCTTCTGTGTAATCTAATACTTGATCTATCGCACTAGCAAGTCCAGCGATATCTTCTCTATCCAAAGTTGTCACAAAGGTCTGAAATAGCGTAGTAAAGAGAGAATGAGTAATATTGTCTGAGTCATGCTCTAATTCTTTGATTAATGAAACTTTTTCTTTACTAATTTCCTTCTCTTGACTTTCAAGAACGAGTTCAACCAAATAATTCGTAGCCTTAGACAAGTTTGACGACTGTTTTTCTAATAATTGGACAATTTCTTTGTCATTTCCTTTTATCCACGAGAGCCAATTCTTTGAACTCACTTGACAATATGGAATGAGATTAAATCATTTATCTTTATCTATATCTCTATTTGAATTTGCAAAGGCGACATACCTTTTGAGATAAAAATCTAAAGCAGTCAAGTATCTTTACATAGCAAGACTTTTGATGAATTTACTTGTCACGGACCATTATCTTATACGCTGGCAATCGAGATATCTGACAAGTCTAGATTAAAAAACATGGGACAAAAAACAATAGAAACCAAATTAATAATTCTTAATAGTCATCTTCAGAAAATAAGACTTGATCAGATAATATTTTAATCTCTAAAATCTATTTATCAACAACCAACAACTAGCAACAATAATCAAGCAAGCCCGACATACAACACATTTCGTTAAATTCTATTATTAATTAATTATTTACAAAAATATATTACAAAGACCACCAGGCCTAAATATAATATACTGAGTTTACAAAAACTGTAATTATTATCAACAACTAATTTCTTTATTGCTTGGGTGCATTATGTCATACATATTAAAGCTTGAACATGTACGTAATCCGACAAAGAAATAATTGATCCTATTAATAATTTAAAGGAAATCGATAAATCGTTTTGATAAATAAAAAGAAACTATTTATCATTTTATATTACTAATTTTTTTGGCATTGAAGGTTAAGACACATAACTTGGAATTTACAATGGTCTGATCTATGGTCCAAATATCTTTTCCAAAGCATTAGTTATACCAACCAAAAAATCATATCTAATGATTTACCAAAATTGAGAAACAAAAATTTAGCGTTTGATTTTATATATTCGTAAATATGATTTAAATTGCCAATTTTTTTAGTAACATATTCACAACTTGCTATCCAAAGTTTTTCATGTAGATTATTTGATAGAAAAACACAATTCATCCAATTCGATGAGTAGAATATGAAACACCATAAATCATTTGAGAGAATAAATAGTGCAACTCTTTAATCCATCGAGAGTTTTTATTGTAGATTGAATTAAATATTTGATTTATCAAAATATCAAAAATATCTAATTATTACTTTACAGTCCATACTGCGGTCTTTAAAGTTAAACTAATAAGAGTGGTTACCATTGTCCTCATATTTTCTAATTGTGCAATTTAATGAATATTGGATCGGTTACTTTCAAGGCTAACTCAAACTTTTCGAAACTGTCGTAATAATACGCTTCAAACTAAAAGATGGCATTATTTATTCAAACAAAATCATTTTTTTCTCTGATGTTTGTTAGCAATTAAAATTTGTTTGGTACATATATATTTTATTTATAATATCATGTATAAAACTCACTATATGGAAGCCGAAATAAATTGGGAAGATGTTAAGAAAAAGGAGGCCAGGGGATCAGGTGATTTAGATCTAGGCGAAGTACACGAAATTGAATGTAGTGATATAATTGTAGAGAAAGGCATTATTGATAAGATCTTTTATCGCATACCAAAGAGCCTTGCCATAAATTTTGACGGACATGTACTTCATCTAAACATATCTAAAGAAAACCTAAAAAAATATGAGATAGAATCACTAGCTCCATCAATTACTGAACAGTTAGAATCCACAACAGAAATCAATGCTGGGGGTGGAAGTAGTGGTGGAATCCAAATGGAGGATAAAGGGCCGTAACAAGTAGAAATCAAAGGGTTTTCAAAAGAATATCTAAAATTAAAACATGTAAAAAAATCTTGAAAATTGATTCAAAAGTATAATTACATATCCAATAGGTAGAGCAGTTTCATTGCATGAATTTTTGGTTATATTATTTTAAAAATATATAAGAATAATATAGTAACGATCATCCTCATTATAAAATTTAATGAATGGATATTGGTTATAGTATCAATCTTTTTTTATTAGAAAGTCCTACCTTTCAAATAATAACTTTAAGCGTAACCTAAAAAAGCTCGATTATTTTCCAAAATGTAATAAGGACTTTGTCTGTATTACTAAATAGTCGTTTATATCCTTATTATCTATTTAATGTGAAGATAGCGTCATTCTGAAAGAATGAGCATGATCAGATTTGGGGTATTGCTTATTAAATGTGATGGTATCATACAGACAAGCAAGTTAATGAAAAGTAGAGAAGAATCTCTCTAGTTTGAGTTTTTTTGAGTTCGTTAGGTTGTTAATACTTCTACACGATTAACTGCATAGAATCATTTATTTGGTTGTAATAATTTGTCTGAAGAGATAATTGTGGAATTGTATTAACAAACTATAACATGAGGCATGTGCTGGAATGCTTTAGTATTGACATCGGACTAAAAATTGTTAAAATATTTATTTCAAACATCGATATTTTTATCTAAACTTTGGTAACATGAGAAAATCGGTATTTTTACAAAGTCTTAAGTCTGATAATAAATTTTGCCCCTATTCTCGTATAACAAAAAATTATGAATAGGTGAGTTTATTATAACAGATCTTAAATCATCAAAAAAATAGTCATAACTATCATATTAATAAATCTTTGAGTTTTTACAAAGTCAAAATCGCTCAACATAATGAAGTTTCTCCATTATACGGATATGTCATCCTTAAAAACTAGATTGACCATATTGAATCATGGCAAATTATGAAAACATAAAGAAATGTCTAGATGAAAGTGGTGAAGTGATGATAAGGCTAGACAACAACGAGAGCATTGAATTACACAAGCACAACGTAAAGTTTGATGATGCTTCACAGGAGATTATCATTGATGCAGGAACTGAAACCTATTGGATAGGTGCGGATAAAGTATCTTATTATTGGATTCATAAAGAAGGATTTAGTAAGGAGTAAATCATTTTACTTTTTTAACTCAAATACAATATTGGCTTTTAATTATGTATAGTAAATAATTAAGTAAATATTGAATTTGGTCATCCCATTTTTTTGATACTATCTATATAGTTTTAGAGTATTATCAATCGTTAATTTGAAAATGATCGTTTGGTATTGTAAAGTCCATCTTATCATATTGGGGAAGTTGAGTAAAATTGAATCAATAAAGAGTTGGGTTAGAATCTAAGAAAATCCAAAGTTAATTATAATTAAATAGGCTCATTTGAAATTATCTGCATACCTGATAATTTGCTTGGTAATGACGCTTATTTAGTTGATTATATAGGAAATTATCATAAAATCTGCTTGAATAATTTGATTGTTCATTGATTAAATTGGATAGAATTGCATCTTGACATTCTAAAAAATTATTATGGTGTCTAGTTATTTATTTAATGTTAATTCAACTAATCTTGATGCATTTTAACAAGATAAAGTCAAATCATCGTGAATTTTATTTAGTGGGCAGCATATTAGTCTTGTTGCTCATTGCCGCATCATCCCCAAACAATATTTCTGCACAACAAAATTCCTCAGCTAGTGTTACCAGTGCTATTGACATAAAACCAAACATTAACGCCGAAAATATCTTTAATACAAAAACAATGACATTGGGCAACAATATAAAGGGACTGGTCATCCTAATTCCAGATGAAGTTCATCATGGCGAAGGTGAAGATGACGAAGCAAGATTCTTGAACCAACATTTTGTACCTGACAACGTGGTAGTTAACACAGGAACTACAGTAGTATGGTTTAATGGCGATGTGGGTCATGAACATACCATAGACGTTAAAGATCAAAGAGGCAATTCGGTCTTTAATACGGGTGAAATTACAGATCTCCAGTCATCAAAGCCATTTATCACAGCTAGCCCTGGGATATATAATTATGAGGCACAAGGCGACCCAGGTGTGACTATGACTGGCTCTATTGCAGTAGGAAACATACAATATCCAGTAATATCTTCTTCAAGCCCGGATAATGCGAATTCAAACACAAGTAAAAGTGATACAGTGGGACTGATAATGGTTCCAACTCAAGATATAACCAATTATATCCAACAGATAAATTCTGCAGGAATTACCGTAGACAATACATATGACTTTAAAGACTTGAGAGGCGGACAAAAAGGAACTGGAGACACCCAAACCTTGATTGTGTGGACAACTGCAAACAAAGACTTGAATGAAACCCTTTCATCACTAAGCGAAATATCGGCAGATTTGCCTTATAGCTAGACTAGTTTTTTTATTTCATTTGACAAGATTTGATAATTATTTTTTTTTGATTGTATCTTGCTAAAGGATTAGATACAAAATTTAATAGTTCGGGATACACAGAAGATCGCTGTTGATGTGATATTTCATCCTTAATCAATTTTCGTTTGCTACACATTTCTAATCCAGAAGGAAATGACTAGGCCTTTGTATAATATGCAGAGTTTAACAAGACATTAACAGATTGTTTGCAGATTGTAAGAGTCTTGTAAAAGGTGTTGGTAAATAGAGTCTGTAGAGCTCATTAGATAAAATAAGAGGTACCGGCTAGTGATAAAGGGGAATTGCATTTATGATCAATGATATTACCCAATTTACAGAATTACTAGATAAAATCCTAAGACCTTATGTTGAAGTACTTACATTTGGAATTGACATAGCGGCCGGTTTAGTAATAGTAATATCAGCAATAATTGCCTTCGTTTCGTTCTTGAAAATATTGACAAAGTCACGTACGGTTCAAACACATGAGAAAGAAACTATAAGATTGAGCTTAGCACGAGGAATGATTCTAGCGTTGGATTTTGAAGTGGGAAGTGATATTCTCAAGACAATACTCTTACCAGGTGTAAATGAGCTGGCAATACTTGGAGTGATTGTGGCAATCAGAATTGGCTTGAGCTGGTCGCTATCAAAAGAAATAAACAGGCATCATGACATAAAGACCAAAATAGACACAGACCTTGACAAATCAAACGACACTGAGGCAAAATAACGCATTTTTTTGTTACCCGATCGGTAAAAATTGCTGTCTGTTATTGCTCCAATCATTATAGAGATTCTTACAATCATAACACAGATTCTAGATTTCATTGCAGTAACAAATATTGCAATATCTATATTCCAGTTTGTGGTATCCAGATTCTTTGCTAGACATGATTTTGTTTTTCCTCACTACAAAAAAAGACTTGGTGGCAGTAGTAGTAGTAGTAATAGGAAATACAATTTCTTTAAAATGAAACTATTTGGAGGAAATATCTGTATAGGAGATCTAGTCAAAGGACTCTTACTTTCTTTAGAATTCGAATCCGCCAGTGCAATCTTAAAATTGGGAATTTTTACAACAAGTATTACTTTGTTATCTGAACCTCTATCAAGTAACTTGGACAAATTTGCTTTCTTTGTTGGAATTCTTACTCTAAGGATAGTGCTGAATCAATCATTAAGAAAATATGAAATCAATTAATTAGTACGATGGAGTCACGATTATCCAAATTACATAAGGATGACATTTTGATTATGGCATACAATACTCTTTTTAAATTAAACCTGCTATTTTATTGAAAAAGATTTTGGAAATGTAAATTGAATCGGAACATGTTGGCAATATCATTGATTTCATTTGGTTTTAACTACAAAATAATGAAAATATATGCAGGTCATTTGATAGTCAAAAGTAACTATCTGCCTTTGCCACGACTTGAATAGGCATTTTTATGTGATGAAGAGCAATAACCACAATAATCTGAAATTCCTCTCTTGCCATGGCACATACATTCGCATTTATTACCTGAAGAAAATTTTTGTCTCACATATTTTCATAATTGGTAAGGCTTATAACGATTTAGAATAAATATAAATTATTTAGAATAGTATTATTTCATATAAATATGCGCTAAATCAGCGTTTATTTGTGAATACTATTAGATTTTCGTGAAAATTGATAAAAATAGTTATAGTTGTACAAAATAGCACAAAATCAATCGAGCCTTGTTGGAGATTTTTTGTCTTGCATATCTTTCCTTTTTAGCAATCATTGGTATGCTACTTCCCAAATACTGTCCTCATAGAAATCACTGCTTCGATGGCGAGGGTGAGTGAGTGAGTGAGTGAGTGAGTGGATTAGTATATCAATTAGATGCAATTGTAGCATATTATAATTTGCATATTCGACTAAACTGGTAAGATTATGGTAATATTTCTGTAAATTAGATCAATTTAGTATGTAAATTATATACCATGACTCTATCACATTCTGATATCAATAATGCCGTGCAAGGGAATTTGTCATAGACATAAAGGTAAGAAGGAAAAGATAACTAATATACATTATAAACCAGGTCAAAAGCGTTGCACTGAATGTGCTATATTTATCATGTGGGATTCAATCTATTGTCCTTGTTGTGGCTACAAATTAAGAACCCGGTCATTTAGGGGCCTAGGAAATAGAAGATATCAAAAAGAGGATGAATTAAAGCGATATTAATAATAAACATCTTTTATATATCACCAGGATTATCGGTGATCATTTTATAATGCCGTGCAAGGGAATTTGTCATAGACATAAAGCAATTAAAAGAGGTAATACTAGTTCCAGGTATTCAGAGGGACAAAAACGTTGTCAACGCTGCGAGATATATATTACTTGGAATATTTCAGTTTTTTGTCCTTGTTGTGGTACTAGATTAAGATATAAACCCAGAAATGGCAAATTAAAACTAAAATATAACAAGATTAAGGATGAAGAGAAAAAGCAGGTTCTAATACGGTGATATCTTTATCCTGGATACCTGAAATACATATTTTTATTCTTTCTAGGATTAAAAATACTGCACTAATAAGGTGAGCGTCAAAAGAATGCCTATTTCTAAATGATTCAAACATTAGAAATTGCTTGACAAAACCTAGATTTCCTATCCTGAACTAGATGAAAACATGGTTTGAATTATCAAAGATAGAACCATCTCCAAAATATCTTTTCTTAAACAATCCCATAATTAGATGTTAGTAAGGTGAAGTTGCTGACTTCTAAATAAGTTGGACTAAAATTGCCCTATGGTAAGGATGGTAATTCAAATCGCATGGTAAAAGTTATTCTTTAGGTGAAGTTTGTCCTTCACTAAACCGCCTGGCGAATTCTTTATTGATCTCTTCATCTTTGATAATTTCCCCTCTTCGTCCTGGCGTTCTCATCATTTGCTGTCTTACGCGTCTTCTTTCATCGTCCAATTCATTATAACCCCTATCGTTATCATAAATCTGTTGTTTTTTGTTTTTTAATTCTTGAGAGTACCTTATTCTAAATGCTTCCTCTTCATCCACAGGAGTGCGCACATCGACCGTGTTAGCCCCATTTTTATTATGGTTTATGACCTCAACATTCTCATCAGACTGTTCCGAAACCTTGCGGGAAACTTTTTCATTGATATAACTTTTTTCTATAGCCATATCCTTATATAACGCTCGACACTTTTAAACGTGCGATTATTGTGAGTGATTTTCAAGATTGCTACAGCCGTGTCTATTTAATACTGATTTATAAAATCTGACTAATTTACATTGGTTCGTACAATCAACTTAGTAAGATTTCCACTTCATAGAGAAACACGGAAACCATAAAGGAATTTTACATTTAATTGGATTAGATGTGGCTTGACGCGAGAGTAATAATAATAATAATAATAATAATAATAATAATAGCCATTCGCCTCGCTATTATCATCCGACCATCAAGAAAAAATTATCAAGCAGATTACCCCAAGGATTCATGAATTCTTGAATCCTTGTATCAGAATTATCTTTTGTGGTTTAGAGTCAACTATTTATTGAATGTTTTAATCTTTTGACCTAAACCACTAAAAATTGCGTGTAAATCGCCAACTGCCATTTTGAAAGGTTTCAATATATCGATTTCCTTCTTCATTAAATTTAATCCGAGTATAACCATTCTTTGGATTTTGAGATTGATTTCTCTTATTTATGACTTCTATTAACTTTCTTCCCACATTATATACTATATTTCTTTGTATAAGAACATTTCTATTTCTTAGCAATAGCAATATTTATACACTAAAAATTAGGCTTCAATTAGATTTATACTTTAATACAAATATTTATAATCGAAAAAATTATCTAAAATATTTCTTAATGTCGTAGAAAAATAGTGTAAATTCTCACATCTACTCATCCATCATTATCATCCTCATCAGCAAGAAGACTATTGTATAATCAAGTTACTACATTTCTTACATCATGAAGGTCATCAATTTTGAAATAATTTCTCTTACTAGATTTCAAGACAAATGTCTAAGTAATACATTGGTGTGATAAATTTACAAATAGAGAATGTATTTAAGAAAACAAAGATAATAAATATATCTTTTGTAAGATGCAGTGAAAATGCCTCACAAAAATACGATTCTATAAAACTGATAATTCTCTACTCCAACTAATCGCCAGGACGCTAGGTTAGTGCAGAAGAAAACGTACAGTCATATCACGATTGTGCAACATTATTAATGGTCATATAAAGGCTGAAATCAGATTTCTGTGACTACTTACCATTTATAATACAATAACGATTGGAAGATATGTGGATACAGGATTTAATTCTATATCCAAACAATATGATATTGGGTCAATTCCGTTGCTAAAAATGTAAACGCTTGATCTATCCTTGTTTAGTTGATTTTTTGTTTTGATTCCATATTTTCTTATCATATGAAAATATCCATTTTTTCTTCCAAAATACAAACAAGGATAAGACTGTTATGGCAACCATCACCACTATTAAAAAGCCTAGGTATCTAGGTATTTCATTCAAGGTATTTAGATCAAACCCTTGTAATCCTAATACACTTACCAAAAGTGACAGGGGCAATACAATGGCAGAAAAAACGGTCAGAACTCGCATTACTTCATTCATTTGCAGGGAAATACTGCTAGAAAACAAGTCTCTTGTAGAATTTATAGTATCTTGATAAGATTGAATCATTTCAATGAGCTGGTTAATATTGTTGTATACAATATGGAGATATTTGATATCATCTTTGTCTTTTTCCATATTTACGTGATAGTTTATTACATTTCTTGCATCCCAAAAATACCGTCTTAATGTAATTACCTGTCTTGACAAAGTATCCAAATAGATTAATACTTTCTGAGATGGTCGATATTGAGCATCCTTTTCAATATCAAATACTTTTAGTTCTATAGCCGTTAAAAGTTGTTCATAGTCCTCTATAATACTTGAGATTATGCTATAGTAAAGTGCATCGATTGAGGATTCTAAGATCGTTTTCCTGTTTGAAATAATCGTTTTCACTTTTGTTACCAAGTCTATATCACCTGCATGAAAAGTCCATAGCATGGTATCTGACACATAAAAGTACAATGGATGTGATTCCAGATGCTGTAAATCATTAAATTTTAATACAAGCAAAATAGCAAACTTACTTTTATTATCTATTTCAATAACGCCGGGTTTTTTAGATTTTTGTCTGATCCTGTCCATTGCTTTTGTATTCAATGAAAACTCATTTTCAAAGTTTGTAATATCCTCTTTTGTAGGATCTGCTACGTCAATCCATACATTATGGTTTTTGTAACTATCTTTGATCATGACGCCTTTGTCTTCTATCATTTCATCTTGATTATAATAGAAGATCGTTTTTTGCATTATATCTGATAGTATTCGAAGTATTTAATTTCATTTAACTTGATAAGGGCAACTGATGTGGTTACTATCAGGATCAATTTATCTAAAGACCACATCTGCTTCCTAAATAAAATAGGATATTCTGTTAAAGATCCCAATTGACGCTATCTGCTAATTATGATAAATATTTGCACAACAAGCATTTGATTTTAAACTACTAAAACTAATGGAAGATAAATATAAAATACTTTTTTTAAGTAAGTAATAAAATTCCCTCTATATGATGTAACAGTATCGTACTTTATCGTATAAGGTAAAAAAAATAAACAAATGATGCAAATGCTGAAAAAGAGAAAAAGTAGACAGATCCGAACAAGAAAAAATACAAGCAACCAAAATAACTTTGATTAATATAAAATTATAGTAATCGCACCTATTTGGTCTTTTGACATTATAAGTTTGGGTTGGTCGGATGTGGGAATCAAATTTACTGGTTTCAATTGAAGGTTCGTAGAAAATTTATATGATTTATAGTGTATGCAAAATTAGTAATGTTACTTACAATTAATTCTAATTCTGTTGCCTAACTATATTTAATTGGTTTGATTGATTCTATTCTTATAAACAGATATTTTATTATCTGTCACTACCTTTCCTTAACTGTGTTGATGTCCCTTCTTAAAGTAACCCATGTTCTTCATATACTTATATTTTGTTTATAAAAAAAATAAATATTTAATTGGGTGTTAATTTAGTAGATGGTATTGATGCAAAATCTGTTTTTATCCTTGTTATTCTTTAATTACCCATTCATTAGGTATGCAACATTTATCAAGGATATACAACACACATTCTTGGTATTTATGCTCAAGTGTGATTCTTGCTGTGATGATCTCTTTAATATAAAATAATCAATAAGAGTGTGTCATCTACATTTTTTGATGCTGTATAGTATCGCTCTGTAAAGTTAATTTTGTTAGTCTAATTTTGCGGGATGGTCAATATATTATCGCGAGAAGAATGAAAATAATGGATGTGATGATTTATAGCTATAATAATCTTATCTAAAATACATTTAGATGCAACTAATGTAACAAGATATATCAGATATTTTTTTCCTCATTCAACAATACAGTATTTTGAAACTACATTAGAATATACTATAAAAACTATTATTCCTAAACAATCATGTTATGTCCATGTCTATTAGCAATGAAGATTCTTCTTTAGAATCCGATCAAATCACTAATAATAAAAATAACAAAGTTGTAGTAATTGGCCTTGGTCAGCTTGGGCTTCCAGTTGCGAAATATGTCAAAGAACATGGCTTTGATACTTATGGTTATGATATCAATCAAAAGGCCATGCAATCAGCTGAAACCAA
>NZ_VUYS01000013.1 GCF_008389435.1 Candidatus Nitrosocosmicus agrestis | reverse complement strand
TAATCCAAATTAATAAGATGGCAAGCAAACAACTATTAATTCCTCTTTATGTTATATCTGCGTCTTGATAAGTAATCTCTAGTATAATGAAATTCGTTACTAATGGATTATACAATAGTTTGCAACTGATTACACCATGTTTATATTTTAGGGAACTTATTTATATTTATACAAATCTTTCCGATGTCAAATGCAACTTGATGATGAGATATCTGTCTACTACTGCATATGTCAAGCATTATAGTGGTCTACAACCTTCATAGTCAAAAGGGTGTTCCATCTGGTTCATAGGACTGTGTATAATAGATATTAATCGACTGTGAACCACTAGAATCATACAACCGAGATTTGAGTATAAGATATCCTACTGAAAAGTAACGGCATACTCGAATTTACTAATCTCAAATTAAGAATTCACGTAGTTGTGTTGACGCTAGAATTAGTATCAAAAATATTTTAAGTAAAATAACTCACATCCTCATTTATTCCTCTGCTACCAATATAGAATTTGTTTGAAGGCGTAATCCAACTTTGTGAACTAAATTACCGTTCAATTTTATTTCATTTGTTTTTATTTGGATTAAAACCAACAATCCTATTTTAAAGATCAAAAATCTATTATAATCAACTTTTTTATATAGAATATCACTGTAACAATATTATAAAATCTTTTAGAATTACATTTTCTAATTTAAAATATTGGTTACAATGAACTATGACTTTTCAGGGTCATTTTTACAGCAAACTTCAAAATTCAAGGAAAAAATCAACTTTAAAATTTATTGTACAATATTTATGAGTGTACTTCTTTTCATATTTTACCCGGCTTCGATCAGCAGTCATACATTTGCTGAATCTAATGAAACTGGTTTTTCCGAGCCTTCAGATAAAAACACTATCCAAATCGATTTAGAGTCCGTAGATACAGATGGCAATGAAGGTAACAAGGAAACAATAGCCCAAAATGGATTGTCGAATGATACTTCAAATGAAGGAGACGATAGTCAGGATGATCCCGATGATTCGACGGAAAGAAGCAATAATGAAGCGCAACCCGATAAAGACTGTTTGTTTGATCCATCATTAACCAAATGTGCTCCAGATGAAGATGGCAATTGTCCAGATGGTTTCGGTCTAAACGAAGATGGTCAATGCGTACCTAATGGTGGTTGTCCGGATGGATACCATGCAGCAGGTGATGATGAATCTGGGCGTTGTATTCCCAATTCTGATGGCTGTCCATCAAGGATGATTTTTAGACCAGGCAAGGAAACTTGCGGAAACAAAGATGACGTGTGTAGGCATTATCCTGACCTCAAAGAATGTAAAGATGGTAATGGTAGTCAAGATCGTTCAGGTAAGGATTCTGACGTCTATCACTCTGGATATGCTCACGGATGCTCTGATGCAGGTATTTCTGAAGAGTCTGATAGATACATAAATCAACCAGAAAAAGGACCAAGTAATCATACAGATCAATTTATGAATGGTTACTATGATGGATTCTATTCTTGTTCAAAGGTATCAGATAATCAAACACCAATTGCAAATGCTGGACCTGATAAGATCATCACTGCCGGGCAATCCGTTAATCTTGATGGAACAAAAAGCTACGATCCAGACGGAAAGATTGATAAATATCAATGGAATCCTGCAGAATCATTTGCACCAGGCTGTTTAGATATAACACTAAGAAACGAGAATTCACCCATACCAATCTTTAGCGCCTCATCAACCATATCACATAAATGTAGTAGTTATTATGAATTAGTAGTTACAGATGATGACGGCTTATTTTCTTCAGATAGGATGACTGTTAGTGTAACTCCAATTTCAAATCAATCAGAAGGTGTGAAAATGTATAATATTCATACAATCCCGAATAGGGTACATGCAAGTGAAGACTTTGTTGTAGCGGCGACTATTTCAAATAACTTTGATTCTAACGTACAATTTACTAGTTCCTGTGATTATGGTGATCTAGGTATTAAATTTAGTAAAAATATTGGACGTGATCAGGGAAATACTTGTGATCACATATCTTTACTTAACCTAGGTCCACATAAATCTATTGAAGTTGATACTAGTGGATTGCCATTTATTACTGAAAATACAGGAAAAGTGAACTCACAAGTGACATTCGCTTACACCATTAACAACATTTCAGACAAGATTACAAAGCCTTTCTCTTTTGACATACTTCCAAAAAAGTTTAGCACGGTTAACTGATAGTAAATAATTAATGATGCCTGATAGATGGCCATGACGCAAATCATGACAATTTACATATATAAAGAGCCATAACAATTTTACTCAGATATTCCAACGTTGAAAATGAGTACAAGAGAAGGAAAAAATGATCTAGATTTTAATGAATTTTAATTTATGAAAATTCTTATGCTTTGTGGTCCAAAGGCCTTGTAAAGCTTTTGGACTGTAAGCCTTATTTCAATAAGCAATATTAACTAGATTTTGCTAACTAACCTAGTCTTACAATTTCTCCAGTCTGTTCTATCAATAATGCCATCATTGTAGAATACATTAACTCGATATCATGTTGTGATCTAGTCTTAATCGATTTATAATATCTGTGATAGCAGGTTGAAAGCATTTTTAATATTAATTGTTTATCCTCTTCTGAATTCAGGTTAGAAATAAATGGATTTAGTTGCTTAATTATCCTTTGATATGTTTCGTCATCTTTTAAAAAGGAATCCTCATCAGGGTCAAAGTATCGGTACATGAATTATATTAGTAATTTTGGCGACAGTAATTAAATAACTCTTGTCATTCTCGCAAGGCAAAATCTAACTTATTATATCATGTAATTAGAATTAGAAATTAGAGACGTTATAAATGGGAGACAGAAGCATGGAATTAGAAAGACGTAGAAAAAATATTGTCAATCTTTCACCCCGATATGGCATGGTCTTGACCTGGAACACCCAAGTCACATAATCTGGCAGGCTGGATTTTTGAGTTAGGTAGATTTGATAATCAAAGATGGTAAATTAGTTATACAGAATTATTTGACAGTCATGAGCTAATTCCTAATAATAATAGCAAAATACAAAAAGTCGTTATTTCAGATGAAAGAGACAGTGCATTTGCAGTAGTAGATATCGATACACTTTGGAAGGACGTCAAAACCAACAAAAATTTTCATTGGAAAGGCAGAGTATGAAAGCCATTAAATAAAAACCTACATTGAAAATATGTGATTAGTTAACTATATGGGTCAAATCCTCAATAAAAGAAATAAGTGTAAAGTGTGGGATTTGAACCCGCGATCCCTTTGCTCTATTGTAAAGTTCAAATCCTGGTAGCAATATAAGGGACCACATGATCATTCTCATTTTGTAGACCTTCTTTTTATTATACTTGATTTGAGCAAGAACGATACTATTTGTTGATGATGATGATGATGATGATGATGATGATGATGATGATGAATGTATGAAGGCTTCTTTGATACCGAAGTTGATTGGCTTTTATTCTATAAAGTATTGTTTGTTTATATACTGCAGGCTTATTGCTAATGTTAATGCTTTTATTAAGATTTAAGCGAAAACCCTTGATGGTTTTAGGTATATTTTTTGGTACTTTCTTAATTTTATTGACATATTTATCGTCGTTGTTTAGTTCATCTCTATTTCCTGATGCGTTGGCTCAATCAGATATTCAAACAGTCAAATATAGAAATCTGACACTAGATCTGGGTAATGGAGTTTCAACTAATGCTCAATTATCTTATCCAGCAATAGGTAAAGGACCATTTCCAGGAGTCCTCCTGATCCATGGCTCTGGTGCTAATGATATGAACGAAACTGGTGGTTTGATCCTAATTGATAATAAGACAGGTTCAAAGATTTATCCAGAAAAACAAACTTTTTTTCAACTAGCTGAATATCTTTCAGAGAGAGGATTTGCAGTACTTAAATACGATAAGAGAGGCGTTGAACCAAACTTTACTACGGTCAATAACATATGGGGAAATGTTACATTCAATGATCTCAAACAAGATGCAGAAAAGGCTTTGTCAGTACTACTAGAACAGT
This sequence comes from Candidatus Nitrosocosmicus agrestis, assembly GCF_008389435.1. Lineage (GTDB taxonomy): Archaea > Thermoproteota > Nitrososphaeria > Nitrososphaerales > Nitrososphaeraceae > Nitrosocosmicus > Nitrosocosmicus agrestis. Next base: position 95,599 of record NZ_VUYS01000013.1, on the reverse strand, counting down.
CAGAGGTTAATGCAAGTAAGAAAGCGACATTGATAGGACATAGTGAAGGAACGATGATAGCACCAAGAGTAGCTGTTGATAATTCAGATAAAGTCAAGAATATAGTTTTAATGGGACCAGTTGCAAATACTCTTCCGGAATTACTATATTTCCAAATCGTCAAGAATCCTCTCGACTATACGGAAAAGGTTTTAGATAAGAATGATAGTGGGATACTAACAATAAGCGAAATATCTAACGATCAAATTTTCGAGAATCTAGTTGGCGGTAATCTCACCCATCTTCTTCTTTATCATACAAACGGTATGGATTATCTTAACAAGTCATCAACAGTGAAATCACATCCTAATAATACAACTATTAGTAAAAACACAATTAGTATTGAAAATAATTTAAAGCCTGCACTTATAGCAGCGTATAACAATGTTACATTCCCTACAGATTCAGCTTTGATATCAAAATGTCTTGATGTCCATTATGGATACTTTGAATGGAATAGTGGTTTAGAAGGATGTCCCAAATGGATGAGGTCACACTCTGATTTGCAAAGTACTTTGAGTATTATAGGAAATATATCTTCAGATATTGGTGTATTAATACTTCAAGGTGAAAACGACACTGCAACGCCTCTTGAACAAGGCTTGCAACTACAACAAAGACTAATGGAAGTGAATCATCCTGACCATCTTTTAATTACTTATCCTGATCTTGGACACTCCCTATCGCCTTCCAGCAACTGGATAAGTCAGAGTGGACCATTGACAGAATATGTCCTAAAAGACATATTTGAATGGCTATCCTCCAGAAGTGGATAGACATATCTTTTTACTTTTGTCTTTTTGCATTTATCTATCCAATTTTAATACTATTCATTTTAGAATATCTGATTTAGATGAAAACAATGCTACAAGGAAACTATATCTTTAATGAAATTCATAATTGGTTGCCAAATTCAATGGCCAAAGAGATGTGAAACAATGAATTTAAAGAAAGGAAAGGACGAGTGCGAAGTGTAGGATTTGAACCCGCGATCCATCGATAAAGAAACGACGTTATCCCGCACTTAGCTGAGCGAGATCTGATTCCTTCAAAGGAGACAGACAGAGCGAGTGATCCATCCAGAGGTTTATTCGCTTCCACGTTAACAAGAAAATGAATATGTGTGTTAAACCCCTATGATATAATAAAGCGAAGAATTTCAAGTTCAGTATTTGTCAATCACTTTTATAGGCCTGACATGAATGAAATAACCGCAAAGAGGATAAGACCTGTGTTGGATGAGTTGAGGAGTGAATTGCTAATCCTCGATGATTTTAGTTAATTTCATCGTTATGAATAACAGCAAGAGGAATGTCTCCCTTAAAGATGGTTCTAACGTGTTAATGGTGCGAAGATTTGGATAGCGCTATAACTTGAAGAAATGAATTATTGTATAGAACATAGCAGGATTTGAGAATAAGAAGATTATCAATAGTCTATGCTATTTTATTACGAGACTAGTGGATTGCTATAGGGAAAAGAGGAACTAAGAAAATTGTTACTTGGTTAATAAAGAGTCTATAATTTCCTATAATTGTTTGTTGTGTATCAACAAAACTTGGAACGTTGTCTTCTTGCTCATGGACCTGTCTAATTGATTACTCATAAACCGAAATACTATTGGATTATGCGAGTATTGAGAGAATTATTTAGATTCATTGAATAATTGTTAGAAGAAAATAAGAGAATGAATACTTGATATAAGAATCCTATATCATTTAAATAAATTTTTGAAACAAAAAGTATTAAAAAAATTATGGTGTTGGTGGATTTGGAGTACAAACTCCTTCTGCACCATTATCTGGATAAACAGGAACACCATTTGGTAACACTATTGGAATTCCAGCTGAATGCAATCCACTTACGTTTGGACAATCATCGCCTGGTAGTCCTTGTTCACCTTGTGGTCCTGCTGGTCCTGGTTCACCTTGTGGTCCTGCTGGTCCTTCTGGTCCAATTTCACCTTGTGGTCCTTGTTCACCTGGTAGTCCTTGTTCACCTTGTGGTCCTGCTGGTCCTTCTGGTCCAATTTCACCTTGTGGTCCTTGTTCGCCTGGTAGTCCTTGTTCACCTTGTGGTCCTGCTGGTCCCGGAGGTCCTTCTGGTCCTGGTTCACCTTGTGGTCCTGGAGGCCCTTGTTCTCCACCTATACAGTTAACTATGCAATTCCCAATTCCGAATAGCGTTGCATCTGCTGAATGTTGCAGCGATAATCCACTTAAGAACAATGCCGTTGTAACGAGCATCATTCCACTTATAGATTTGATAGTAATCATTTTAAATTATTTAAACAATAACAATTAGCTTAAACTGAGTTTTGATACTAAACTCTGTACTGGAAATTTAGAAAATAATTCTATAAGTTATCGAGGTATGACGAAGTATGATTACACATGTTGGACCGACATGTGCCAATTTAGGAGTGGGTTTTAGTCTTGTAACCAAGAAACTGACAAATTTATCCAGTGACCACACCTAATGACTTACCTCGTCTATGAGTTGTCTAAATTCCGGATTCTGATATTTTCTGTCATAGTATTCGGCAAACCTTCTCAGGGGGTCGCATATCGAGACCCTAACATGTCCCGATAAAGGATGTATAATAGGAGGTTTTGTAAAGAAAATATCCTTATTTCTACTGTAGTATACGACAAGATCACGGGCATACTTTTTGTAAATATATTTCTTGCAAAAATCTTTTAACACATCTTCTTCGTCCACATGTTTGTAAAGTTCTACTGAAAAGTCGTCGGTCACCGAATCTTTTATTCCTCTTATCTCTTATCTCTTATCCTTTCAAGTAGCTTTTCAGTTTGTTCATTTCTCTGATAAGTGGGCCATTTTTTATTTAGAACAGCCTTGATGAACTTACCCAAAGTAGGAAAATTATTCCTTCGCAAAAAGAAGTTCAATCTCACTAAATCGTCTTCAGAAAACATGACTCCTACGGTTTTGTTCTTTGTCTTCTTAGCCGATGTAATTTCCGTACTTTTCATATAAGTTAATATACCTTGATTAATTTAACGTTCTTGCGGTTCCTTAACAAAGATCAATTATATTAAAAACGTCCGAGTTCATATTAATAAATTCTTGTATTTATTAATAAATTTACGAGCGGCTAAACAATATATTAATAATTTTATTAAGTGACAAAAACCCCTCACGAGCAAGTGCGAAGTGCGGGATTTGAACCCGCGATCCCGAGCTTGGGAAGCTCGTACCTTAACCAGGCTGGGCCAACTTCGCCTAATTTCTAAAGTAATTATGCGATATTAATAACTTATCTCAATTACTTGTAACTTTCCCAAATTTTGCCTTTTCGGAAAGCAATTTTTCTTGCAGAACTCATATCTCGTATGCCACCACGATTCTTGTCTGAACCTTCTCTTATGGATGTACCATATTCATCGACAATCTCAATTATCACCCCATCTTTAAAATACGATTTAAGAATCCCTGCAATTTGATGAGATAGGGCCAAACTTCCATCCCCGATTCTAACAATTTTAGTTGGAGATTCAATAGAAGATAAAATAAATATGATCCTTTCCACAGTAGCGTTTACAGAAGACAGAATAATTTTGTCTAATTCAAACTGGCAATACAAAATTGAAATACCAATCCTTTTGCCAGGATCAATTCCCACCACAAGTTGTTCTTTTGAGGAACCACCATTCACATTACAACTTTGAAGGATTTTTGCCTTTATGGTTAGAGGATTCTCTTCTAACTGAGTATCTAAAACCATATTCTCACCGTTTACGATCCTCGATTCAATATCAGTAGTAATAATCACCTTGCCGGTGGCTAAGGCTGCTTCTTCAGGAGATAAAGACAGATATCTTAGATCCATGGATTTTAGAGCATTAGTAATTCGATAATACGATCTTCCAGAAACGGTAGCAACAATAACTGGTGGACAACTTGTTAAGTTGAACATTTCTATTGTTATACCAATACTTTCTAAACAAGACTATTAAATATTACGCATAATTTTCTGCAATTTGTTGTAGAATCGTTATTAAATCCATTTAAATTTACCAAAATGGCAATATCTACTATTTTTTAACAAAGTGATGAATAATATATTCATATATTTAACCAATTAATTGAAATTATCTTTACAATATTATCTATCATTATAAATTCATGTCTCAAAATGATGAAAAATTAAAAAAATTAAACTGTTAAATTCAGTATTGCTTGTGCAATATCCCCCTTTGAATCAGTCAATGCTACAATTGCTTTTTCTTTGGTAACATTTGCTTGTTGCATTACCAAGACAATATCTTCTTCTTTAAAGGATGGAACATCTCGTTTTGTTTCTTCGATATCGGATGCTACAACTTGGAAAATAGTACTATCTTTACCCTTCATTTCAACAACTTGGGGTTTCCTAAGAAATATCTCTTTGACATCCGTTCTGATAATAACTTCTTCTACCGAGTCCATTTCCTTCATATCAAGACCCATTCGGTCAAGCATCCTGCGCATATCTCGATTGCCGGATCGCATCATATTTTCACCTATGCGGTTCTGCTTTTTATTCCTTCTCTAACCTTCACACCAATTCCTCGGTGTCTGGAATTTCCATCTTCTCCATCAGAAACATCATCAATAATTCGAGAGAAATATTCATATGAAAACAGCGATCTACCTACAGCTATCACAGAATTATTCCGATTAAGTATCGCTACGTCTGAACCGCATTGAATATTTTTTCCACACTTTGAAATATGTTTTATAAACAATGAGCGACCTTCGGACACAAATGGAATCGCATCATCGATAGGAACTATGGTATTTTGAACAAAATTTTTACTTTTTAAAAAAAGTGAAGCTCCAAGAATAGACAAGGCTATACCACCATCTGTCCTAAATGTGCCAATGAGGCATCCATCAATACTAAAGCTTCTTACCTTACCTGTTTTACGAGAGTATTCAATCTCCAAATTATCAGGCAGAAGAGCACCTACATCCTTTCCAAAAAGAAAATTCACATGAGAGCGGATTTTTTGTTCGGGGTCAACAAACAGCTTTTTCAATAAGAATTGATAATACAAACAACTCGAATAAAAATCAAATCAAAAGTTGTTTTACTATACCTATGGCCTCTAGAAGCGGCAGAGCCCATATGATAAGAGCAAAATCCTTTATATGCAAATTTGAATATTATATAAATACATATAGTATATTTATGGTTGATTCATTATAAAAATGTGATACATGTGTCGTATTTTCACAAGTATCAGAACATAACTACAACAACAATAATATAATATTATTAAACTCCTTATAAACAGACAAATCTTTCATACTGCTTAGTATAATGCTCAACTAAAATGATAAACCATCCAGCTAGTAGAGCGAATGATGAGTTGTAGATAATGATAAAAGAATGGAGTATAAATTAACCACTTGAACGACTCGCGTAAACCAGGTTTTAGCAAATCGATGTTCATACTACAAATCCTAATAAATTAGATCAGACTAATATGATCAATGGTTTCTTTTTGTGAATTATGTGGCAAGCATACTGATGTAAGCAAAAAAGTTATGATAGAAAAATCAATTTTTAATGTATGCTTATCGTGTTCAAAAAGAGGCAAACCCATCGAATCGAATTCAAAATCTACAATGACATTCTCACAATCTTCAAGAAATTCCATAGTACCCAGAGGTCCCAACACTGGAGGAAATCTAGCTGTCAGACAAGGTGGCCCAACTGGCATTTCCCCTGTTTCAAGAAATCAATATTCAAGACGAATAAGACCAATGCCAAAAATTAAACCCCCACCATTGAAAAAAATTGACATGCTTGACGAACTGATTCTGGATCCTGATTATCCCGCACTTATAAGAAACTCAAGGACAACCAAAGGTCTAACACACGATCAACTGGGGCAAAAAATAAACGAAAAGGTAACACTCATAAGAAAAATAGAAACAGGGGCGATAAGGCCAGATGAAGTTATAGCAAAAAAACTCGAGAGATTCCTTGGAATCAAGTTGTATGTTAAAGCAAATGAAGAGGATACTGAGGAGTAAATCAGATTTATATCTGCTATTTGGCGGGGCACTCAATATATAAAGAAATAAAAGCAGAAATGCAATCAAGAAAACTTTTGTCAGAGGAACCTAACACTTTACAGAAATTTGAAATATCCCAAGCTCCTACCTTGTATTCACCGTTTGTAGCAGTGCTTAGAATAGGTCATCGACTTGTTCGAGATGATAGGACCACAACACATGCAGTTTTGGTTTCTCGAGCTTTAGGATGCAAGAAAATATTTATGACTGACGTAGACGATGAAATAAAAAACACACTGAAGAAAGTGAACCAAAGATGGGGCGGTAATAAGGATTTTGAGCTTCAAATTATCGACAATTGGAAAAAAACAATCAAAAAATGGAAGGAAGACAACGGGATAGTGGTCCATCTTACGATGTATGGTGAACGGATTAACGATAAAATCGACGAAATCAAGTCCAAGGCTTCTAATCAAAAAATACTGGCAATAATTGGAGCAGAAAAAGTACCTAAAGAGATTTATGATTTATCAGACTATAATTTAGCCATAGGTAATCAACCTCATTCAGAAATAGCAGCTCTTGCTGTCTTCTTAGATAGGATATTTGGAGGCAGTCAGTTAGACAGGAATTTTGAAGACGAATCAATGAAGATCATCCCATCAGAAAGGGGAAAAAATGTGGTCAAGATAAATTAGTGTTATAGTAAACCGAAAGCAGTTTTTTAATGGACTAGAGTGCTAGTTAAATCATTTTTTGACCGATATTGTATAAGTACCCTAGTTAATTTAATAAAAAAACAAATCATAATAAATCTCTTCAGTGCATTGTCAATCCAAATTTGTATCGACCAAATATATTTACAATACAAATTGAGAAACATACCTGAATTCATACAGAATTAAGTTATAATAAACAAAACCGCAAGGAATAAAAAAAAATGATCGATATGATAGACTTGATGGGCGACACACAACTTAGAGCCATGAGGACTAGAATTAAGATCCTAAGAGCTATTGTCAAAAAAAACGGCTCTGCTTGTTTTTCAGAAATAAGAACACTAACAGGCCTATCTACTGGTTCAATATACTATCACCTAGAAAGAATGAAAAATTATGTTTTAAAGAACTCCAAATATTATGAAATTACGAAAGAGGGAATAGACCTTTTAATTGAAATAGACAAAAAAAAGGATTTCTCACTCTCTACTCGAATCATCTAAATTACAATAAAAAATCAAGTAATCACAGTTTTTAGCTGCGATCTCTCCAGAGCCCTCTTAATTTCCAAAGATATTCGCCTCCCTGTGCTCATCGGAGTATCGTATAAAAGATCTGAATAAGGTGATCCTGAAACGTACAAGTTGGTACCAGCAACAATCCTTGCTGAAAATTCAAATGCTGTGAATTTTGTGTTGTTATCATATACGCCTTCTATGCAAAATGGCCCAGGCATTCCCGGTGGAACTAATTTTTTAGAAGCATCAACAAAACGCTCACCCATTTCATATACCTCAGGCAACAAAGATTCACGAAGAACAATGGGCAAATTTCCTACAACAGTGTATGATGGTTCCACAATTGTTTGCATTTGAATCTTTGAAGGAATACGACCGATGGCATCAATATCGGTTTCATATCTTCTATCCATTCCCAGCAACTCCAACTCATTATCTAACGGTGAGTAAAAATATTGTAAATAAACCGGCACACCATTAGCATATTTTTGTATAAAAAGATCATTTTCAGACTTTATGGTTTGGGAATTGACCAAAATCTGAGCCTGTTGCTCAAATCCAGCCTTATCGGTAACCAGAAAATAACCCTTCCCCCCGGCTGCACCATGCAATTTTACAATGCATAACCCATCAATGTCATCTTTTGAGGGCACAGGAATGGGTGAGGGTAATTTAGATTCATCCATCAATCTTTGTTTCATCATTCTATCGGATTCCCACCTTAAGATCCACTTGTTACCAAATATTGGTATTTTGATAGACTCTAATTCGTCACTATTTAGCGAAGAAATTAAAGTTCCATGAGGAATCAATATGGGATTGTATTTTTGAATAAGGCGTGCTTGCAACTCTGTGTCAACTATATCGTGCAGATTTTTTAACAATATTATAGTATCTATGAATTTAAACCTCTTGTATAATGCAAAGCGCTTTTCGTCACATATTATCAAGGTCTTAAAGCCTTCATCTTTTGCACCCTTGAGAACTTGTAAAGAGCAGTGAGAGCCTAAAGTCATAATAGTATGGACATCATCATCGTCTTTCCGGTTTTCATTTTGATGTAAAGTCATTGCCTCATTCATTGTTAGGGTTTCACAAATAATGGATTTTACTCACAAATTAAATTTTTTTGCATTGTAGAAAACTTGTTTGAATATTAAGTGATTTTATCGTCATTGTCATCATCATCATCATTCTTACAAAAAAAAGTAAAATCCAATTATTTTAATCCCATTGGTAAATATTGAACAACCTATAACTTGTTTTAAATAATATGGGCTCAATCAATAACAATTTCAATATAAAAAATGGATATTCGGCAATAAACAAAGAGGTAATTCATGATGGCCAAGTCAAATTAAGAATTGACTCATTTAAATTAAATGGAAAAATTTTTAAAAAAGAAGTAGTAGAGCATAATCCTTCGGTAGGAATCATACCAGTATTAAATGAAAATGAAATAATCCTAATTAGACAATTTAGACATGCCGTCGGGAGGAATCTAGTCGAAATACCTGCAGGCAGAATAGAGTCAAATGAAATGCCTATGGAAGCGGCAAAAAGAGAATTGGCTGAAGAAACAGGCTATGGAGGAGTATTGAGCCCAATTACAAATTGGTTCCTTGTGCCTAGCTATGATACAGAGTTAATGCACTTTTTTGTTGCGAAAAATCTAAAAAAGTTAGACAAGCCAAGGAAAATGGATGAGGACGAAAATATAGAGACAATGGTCGTCAGTTTGCAGAATGCAGTACGCTTTTGTTATGATGGGACAATTACAGACTGTAAGACAATAGCAGCCATTTTATTATACTACGGTATAGTCAAAAATCAGGTATAAAAGAGAACTGGAAGGTATCAAGATCATTTTATCGCTTGTTCTTTGTTTTTTTTTTGAGCAACAAGTCTTCTTTTCTTTCACAGCTTTTTTAGATACCCAATTACTTGTTCTAATGAGGGATCATCTCCACCAAAATTATCTATATGAAGCATTGCAAGTAAATTTGCAAAGGCTAGTTTCTCTTCGCTTGTAAAACCAGCAAGCTCACCAAATATGAATCCCGCATCCCATGAATCGCCTGCTCCACTCACAATATTGATTTCAGGCGGAGTAAGTGCACTAACAAAGGTAACACATCTATTGTCAGCCAGAATTGATCCTTTGGTTGTATGTATGCAGAGTCTTATCCCAAGGTAATTATAAATAAATTCGGCAGTTGTACAAAAATTATTTAGGTTATCTAGCAAATCATCCGTATTATAACTATACCAAAGATTTTGCCCGTCCTTTTTGCTGCTAATATCCTTCAAGGCCTTGACAATGTGATTATATTCGTTTTCATTAATGCTTAATATATCAATGAGATCAGAATTATTTTTTAGCGTATTAACAAATTCAAATGATCTCAATTCAAAATCAGCGGGATCGATAAAGTGAATTGATTGAGGAGACTTTGAAAAGACAAACTTCATCAGATCAGTTCCTCTATAATTTGATGCCCAGTTTGTAAATACTACTGCTTGTACAACCTTGAGTTTTTTGAGTGTTTCTTGTGTTTCTATAAGTTCAGGACCAAAGTTATCATTGTCACCTACATCGCTAATCATAATGTTTGCAAATGAGGGTTTTATAGCAGTTGCTGGAGGTGTATTGGATTGACGATCTAATGGATGACTAGATGGCGATGGCAAATCTGGTGATACGATAGACGAGTCTGCAGAAAAAGCAAACTCAAAAACCGATGATAAACCATGTTTTCCCTTGACAACTTGTAATTTAACATTTTTACCAAACGATGAAAAAACAGATTTCAAGATAGCGGACCCGACAAAGTCAGAGACAGTACAAAGTTCTATTATCAAACCAAGCTTGGCAAGACAATATGCAACATTTACAGCATTTCCACCCTTTATGTCCTTACTGATATATCCTCTCATACTTCCACCACCTGCAACAATTTTTCTCTTCACATCTCTGAAAAAAAGAGATTCGTTTGTAACTTCTATTATTCTATCAACAAAAAAATCAGGTAATACGAAGACTTTGGATCGAGTTTGACTTTTATCATACTCTTCTAGCTTCGTACAGAGACTCTTTAGTATTCGAAGGGTATCACCCTCTTTATTATAAATAGAATGATGATGATTATTCAAAATGGGTCTTTACATGTGTTGCATTTATGAATAAATTTATTGTCCCATGATTTTTTTGATTTCCAAACCAACCTCTACATTTTTGATCTGATAGGGGTCGACTCTGAAGCAAATTAATTTTTCGTTTGCTTAACACAAAGATGATTGACAACAACGTTCTTTCAAGGATATAAAAAATTATTAAAAACAAAATAATGATAAAAAAATTTCCAAAAATGAGGGTTTGGCGGGTTGGTAGCCTATTTGAGCGTGCTGTCGTATATGGATGCGTAAAATCAAATGATGGACAGGATTAATCCATATCCATGCCGCCCATGCCGCCCATGCCGCCCATGCCGCCCATGCCGCCCATGCCGCCAGGTGGACCTGCTGGCATTTTGGACTTTGTGGCTGCAATGACGTCGTCTATTCTTAAGAGCATACATGCAGTTTCTGTAGCAGATTTGATTATCTGTTCTTTGATTGTAGTCGGTTCAAGGATGCTATTTTTGTATATATCAGAAACAGAAGTAGTCCTAACATTAATACCAATCCATTTTGATCCCTTGGTTTGTTTTGCTTTGAGTTCAGCCATGGTATCGATTGGATCCATACCAGCGTTTTCTGCGAGGGTAAGAGGAATTACTTCTAGTGCTTCTGCGAATTTTTCAGCAGCTAATTGTGCACGACCCTCAAGACTACTTGACCACTGTCGGAGTTCATTGGCAACAAAAGCTTCTGGCGAACCACCACCGGCTACAATAGATGGCTTTTCTAAAACATCTTTCATTACCATGAGTGCATCATGTAAAGATCTGTCTGCTTCATCTACTACTCTTTGTGAACCACCACGAATTAGAATGGTGACTGCCTTGGGGTTTTTGCATCCTTCAATAAATACCCATTTATCTGTCTCTACTTTTCTTTCTTCCACAAGATCTGCAGTACCTAAATCTTGTTCAGTCAAATCATCCAAATTATTTACCAATCTTGCACCAGTAGCTTTGGACAATTTGAACATGTCGCTTTCCTTTACTCGTCTGACTGCAATAATTCCAGCTTTAGCCAAATAATGTTGGGCAATGTCGTCAATTCCTTTTTGACACAATACAACGGATGCACCAATTGATTTTATTTTGTCAACCATTCCTTTGAGCATCCTATTTTCTTCCTCCAAAAACATTTGCATTTGTTGTGGTTCGCTTATTCGAATTTCTGCACTCATTTCGGTCTTTTCTATTTCTAAAGCAGAATTAACCAAAGCAATTTTTGCGCTTTCTATCCTCTTTGGCATTCCAGCATGAACTATTTCCTTATCCAAAACGATTCCTTGAATCAAAGTAGTATCGCGGATTGAGCCACCTGCTTTCTTTTCTACCTTGATATTATCTAAATCTACACGCAAACCTTCACCATTAGTGTTCTTGTCTGCAACTTGTTTTGCTGCACCCACCACAATATCACTTAGAATCGGACTATCGTCAGACACCAGTTTAGAATCCATACTAGTTCTGGCTATCTTAATCAAAAGTTCTTTGTCGTTTACATTCACCTTTTGAGATATCTTGTTAAGTATAACAAGGGCTTGCTCTGAAGCAGCAGTATATCCATCCACAATTGCAGATGGATGAACATCTTTTGATATCAACTCTTCTGCCTTTTCAAGGAGTGCGCCTGTAAATATAACAGACGAAGTTGTACCATCACCCACTTCGTTATCAACAGATTTTGCAACTTCGACCATAATTTTTGCTGCAGGATGTTGAACGTCTATCTCTTTTAGTATAGTAGCCCCATCATTTGTGATTGTAACATCACCTAAAGAATCTACCAACATTTTGTCCATACCACGTGGACCGAGGCTAGATTTTACAATCTCTGCCACTAACTTTGCTGCTGTTATGTTGTTCTTCTGTGCATCTCTACCTTTATTTTCTTTCGTTCCTTCTTTTAATATTAATACTGGCATACCACCAGCTGTTTGTTGTATTGAAGCCATATTCCCATATCACCTTAATAGAATGCTATAATTTTTTGAAATGCCTCTTTTATAGGTTTCACATATAAAATGTTCCAATAACGAGGATTTAATACAGCACAAATAGATTTAACCGAGTTATCAAAATATTCTGTATGGATTTTGATGTAAAATTAGGGGCAAAAAAAGAAAGAAAGATTAAAGTTGACCAGAACCAGACAACAAGTTTTCTTTGGGAAGGGGAAAACGTCTTTTCAACACCATCAATGATCTCAGAAATGGAAGAAACTTGTAGGCTCCTTTTAAAAGAGCAATTTCTCAAAATAGATTCAGAATGGGATTCGGTAGGAACGGTTGTTGACATCAACCATTTAGCCGCCACTCCTGTAGGAGCCGAGGTAAAACTAACTGCAGAAGTGATTGGTATAGACGGAAGAAAAATCATGTTTAAAGTATCGGCATTAGATGACTTAGAATTAGTTGGAGAAGGAAAACACGAAAGATTTATCATAAACGTACCAAGATTCCGGGAAAAGTTTAATCACAAGGTTCAAAAATTAAATGACATTAAAAAATAATTTTTTTGCTAAATCTAACTGTTTATACTCTTTAATCCTCACTTTAATTTCAATTTATTAGTTATATTCTATGAGCAAAATTAATCCTGATTACAAACAAAAGATCTAACATGGTCCCTTAATCTCGCTCCTATATATTTATCACTTTATTTGACAAGTCATGGCATGGATAAAAAAACGGTTTTCCAATTTTTTGACTAGAATCAACAATAAAAATCTCCTATATAGATAACTCGATGCTAAATTAACATATTAAAAGATCAACATGTGCAAAATATGTACTTGGTGGAGGCGTTTGTTTTCTCACAGATATTTTTTATATTAATGAAAAAAAGCATCCACCATAAATGCTATGAAGAGAGCCGCCAAATACGGACTGCTGAACTTAAAAACCAGCCAGGAGGTTTTCTCGCTGGGTCTCAATAGCAACCAGGCAGACAACACTATCATGACGATTCCAAACACGGTAGCGGTTAGGAGGTAAATCAATCCAAACTGATTGAAAAAGAAAGGTAAAACGCTAAAGACCACCATCATTAAAGTGGTCAATGCTATTATCCTAACAGACTTTGTTTCACTCGAAACTACAGGCAACATTGGAACATTGGCTTTCTTATAGTCCTCTTTAACATGGAGAGCTAGACTCCAAATATGAGTCGGAATCCAGAAAAATACCAATCCTGCCATGGCAATTCCAATTTCAACATGTTGAAAAGTTATAGCAATATAGCCGATTAGGGCCGGAGCACCTCCTGAGAATCCCCCCAAGATAATATTAGACTGACTAGTTCGTTTCAACCATTTGCTGTAAACAATTATGTTGTCAAATAAACCAAACGCCATTAGTCCGAATGCCCAGATATTTATGAACCAAGAGCAAATAAGAGATACACCTGTTAGAATGAGACCGAAAATTAGCGCATTTCTTGGAGTAATCCTTCCGGATGGTATGGGCCTTCCCTTAGTTCTTTCCATTATGGCATCGATATCCCTATCGTTGTATCCTGTAAGAGTATCTGCAGCAGCAGAACCAGCAGCTATTGCGAAGAAAAGTAATGCCCAAGTCCACCAACTTACCTGAACATCAAATAACCATGACGCTGAAACCGCAGCTCCAATAGCCGTGAAAACAAGTAAATACCAAATTTTTGGCTTGGTGAGTTCATAGTAATTCTTTACTTGGTTACTTACTGTTCTCATCTGTAAACCCAAATAGTCGATTAACCTACCACTATTTCTTAATTAAAATAGTTATTTATATCTTGAGAGATAAAGAATTTATTTTGGTACAGAATTAGATATTATCTCTCTTGAAGTTTTCCTCATTTCTATAAAGGTCTCTGTTTTTTGAACTCCCTCTATTCTACCAACTTTTTCGGATATTATTTGGTGCATTTCATCCAGGGATCTAGCAGTCATGGTTACCAAAACATCAAAGCGTCCAGTAACTTCAGCAACTTCTCGAACTTCTGGAATTTTAAACAACTCGCCCAAAACATTATCTCTTTGCTTTGAATCCATAGTTATCCCGGTCAATGCTTTTACGTTGAACCCTAATGCTTCATCATTGATAATTATAGTAAATTTTTTGATCAAACCTCTTTTTACTAAGCGCTTAATTCTGCTATAGACCACGGAAGAATTGATATTGATTTTTTTTGAAAGCCTGGGAACAGATATACTTGCATCCTTTGACAACTCGCTCAATATCTTTAAATCAAGATCGTCGATTCTGCCCATAATTTTCAAAATATACTATTTTTTGGTGCTTAATAAATGTATAATATTTATCTTTTGTATAAAGTTTTTTTAATTTTAAAATAAATTATATAAGATTTTTTGTCTTGAATAACTCAGCAAGCAATACGGCTCCTTTGGCAGATCCCATCTTCTCATTATGTGTTAAAAGCACATACTTAATACCATTTTCAAAAACAGAATCCTTTCGTAATCTTCCTACCACAGTGGTCATTCCATCATTTATCTCTCTATCAACACGGGGCTGTGGTCTTGTAGGATCGTCATTTACAACTATATATTCACTAGGAGCAGTTGGAAGGTTTTTTATAGTAACATTCTTTGAGAATTCGATCATCTTCTCTTTGACGGAAGAAGGATCCGTTTTTTCAACAGTCTCCACAAAAACAACTTCTGTGTGACCATCAGAAACAGGAACCCTAGTACATGTACAACTAACTCGGATATCATTTACTGAAATTTCCTCTGAATTATCATCATATTTGCCCAGGATCTTTTTTGTTTCTATCTGGACTTTCTCCTCTTCTTTGGGAATATATGGTATAACATTATCAAGTATGTCCAAAGCAATTACACCAGGAGATCTTCCAGCACCAGATAAAGCTTGCATAGAAGTCATAAAGACGTTTTTAACACCAAAATTATCTATCAACGGTTTTAATGTAATGGCCAATCCAGTAGTTGTACAGTTTGGCAATGGTGCAATAAATCCATCCCATTGACGTTCTTTTTGTTGCTTCTTTAACAGTTCGGTATGATCATCATTTATTCCAGGAATCAAGATTGGCACGTCACTCTCATATCTAAAGGCTGCAGCTGTACTTATTACTGGAACATGCTTTGCTAATTTTGGCTCGATGGTTTGGGCATCATCAGATTCGAGCGCTGTAAAAATTAAGTCAAATTCTTTTGGATCAATGTCATCGATTTTTGAAATCACACTGTCCCGAATGTATTCAGGTACTTGTTCTCGATTATGCCATTTTAGTATACCAGACTGTGGGTCTCTTATTGCATCCATATACTTTTTGCCAGCAGACCTCTCAGAGGAAACAATATGAGTCAAATTAAACCAAGGATGTTTATTAAGCGCAACCACAAACTCCTGGCCAACTGCGCCAGTTGAACCAATCAATGCAACTTTAAGCATATAGCTAGCTAAATGACAAAACAATTAATAATCCTTTTTAAATGGATCCGGGAATAAATCACTAGTATAGTAATGTCAGACATATCCTTTTTTCAAAATGGAGAAAGATTAAGATCTTTTAATTGAATTGACGTTATTGCAAGGTTGTCATCATGGCGGTATCTACTCTGCGAATAATCTCAAATACATTAAGGTAGATTTTAGTTCAAATATTAATCCCTTAGGAACATCAAAAAAAGTTATTTCAAAATTATCTGGCAAGACCATTATTGATCTGGCTTACAATTACCCAGATCCCAAATGTATTAACTTAAAAAAAAGAATTATAGATTCAATCCTTTGTGATAACAGTTTCAATCCTTCAGACAACCTCATAGTAGGAAATGGAGCAACAGAGCTGATTCACTATTTTGCAGACACATTTGCAAGGAGAAAAAGTGTAGGAATATCGATTCCTACTTTCTGTGAATATGAACTAGCAGTTAAACGTAAGAATGGAAAAATCAAGTATTTTGCCCCCCATAAGGAAGATATCAATTTTAGAATCGATTATGAATCAATAGTAAGAGCAGCAAACGATCCAAATCATGAATTGGGTTGCCTATTCTTGTGTAATCCCAATAACCCCACTGGTGGATACTTTGAAGACGAAATTTTGAAAATTCTTGAAAAAACAAGTAAGAAAACTAAAATCCTTTTGGATGAATCCTTTATAGAATTTGTAAATAGTAACAATATCAATAAGAAAAAAGACACCAACTTGTTTATCAGACTGACAAAAGATTATGACAATTTGGTGGTGTTGCGTTCCCTTACAAAGATTTATGGTCTTGCAGGTCTGCGTGTGGGATATGCAGTCTCTTCAAAGCAACTGATGGATAATCTCACCAATAATCTTATAAGTTGGAATGTCAATGCAGTGGCCCAGTATGCAGCAATTGAATCCATAAAGGACAAGTCCCATTTGCAAAAGACAATATCAAATAACACCTTTGAAAGAAACCGATTGTACAAATTATTAAGTAAAATTAAGAGATTAAGGGTATTACCAACTCACACTAATTTTTACCTATTAGAAGTACTAGACAGGATTAACTCTACTGAACTTTACAATTTACTTTTAAAAAAATATGGAATTCTCGTTAGAGATTGTACAAGCTTTACAGGTATGAATAACAAGTTCATTAGAGTAGCCATAAAGACCAAGAAAGAGAACAATTTGCTATTTAAAGCACTTGAGGAGATATTTTGGTGAAATCAAAAATATTAATGATACAGGGAACTACCTCCGGAGCAGGTAAAAGTCTAATCGTAACCGCCCTATGCAGAATACTATCAAATTTGGGGTATAAAGTCGCTCCGTTCAAATCACAAAACATGTCGTCTTTATTACATGTTATTGATAAATCAAACAGAGTTATAGCTAAAGCCCAAGCTATACAGGCGGTTGCTTCCAGGGTGAAACCAACTCCAGATATGAATCCAATATTGCTAAAACCCGTTGGGAATTATGAAAGCAGAGTGTATGTTAAGGGAAATTATTTTGACACTATGAGTGCGCAGCAATACTATTCCGAGTTTGTACTTACAAAAGGCTTCCAAATAGCAATTGACTCGTTTAAAACTCTTCAAAAAGAACATGAAGTAATTTTGCTAGAGGGAGCAGGATCTCCAGCCGAAATTAACATACAAGAATACGATATTGCTAACATGCTTTTTGCAAATAAAGTCAAAGCCCCAGTTATTTTAGTATCAGATATCGAAAGAGGAGGATGTTTTGCAAGTATCTTGGGTACCATTATGCTGCTAGAGCCAAAGCATCAAAAGCTCATAAAAGGTATCATAATAAACAAGTTCTTGGGAGATAACAAGATTTTATCTTCAGCAATTCAAAAAATACAAAATAAAACAAAAAAACCTGTCTTAGGAGTGGTCCCCAAGATTGAACATGCAATCCCTGAAGAAGATTCACTTGATAGTAACAAAAAACAGCGAAATAGAGTCAAACAACTGCAATTGCACAGACAGGATACAGAATCAAATGAAAGGGTAAAAGAGAAACAGAAACCACGTAAAGATAACTTGATAACCAGAAAAAAACAATTTCAAACCGAGAATAATACTTATCCCTCCAATGCTAAAACAAATATAGCACCTTATCAGATTTTTGCTGATCAAGAAATACTTGAAGACGAGATTCAAAAATTTGCAAATATTCTAGAATCATCCATTAACTTAGAACATATCTTAGACAAGATTCTGAAATGATAGAGAATATGAAAACATGAAAATATGAGACATGGTTTTGCTCCCCTTATTGCATAATATCATTGTGGTTTTGTTGACTGCCGTGTTGATAGATTTTGTATTCGGTGAACCACCCAACAGATTTCATCCAGTAGTTTTCATAGGAAAAATCATTAACATTCTTACAAATTTCATAAAAAGCACCTCAAAAGACAATGGTGGAAAATATGAGAGGTTTGGTGGTTCAGTCTTGGCAGTAGGGCTGCCCGTATTCATAGGATTAATCACCTATTTTGTTACAACGCAATTGTACTATACACTAGGAATTGTATTGTTTATTTTGGTCTCCTCCTTAATACTAAAGATCTCATTTTCAGTCCGATCAATGGATAAGCATATTCAAGAGGTTCTTGTGATGCTAGAGAAAAATGATATCACAGGAGCTCGTAATAATCTATCAAAAATTGTTAGCCGTGACACCAGTTCCTTGGATAAATCCCAAATTCTATCTGCCTGCATCGAATGCGTAGCCGAAAGTTTTGTGGATGGGATCCTTGCTCCCTTGTTTTATTACGGTTTACTCAATCTCCCAGGATGTATGATCTATAGAACAGTTAATACATTAGATTCGATGATTGCATATAAAGACAAATATTACATAGATATAGGATGGATGTCAGCAAAGCTTGATACCATTTTGAATATTATTCCTGCCAGAATTTCACCGGGTTTTCTGGTCCCAGCTTTGATGATTTGTAAGGAGGACTGGAGAAACGCAGTGAGAATAATGAAAAGAGACTCCAGGAAACTAGAGAGCTTTAATGCGGGAATTCCAATGTCACTAATGGCTGGAGGATTATGTGTTCAATTGGAAAAGGTTGATCATTATACCCTTGGGAATATGGACGAAGAATTATCCTTGACAAAATGCAAAACATCATTGACGGTAGTCAAGCTTGCAACCATATTATTTGTATTTGGTTTTGTTATTCCCATCATTGTACTTTTGTTTTTTTTAAACTGGTGGAACTTGTACTTTGGTTTATAAACAGTTTCTCTCAGCACTTTCATTCTTAACTATAATACCAGTAGGAAGAACAGCCAAAAATATAAGTTTGGAAAATATTTCAAAAAATATGTTTCTGTTCCCTATCATAGGTTTCATAATTGGAGTATTAGCCGTTTTAGTTGGAATTGTTGTATTTAGTTTTTTTGATCATTATATTTCTGCATTTTTGGTGACTATTTTTTTGATTATTTTGACTGGCAGTCATCATACTGATGCATTAGGAGATTTTGCAGATGGCATAATGGCAAAAGGAAATAGAGAGAAAAAACACCAAGTGATGCACGATCCTCGAATAGGATCCGCTGGAGCCGTAGCAGTATCCAGTTATTTGATCGGGATGACTCTAGCTATTTCATCTATTTATTCGAATATGGGTCTTGAAAGATTGTTGATTACTCTAATTGCTGCAGAAATAATTGCGAAATACTCGATGATACTCCAAGCGTTTATTGGAAAATCAGCATGGGAGGGTTATAGTTCGCAATTTACAGTTGACATGAATTCAAAAAGAAAAATGACAGTTGCAACCATAATAACTCTAGCTCTTGTGTCAACAGTATGCTGGTCAAATCCCTTAAGTGGAATTCAAATTTTTGTCGTTGGGATTATTGGCAGTCTTATCCTACTCTTTATTGCAAACAAGAATTTTGGAGGAATCAGTGGTGACGTAATGGGAGCAACAAATGAATTGGTAAGGGTTGTATCACTGATATCGTTATCTTAAAGGGTGTTAGAGAACAAAAAAAAATTGATACCGGGATGAGAAAAATATTATAATGGTTTTGGATTTAAAACGGTCTGAACATTAATTTTAGTAGTGAAAAGCTGTGTGGCAGATCAAAAGAAAATATCCATATGACAACAATCAAGAATGATTTAAAAAAACAAATAGATAAATAAAAAAATAAATAAAAATTTCTAAATTCAGAGCAAGAGACACAGGTTCATTTAATTTCCCATTTTTGAGAATGCTACCTCAGTAGCCTTTTTCTTTTCCTCTTTAGTAAGATCTTTTACATGACTTACCAATGACTAAATATGACCGAATGAATCTATTAGGCTTTCATGTCTGTCACCCCAAAACTTATCGGTAACTTGTCAAAAAAGTAGCGCCCTCTGCAACTGCAAGATTAAAAGTATTATACACGTTATCAACAAAAAGTTACAGAGAAATTGGTGGTTAAAAAAAACCCCTCCCCTTCATAGTAGACGGCAAAACCATTTTCATATCAGAGAATTCATCTGAAAACATTATTTTGGAATCACCTATTTCGAATTCAGCAAGGGCAACTGATTTGCCATCAGGAGTCATCATTGGACCTCTTACTTTCGCATCAAAAACTTTCTTATGGCAATCTATTGCTTTTAACCCACCTTTAACAATCAAAGAAAGGGTAAGTGAATGATAACCCTCATGAATTTTTTTAACTTTACCTAGGATATGTGTCTATCACTATATAATTTACAGCTTTGGTTCAATTTCACATGATCACATGAGATCAAACCCTAACACCAAAGTATCAATAGTTTATCCATACTTTTATTTGTCACGTATCATATTGATGAGCACATATATATTTGTTCATCAAAAGGCATGGAGCATCGTCTTTTCTACGCAGTAAATTTATTAGGAAAATAATAAAGCAAAAATACAATAATCATATATTGTTATAGACGACCTTTGTCAAAAGTAAGATTTATCCGAAGTTTGACAAACTCGATTGTATTAAGGAATCAGGACCCAAATCCAAATAGTAAAGATAAAAATTACAACTCTTACCCATAACAGGATAACCAGAAAAAAGATTCAGATGATTAATTGTGTGTTAATGTGCGGTGGAAGAGGAAGTAGACTTGATCTTAATTCAAGTCTTCAAGGTCCTGAGGATCCAATAATAGAAAAGCCTCTGTTGAAACTAAAGCAAAAACCTTTGATCCAATACATCATCAATGTTTTGGAAGATTTCAAGATCGATCTTAGAATATTTGCAGCGATCAGTCCCAAAACAAAAAAAACTGAAGAATATATTTACAAAGCATACCCAAATAAAGTAACTATATTAAATACAAGTGGCAAAGGCTTTTCGAATGATTATAAAGAAGTAATTCAGTATTTTGAAACTATTCATAAAAGATTAGACCAGAAAAAGCAACAAATACAAATACGTGATTCATCAGAATCTAATAAAATCCTATTTTTACCCATCGATGTTCCCTTAGTGACTAAACGTATTCTAAAAAAAATATTAAGAATAAATCAAAAAACACCTTGTATTAGCATAGTAATTGACAAAAACATAGTAACAAAATATGGTTTTACACCAACTCCATTTACAATTTGGATAAACAATCATGAATATTGTTATTCAGGAATTTCATTAGTAGACATTTCTCAGCTTTTGAAAAAAACCAACGGAACCTTTATCGGTGATTGGCTAGAGGAAAAAGCAATAATAATAAGCGATCCTAGATTGGCGTTTAACATAAACACCAATAAAGAATTGAATCTAGCAGAAGAATACCTTAACAACAGGTATTTTGAAAAAAAAACCTGAACTTGTTCTCACTACTATCACTACTTAGTCCATAGTTTCTATAATGTTACCATTAATTTTTGCTTGTCCACCTGTATTAGTCAAAAGTTCAGAATTACAGGAAGGACATAAAACAGTTTTTGTACCATAAGTGTACAAGATTTTTACATTCTTGCAAGATTCGCACTCCACCTTTACAAAATTGCTTCGAGGTTTAGGAATCATAATATTATGTTTTTTCATATCAATTCACCAAATTAAGATCTTTATCCTTGGATCTCCAATTTTCTTATTCGCATTCCTTGTTTC
Organism: Candidatus Nitrosocosmicus agrestis; assembly: GCF_008389435.1. GTDB lineage: Archaea > Thermoproteota > Nitrososphaeria > Nitrososphaerales > Nitrososphaeraceae > Nitrosocosmicus > Nitrosocosmicus agrestis. The sequence continues at coordinate 73,538 of NZ_VUYS01000013.1, read as the reverse complement.
ATTGTCTTTCTTTGACATGTCTTGCAGGTATACCTAAGGGTAACTTTTTTTGTTGTTTTTGCAGTTCGTTTTAATTCAGGGAACTTTTGACCACCATAGCCTTTTTTATCTTCGGCGTGACGTATAGCACCTTGAGCACCTTTTCGGTCTTTGCCCTTTTTGTAAGTAGAAACAGCTTGAACAGTATGAGTTTTACACTTTGGACAAAACTTGCGCAGCTCTTTCTGCATCTTCATATAACTAAAATTTGTTCGATAGGGTAATTTAAATTAAATATATCTATGGCAGCGAATCCAACTATTTGTTCATTAAATAAATTAAGGTATAACTTCCACAAAATGACAAAATATGAAGTTGATCACCCACTTTAATGAATTATCTTGAAAGCAAGATAAAAATTCTGCAATACAAAGCTTATATACATCCACGATCAATTACCCCTAATGTTGTCAAGTATGTTGTCAAGCTTACAAATTGTGATAAACCCCGAAGCTTTTGGAGTATGGATACCGTTAGCAGTAGGTTTAGGCATTGGCCTAGTGTACGCATTAATTTCTGGAGCAAGAAGAGCAAGATAAGCTTCTTAAAATTTTTTTGGATGCATCAAGTTAAAACATTTTTTTCATATTCATAAATCAACCTGGAAACTACCACTTGAGTTTCTAAGCCACCATTATGAATAGAAAACTTTTTGTCAAAACATGATTCAACGGATTCTGAAAAGTGGTCCCTTGGAAACCCGCCTATGATCAAGCATGGATTGATAGCATTTGTAAGATCTTGAGCTACTTTCGACGCTGTCGCAAATGATCCAGTTGTAGAAAGACCCACAACCAAATCAGGTTTTACTATTTCCCTCAAAAGGTATTTGATTTTCAGATTTTTCTGTAGCTTTAGAAGAACTTTACCTTCTTCGGATACAATACTTTTGTTTTTGAAAAGCGTCAACATTAATCCCTCAAATCGAGGGTAAGATTTTGGGATTCGAACTTTTTCTCCAATTAAAATTACGCTATTGTCCACAGTGTGAACAAAAATTCTAACAAGGTTATTCTGATAAAGTGGAGTGGCAAGAGCGTTTACCAAAGAAATATGAACAATATCAGGACGGCCCCTCTTTTGAGCAAATTCTAATTCAGTATCTACCATGGCAAAATGATGAATGGATCTATCTAGTAAAACGTCATACGGTTTTTTACCAGATTTTTTTAGCTTTTTTATTGTTCGATGTCCATATAGAATAGAAGGCAATAGTTCAAGCGATGCCTCTGCAAGGATCAAATTTAGCAAATATTAACAAATTAAGAAAAGAAAAAAATTATTTAAAGATATATAACAACCAGAGTCATCTTATAATAAAATTCACCAAGCATGAAAAAAAATGCATTAAGGCAGTTAGCGCTGGAGAGGGCAAAGTCGTTGTTAGATAGAGCACTCTACGTTAACGATGAATTTGCTCAAGAGCATGCAAAGGTTGCAAAAAAGATTATCCTAAAATACAAGTTAAAAATGCCATTTGAATACAAAATCCTATTTTGTAAAAACTGCAAAAAATTCATGGTTCCCGGTAGAGACTCAACCATTAGAATAGGAAGATCAAATATAAAAGCACTAAGAATCACCTGTAAATTTTGTGGACACACATATCGAAAGATATTGACAAACAAGAACAATGCAAAAAGCCCTAATTCAAGTAAAAAGACTAGTGCATCGGAATAATAAGGAAATGTCGAAAATCGTTAATTATAACATTAAATTTTCACTAGGGTTAAAATCTAAACTGAATTATTTAGAATTCAAGGAAAGAACAAGGATTATAAGGGAAATTTGCAGAGAATCATATGTAATATTAAATGGCTAAGATATTTGATGTTCCAGCAGATGACTTGATATCAAAGTTAACTGATCAATTAAAAAAGGATAAGAAAATAAACCCTCCGGAATGGGCAAGTTATGTTAAAACTGGTCCCCATGTTGAAAAAATTCCTCAAAGCAAGGATTGGTGGTATACAAGATGTGCATCGCTGGTTAGAAAAGTTTACTTGCATGGACCAATTGGAATATCAGACTTGAAGAGTTATTACGGGGGCAGAAAAAGAATAGGCTATAATCTGGATCACCACAAAGATGCCGGTGGAGCAATAATCAGAAAAGCTTTACAACAACTAGAAGCATCAGGATATGTCGAAAAAAAGAGCAAAGGCCGAATGATTAGCAACGAAGGAATGAAAAAAGTTGACAGATTGGCTACAGAAATTTTCAAGGAAACTTCCAAGAGAAACAAAGATTTAGAAAGATACGCATAAAGAGGGATACCGATTGTCTGGCCATACACAACCTAACCAACCTTCTGATGAGGAAATTAGAAGGCAGCAGGCTGAGGCAGAAGCTATGAGACAAAAAGCTTTAGCAATGTTATTAGATGTCGAGGCAAGACAAAGACTGACAAATGTGAAAATGGTTAAACCAGAGTTGGCGGCTGCTGTCGAAAACTACTTGTTAAATGCTGCAACAACAGGGCGCCTAAATAGAGCTATCACTGACGAAGAATTAAAACAAATTCTTAGTACAATTCAACAGCCCAAAAGAGATTTTAAAATCTCTAGAAGGTAAAAGCCTTTTTCATTTTAATATATTATCTGCGTATCATTTCTAGACTACTTATATACTCTTGAAATTGGTAATCTTTTGTTCTGAGTTAACTATATTAAGCTTTTAAAACATCATCCTCCCATGAAGGCAGCTGTATTTAGGGAATATAACAAAGATCCTAAGCAAGTAGTAAAGATTGAAGATATCGATGTTCCAAAGATCAAGGCAAACGAGGTTTTAATAAAAGTAGAGTCCGCAGCATATAATTATAACGACTTGTGGGCAATCTGGGGAGATCCAGTAAAAACTCCTCTTCCACACATTTCTGGTAGTGACGTGGCCGGCAACGTAGTCGAAGTAGGCGAAGAAGTAACCAAATTCAAGGTTGGCGATAGAGTAGTTTCTCATTCTAATATGAGCTGCAGAGTATGTGAACAATGTACGGCGGGCAAGGAATACGACTGCAAAGACAGGCAAATATGGGGATTCCAAACTGGTCCACTTTGGGGAGGTTTTGCTCAATACACTCATTTGCCAGAAGTAAATGTAGCCAAGTTACCAGATAATGTTTCATTTGATGATGCTGCTGCAGTATCAATGGTTGGGATGACAGCATGGCATATGCTAGTCGGAAGAGCAAAAATCATTCCAGGCCAAACAGTCCTGATAATGGGAGGTACCAGTGGTGTCGGTATGGTTGGTATCCAGATAGCAAAATTATACAACTGTAATGTTATTGCAACTGCAGGTAATCAACAAAAGATGGACAAATGTATTGAGCTTGGCGCCGATCACGTTGTTAACCACAGAGAAGCAGACTGGTATAAAAAAGTAAGAAGCATTACAAACAAAGAGGGAGTTGATGTTTTGTTTGAACACATTGGTAAGAACGTCTTCCCACAAGAAGTTGGTCTGTTAAAAATGGGAGGAACACTAGTTGCAACAGGCGCTACAACAGGATATGATTCCACAATAGATTTAAGGTATCTTTTCTTTAAAGGAACCAATCTATTAGGTTCCACACAGGGAACAAAAGCAGAGTTAGAGCAGGTAATCCACTGGACAAGCAAAGGTAAAATCAAGCCAATTATCCATACAACACTGCCATTTTCAAACATGGTTGAAGGTCACGTAATGATGGCAGCTGCTGACCAAATAGGCAAAATTATTACCAGTCCGCAAAAACTTTAATTTTTTTATACCAAGAAACCTCAGGTAATGCTGTGGGCAGTTCACGAAGTCTAATTTTTATTCCTGGGAACAATCAAAGATTTTTGGAAAAATCCAAAGTAGTAAATTCAGATATTCTGTGTTTTGATCTAGAGGATTCGGTCCCCATAAATGAAAAAGTTGTAGCCAGACAATATATAGAAAATATAATTGGAGAGTTTAATGATAGTAGCAATGACATCAAGAAGGAAAGAATAATAGCCGTAAGAACAAATGCTCCTTCATCAGACCAAATAGCAGAGGATTTAGAAAAAATTGTTATTCAAGGAATTGATGCAATAGTAATCCCAAAGGTAGACGACGAAGTCCAAATAAAAAAAATTTCTCAAATTATCACTAAAAATGAAAGTGAAAGAAATATACCACGAGGGCATGTAAAGATCCTGCCGTCGATCGAATCATCATTAGGGGTTATTAACGCTTTTAATATAGCGAAATCCGACTCAAGAATAACTGCCCTTGTTTTTGGTATTTTTGACTTTTTACACAACATGAAAATAGACAATTATGATAACGACCTACTTAGCAGTTACATTTACGGTAGGGCCAAAGTACCTGTTGACGCAAGGGCTGCAGGAGTAGACTCAATTGATTCGATATGGCAAGATATCAATGACGTAGATGGACTGATCAAAGATCTAAAGATGGGGAAAAATTTTGGATATACGGGGAAATGCATCATACACCCATCCCAAATAGAAAAAGTGCATAAAACGTTTAGCCCATCTCAGCAAGACATCGATTGGGCAAACAAAGTTATTCAATCACTAGAAAATGCACAAAATAATAAATCAACTGGAGCCATAAAACTAGAAGGAAAAATGATTGACGCGGTCCATTACAAACAAGCAAAGAGAATTCTGGGTACGGAATAAATTAACTGATCTATAGGTAACATAAATTGGATAAGATAGAATTGCACCGTAATACGGAATACCATTAACAAAATTCAAATCACATTTATGGTTTCTGTCAATTGTGTTCACAGGGATAACGGAATATTTAGCTAAAGTTGAAAGTATCGAAAGATCCTTTCCAGATACCCATCGAAATAATAAAAAAACTAAAGTTAATTCTGAGAATAATTCAAAGAGAGGAAATTACCATACAGAAATCACTCTCCGACTGGGTAAATCAAATGGGGTAAAACTAGGTGATAGTATATCAGTAAATGGGGTATGCCTGACAGTAGCAAAATTAGTAAAGTCAAAAGCTACCTTTCAAGTCATAGATGAAACAATAAAAAAAACTAATTTCATCAAATTAAAAAAAGGCGACAAGGTAAACATAGAAAGGAGTCTACAGGTTGGAGGTAGGTTAGAAGGCCATTTTGTACTAGGACATGTAGATGGTACTGGAGTTATAAAGAAAATTGAAAAGGGTGAAACAGGAAGCAAGATAAGCATCCAAATAGAAAACAGAGATCTCCTACCTTTTATTTCTCAGAAAGGCTCAATAGCAATTGACGGAATTAGCTTGACCGTGGTCAACGTACATAAAGATATTGTGGAAATATCACTTGTTCCTCATACGCTGGATAAAACAACCCTTGGTATCAAAGGAGTGCATGATACTGTTAACATAGAGATAGACATTCTATCCCGATACTTAATGAATATTTACCAGTTTTTTGGTAATAACAAGGAAAATAGTAAAGCATATAAACATTAAAAACCCAAAATAATTAATTGACTAGGATTTATGAGGCCGTAACTTCATTAAGAAACGGAAATTTTGTCTTGATTCACGATGATGACAACCGAGAAGATGAAGTTGATCTGGTGATTTCCTCAAACAGTATTACGCCTGAACACATCGCAATTATGAGAAAAAATGCTGGCGGGTTAATTTGTACGGCAATATCTAAGGAACTATCTGCAAAATTGGGGTTACCTTATTTGTATGATGTTTTAAGCATTTTTGGAAATGCCAATAGAACCATAGCACAAATAAACCAAAACAGCTCTCCATATGGAGATAAACCATCATTTTCAATAACAATCAACCACAATAACACCTATACAGGTATAACAGATAATGACAGGGCGTTAACAATATCATCTTTGGCAAATATATGCTCAGAGTTAACTGCTACTACAGACACAAATATTCAAAAGAGGATTCTTGAAAAATTCCAAAATAGTTTCAGAACACCTGGTCATGTACCAATCCTGATTGCATCAAAGGGTCTATTGAATGAGAGAAAAGGACATACAGAAATGTCAATCTTTCTTACAAAAATTGCAAATATTACAAACATAACAACTATTTGTGAAATGCTAGATCCGTATAACCACAAAGCCCTGTCTTACAAAGATGCAGTAGAGTATGCCAAAAATAATAATTTGGTAATTATAGAAGCAAAAGAACTAATAGCGTATGCAAAATCATACGAAAAATAATGGCAAAAGTTAGAATTGGAATTGTTGTATCAGAATTCAACAATGAAATAACTTTTGATATGTTAAATGAAGCCAAAAAGCACATAGCTAGCGAACATAACAACGCAAAGATTCTCTATACCTGCAAGGTCCCTGGAGTATTTGATATGCCTCTTATGGTAGAAGAATTATTGAAGAAAAAAAATATAGATGCTGTTGTTACATTAGGAGCAGTGATTAAGGGAGAAACAAGTCACGACAAAGTCATAACTAATTCCACTGTAAATCTTATTGGAGAGCTTTCGCTGAAACATCGAAAGCCAGTTTCTTTGGGAATAACAGGTCCAGACATGACGTTTGAGCAAGCCGAGGCCAGAATTACTCCTGTAACACAGCACGCAATTAATGCTGCAATTTTAATGACAAGACGATTAAAGAAGATAAGGCATGAGAAAACAAAAGAAACAAGAACACCATACTAAGAATAAAAGTAGTCGATAACTTTGGGCTGTCAACTAACGATTATAAGACTAGAAGGATATGGTCCTTGGACACTTGAACTTGGAAGCGACAGAGAGCATCAGTTGCAGATTCTTCAGGCCAGAATCTATGCAGACCTGCAAAGTTTTTTTTCAGATGAAAATGGTATTGTATTTTTCAATCGATTTGATGAGTTTATAACAATATCCAATCAAATCTCCCTCCAACGCCATAAAGTCATTCATGAAAAACTATCAAAAAAATACAATCAAGTAAAGATCTCCATGACTATAGCATCTGGCGTGACACCATTGGAAGCGGATCACAAAATACAAATGATCAAAAAAAATAGAGAAAAATACATTGCTTTTCCAAGCATTTTTGCAAGCATTGAAAATTCATCTTCTGAGCATGAGGACAACCTGAAGATAATTCACATTGATGTAGATAGTTCAACAGCAATTGCAAATGAATTGTCATCTTATGAAATTACAAATCTGTTAATAAAAATTCATTCAATGGTTTCGGATGTTTTTTTAAAGGAAGACAGTCTTACGTTCTTCTTAGGAGGAGATAACTTTATGATAGTAGCAAAAAACAGTATCAAAATGGAAAAGATATTAGAGATACTTGAAAACATCAAAGACGTCACTGGTGTAAAATTCAACTGTGGAATAGGAAGTGGAGTGAACGCTAGAACTGCAGTAAAATTAGCTACCAAATCGCTTGATCAAATAAGAGAGCTCAGAAAAAATGGAAAGATAATGCATGTAATCGAATCAAATTGAAACAAAAATTATTAAAAAATGTAACCATGTTGCGAGGAGATAATCTTGAATTAGTTCGCAGCGGTATAATAGAGATTAACGAATTCGGGATAATTGAAAATATCTCAAACAAAAATGTCGTAGAATTTAGAAATCAAAATAGGAAAATAAATGATCAAATAGAAGTTATTGACGCCGAAGGTTTCATCATACTTCCAGGATTCATAAACTCACACACTCATATTGGGGATTCCATTGGAAAAGATATTTCATCGGATAAAGATCTTAATGCAAGGGTTCATCCTCATTACAGCATAAAAAAAACCATTCTAGACAAAACTCCCCGTTCTCAGTTAATCCAAATGATTAGCAATACAGCAATATCAATGATAAAGAAAGGAATAACAACCTTTGTAGATTTCAGAGAAGGAGGACTACAAGGAGTAGATTTGCTTGAGATTGCGCTTAATTCTAGTCCTATAAATAGGATCATATTAGGAAGAATAGACTTGAACCCAAAGTTACCACCACAGCACCTTGCCAAATCAGCGACAATCAACTCACAATCTTTTGCACAAAATACAAAAGGAAACGAAAAACCCAAAACGCCAAATGAAAGTATAAAACCATCTGCTCAAATGCTTAAACATAATTCAAAAAGTAAAAAAAACAAAGATATTTACATCATTAATGCAAGAACAGGACAAAAAGGGCCTTGCACAGATCTGGAAGTAATTTTGCTAGATGAAGATGGACAAAATGAGAATAAAGGTCAAGATGAAATTATATTAAAATCCTATTTTATAAAATCTGGCGAGTCCATTTTAAAAAAAAGTCATGGGTTTGGAATAAGCGGTGCAAATGAAAATTCAGACAAAATGTTATCATGGTATAATGAAATTGTGGCTAGACAAAAGAGCAAAAAGACAAAGAAAGCAGTAAATCAAGGTACAAATGAAATCTCATTACCCCTCACCGCAATTCATGCTGCCGAATCTAAAAGCGCTGTAGAAGAATCTATGAAAAGATATGGTGCGACTGAAATTCAAAGAACACTAAAGCTACTCAACCCAGATATCTACGTACATGTTACTAATGCAAACGACATGGAATTGGAATTATTATCCAGGAACAAAAAGAAAATAATAGTATGCCCAAGAGCAAATGGTGTTCTTGGCGCGGGATTATCCCCCATAAAAAAGATGCTAGAATTGCATTTTGAACTCGGCATAGGAACAGACAATGTAATGCTTAATTCTCCTGACATGTTTAGGGAAATGGACTTTTTGTTAAAAAGTCAAAGAGCGCTCGAGAAAGATACTCATTTTATTAATGCAAAGGATGTATTAAAAATGGCTACGGTAAATGGTGGCAAGATATTTGGAATCGGTAGAGGATGCATAGAACAAGGATACAATGCTGACCTTGTTTTCATTGATAGATACGATCTGGATCTTTATCCACTATTTGATCCATACACATCTATTGTAACTAGGTGTAGTGAAAAACACGTAAAGGGTGTAATGATAAACGGCGAGCTCGTACTTGAAAAAACAGTCATAAAATAGAATGGGAGTCATATTTTGAAAGTAATTTTGAACGTAGCAGCAAGCATAGATGGAAAAATCTCAACAATTATTGGAGATACAAAAATTTCTTCAAATAAAGATCTTCTAAGAGTCCACCAATTAAGATCGAAAGTTGATGCAATCATAATTGGGATAAATACAGTCATTAACGATGATCCTATGCTAACCGAGAGGCTAACCCAAATAAGGAAAAATTTGAAACTAAGAGAAGCAGATATCACAGATCTCAAGAAAGATAATACCGCCAAGATCAAATCAAAAAATTCCAAAAATCCAATACGTGTGATTATAGATAGCAGAGCTAGGATACCATTAAAGTCAAAGATAGTAAAAACGGCGGATCAGGTCGAAACCATAATAGCAGTCACAAATGACGCACCCAAATCAAAGCTCAAAGAGCTATCAAAACAAGGTCTAAAAATAACAGTAATAGATAAGGATTCAAAAACTAAAGAAAAAGTAAATTTAAAGAAATTATTAAAGGTTTTAGAAAATGAATCCATCTCAACAATACTTGTAGAAGGAGGAGGAGAGATTAACTGGTCTTTCATAGAAAACAATATTTTTGATGAGCTAATAATTACAATAGCACCGATCATAATTGGTGGAAGGGATGCAACCACATTGGTGGATGGTAAAGGATATGAAGTTATAAAAAAATGTCCAAAGCTCGTTTTGATGAAGATGCAAAAGAAAAATACTGGTGAGATAACACTATACTACAAGAATCCCAATATGGGTAAAAAAAAATAATCTATTTTACAGGTTCAGTGCTCAATTGTTCAATCTTAAATCTCAAAGCATCCTTTAGTTTACTATTATCTACCATATTTAGTGGTTCTTTACAGTTTGGACATTTAAAGAAAAGCTCTATTGCATAATCAAATTTGATTCGGTCACAAGCAGAATTTCCACAATGATAAAATTCGGATGATTCCTCATACTCAAGCCTATTTTGCAATCTCTCCAAAATTTTCTTTTTTTGGTTATCGATGAAATTATCTACGTGATCTCGCTTTGCTCGCCACCGGTATACGAACCAGCCCTTTTTTTCATCTTTTACTCGTATACCTGTAATCAATGCCTTTCCAAATAAATCATAAAGAACCTTTCTAATTATATTGATTCGAAGACCGGTTGCAATAGCTATTTCTTCATCAGTTGAATCTTCGGTCTTTAATAACGCTTTAGCAACTTGATTATACTCATCACCACCTATCAGTGATGCTATTTTAACAAAAGGATCCTCACTACTGTCAACGTTTTGCATTAAGTAATATATAATAGCACGATCAAAAGATATATAGTTTTCTTACTAATTATGAAGACAAAATTCGCAATCCATTTTTCCTTTTTTTCTGTTTATTTTCAACGATCCACTAGAAATTGAATCAAAATTCACTTAACTTAATATACTATTGTAAAATCCTGCATATATCCATATCCTTAATAAAAAAGTTACCCAATTTGATAAAAATTGTTATTCAAAATAAGATGTTAACTTATAAAATATTTTTGTATATCCATCTAGAGTTTCATAAAAATTCATATCACAAGGCAAATGATCAACAAAATTAAGAAAAAAATTGTATTTATGTTAGACGGACACCAAATAATTATTCCAATACCAAAAGAGAGGATCTTCTTGTCTAAATTTTTATTGAATTTCATGGCCAAATGAATGGCATTTGCTGCCTAGCTGATGAAGGATACAACGTACACCAAATCAAAAGCGACAATATTGATCTACGGAGATTTTACAAATTCGGAATTAATATTTCTATGAAGAGACAGCATCGTTATACCATCTAACCTAAACTTTTTGTCCTGCTCAATAAGTTCTGTAAAGGAGTGCAAAATAATCCAATAGCAAAAACCATAACGGAAAAAAAATAGCAGGGTATATGAGCCCCCTCAATAGAAAAATTTCCTCCACCCTCCTCTCTTTTTCTATATAAATATGACCGATAACATGAAAAGAAATAAACCAAAAAAGAATCCGAGAGAAGTCCACTATCCCATTCTTAGATGTAGCAACTGCCTCAAGTCCTGAGTCTTTAAATCACCAAAACCCATAGAAAATAAAATATTATTATTATTTTTTCTGATTGGTATTTAACTCCTGCAGAAAAGTGTGTATCACAGAATAATCTAATTCTTGTCTATCTTCCCTCTTGTTAGCGGCCCTAAACAGCTGTTGGGACATGCTTGTCATGGGCAGGATAAGTTGTAAACTATTAGACATTTCCATAACTAAATCAATGTCTTTTAGCATATTCTTAAGGAAAAAAGATGGGGAATAGTCATTCTTTACCATCATGTTTCCCTTACGCTCACTTATACCTGTCTTTAATTTAGTAAGATTAAGTATTTCCAGATAAAGGTTAGCATCAATTCCAGATCGGTTAGCCAATATCAGGCCTTCTGACAAAGCCAAGGTTATCAAGGCGATATTTAGGTTAAGCGCAAGTTTCACATTATTAGAAATTCCATTAGTATTTCCAAGATAGAAAATTTTCTTAGAGAACCTTTCTAAAATTGGATAAATCTTTCGATAAGTTTCTTCATTTCCAGACACAAGAGAGATAAGTTCTCCATGGCGGGCATCCGTTGGACCCCCCATTACAGGAACACTCATGAATCTTAAACCTTTATCCACCATCATCTTATCTGCACACCATAGCGACTGTTCCGCAGTTATGGTAGTGCAATCAATTATAGTAACATTTTTATTATTACCTTTTGAAATACCCTCAATACTAAATAATACATCTTGTAGAGACTCATAATTGGTAACACATGTAATAATAAAATCCGATTTTTCAGCCAAAGAACGTGCAGAGTCAAATATTGTAGCACCATTTTCATTCAGAAGGGCAAGTTTTCGCTTGTTACGGCCAAATACATTTACTCTCAAGCCAGAATTCAAAAACCGTTCTATTATAGCAGAACCAAGCATTCCGATTCCTACTACGCCTATAGAAGTCTCTTCAATTAAGGACATTATTTTTTCAAGCACAATTAAGTGTTTTTAAATGTATGTCTTGAATTCTTCTCTTAGCATAGGATATATATAAAATGTACAACGACATCAAAGATGTATGTCATTTACTCTATTAATTGGAAATAATTTTATCACTAACAGCCCCAAAGCGGTAAAATTCAATGACAGGTATCTGTTTAAACTTGATCAACCTTCCAATTCAGAAATTCCGCTCATATCTATTGTTATTTTGGATAAGAATGGCAATCAGCTATTAGTAGTAGAAAGCAATCAAGTAAAGGAATGCTCTCCCGAATTGACCCAAAAAAAATCATACAAAGAACATGTACTTGTGGTTGACAAGTCTGGAGAAATAATTTTTGAATCAAGAATATTGGATAAAAAGACCATAATTGTAAGTGGGATATTTCATGTTGACAATCTAAAACTAACGATTACCCAAAATTACATTATACTACCTACTGAAAAATGGATTATGCATGATAGAATTAACTCATACAATAAAGAAGTGTCAATAGATACTGAAGGTATAAAGGTTTTGCAATAATGAATGGATGAATAAAATAATTTACCTATCCACGTTTTTCCTTTTCTACAACCCAACTACCAGATCTTTTTTTTAATATCAGGGTTCCAACGAATTTTCCACCACTATAGACCTTACAATACTCCTTACTCATACCAAAAAAGGATTCGATGATATTGTTTTTTAGGTGAAATCCTGCCTCCACAACCTTTATGTTTAGTTTGGAACTCACCTTTTTGATAACATTTCTAGCGATACTCCAATCGCCGCTCCATTCAACCAAATCAAAGGCTCCAAAGTTCAAAGTATCGAGTTGATTGTTTGTGACTGCGATCTTAAATGACTTGTTATTCTTGACAAGAAACTCATCTATCCACTTTATGGCTGCTTCACTCTTGCCCTTCTCAATTCCAAAATTATTAGCACTGGCCAAAAATATCAAGAGTATATTATACATGTCTCTATAAATGTATAAGAATCAGCATTTTCAAATACGCCGATAGAAAACAGATAGTAAATTATGGTGTGTGTATGTATATGTATGTATGTATGCGAATTTCAAATTCACCTTAAATTTACATGTCGTTAAAAGAACCTGTTTTAAATATTAATCATACATTGTGAGATACTACCGATTCAATACGGTTTTTGTTTAATGTTTTAGTGCTCATTAAAAATAAGGTAATGTATCTTGTATATTTTTAATCAGACAGTCATCATCTGAAGCGAATAATTACATAGCAACAAAATCTCTAAAACGGTGATGAATTAGATAATTGTGTGTAACAATTTTGCCAATTTTCTTAATACTGGATAATAGATATATAGAAGACTATTCAACCTAACTAAAGGCATTTCGTAATCATAAATGACTAATGAAGCAGATTACAAAGGAGTTTTAAAGTATCTTGTAATTTTTATGTTATGTAGTATACTAGTAATTGACGTATCTATCGCACTAATTCCTGACGCCCATATTCAACATGGTTTTGCCATAATATCGCTTAACACTGCAGCGGCCATTACCACCATACTCGCAATTATAGCAGTTTTACGTCATGGGCTAGGCGGCAAGCATGGTAAATCGTATTTATTCTTGACGATAGGTATTGCACTATGGTTTGTAGCAGACGCAGGTATTTTGTATTCTTATTTTGTTATGCATATAGACGAGTTCAAGAAGATTACCATTTTAGACTCATTTTGGCTTGCCGGATATGTATTTCTCACACTACATTTGATTTCAATAATAAAAACCATCAAGATAAAAAAAAGATCCATAACTGCCTCCATTTTGTTGGCCGTAGTAATGGGATTTATTATAGTTAATATCTACAGTATGCTACCGGATTCGGATTTTATTTTGGATAATTCAAATCTAGATCCACATTCAGAGATTATAGAATTACCAGATGTTGTAATTACGGTGCTATACCCAATGTTGGATCTTAGTCTCATAGTACCTTCAATAGCCATTTTGATAAATATTTACAAAGATTATCGTCATTCCGTTCCGTGGGTTCTAGCATCTACATCACTTCTTGTAAATGCAATTGCAGATAACGGTTACACAATTCAATATATTGATGGAGCTGCATCCGCAATGCCATGGGATTTATTTTACATTGCAGATTTTATAATAATGTCGGGAGCTCTATTTTGGTACAACAAATATCATATTTCCGAACAGATCTTAAAAAGGAATGAAAGAAACTATATTGATGAATAGTATAAATAAAATTCTTTTTCTATGGATTTACAATTTAAAGGCTAAGAACTTTCTTCATTGTCGCTTGTAAAATCATCGTCTGAATATTCCTCTTCTTCGTCAAAGTCAATATCATCCAATGCATCATCGTCCTCTTCATCATCGTCCTCTTCATCATCGTCCTCTTTATCGTCTATAACATCACTTTCGGTATCTTGTAATTCATGAGTCTCATCGATAATTTCCTCCCTTTCTGCTTCCTTGTTGCTCATAGTATCGAAACCTTTATACAAGATAATATAAAAATCTTGATACTTTTAGGCAAATCAATTATCTTTTTTTGCACATAATAATTCGGGAATAGTTACATGGCAGGTATTGTTAAAAACTTGACCTAATGATTGATTAATTTTGCCACCATTTCCCAAGTTTATATCTACTCCAAAACTTCTAGAGAAGCGGTTTGAATCTATAGTAATGTTTTGGCTTTCAGGATCGAGATAAATCCCATTGAGACTGCTAGAAATAGAATTATTGTTTAGCGTATTATTTTTTGATGTAAATAATGATATGGCAGAAATATCATTTGATTCAAAGTAGTTATTTGAAATTGAAGAATTATTGACAGTGTATAACTTCACCCCTGCAGTATTGGTAAAAAGATTATTATCATCAATCTTGATGTAGGAAGAATTTTTAACTAAAATAGATATTTCATTGGCTGTAAAATTAAGTGAAGAAATATCAATGTTTGTGGAATTGTCAATTAAGAGGCCAGTTTGATAATGACCTACGCTACCACTTCCTTTAAGAAGTATGTTAGATTTATCAGATATTATTATGCCAGTGTATGGATTCAAATATCCTGATCCCAATAATTCTGAACTATTAAGATCAAGTGTTATGTTATTATCGTTGATTATGATTCCGTTCTCATAATTACACATAATAGAGTTTTTTAGTGTTTGACTATGGTTAATGTAAATATTACAATCAGTTGAAGTCACATTCTGTGTATTGATTTGGCTAAAACATTGCTCACTAAATACGATAGAAAATAATGCCAGTGTAAAAACAACCACGATTGTACAAGAATGGATAGAGGATTTTTGCAATAACACAAATCATTAATCAACCTGTATAAAATATTTCTTTATCCTGAAATTAAGCAAGTATTTAGAAAAAAATCACATAAAACTGTGATAAGGAATTATAGGATAAAATGACCAATTTCTTGCAGCTATGAAACACTATCTAGACTGTAATAGTATAAATTTTTTAATCTTATATAATTATTAATTCCATTAATAAAGGATTGTTATTATGCTTAAAAAAACAATCCCAGAATTGACATGAAACTACCTCAATCCTCAACAAGAGACTAATGGTTCACATCACTACAGAATTAATGAGCCGTTAACCTTGAGCCACTTTACTTTGGTTTTGTAGTCTGCCATGTGATTAGACACCAATTTCCAGAATCTAGTTGAATGATTATGTTCCAACAAATGACAAAGCTCGTGGACAATAACATATTCGACTACATCCAATGGTGCTTTGAAAAGATGAATATTAAGATTAATGGTCTTATTAAAAGTAGCACTTCCCCATCGACTTTTTAGATTTTTTAACAATATTTTTCTCGGTGATACACCTAATATTTTAGAGTATTTGGTAATAAGAGGATTTACCACCTCAGGACCCTTTTCAAACAACCATTTTTCATAGATTTTCTTTACATTTTTCCTATTGGTGTAAACAACAAACTTTTCATTAATGAATTCCAATGACATTTTGGAATCATGGGTGTTTGATGAATCTAAAGGAACAACAGTCAATGGATAATTTTTACCTAAATAAGGCAATGTCGAATTGTCTTTGTAAGTTGCCCTCTTAATGGTAATTTCAGGATTAGTTTGCTCTTTAACTTTCATTGCTATCCATCTGGCTTTGTTTCTGAGCAAAGTTTCCATTTCGTCTAAAGGTGTTGAAAAAGGTGTTTTTAAATATATGAGTCCATCTTGTATAAAAATTTCACTAGTTTTTCTTCTTTTATGTGAACGGATTATATGAAATTCCATGACAGAGTTGTTATGCATAAAACTGTGATGTGTAGTATGGGAAATAGTGGAACAACAAATAGAAGATAAACAATTACCGTGGTCTGGGCGAAGACGGACATAGTTAATGGTTTGAATTGAGTTAACAACAAGAGGATAAAAGATTATGTTCCTTAATGGATTGGAGATTTGCATTTCTTCTTAAAGATAAGAAAGATTTGGCATGTCCTTTGATACGCCAGCCACATCGCATTTTATCTGAATTAAACAATCAAAGTGCAGGGTGGACCCTATTTTATTGAATAAGAGATCAGTGCTTAAAGTCATGATATATCACATTATTTTTTTATCCACATAAATACCAGGCAAGTATAATAATTTAAACAAAATCGAGTATAGATCTTTGAGCTTTTTTGGACTTTGAATCTATCCTCGAAAGATTTGATATCTTTATCCCTAATTTGCGGACGTAGAAAGGATACACTTTTTTCGTTATTGGAGTGAGGTCTTTTTGCTCTTTTATTTTTGAAGGAGAAGAAACCGTTTCATAATCCTGTTGCTCACACTCATCCTCAAAGGTAAATCTGTCCAACAACATTTCAAGGACTGAAGTAATACTTTCTTTGGATTTTTGATAGGTAGAGTAAGTAGTTTCTCGTGTTTCTATGGTAAAATTAGATCTAACTAATTTAATTCCGATTGTTTTGAATTCATAACCCTTTCTTGTCACTCGATTGTATATATCATCAGTCATCCTAGAAAGAAGTATTTTTAAAATTTCTTCTTTATCTCGGATTGGCTCAAGCAAAGTTTCTTCAGTACTTAGCGATATATTGTCCTCTCTAGGAACAACCAAATCATTTTCTTTACCATTTGCTATTTGCCACATCCACAATCCTTGTTTTTTTCCGAACCTTTCTGTCAGTCTTTGGATATCTACATTTGCAAGATCTCCAATAATTTGGATTCCCATATCCTTTAAGGACTTTGTTGTTTTGACCCCAATACCGGAAATTTGATCTACATTTAGTTTGGACAAAAAATTCCTGGTCTCTTGGGGATAAACAATTGTCAATCCATCAGGTTTTTGAAAGTCGGATGCTATTTTAGAGGTAGATTTATTTGTAGCAACACCGATAGAACACGCTAGTCCTCCACACTGTTCTCTGATTGAGTATTTTATCTTTAGAGCATAGTCCTTAACAGAAAAGCTATTATGACCATTAGATTGGGAACTCGGGATCGATGAAGATTGATATGACGAGTCTTGAGACAATGGACTTTCGTTTGAACGGCAATTAGCGGTTGATGTTGACTCAAGAGGATAAGTATTTTGTTGCATTGTAATCTTTTTTGTACAGTCAATGTATGCTTCATCGATACTAGTTTGTTCCAAAACATCAGCATATTCTTCTAAAAGTCGCATGACTTGTTGGGATATCAAGTTATAATATTCTTTATCAACTGGTCTTAGAATCAGGCCTGGACACAGCTCCAAGGCCCTTGACAACGACATGGCAGATCTGACACCGTATTTTCTTGCCTCATAAGAACAAGAGGCAACCGCTCCTCTAGTAATTCCGCCCATTTCTTTCTCAGGGGTCATAATAACTGCATGAGCTTTACCTTTTAAGGAAGGATCTCGAAGTTCTTCACAGGCAGGAAAGAATGCATTCATATCTATATGCATTATAACCCTTCCAGACCAGATTTTTGATAGATCCGGCAATGATTCTCTAACGGAAGGAGTAATCTGATCCAATTTTTCGACCCTTAGTAATTTTTGAAGCATTTGTAATATAGAGGGGTTTTGAGCTACTATCATGGCAAAGTCTAGTCCCTCTTCTTTAGGGTAATTCCCAAAATTTTGGCTTTTTTTGGATCTAAGTAGGTCGTATTCTTTATCATATCTCCCCTGCTCTGAAGACTTGGTTTTTATCAAATTTATATATTTGATAGCGGTGTTTTTATTAATATAAACACCAGACAGATTTAAGAATACAAAATTTGAAGTAATTGCAGGATAGTAATATTGATGGCCAACATTTGACCAAGTAAAGCAGGCTTTATGTTTTCGTAGAATATTATAGATCAGTTCTTGGTACCAAGAACTGATCTTGCCAAAATCAACTACTACAGAGTATCCATGATAGGTACATTTAGCTAGTATATCCTCTAACCAAACACGTCCATTGTTTTGTAACGTCAAACCATTCGGAGGAGATATCAAAACAGATAGAGTTTTTTCCTCAATATTGCTCAGGCTTTCGAGGAAATCCCCTAAGGAGATGTGGAAGTCCTGAATTGATCCGGAAAAAGAATCAGAAGTCTGAGGCATATATTTAGCGGCTGATCTGTCAATAATATTTTGCGGAATTTTAATGGTAAAACGAAAATCATCAGGTGTTTCATTCGCCCAATGCTCCAAGGTTGATTTTTTTGGAAGGTATGAAATGTTACCAAAGTTTACATGCACCATGTTAAAAACTTTCGAGTAGTAAGATAAATAATGCGACGGATCAAGCCCTTTTGGATAGAAATTATTAGACCAATTTTGACTTCTCCAGCCACTACATCCAACAAAAAATTTCATGACCCTCCTCCCCTTATTTTATTAGATTTTGGGTATCTTATTTAATAATAGTTTCTGGGTGCGGTTTCAGTTTGATTAAAATGTACATAACGTCAAGCAATAAATTCAATAACAGAAATATGAAGTCTAAAGACTATTCATAAAATTAAAACAAATGATAATCCTTAGGCGTAAATAAATCCAAATAAAGAAAAAGGAAGAAGGAATTAAAATTAAAAAGATCAAGATAACAAAAAAATACACACCTTATCAGAGATAGTGCATTTGATCCATGAATGCAACCAAATCAAACGCGATAGTAAATATAGTATAAATTAACAGAATTATCTAATACTATTTTCGTATGTAATTAAGTTATATAGGAATCTTTAAAAATTTTAATATCTTATTGAATAGTTAAAAAAAATACGAGATATTTGTTGCAGTCTAAAGTTTCTTTTAGAAGGTTTTCTACAATGTTAATATCCTTACTCGTTTTAATAACACTTTTGTCAGTTTTTAACAATAATTATTATAGAGTATGGGCAGAAGAACCCAATGGTGACGACTATGAGAGCCTTGATGTTCAACATAGTTCACAAGAATCTGACTGCAAGGCTGGAGAAGATAACAACAACTCTTGTAATAATATTAGCATAAGTAGACAAGGCGACGGTGATAGCGATAATGGCAAGGGTAACAAAGTTCAGGTATCAAAGCAGGGCTCAAGTTGTGAGGCTGGAGAAGATAACAACAACTCTTGTAATAATATTAGCATAAGTAGACAAGGCGACGGTGATAGCGATAATGGCAAGGGTAACAAAGTTCAGGTATCAAAGCAGGGCTCAAGTTGTGAGGCTGGNTCAAGTTGTGAGGCTGGAGAAGATAACAACAACTCTTGTAATAATATTAGCATAAGTAGACAAGGCGACGGTGATAGCGATAATGGCAAGGGTAACAAAGTTCAGGTATCAAAGCAGGGCTCAAGTTGTGAGGCTGGAGAAGATAACAACAACTCTTGTAATAATATAGACTTGCAAGAAATGACAAAATCCAAGATAGATCTAATAAGTCAGAATAAAATCTGATCATCCATATTTCATTTATTTGTTAGAAGATGACAGATCTTGCTTTTAGCCGTTCTATGATCACACACCTTCTGGGTCACAGTCATAGATTTAGAACTTGCTTACATTACCTTGAATTAATGTAATCCATTCAACTTTTTTAGGTGTTTCTTTGTTTGATAACCAGATTCAAGTTGGTTTTTTAGCACCCCCATATTGATCGATATATTCATATATATTTGCGTCTTCTTCTTTCAAGCTTTGTTGTTAATATTTATCAGGGCGTAGTATCTTAATCAAAGTTGAATAATTTTTAATACATGCATAGAATACAAGTTTAGATAGCTGAAAGGATACTCAGATAAAAAAAGAGTCAGACTTTGGAATCTAGTCAAATCCAATAGCAATTTCTATGTGTTTATGAGGATGTCAAGTCATATGACTACAATATAGAAAGCCCAGTATTTTATCAATTTTTAGAAGTTTATTTTGTATTTATAAAGATTGAAAGAAACAGATCATTATTGGTGAATTGAGTTAGCCCAATTTCAAAAAATTATGGATCAGAAATTAAATGGTCAGTTACGAATTAGAACCACTGTATTTGGATTCGTTTATTAATTCTGTCGAAATTGTAATTTTTCCGTCGATTTTCCATTTTGCACCAGTTTGATGTGTGCCTTGTGATCCGTTTGCTCTTTGAATTTCAATTTCAACATCGTCAAATGTATATGTAACTTGTAAATCCTTGCCTGTCAATTTGTCTATTACTCGGGAAATGAGATCAGACCATTCAGAAAGATGTTCCTTGGAAGTATGTTTAGATTTTTCTTCAGCATTATAGGTATTTGTACTACTATCATTAGTATTTGATATTTCACTCATGCTTATTCATATCGACTATGGTTTAAATAGATATCACTGCATATTGTGTATCCATATCACATGACGTCCAAAAAAATGAAAGAAATGTTTAGCTAAGCGCACTTTACCCTCGCCTGAATTAAAAACACGTTGCCTAGTTAATTCAAGTTACTACATAAAAAAATACTAAAGCGTTTTGGATTCACCACACATTTGCTCATTTGTCAATCTCAGAGGTAAAACAGTACCAGATTTTGATTGATATGGAGAGGTTCCTATCCCAATTGCAATCATAGTTGATTTTGGTCCATCATGATATGAAAAAAAGTCCGTTACCTCATCGTCGTAGAAAGTTGAGCCCGATGCACCAATCCCAAAAGTGTATGAAAGAAGATACAGTTTGCCTGCGATAATGCCACTTTCCATTTGAACCACCCTATAGCCCCTGTTACCTAGGACCCTAAGAATTTTTTTAAGCTCAACCATTAGAAATATTACTGCACTAGCATCTGCAAAAAGAGGCTGATCAAGACAAAGATGACCAGAAAAATCAGCATAAGGGATATCTGAAAGAAAGTCCAATGTATTTTCGGTGGCATTAAAATAATACCCTCCTTTTTGGAGCCCATCAATGTTATTTGCGATAAAATAAAGATCTACGAGACCCAATTGGCCAAGATTATAATCCATTGGCAAATTGGCCTTTCCCTCAACACCCATTGAACTAGTTAGTATATTACAAAGGGTTTTTAAGCTAACTGCCCCTCTTGAAAACCTTCTTGACGAACCTCTTTTAAGAATCACTTTCCCAATAGTAGGGATTTCAAGGTCAGTGAAATTAGTTTCAATAGGATATTTCTTTAATACTCTTTTCTTATTGTTACTATTATTGCTTTTACTACTACTATCAATTATAAAATTAGTCTTACTAATCCAGTTAACGACTTGAGAACTATTTTGTAGTTTTGAAGTATCATATGCTTTCCAGATATCAGGATAGAAAACTTTTGACAAAGAAAGAGGATAAACTTTTGGTTTGAGATTATCAACCTGTTGAATAATATTGCCATCACTTTTTTCATTACCATGTTCATTAGTAGGCTCGCATCCATTTCCCATAGTCGATTTGGAATTAGTTACTCCTCCTTTTAAGTAACTGCTAGCGTACAAAGAAGCAACAATTATCGCCGCTTCTTCATGATATTCTAATCCCAATAATTTATTCACCTCGTCGTCAATAAAACCCATTAATAATTTAGTTTGAAGTCCAAACGATTTGCATACGGCGAGGAGATTTGCAAGAATAACCCCACAATCCCAAAACCAATGGCGATATGATCGCGACTGATACTTCCAAGCATTCCTCCAAGAGTTTGATGTAAATACGAGTGACACTGGAGAATGCATTGTTGTAGAATTATTGGCGGAGTATGAAGCAAGTACTTTTCTGTAGTCACCTTTACGAATAGCCGTCAAACTAAAACTTCCAGGATTAAAGTGATAGACTCCTGCATCTAAATCGTTTTTGTTTATATCACCATTTACGACATAAGCCTCAATAGGATAAAGTGCTCCAGTTGCAGATGCAGCTCTCATATAATAATCAGTTGAATTGAATTTAATATGTCGGGTTATTCCGCATGTAAAAAAGAGGATCGATGCTAGATCTGTTAAACGAAAGGATTTGATACGGTTTATATCAGCATAATTTGAATCATCTATAGATGTATCTTTATCTAAGAACTTTATATCACCTTCTTTATTATTAATATTATTATTATTAACCGCAGCAATGGCTTTAACTGCATTCATAGAAGGTACTGGAAATGAATCCGGCAGCAGAATTGATTTTAAATCAACATATACCTTAAAAGGGTTAGGACGGTTTTCCCAGTCCAAATAGTGTCTGGAATATAGTATGCTAATCTGAGAATGCTTTGTCTTTTCGTGATAATCCAAAGCATGAGTATAATCATTATTCATTTAACAAGACCTTCAATTACTACTTATTTAAATAAGAACAATAATCAGTAATTTAGAGAAAAAGATTACCTTTTGTTAGCCAAAACAAGAGTTATTAAAGTTAATGCAGTATAGAAAGTAGAACCTGGGCCTTTTATATTATCATATGTCCACATCCATCCGTTATGATAGTCTATAATAATGCAATGGATCTCAACAATGGTATTTTTCAAGAGGCACTGTTACAAAAAAACATTCACTATTAAAACTGGAATAATTACGACAATTATCACAAAAATAGATAAAGTGGCGGATCAGTCAAACTCAATCGGATTCAAAAGCTGGGGCAGGGATAATTACAACTGGTTTACCTATTGCTTTTATCAGAGCATCTTGAATTTGAACTAGATTTTGCTGGATCTCTGTTTCATTGTCCTCATTTAATGCCAATATTGCATTATTGGTATAATTAAGAAGTCTTTCATTTAACTCGGATCCACTAGATAGAGAAGATGTGTTTGAATTTGTCTTATCCACTTGTGACTGATCCTGTGGTGTCGGTTGGACACCTGTTTGGTTTAGTTCTGGTGTTGTGACGGATGGAGAAGTATCGTTAGCAGTAGTCTGGTTTACGGCATTTAAGGCATCGAATGCAGAATTTCCTGTCGAAACGTTATCCGTTGGTGCAAGAGCAGTAGTATTAGAAGGAGTAGCCCCAGTAGTTGTTGTTGTAGTTTTGGCAACATTCCCTGTGGTTAAATTTCCTGTGGTAACTGGTTGAGCAGTAGAGTCATTGAATGTGAGGTTAAACATAACTAACATACAAAGTCCTAATATTACAGGGATTACAGATTTCATATTCATTAAATCCATTGCTATTTTTAAGGCAACATTGTTTATATATAGGAGGGAACTCGACTGATTTTCTTGTATCCAGTATTTAATATGCAGTATTAAGCTAGGATAAAGAATTCATCTTTCTTATACTCATGATAATCTAAAAGGTGAACATCCTTTTGCAATTAGACATCAATTCATAATTACTAATACTTTAATCAAGTCAAATAAATCATAAATTCATAATAATGTAAAAATAAAATAAGGTATTGGATTGTGGTAACTACTGCTGAGTGCTGTTGCTACCTGAAGAGGATGACAAAGCATTGCTTTGGTTTTCAGGTTCAACATATTGTTCTTTTTCTAATCCTTGAGATAATGATGCATTATCTGGAGATATATCAGAATTGTTTGTCAGTAACTCTTGATTGCCAGATGTAAGATTTTGTAATTCTTGAATCGATCCAACATCTTGTGCAGATTGATTATCAGATCCTCCTGAAGAATTACCGCCACTGCCAGCGCCGCTGCTTCCATTGGTTGATGATTGATTAGTTTGGTTACCGCCCGACATACTAGAGGTCAAATTATTAAAAGCCTGACCGATTTGATCAATTATATTCTGTCCATATGCCACTTGTGAAATTGGAATGAACATTACGCTTAATAGCAATAAGTATAGATACTTCATTACGGTAAGTTATACATCATAATTTAAATAGATGTACATAATTATAAATTAATGGAAAATAACTATAAATATATAAACATTATTTTCTAATAAATTGTATATTTTTGTCTCTAAATATGAGCCTTACTTGGCCCATTGCAAAACCTATCGATGGTAACTATTATCAATCAGAAACATTCTTCTGAGCAATAATTTTTGTGGGTTTTATTCTTACAACTAATTCTCCTTCCACTGCGTTCCTTCTTCCAAATCTTTCAGAATTTTCTTTCCCCATATATTTTTCTGCTAGCTTTGTAGTATACTTTAACAAGACATCATGATCTGGATTATGCTCTATCTCAGCGATTCCATTGATAATAACGAACGAATAAGGAGGTTTTTGATCATCGATACATACACTTACTTTAGGATTGCCAAGTAATTGTTTTGCCTTTACAGATTTCTCAGAAGTTGTGAAAACTAATACCAAGTCCCCATCATCACGATTCTTTGGCCTAGATGATTCATTATTATTATTATTATTATTATCTATCATAAACCACACAGGTGCAACATGGGGCACTCCGCTTGCACTAGCTGTCGAGACTTTAGCAGTCATCGTCCCTTGATTTAGGAAATCAATTATTTCCTCTTTTGACATTTGAGTCAATTTATATTATACTATCTTTTTCTCCCTTAAATACATAAGTCGGATATAATTTAGTATATCTTTTTAAAAACTAGTATAAAATTATTGCCTGAATTAGTAATCTCCGAGGAAAGATACTCTAAAATAAATATATTTTTTAGGATGGTTTTTGGGATTCTTAAATTCGGTAAAAATATTCTGGTAAATATTTATTAAAAACAAGTACAAATACATTTTTTAGACTTTATTTAAAGTATATAATTTTGTATCTATATTGCAGTAGCATTAATCCAAACTATGATATAATTAATTTTGATTATACTTTTCGATTATAATGAGTAACCTAACAAAAAACTATAAAGTTGGAATATTTGCAATGTTCATTGCAGCAGCCTTAATCGGTTCAGTAGTTGCATTAGGCGACAACATGGCATTTGCTGGCGGAAAACACAAAAAATCAAACGATGCAGAGCAAGAAATTGAGCAAGGACAAGCAAATGAGCAAAACGCACAATGTGTATCAGGTACATTCACTATTGCAGGATGTAACAACGTAGGTCTTCTCTTCCAGAATAACGACGGCAATTTGGCATTAGGCCAACAATAAACTTTTTTTTCAAAGCAAAATTCGAATTAGCATCAAAATACTCTTTAAATAATTCATTCGTTTTTAAAACTATTTCCAGATCAAAATAGTCTGCAAGAAATAAATTATTATGCTTTTTTTAATCAATACAGTATAATACGCACCATTATGCAAATTCAAAGATATCTGCAGAATCATTGTAAAAAAACATGATGTAATCCTCAGTAGTTCTCCTCAATCCTAATGAAATTGACGATTCAACGCATTTTCATGGGTTTCTATTTAGCTAAACGAGATTCTAATTCATCGATTTTCTTTTTTATTTCCCTAATCTCAGAGAGTATTTCTTTTTGGGTGACAGGATTACGAATCTCATCTTCCAAAGCTTTGTAGGCCTCTTCGGACTTTCTTACTATTACAGCCACAAATATATTTATGACAATAAATGTGCCTATAACTATGAAGCTGATAAAGTACAATATATTTAATGGATTGGCTTGAGTAACTGTAGACATCACTTCAACCCAGCCTTCAAGAGTCAGGATTTGAAAGAGAGTTAACCCGGATCGAGGCAGAGAACCCCAATGAGTAGGATCAATTGCACCAAATAGATGATATCCAGCAATGCTATAGAGAAAGAAGAGTAAAGACAAAAGTAAGAATATATTTACCATGCTAGGTATTGATCTTACAATCGTCATTACCACCATAGACATTTCCTTGGATCGGTTGGTTAATTTTGTTACCCTCAAAAGCCGGATAAGTCTGGCTACAGTCGTATAGCTCCCTCCCAAGGGTAATAGAGATAGTACTATGATAGAAAAGTCAAGAATATTCCAACCATTTTTGAAATAGTTTGAGAAGTGTGGATAGGAACCAGTAATTTTTAATCCAGCCTCAACTATATACACAGTCAAAACAGCGATATTGATCGACTCAAGAAAATAGTAATAACTTTTAAAATATGGAATAGTTTCTAACACCAACACTGCAGCTTGTACCAAGATTACAACTGTAACGAAGTGGTTAAAAGATGAATTATTAATGATTTGTTTTACCGAGGCTAACAATTCACGATTATCTTCTCAGTCAACAATATTTCTAATTTTGGATTAAAGTGTTTGATGCCAGTTTGCCTGAACCATCCATACCTTCTAAGGACCAAAGAATCAATGGCTGACAGGTTTTTGTATCAATAACAAAACAGTAGTATTAGTAATAAGCAGATTTGGGGACTAGGCGTAATAATATACATAAAGAAGCAAAACAGAACATCATTAAAGATACTACCACCTTACAACCTAAAATTATAGAATAACTTAGCTCTGCTTCTCAGTCATTTACAACGGTTATTTTCTTTACGCCGACATCAACTACTAAATAATATTCCTCCACTATCTGGATAATATCCCCTATAGCCACTTTATGATGTGTTCTGTTTGACTTTAACGATATGCCAAATGGATTATCCTCTTCTTTAAATTTTAACCAAATCCGCCCAGGGCTTAAGACATTCTTAAACTCCATCTCCCACACTAATTCATAGACAGTATCAAGGGCCATACGACTTATTTTTACCAACCTTGTTATCAAATCAGCACCATTTTCCTTGTAAAAATAGACTCTGACTAGCACTTAATTTCTTATTGTAACGTTTAAGTAAGATTTATTGACTTGTTTGGTGTAATAGATCTCGAATTAAATAAAATAGAAACTAGTAATATTTGCAGGTATGCAAAAAGTATCCGCCTTACGATTAGTTGTATATATTTGAATAAATATAAATGAATAACAAATGCTTTAAAATTATTTTCTTTCATGCAATAGTGTAGGAATTCTTAAATAGATTAAATTTCTTATATAATCAAGTTCTTTCATGTATATCTGCTTTCGCAGGACATGATTAGAGCCCCTCAAGGGCTCCAGTATATCAAAATTATTTGAGCATGAATTTTGCCATAAATGATTATATTGTCTACATTTCGGTCAAATCATAATAAAGTTTTTTTCACACGAATAGAATGGCATGATTCTTAAACACTTACCAGTTACCTTGCAGATATCAAGATTCACCAGTTTAATAATCATATAAAATAAGACCAATTAGAATCAAAAAAACTGGAAATAACAATTCAAGAAAGGCAATTCCAAAAGATTAGAAACTTCCTTTAAGTTTAAAACGGTTTTTCATATGCAGTAAATTTTAGGATACATATATCCATTAGAATAATAAAGATTAAAAACTAAGGAGTGTTAATAGTCCATGCAAAATTATTCTAATTTTGTCAAACAACTTGTCTCAAAAAAAAGTTCCGATCCTCTAAAATAATATAATCTTTAAAGGATACAAAAGTTGATTGTTCCTATTTTTTATTACAAATGAAGAAACCTATAGTATGATATGATCGTATCATAAATCAACTGGATTTAAATGTATAAGGTTCCTAAATCAATACCGTTCACTTGATAATCATTGAAGATGAAAAAAGTCTATGTTCGTATACAAAAATGGCCTTGAATAAACCAGTATTACAATATCTACTTTCGAAGATCCACTTTAGCTTTGAACCATTTTAAGAAAAATTTCAACAAATATTGTTTGGTAATTACTGATCTTCGGATGCCCATTATTAACGGGTATAGAATAATTAATGAAGTTAAATGAATAAAACCCGAAATTAAAGTAAATTGATATCAGCATTTAATACCTCCAAAATGATCTGATTAAAAACCTTAATCCTGGTATTATAGTAGATAGAATTTTCTTAATACCAGTTATCTTATATGATATGAGAAAAGAAGTCAATGTACTTTTGTAAAAATATTGACAGGAGATACCTATCTACACCATTTCATCAAGTCCTTTTTCCAAATTAAAGGTATTTAGCTGTACCCAATGTTGTCTGCAAATTAAGCGAATATATCACAATAAACGAAAAAGATTAGCTACATACAAAAGGAAGTTTCCATATCTTTAGGAGTAAAGGGCAGATCCTTGGACACGAAAGTTTATAAAAATCCAACTCCTACTACGGACGTCATAATAACAAGAGAAGAGGAAATTTTAGTTGTAAAGAGAAAAAGGAATCCATTTAAAGACGAACTCGCTATTCCAGGGGGATTCGTAAACGAAAATGAAACCGTAGAACAAGCAGCAGTTAGAGAAATAATGGAAGAAACTGCTCTGCCAATTCGATTGAGAGAAATATTGGGAGTTTACTCGGATCCAAAAAGGGATCCAAGAAAGCACATCATTACCACGGTTTTTATCGGAGAAATAATTGGTAATAAAAAAATAGAACCAGTTGCAGGGGATGACGCATCAGCCATAAAATGGATATCAATCGGATCAATTTCAGACTTTAAATTTGCATTTGACCATAAGAGAATACTAAATGACTTTGTGAGGTGGAAACACATGCGAGGTACCTATTGGTCTACGAAGGACCCTGCATAAGGATAATACTTACTTATCGAGGGATCAGATAATAATAGCATATTCTGATCCTTTTTAGAAATTATATTCATATATTGGAGAATCTTGAAACAAAGATTCAATTGTCTTGATACACTGTAAGAAATTTGGTGAATTAGTTGGAAAAAAACATTTACGAGATTGTTCTTCAAATTTCTTTTGTTTGATAAAGGCAATTAATCAAAATTTGTTACCAAACATAATTTCATTTGATCATTTGGGTTAGGTGATGTGATGGTGGTTTAAAGTTGGGAGAGGCCTGATCTTTTAATATATCATCTTATAATAGCCCCGACACCACCAAAAACATTCGGCTGCAACTAACATTTATTTGCAGTACTCTTTCAATTCCGAAAGATAATTAGGCCATCTAATAAAAAAATCCATATCCAAAGAGTGTTTAAGAATTCATTGGATTATCAAAATGAAGACAGGTTTACAAGATAATAGATACAGGTCACAAACAAAAGAACATATAGCTATCTATCACCGGTTGCTTCGTTTTAAATACACAATCAAAATAAAGATAGTGATATACAATACCTAACACAAGAGATCTTCATCAATTATTTATTTAATAGGCAACGACATCTCCTGTGAGGAGGACAGAAGTTGTACATATCATTTACTTACTTCAGTCTCTAAAACAAGAAGGTTAAAAAAAAGAAAGAGATATTTCGGCTCTGTTCATTTAGCGTCAAGTCTATAGCTTGAAGATGTCCTATCTCTTTTATGAATACTAGAAACAGAACACCTTCAAAATATGTGGATTATGGCTTACATTTGTACTTTTCAGGATTATCGTTAAGGAAAACATCTGAACGGCTATCCCAGATTTATAAGAGAAATCATGTTTTCTTTGCTAAAGAATGGAACTGGATTCAAAAGTATCGACCCCCAAAAAATGAAATCAATTCGAAGAAGAATCCTAGAGTATGTTATAGATGAGACAATGTTGAAGATAGGCTCAGAATACATCTGGCTTTGGGTGGCAACAGAACCAGAAAACAGGCAAATTCTCGCACTTCTTTTGCTAAAAATCTCTAAAGAGAGAAACATGTTTGTTGCTGAAAGATTTCTGTCGGGGTTAATTAGGATTCATGGAAGACAACCAGGTTCCACAGATGGAGGTACTTGGTACCCTATGGCTTGTAGATTTTTAAAATTAAAACATCATATCCATTCTCCGTACGAGAAAAGCATAATCGAAAGAACAATGCAATACATCAAGGACAGAACAGAAAGTTTCGATGATTACTTTCCATGTAGACAGAAGAACTGTAAACTAAAGCATGTAAGAAATTGGATGAACATGTTTGTAGATTATCACAATAAGAGATAAAACGCGTTAACTGAACACAGCCGATATTTCTAAACAATATATAGTATACAGATTGTGTATTATATTATATCATGAATAAATTTGGATTATATACAAATAAACCATCTATTTCGTTTGACAGCCATCTTCTACACCTTGATGATACGATGAAGAGAATCCTACTTAATTTGAGAAAATTTGTTTTACTGTTAGGAAATAATGTAGTTGAGGAAATCAGACCACATAGAATTGTATATGCCAAATCCCTGACTTTTAGGTATTTCTTAGACATTTATCCAAATAAGGATAGTTTGACTATTGCGATAAGAAAAAATAGAAAGGAGCCTGCAACCGAACATACAATCAAAACACAGGATGATCTTAATAAAATAGAAAAAGAGATTGAAACGGCATTCAAAGAAATATGAATGACTTGTTGAAAGATAATAGATTCAACATGTAATTAAATATCATCATCAAGTATTCTGACCCATGATGCAATTGTATGTATGACTTCTTATTTATGGTAAAATATTCTAGCCACATTACAAGAATTTTGAAAATCAAAGTTGATTGTCAGTATCCTTACCATCACCCAAAAAAGTAAGACAAATCAGAAATGTTACCAATCGATTTGTTTGAGAATGAAAATTTTTTTTGTAGGTAATTTATTTAAGTGATGGTTTGGAGTAACAAACGGAACAAGGGCAAAAAAATAGCGATAAATAGGAGGGATTATTTAAATAGAAAAATGGATGCATGTTTAGAAGAAGAGTTGATCGATTTATTTACTTTTTACGTACAAAACCCTAGCGCCGAAAATTTGGATGCAAAAAAACAACGCATAAAAGAAATTGGAAAAGAACTGTTTGACGATGGTGGCAGTGATGCAATGGAAAACATGTTTTATTCGGTGCAGCTCAGAATAAAGGATGAAGTTGGTCATGACATAACGGATAAAAAATCATGGTGGAATGGTATTTCTAAAGAGTGGCATTTTTAGTTATCAGTAGTGGGGTCCTTTTGTATTGAGATTTGTGTAAGTATGTATATTTGTATATCAAATATGAAATCTGCTTAATCATTTAATAGAATTGATAATTTTTTTATGGGCTATGTCATATTTCCAACTATCAACATCAAAGCAGGTTTATATCTAAAAAAAACAGTATAAATGATATTGACAAAGTTTGACCGGTCGAAGGAAAATCCAAATCAGAAAAATACAGTTATGAATCTATATAATTCGGGTCTTAATTCAGAAACTATTTCTTTAGAATTAGACATTGATGAAGATTTGGTGCGTGAAATTATCGAGAACGAGAACAAAAGCAACAAGGAGATTGGCAAAGAAGCAGAAAACAAAAAATTGTCAAATCATCTTATAAACAAATTCTATCTTGATGCTGTAATTGATATTGATACAATTATTAAAGAATCACAGATTAGAACGTGGAATGCTCTGAAATCAAAACCAGAGCTAAATATCATACTTAAAGAAACTCAAGCGATTTTGGAACAACATGCAGAATCAAAGCTTCAACTAGTAATGCTCCATATAGATTTAGTAGGATCAACAAAAATGGCATTGACTTTGCCCATCGATAGACTAACAATGATAATAAGAGCTTTTACGCAAGAGATGACAAAAATAATAAATCTTTATGGTGGATATGTACTAAAATATATTGGTGATGCTGTGTTAGCATTCTTTGTAACAGAAGGAAAAACTCCAGATAAATCAAATACTGATAACAGTATCAGCAATAACGTTTCTGATGATAACAATCTTTCCAGTCTGCAATTTAGTAATGTTATAAGATGTGCTTTTACTATGATCAAAGCGATACAAGAAGGAATAAATCCTATATTAAACCAGTATGATTATCCCGAATTAAAGGTCAGAATAGGAATAGATTTTGGTGAAGTAGCCATAGTTCAGTATGGAATTGATATCTTTGAATTTGAAAAAGAAACACTAAAAACACCTCATTTAGACCTCATAGGCTACACGATAAGTGTCGCGGTCAAGATGACATCTCTTGCAGAACCAGATCACATTGTTATTGGAAATAAATTGTTTGATGAATTAGACGATGCTTCAAAAAAATCTTTCAAGAAATTGGAAACCAATTCTGAAATATGGAGTTATGTAAATCAGACAAACAATGGTCTTTATGACGTGTTCACAAATAAATAGACAATCTGTTTAATTGGACCTAAACTTTCTAAATTATTTTCACTCAATTCGAATTGCTTATCCACATGTAGTATTTATTTGTAGTATTTGGTTAATGGTCTGAGGTATCAACGGTTCACAGTCTATAATTTATTTGAATATGTAACTAACAAGTAAAACAAATACGAAAATATGAAGATCGTAAAAATAAAATGAGAAAGTAAAAAATTAGAGTTATTGCTGGCCTAATACGTTACTTCCGCTATTTACTTGGTTTTGAAAGTTCTCGTTATCGCAAGAGACTATTGCGTCTTTACCAGAAACACATTGTGCATTTTGGTTAGAGGATTGTGATTGGCCGATACCTTGGCTTGCAGAGTTTCCTCCTTTTCCGCTTCCACCACTTTGGGCTGCTGCGTTATTTCCTGTATTTGTCTGTGACTGAGTATTTTTGTTACTGCAAGAGTTGCTCAATGAACCACCTGCTACACATTGTGCATTTTGGTTAGAGGATTGTGATTGGCCGATACCTTGGCTTGCAGAGTTTCCTCCTTTTCCGCTTCCACCTTGTTGTCCTACAGCGTTATTACCACTATTTGATTGTGTTTGAGTGCTAGTATTATTACAGGAATCTGCTACGTTTCCACCAGAAACACATTGTGCATTTTGGTTAGAGGATTGTGATTGGCCGATACCTTGAGTGGCTTTGTTGCCGCCTTTTCCGCTTCCACCGCTTTGGGCTGCTGCGTTATTTCCTGTATTTGCCTGATTTTGGTTATTGACATTATTACAAGAACCGGCAGTATTTCCACCAGAAACACATTGTGCATTTTGGTTAGAGGATTGTGATTGGCCGATACCTTGGCTTGCAGAGTTTCCTCCTTTTCCGCTTCCACCACTTTGGGCTGCTGCATTATTACCACTGTTTTGTTGGTTTTGTGTATTTACGTTATTTCCAGAACCTTGGGTGTTGCCTCCAGATACTACTCCGCTGTTTTGGTTAGAGGATTGTGATTGGCCGATACCTTGGCTTGCAGAGTTTCCTCCTTTTCCGCTTCCACCACTTTGGGCTGCTGCATTATTACCACTGTTTTGTTGGTTTTGTGTATTTACGTTATTTCCAGAACCTTGAGTGTTGCCTCCAGATACTACTCCGCTGTTTTGGTTAGAGGATTGTGATTGGCCGATACCTTGAGTGGCTTTGTTGCCGCCTTTTCCGCTTCCACCTTGTTGTGACAAGGCATTATTTCCTGTGTTTTGTTGGTTTTGAGCATTCAAGTTGTTACATGAGACAAAGGTACCTGTACCTGACACACATAATGCATTTTGGTTAGAGGATTGAGCTTGACCAATTGCTTGATTAGCAAGATTGTCGCCGCCGCCACTACCACCATTATCACCGCTTTGAGCTAATGCATTGTTACCACTGTTTGCCTGGTTTTGAGCATTCAAGTTGTTACATGAGATTAAGGTACCTGTACCTGACACACAAACCCCCAATTGTGTAGAAGATTGAGCTTGACCAATTGCTTGATTAGCTGTATTACCTTGAGCATATACACTCAGGGTCATAGATGTTGGACCCACCACTAGCAATATTGTCAAAGTTAATACAGCCATAAGAGGAGTCATTAGACCCTTCTTACCTGAAATTTTACTATTATATTGTGAGCTATTCACAACCATACTAAATTGATTAAGTATATTTAATTTGCTACCCAATTGCAATATTCTTATATTCTAATAATTTTAGAACAAAAAATAAAATCGTCAATATCTTTTTAAAATAAAACCATGGATCCCTATTGATATCAAGATATCACATACGTATATATTTAAATATGATTAACACCAATAAATCAAATGCAAGAATCCAATGGTAGAACTATTACCATGGAAACCAATGATAAAGAATCTGATTCATCTATAAAAAGTGAAGATGTTTACAAAATACTATTAACCATACCTACGGGAAGGGTATCTACTTACGGGGACATTGCAAGAGCATTAGGCAATCCTCTTGCTTCAAGAAGAATAGGAAGGATTTTAAACAAAAACCCTAACCCTGTTGTAGTCCCATGTCATAGAGTTGTCAAGGCAGACGGAAAAATTGGCGGATATGCACTAGGAATAGACAAGAAAAAAAAATTGTTAGAAAATGAAGGATTATTTTTTAAAGATCTTACGATTGATGAGTTTGAGAAAAAGAGATTCCGACCAAAAATAACATAATCTACTTAGTCATCTACATAACATGTAATAAAAAAGGAAAACCTAGTTTAGAAAGGGCTGACAGAACTAGACCACTTCCAATTCCTTCAGTCTTTCTGACACACCCTTGATCTCTTTTTCAAGATCTTTTTGGTATTCTTTAAGTAATTCTATTTTCTCTTCTCTTGTTAGAAAACTCCTTGATCTATGGAATCCTAAGTGAGCAGAAGAGCCAACACCGCTATAACTACAGCCACAACCCATATTGTTAAATCACCTCCTTATCCTTCGTATTGGACATACGATATGATATCATCTTGTCATATTTATATATATCGTATATCCAATATATTACTTTGATGATGGCATGGAAGGTTAAGGGTATTTTGACACTTCCATCATATTGTTGTATTTAGCCCTCTAGTATACGGAATTGAGTCAAAGTCAAGTTATGACAAATTATCCAGAGGAAATCTGATAGAATTTCCAGGCATCAATACCAAATCTGATTATCTTTTTGGAAAGAACATCTGTACATTATTATTAGTGGTATCAGCCACATACACGTTTCCCTTAGAATCAATTGCAATGCTTTCTGGTTTAGCGAACTGCCCTGGCCCCGTTCCTTCAAATCCAAATCCAGAAATAAAAGTGCCATTATTAAAGAAGAGAACCCTATGATTATCGGAATCTGTCATGTATAATATTTGTTTCTGATCAAACGCGATTACAGCAGGATGACTAAATTCACCAAATCCTTTTCCGGCGGTTCCCCATTGGTACAGAAATGCGCCGTTCTCATCAAAAACCTGAATTCTGTTAGTTCCATAATCGGGTACGTACACACGGTCTTGAGCATCTAATGCAACATCCCAGGGCATATCGAATTGTCCAGGTCCATTTCCAGCACCGCCCCACGAGGTAATCAAAGTCCCATTGCTTGAGAATTTCTGAACGGTATTCGGATCTCTGTCAGATACAAATACGTTACCTTTAGAATCTAAATCAATTCCATGAAGATGCATTAACCTTATACCTTTAGAAGGATTGTCCTCCCAAGAATCAATCGCAGTTCCATTGTTTGAAAATATGACAATTCTCTTATTATTTTGATCAGTGATGTACAGATTTTTGTATTCATCAAATTCACTGCTATGTGGATGGTTTAAAAGAATATCATTTTCAGATGTGCGACCCCAACTATTTAAAAATTTTCCATCCTTATCATAGAATTTGATTTCATTTGGATCTATACCATTTACATACAGATTGTCAGATTCATCTGTAAGTTTCCTTCTGGTTGAAGAATTTGTGTAGAATTTGGATGGTCCGGATCAAATGGAGAGATATATCTAAAAAATTCAAATTCAAAATTTGATGATTTGTTTACAGATGTTTGTAGGCTTGCAGCGCTAGCAAAATCTATGTTGAAATTATTCTGAAAAAATAAAAAAGACACCAAGGAATTAGTAGTTATGACTAATAATAGATTAAGAAATGAAATGGTCAAACCAGATTTGGGCAAGAAAGTATATTTTGTATTGAAATCGAGCTTCATGTAAATTAATATCTTGTGAATTTATTAAGTATTTGTAAAAATTCTGCACATTATTCCCAAGAATATTAGAAAGAACAAATGACTTACTTATTACCAATTGAATCAAAATTGTATGGTCCATCAGTATACTCAAATCTAGTAATTTCTAAAGAAAATAACATTATTAGATTGGCTAAAGTATATATCAATGGCAATGAAATTGGACGGATTGAATAATTGGACCTTCTCCTCAGTCCGTAATTTCATGACAATGAATAAGACAGTAATCATTATAGCAATTTTAATTATATCAGTACCTTTGATATTATTTGCATTTCTGCAGCACGAAACTGAAGACAGCATCTATAATAGCATTTTTGAACAACAAAAGCAAAATCAAAAACAAGTCACCCAAGGAATATCGCAACAAATTCAATCAGATTTTGAACTAATTTTAGCAAGGCTTGAAGGAATTTCTAACTCCATAAATACCAATCTAGAAGACCCTCTGCCAAACATGACGAAAAGTGCGCTAACTGATGCATATAACAAAATAAATGATACAACTCCGGTCGATCGAATGTTTCTTCAAAATAAGGACGGAATAGCAATATTTGACATTGGTCCATCAGGTGATCCCATATATACTGGAAAGAACTTTTCATTCAGAAGTTGGGTAAAAGAGACCAAAAACACGATGAAACCAGTTATTTCAGAAATGTTTGAGGGTATTGAAGGAAAGGATAGATTTGCAATTACTTATCCTATAATCTCAACAAATAATAGCGGTAATTATTACAACGGTTTAATAGGTGTAGTCATACCAGTAGATGAATTTTTCAGATACTATGGTAATATTTATGATATTCAATCTCAATATCTATCCGTCTTTGACCATGACGTTACAATATTGATACATCCGATTCCATCGCTTGTAGGGAAGCAATTCTTTGGAGAATTTACTCAAAATCTAATAGGAAATGACAAAGTACTTGATGACATGGTAAGAAGAGTCGTTTCTGGACAGCCAGGATTTGCAGTTTATGATTTAGTAGGCCAAGAAAGATTAAACACAGGCTATCCCATATATATTGAAGATAAACCAAGATTTTCTGTATTTGTAGTGACGCCCACCTCATTGATATATTCAAAAATCAATGAAATTATCGATAAAGAAAGGCTCCAAATGTTGTCACTCATAACAGGCACTATCGCCGCGGTGTTATTATTAATAATATATTTAAATAAAATCAATAAAACATTGAATAAAGAAGTAAACAAGAGAACAAAAGAGCTCCAAGATTCCAAAATCAAACTAGAGTCTGCCAACAAACATATTCAAATTCATGATGATATGCAGAAAGAGTTTATAAATTTGGCAGCTCATGAGTTACGAAATCCCGTTCAATCCTTGATGGGATTTTCAGAGATATTAAAAAAAATTAATACTTTAGCCCCAGAGGGGAAGGAAAACGATCGTTACAAAGATCCCATAGAAGCAATAATTAGGAGCACAAGAAGGCTTAAAAGATTGGTTGATATCATTTTTGATGTTTCCCAATTGGATAATAACTTGTTGATGCTAAACAAAGAGAATATAAACATGAAAGATTTTATCCAAGAAATATCAACAAACTACAAGTATGAAAATCAATCTACTAAAAAAATACACAAAGCAAGCCAAAAAATTGATGACACAGACAGTTTGGATAGAGGCAAAAAACCTAATTACAGTGTAGAGATTGATTTTGTTTATGCAGACGATTCAAAAGACCCTATAATAGTAAGCGGCGATCGATATTATCTTGCTCAAGTCATAACCAACTTGCTTGATAATGCCTTTGAATTTACCCATGACGAAGGTGTTGTAAAAGTAAAACTTGAAAAAAGTAAAGACAATAAAGCTGCAGTAGTTACAATATCTGATAATGGTTACGGAATACATCCAGATGTATTACCATTCTTATTTATAAAATATGTTAAAAAATCAAAAGGCGGTGCTGGATTAAGTTTGTACATTTCAAAAAAGATTATTGAATCTCACGGGGGCAATATATGGGCGAGAAATAATCAGGATAAAAATGGTGCAACCTTTGGGTTTAGTCTTCCTTTTAGTAGTGGTGATGTATTTATTGAAAAATAGATACTGTTAATGCAGAGTAAAAACACACAAATATCATAAAGTTGACAAAAAGTCATTCTATTGGGAATAATTTATGGGATTTTGCAAGGCTCAATTAGAATGACCATTAAATTAGACAAGAAACTGTAAATTTAATATGGAATTGAAATAAAAATCACCAACACGGACAATTACGTCTGTTACTAATATTATATTATCATGCAGAATATTAGTAACAAGATTTAAATCACATTTTCTTTGCAAAAAAGTTTAATTCTAGAATAGAGATAGATTGGATAGGCAATTGTTGATATCTCATTAGTTTACAAGTTGGAATTGTTTAATTTATTTTGAAAATGGGTTTTCCAGCCGGTTGGAAGATATTTAAGTTTGGCAGTTTTTTCTAAGAGTTTTTTTTCATTTGAGTTCATGGGCTCGTTGACATACAACCACACAATATCATTTACTTTAACTTTATTTACATCACTCTTTATTAATCTGATTTCATTACCGGCTTCTAACTCACCCTCTCGAAGCACTCTAAAATAGATTCCGGGTTTTTTACTATGGATAAATTTCTCAATGATATCCATCCTGCCAAATTTTATCCCCAATTTATAACACGGCATCCTAGGCTGGGTAACAATAAGACGGGTAGTCCCTATTTCGTAGACATCTCCGATATTTACCGAGTCCTCAAAAAGACCCTGCGTTGTAAGATTTTCACCAAACATACCATGAGATAACTTCTTATCTGGAAAAACCTTCTTCCAATAAGGATAATGTTCAACAGGATATGCATAGACGGCTTTATCAAATCCTCCATGCACTGACAAATCGGCCTGGGCATCGCCTTCAAGGTTTAGTTTCGTGACCTTAAGTTTTTTATTTATTGAAGTTTTAAAAATTCCTGTAGTTATTGTTTGATTATTAAAAGAAACATCTCTCGGTAAGCCTATATTTACCGATATGACATTCATCATCTAATTACCCACCCTCCTTTTCTCCTAAGCCTTCTAACTCTATGTATTATCTTTCATTCCCTAAATTGATTATGTTTTCTTTTCTTTTTTATTATATTGGCATATTTTAATAAATGTAAAAAACTATGGTCGAGTTGATTGGACCCGTTTGACTGTGAAATTGCTTTTAGAGTTATTTTCGATAATTATCAATCCCAGTACATATAATACAATTAATGGTCCAGATATAAACCACATAGTGATTCCGCCACCATCCGGAGTTATGAATGCACCTAGTATTACTATCAAAATAATAATATATTTCATGTTTTGTTTCCAAAAATTAATAGTAACCAAATTTGATTTGGAAGTTGCCCACATAATCAGAGGTAACTCAAATGATAAGCCAAAAATTATTAGAAAGTTTAAAACAAACATTATAAAAGAAGTAACATCAAAAAATGAAAGGACATCCATTGCCTGCCCGTACTTGTACAAGAATTCGAGAGTGTACGGAATTGCAACAAAATATGCAAACAAACATCCCAAAACAAATAAAGTAACTGCAGGAATAATAGTTCGTTTGATCACCAATCTTTCATTATGAAGCAAAGCAGGATTCAAAAAAGCCATAAATTCACGAAAGATTATTGGAAGTGAACCAAGAAATCCCACTATTATTGCCACATACATTTGAGCTGTAAAGGCTTGTCCTGGAGTGGTTTGGATCAAATTAACGTTATTTGGAATAATATCGTTATTGAGTAAAAGGATAATTTGAACTGAAATATTGTCAAAAGAGTTAGGAAATAATATTGGCACCTTCAAACCATTGACATCTACAAAAATAACTCCCAATGTTAGGCATGTTATCATTATTACAGCCATGACTATGAAAATCCTAATTACTCGTGATCTAATTTCCTTCAATACTTTGATAAAAGGGCGCTCGTCAGCTGAAATGAATATTTACCCCCTTCGCCATATCCAAGATAAAGAGCAAGTGTGAACCGATTGTTATAAGAATTCCATATTCCTGGCTAGCATAAATAAATATCTATATACATCAAATGAGATTTTCAAACAAGGTTAAATAGGAATAGTATAAAAATGAACGATCCACTGAAGGACAGTTTTGGAAGGGTTGCTAAAAAGCTCAGAATTTCGGTTACTGATAGATGCAATATGAGATGTGTTTATTGTATGCCAGATAATAATACAGAATGGTTAAGCCAAAAAAACCTTCTAAGTTACGAACAAATGATTCAAATCGTAAAAGTTTTTACCTTATTTGGAATTGAAAAACTAAAAATTACTGGAGGCGAACCCCTCATTCGGAAAGACATAGAAACTCTCGTAAAAGGCTTGTCCAATATCGATCATATTCGTTCCTTAAGTATGACTACGAACGGATTGCTCCTCAAAGACAAGATTACCAGTTTGAAAAATTCAGGTTTAAATAGTATTAACATAAGTCTTGATACTTTCGACCGCACCCGATTCAAAAAGATAAGTGGTGTAGATGGCGTATCAACAGTAAGAGAAGCGATCATGGCGGCCATTAAAGAAAAGATAGTTGTCAAAATAAATACAGTAATTATGAGAGGATGGAATGATGACGAGATTTTAGACTTTGTAAAGTTCTCACGAGACACAGGTTGTCCTGTAAAGTTTATTGAATTTATGCCCTTAGATGGAACAGGTATTTGGTCAAAAGATCTGGTTGTAAGTAAAAAGGAAATGATGGACAAAATAAGTAAGGAATTTGGTAGATTATTTGACTTGAAGAATGATGCTGCCGATCCGGCAAGACTATACACATTTAAAGATTGTATAGGAGTTATAGGATTTATACCATCTATAACTGAGCCTTTTTGTCAAAGTTGTGATAGAATTAGGGTCACTGCCGATGGAAAATTATATGGATGTTTGTTTGATAACAGGAACCACGATTTAAAATGTCTTTTAGATAACAGTAAATCAGACAATGAAATATACGAATATATTCAAAAGTGTATAAGACAAAAACCGGAAGGCATAGTAAGAATCATCAGAAACCAGTCCCTGGTACCGAATATGAATGACATGTATTCGATTGGAGGATAAAAACCCGATAGAAGAACGTTCATGGATAAATTGCTATCAATTACAAAGGAAGGAAAACAATTGTAACTAAATCCAGTCGACGTTATAGTGGAATTTCAGCTAGAAAGACCTGAATAGGATAAATAAAATATATCGCATTACAATCTCATAGGTTTGGTATCAAATATTTCAGAAAAAAACAAGAGATCTGATCTATACTGTTAGATCGACGCGGTTATACCCTTGTGCCCCGTTTGGATATGGATCTACTAATGTTGAAGTTTGTACCTCACCTGTCTTATCAGTCGCTCTTACAACAATTTCATAACTACCTTTATCAGGAGCAACGAACCCAGTGGTCCATAATACCCAAGTATATTGAGACAATGGATCTTTAACAACAGCAGTTTTCCAGGTTTTCCCCCCGTCAACACTCACCTCCACTTTTGCTATGCCACGGTCACCGGCAAATGCGATTCCGGCAATAGGAATATTCTTTCCTGGAGGAAACGCATTAGAAGTAACCGAATGCGGAAATCGATCATCAATAGGTTGATTCCCAGGAAATACTATAGTTGAATTTATGGCGCCAATACCATTGTTTGTCCATCCCTTCCTTTGCCAAAAACCTTCATATGTTTTATCTACCAATTCAATTTCTAAAATCCATTTTGGATTCATCATTCCATAAAATCCAGGTACTATGGCCCTTAGTGGATAACCATGTTCACTAGTAAGTGGAGATTTATTCATATCGTAAGCTAGTATTGTTCCATCAAGCATACCACTTTCAATAGGTATGCCAACGTCGTAGCCATCGGAGCATCTAAATACGATATATTTGACATTTGGTTTAACCCCAGTTTTAACAAGTAGGTCTTTGAGTCTTACACCTTTCCACAAGGCCGTGCTTATGAGATTACCTCCAAGTTTGTTACTTATACATGCTAATGTAGCAAACTGTTCTACCGACTCCATTTTCTTAATCTGATCGTAATTAAACGTCATTGGTGCATCGACCAAGCCCTTTAAAGTTAGAGACCAGGTTGTAACATCCACGTTAGGAACTACCGTATTAATATCGATTCGATAAAAGAGATAAGTAGGTGTAATTTCTGCATCCACAAGCGGAGTTAAAAGA
The DNA here is from genome assembly GCF_008389435.1 of Candidatus Nitrosocosmicus agrestis. Lineage (GTDB taxonomy): Archaea > Thermoproteota > Nitrososphaeria > Nitrososphaerales > Nitrososphaeraceae > Nitrosocosmicus > Nitrosocosmicus agrestis. The sequence continues at coordinate 30,961 of NZ_VUYS01000013.1, read as the reverse complement.
GGATTCTCAAAACCTGCGGGTTTAGATTTTGATTGCAATATTTGCCGTATTACAGTGTTCGATGAACTAGATGCAGATGGTTGAGTTTTCTGTTCGCTTCCTGAAATTAAACGATTAAATCCAAGGTAAATGAGTGGAATTGCTACAACTGATATGAGCAGAGCTTTAATCATATCTCTTTTATTGTAATCTGTATCTCTGATTGGAATTGTTGGTGTTGGTTTCTTGTCAGGCGGCGTCAAATCATACTCTTTTGACTGGAGTTGAGACACCACTCCCCTCCGGCCTTTATTACCTAACAAAAGTACAAAAACAAGTCCAAATATCATATGAGGTAACAAAAATAAAGCAATACTTTTAACTGTAGGATACAATATTGATTGTCCTGGCGTGGTGCTAATTATCAGCAATACAACTGCAATAGCCAGCATAAAGATATATGGAATTAAAGTTGATAATATGAAGCGGATTCCCAAGTTACTCTGTTTAATTCTTTGAAAAAATTTTCCAAGAAGTATACCAAACACGCCATAAATCAATATATTGACAAAAGTAGCTCCAATAAATGTAGAGTATTTGGCTAAGGGTCCTAGAGTAAGTACGGCCTGTGATTCAATTTCACCAGATGTATTTGAAATGAGCCCCTGGGCGGCCAACTGGGGGAGAAATATTCCATCATAATTTATCCGTAGAAAAATACCTAGTACTGTACATGAAATTCCAGCTACAAGACCAAATATAAAAAATACCAAATAAAGATTGGTTTTGGCTTTTTGGACCACTATAAATCAATAGGACAAGATTATTTAAGGATTTTTCCAAATCCAATCCCAATTTTATTTGTACTTGTACCTGTACTTCCTCTACTCGTAATTCAATAGATTGCAGTAAGATTGAATCATATAAAATCAATATTCTTGTTCTTTTATGGCAAATCTGCTACTATAGTATTAAACCTCAAATTTAAAAGGTTTGATTGCTTACCTCTTGATTATATATATATGTACAATCGAGTAGGCGGCTCTGTTCAGTTAACGATAAGCCTATAGCTTGAAAGCATTCCATTTCTTTTATGCTTACTAGAAACAGAACGCCTTCAAAGTATGTATATTATGGGTTGCATTTGTACTTTTCAGGTCTATCCTTAAGGAAAGCCTCGGAAAGATTATCTCAGATATATACAAGAGAAATCACGTTTCCATTTGGAATTGGATTCAAAAGTACAAGCCTCAAAAGCTGAAGTCAACTAGAAGAAGAGTTCTAGAGTATATCATAGATGAGACCATGTTGAAGGTGGGATCAGAGTTTGTCTGGCTCTGGGTTGCAACTGAACCCGAAAACAGGCAAATTCTCGCACTTCTTTTGCTAATAAATCTAAAGAAAGAAACATGTTTGTAGCTGAAAGATTCATTTCAGGTTTAGTCAAGATTCATGAAATTCATCCCGTTTCGACTGATGGAGGTACTTGGTATCCAATGGCCTGTAGATTCTTAAATCTCGATCATCACATTCATTCCTTTCTGGAGAAAAGTCTGATTGAAAGAAAGATGCAATACATAAAAGACAGAACGGAAAGTTTTGATGACTACTTTCCTTGTAGACTAAAGAATTGCAAGTTAAAGCATGTACGGAATTGGCTGCGGCTCTTTGTAGATTATCATAACAATGAAATAAAACATATTAAGTGAACAGAGCCGAGTAGGCATTATCCTAATCTTAAATACCAAAGACTCTATTGTATTGTAAAATGCCTGCTGGAATGATAGATGTAGGGGACAAACCAGTTTCATTGAGAACAGCAACTGCCGAGGGAGTGTTAAGATTTGGTGAAGAAACATATTCTTTGATAAGAGACGGAAGCTCGCCAAAAGGGAACATACATGAAATGGCAAGGATCTCAGGGACTATGGGCGCAAAAAAAACCCCGGATCTAATTCCTTATTGTCACCCGATACCCATTGACAGCATAAAAGTGAATACACGTATAGAAAGGACTTGCATAACAATAACAGTAAATGTAAAGGGCATATGGAATACAGGTGTTGAAATGGAAGCCCTGACTGGAGTATCCATTGCGGCTTTGTCAGTATACGATATACTAAAACCGCTAGACTCATCGGTAACAATAGAATCGATAAAACTGTTAGAAAAACACGGAGGTTTAGGAGACTTTAAAGAGAAACAACCTCTAGAAGTTTCCGCAGCAGTACTAACAATAAGCGATTCAAGGACGATAGAAGAAGACAAGTCTGGAAAGTTATTAATAGAGGTATTAAAAAATCAAGGTTTTAGAATTGTTGAATATAAAATACTACCAGATGATAAAGAAATCATAACAAACGAACTATTGAAAATGACTGATGACAAAAAAGTAAACATTGTGATCACTACCGGAGGAACAGGTGTCGGGCCACGAGATGTCACCCCAGAAGCCACAAGCAACATTTTAGAGAAAGAGTTGAATGGAATTGTAGAAAATCTAAGAGGATATGGGCAGAAAAGGACACCGCTATCAATGCTTTCAAGAGGCATGGCAGGAATAAGAGGAAATACACTAATAATAAACATGCCCGGCAGTTATACTGCAGTTACTCAATCACTAAATGCGTTATTCCCAGGAATAGTGCATATTTTCAGAATGATCTCTGGAGACAATCACCATAAGTAATGAACTGGTATTCAGATCTATAGATCAAAGTAAGTAGAAAATCCTGGAATCAGAATAGCCTTCACTTTAGCACCGGGCAATAAATCTATGACTTTTTCTGGAACAATAACATAGGCATTTGATTCAGAAATCGCCGAAATGCTTTGAGTATCACCTGTGATGGGTTTTGCATAAAAAGTTTCTTTTAATTTTGAATAGCTTAGTTTGACGTACAGTATTTTTCTAAAATCAGAGAATTTTTTTCGGGAGTTCCATTCTTCCGTTAAAATAGCATTAACATAAGATGGTTCCGCCTGATTTTTGCCTGACAGTAAAGAAATTAGAGGTCTTGCAAAGATAAAGAATGCATTCAAAGCGCCCTGTATTGGACCAGGCAAGATTATGATCGGTTTACCATCAAGGGCACCCAGTCCTGCCACACGACCGCGATCCAATTTTATTCGGCTGGCTAGCAGTCCGGTTGGTTCCATTTGAGAAATGGTAGACTTTACAATATCGAATTTTCCTGCAGAAGTCCCACCCACAGTCAATAAAAGATCAGAGAAAGTCAAAGCATGTTTTATTTTTTCTCTTAGAATTAGATAGTCATCCGGAGTTATTCCCATATCAATAGGGTCTCCGCCTAGTTCCCTTATCAAAGTGGCAAGGATGTGACTGTTTATATTTACAATCTTTCCGGAACCTGCTTTAATTTTGGTTTCTTCAATATCATTAGTGAGCTCATTACCAGTAGGAATAATTGAAACCACTGGTTTTGAATAGACTGAAACCGTGCTAAACTGCAAAGTTGCCAAAAGACCAACATGTTGTGCATAAATTGTCTGATGCTTAAGAATCATTTTGCTACCTTTTTTGATATCAGATCCTGATGAATATACAAAATTGCCAGGTTTTGATGGTTTTCTTATTTTAATTCCTTGTTCGTTTTTTATAATTTCCGTATCCTCTATAGGGATCACAGCGTCAGATCCTTTAGGCATATTTCCTCCAGTATGTATCCTGATAGCCTCCGTCTTTTTTAAACGGTAATTTGATATACTCCCCAAAGCGGATTCATGCTCAGATATTTTCAAATAAACAGGATTATTAATTGATGCCTCCGCAATGTCTTTGGACCTTACTGCATACCCATCCATATGCGATGTATCGTATTTTGGAATGTTAGACCTTGCAAGTATATCTTTACTTAATACTCGACCAATCGATTGAAGAGTAGGAACTTCCTCATTCCTAATAGGTAATGAGACACCTTTTAGTAATAAATGTAGGCATCGGTCAACAGAAAGATATGAAGAAGAAACTTTAGACATGCTTTGATTATTTACCTTGTAGTTAAAGAAGATTATTTTAACTTGCATTATTTCACGAAAAATCAAAGTTGCAATAGTAAGGCATGACTTTAGCCAGAACCATTGTTCGCGTTAATCACTTTCCCATCGACCCATTGTTCGATACCATTTGACAACAGTTCTTTTTTCCATATTGGTACTGATTGTTTTATCATTGCCAATATTTTCTCGCATATTTCAAATGCTTCTTTACTATGCGGTGAAGATATGGCAATAACAACACTAATGTCTCCAAGGTGCAGACGACCAATCCGGTGTACTATTTGGATACGGTTTATACCCCATTCTTTCATCGCCATGTCCTCTATTTTTTTTAAGGTTTTTTCTGCCATTTCCGTATAAGCCTCGTAGTACATTTCCGTTACAGGACCTCTTTTCCCCGAGTTCCTAACCGATCCTGTAAAAACCACGGTTGCGCCAGACTGACCGTTCTTGTCAGTCATAGAATTTAGGATCTGATTAACATCAATTTCTGATGTTATTATGTGCATCATGGCTTTGGAATTCTTTCTTGTATCCTATTGAATGAAGTCATTTTTATCATTATAATCAATGTGAAATCTGTTTCTTTTAGATGCAATAGCCAAATCTTTGGGTTTCAAATGGGTTTCATCGATTTTACTATTAGTGGATACCAACACAATTAGCCTCCGGAAATGGGTGGAAGTAAAGCAACTTCATCTAAATTTCGCAATACAATATCAGAATTTGAAATCAAACAATTTATAGATATACTAAGGTTTTTTTCATCCTTTAATTTAGGATATTTGTTGTACAGGAGTGTCAAGAGATCTTTAGTAGACGAATTTTGTTTTATTTCAAGAACTTCGTTTGGGATTTGTGTAATATCTCTAACTTGGGCAAAATAAAGCATTTTAATCTGAATAGATGAAGTCATTTTGACTACTATTTGCATCCCGGTAAAATAAAATTTCTTTTACGGTCTTTTATCATAACGCTATTCAGTAGTAACTAGTAAAAATCTTATCTATTTCAATTTTAGGTCCTTTATACATATATAATCGTCTCTTTTTAAGAATCATCCCCCATCCATTAAACAGAAGACTACAAAGTTCCAAACCCTCAGAAATATCGGTGTTTACCTTTATGGAATCAAGGTTCATCCCAAAGAAAAGTATTGTTTTCATAATATCTCGGCTTTCTAAGAGCATAGATTCATTAGTGAATTTTATATATTAACTAGGTTTATACCTGTTGTACTTTTTGCTTCTTTAGAATTTGAGATATTCTATCTCTGAAGAATAAACGGAAATTTTAGTAAAATCGATACTTGACGCTTTTTTTAAGAATACAATAACTATTTATACTTGATTGCAATTTTTCTAAATCTTTCTATATATTCTACTTCTTTAATCTTTCAACTACAAAAAAATATATCAAAATTTTTATGAAATTTTGTTAATTTGTCACCCTATTAAATATTAATTAATTAGACGAATTGTAGATCCCACAGCCAAATATATCCGTACAATTTAGATCACCTTTGTAGATGATCCATGTGTCTAAAACTGGCAAATTAACAGACAGATCATTAAAAGAGATTTCACCTGAAAAAAGAATTACCATAATCAGAAAAAGGATTATCCCATTCTATTTCAAAATATTAATCCACAATAAACTGTCTACTATATTATATATTGTTTATTTTAATATCTCTTTGCGTATAATCTCTGGTGCAGTTGCTTTAAAAATCGCATACACCGTATCGCCCTTACTTATCTCAAGTTCATTTTTGGACTCTATAGTGATCTTTGACCTCAGATAAGAATCACTGTGTATATTAAGATAGACCTCTACTACACCCGAGTTCTCCGTAGGAGATTTTATAATACCGGCAACGACAGTTTTTATACTGTTACGTGCGCTAGTTTTGACTTGCTCTTTGGATATAATTATATCTTCAGGCTTTACCATTATACCAACAATTGATCCTAACGGAAATTCACCCATAATTTCAATCTTAAAATCTCCAGTCATAAAGACAGATGTTCCGCTCTTTGTCTCTATTACCCGTCCTTCAATATAGTTATGGTTACTTTCGAATATTTCAGGATTATAATGATTAAAAGTACTACGGTTTTTGACACCTCTAGATAAGAATTTTGACAAAGTATCAGTTCTAACTAATTGACCCCACTGAATTATTGAGACATTATCAGCAAGAGCATAAACGTCTTCTTTAAAATGAGTTACATATAATGCCAGAACTTTTTCTTCTACCAAAATATTCCGAATATCCATCCTAAGTTTATTTTTGGTGAGGCTGTCAAGATGTGCCAAAGGCTCATCCAACAACATTATTTTTGGTTTAAGGACAAGCATCCTTGCTAACGACACCTTTTGCATTTCTCCCCCACTTAAATCCTCGGTGTTCCTTTCCAATAAATGATTCAATTCAAAGGATTGGACAAGTTTTTCTAAATGTGTTGCCGTGTTATTTCGATCACTTTTGCTTAATCCAAAAACTAGATTTTTGTAAACGTTTAAGTGAGGAAATAGACATGGTTTTTGAAAACAATATCCAATTTTACGAGACTCTAAGGGTTTGTTTGTAATATTTTCCCCATCTATGAGGACTTTGCCTGTGTCTGGTTTTACCAACCCTGTCACTATATTGAGCAAAGTAGACTTGCCGCTTCCCGTAGCACCCATAAATACATGAATCACTGCACCAGTAACCTTGATATTTATCGGTCCTAGCTTAAACCCAGTGTATGACTTGCTAATATCGATTAATTCGAGTTTCAATTATTAGCGACCCCAAAATCTTTCTAATTTTATTATACTCTTTTCATTGGGATTACGATTGGTCTTCTTCATTATTACAGAATATAAAAGTATCAAAATCGCTGATAATGTAATCGATAATAATATACTTGGAATTGCTTGAGTGAGGCCCCCCAAGGCATTATCTTCATAAATCTGAATTGAAATCGTGTGAGGATTATACGCCAGCATCATTGTAGCACCAAGCTCTCCTATCGCTCGGATCCAAGACATTAAAATCCCAACTAGTATTCCTTTTTTTGCAAGAGGAAGAGATATTTCAAAGAACACCTGCCAGTTCTTCCTACCCAATACCCTTGCCATATTTTCTAACGATTTGTCCACAGAATCAAATGCGGACATGCTGGCGAGAATTAAAAATGGCGATGCCACATAAGTTTGTGCTATAATGACCCCCAAAATAGATTGAGTAAACTCAATGTCTGGAAAAATCTTGTTAAAGACAGAAGATGGATTAAAGACCCCCAGTAGTAAAGCACCACTTGCTAAAGGAGGAATAATTAGAGGAATAATCACAACCATATGTAGCACCGGTTTGCCAGGAAAATCGAATCTCGACAGAACATAGGATAAAGGAAGTCCAAACAAAATTATCAAAGCAGTGGATATTGACGCAGTACAGATACTAAGAAGAAATGCGGTTTGGACTTGGGAATCTTGAATTGTAACTGCAAATATTTGAGGATCAAAAAAGGTAACGATGCTAACAAATGGATAGAGAATGTATAATATACCCATCGCAGAAATGAAACAAATCAAAAGTTTGAAACCAAATAAATGATTGTATTTTGTCATAAGGAGATCTTGAACGCTAATTTATGTATATTAATAACATTTATCAGTATCGGAATAAAAAAAACAATTGATAAAACGCAGTATTATTCTACCATGGCTTAAAACCAATAGAAAAAGTTTGATCCAATGACTAAAGTTACTCGATTCCCTTTCTCCTAATAATGCGAGTGACTGTGGTTAATCCCAAATGTGCGTTAAAAAATTCCTCAAATTTATTATTAGACAGAATAAGGCTTGCAAGGTTATAGTTTCAAACCAACCCCATCGCGGTTAAACAAGAGTTTGCATCTACTTCCTTACCATCAATTTCATATTTCTGCAAGCATATACCAAACTATAAAAAATATGTAGACTTTAGGATTCATTTACGATTTTGATAAAATGTGAATTAAACCTGCTTATACTCTTCTGCTTTTTTTAGAGAGTAATAAAATCTTTTTTTAATTATCACTACTAATTCCTGTATTAAAGTAATGAATAGTAAGCCTATTAAAAAATAGGCAAGAAGTTTTCAAATATAAAAATTTGTATATTCTCTCCAGTTATGTTATTTGACCCCGAAGTGACAATTTCCTTCCAAGAACTATCGACATACCAATGGCAGCTGCAGAGAACATTAAAGCCGTTAAAAAAATAAGGTTAAAAGAAAACGACGACGGCAAAGACATGACAATTCCTTGAATGCTTAATGATGTTTGATTTGTTTGCATGTACATTGCTGCTAGCGCTGGCCCAATTGATGAACCTACTATTCGAAGCATCGTGCTAATACCCATTGTAACACCAGTAAACTGAACGGGCGTTGACAATATTGTAACATTTACTGCGCCTACAGAGGCAAGTGATAATCCTGTGGACAATACGGCTAAACCTATGGAAATATAAATTTCAGAAGAATGCAAAACCAATAATATGAGAAAGCCGGCAGCGGTTAAAACAGTCCCAATTATAATAGGTTTAATAGATCCCAATCTGGAGATTATAAAACCAGAAGTCGGTCCGAATATGAGCAAGACAATTGCAAAAGGTAATTGAATTTTACCTGTATTAATAGCATTTTCTGTAAAACCAATAGGTTCCGGACTTTGTACCAAAATAGGAATAGTCTGAAAAACCATAAACATAGACAATCCGACTATCATTATTATCAAGTTTGACAGCAAAATTGGAGGTCGCAGAAAAATGCTAAAGTCAATTAAAGGATTATTGGATTTTCTTTCCTGAATCACAAATAATGCTAAAGCAACTGTTCCGACTATCAAAAATGGTGCAACATTAATCAAAGTCGAAGATGGAGACGATTCATAACCAAGCGGGGTCTGTTCATCTGTTAAATTCACGGATTGATCTACAGCAGATGAGGGTGTTTGCAAATACGTCAAAGACAGTAAGAAAGAAACGATGGTAATTGCCAAGAGGACAGAACCTATTATATCAATTTGAGCATAAAACTTTGGTTTTTGTCTCATCTTATTGTCATCATGTAAATAATGCTTCTTAGTGGTATTGGTTTTAGATTCTTTAAGGTCTTTGTCTGTATGGCCTTTGTTAGTTTTTGAAACATGAACAAATTTAACAATCATGTACAATAGTACTAGTGATATAGGGATTATAGTAAAAAATGTCATTTTCCAACCTAATTCATGGATTATAAGTGCTCCAACCGATAACCCTATGACAGAACCTGCTGCAAACATGGAAGTAATAATCCCAGTTGTAATCGATATTCTCTCTCGAGGAAACTGATCTCTAATGATGCTAAACGCTATTGGGAACATTCCTAGACCAACACCCTGAATGGTTCTTGCGATTATCATTGTAAGAAAATCTTCAGAGAATCCTCCTAGTGAAACGCCGCAAGTATATATTACCATAATTATAATAAGGATTTTCTTCCTTCCGTAAATATCAGATAACTTGCCGGCTATAGGCGTCATAACGGCCCCAGCAATCAAATATGCAGTCAAGATCCACGATGATAATCCATATGACACCTGAAAATCATTAATTAATGTGGGTATAGCAGGTATCAACATAGTCTCTGCGTACATGACCATGGTTGCCAGACAGCTTAAAATTATCAATATCCTCCAAGCTTCTGATATGTTTAAAATTTTTTTATAATCAAATGCAGCTCTTTTCATTTCTCAATTTTCAACCTTTTTCATTTCCCATTGCTATCCTTCTTTGGCTAATTTTTTCACGCCAAGAGTTCTAGTTCTTGCCTACGAGAATGCTAGGACCGGGATCGTCTAATGAAGTCTTTCTAGATTTGTTTTCTTCATAACAATTAAGATTAAAGGCACTTTGTAAATTTCGCCACATTTTTTCCAAAGTGTTTTTGGTTATCAGAACATCACCTTCTGTAATATCCGCTACACAAATTTGTTTAATTTGGGTAACGCATTGTATTGTGTCGTTTAACAAATCATTAGTCTTGTCGGTTAAATAGACCCGATTAATTCTACGATCTTTGGGATCATTTTTTCTGATAACGAGTTCATCTTTTTCCAGCTTATCTATTATTGGAATTAGTGTGGGGCCTTCCAATACGAGTTTATCGGCGATCTCTTTTTGGGTTAAGCCAGAGTCGCTATTTGCAAGTATAATAAGAACTTTCCATTGTCCAAAAGTGATACCGAATTTTTTTCTCAATTCTTGGTCAATTACATAAATTAATGATTTTCCAATCCTATTAATTATAAAACCAATGCTGTTTTGATAATCATATTTAATCATACTATATACTAATCAATAATATACTAACTAATTGTATTTAAATCATTAGGCCTTCAATAAATACTCAGGATACTGATAGAAATTGTTTGTAAAATTAATAATTTATTTGCTAAAAGAACCATGATAGAAGATGCCATTTAAATATCAGTAGGAGTTTAGAAATCAAATCCGAATACCAAGTTCTATTACGACTCACCAAGGATAGTTGAATTCCTCGATTTTTTCTTTGAGTAAATCAAATTTTGGAGTTCCTCTAACCCATCTCCAGTTTTTGAAGAAACAGGCAGTTTTGAGATAGAAGGGTCCATATAGTCCATTATTTCTTGTAATTTTTCGCTATTAGCTTTATCTGCTTTGGTTAGCAGGATATAGAGTTTTGATTGATCAACGTTTAACTCTTGTAGGACCCCCAAACTGCTAGAATATTTTCTACCTATATCATCAATCTCCTCAGAAGAGTCAATCAAGAATAATATCAAATCTGCTTCAAGGGATTCTTCTAAAGTAGATTTGAAAGCTTCAATCATATAGTGCGGTAATCTACTAATGAAACCCACTGTATCAACAAGTAGGATATTTGAATTTTCAGGATCGTTTTCGTTTACTTTTGAAGGAAGACGAAGGGATCTTGTTACCGTGGATAAAGTTGTAAACAAACTGTGGGACGTTTCTTTGTGTTCATCAGTAAGCAAGTTAAACAAGGTTGTCTTTCCGGAGCTTGTATAGCCAACCAAAGATACTATGAACATGCCCTTTCTAAGCCGTTGTTTCCTATACTCCTGACGTTTCAAATGCGCGCTAGCCAGTTTATCCTTTATAAAGGACATTTGTCGCTTCAGGTCACGAAACTGAACATCGACAACATATTCACCCATTCCCCCTTTTCCGGCTCGCTCACCACTTTTACTCATTAGACGAGCATTTTCACGAATTTTCGGGATCTCGTATTGTACTTCTGCCAGTTGAATTTGTAATTTAGATTCGGTAGTAGTGGCTCTAGAATAAAAAATATCAAGGATTAATCTTTCCCTATCGATTACAGAGATCTTTAATAAATCTTCTAAATTGAAAAGCTGTTTTGCGCTAAGATGTTCATCGACAAATACCTTTTCAATATCAGAGTTTTGAGAAATAAACTGTTTTAATTCTTCTGCCTTCCCCATTCCCATTCCAAATCTCGCTCGGTTTAGATATTTTTGAGTAAAAGTCTTTACTATTTTATAATTTGACATAGATTCTATCAATCCCTTGGCCTCCTCCATAGTAAATTCCTCTGGATAAGTAACCAAGACTACTTTTTGTTGGCGCAACCTGATAACTTAGATATTACTATTTCATTATCATATTAACATTACAGTAAATGAGTTATACACACACTGCTACACTTGTAGAAAAAGCGTCTCTAGATGCTAAAAAGTTCTCATAAGAGTGGGTTTTAACAACCTGTTGAATAAAATAGCATTTGAAAGGTTGGGTATGGCATTTTTTGTCTCCCTTTTCGATGTCCATTTAAATCGAAAAATAAAAGAAATCACTAATTTAAGTGGGATACATCTATTTGCATCCTTCCTTCAAAAAAAGGACCAGACGGATAGGCGTAAAGTTACTTAGACGCCTATCTCAGAGGCAAGTTTCATAAATTTCTTGCCTTCTTTTGTCAACTTATTGTAAGTTTTGTTTTTCACAGTACTGCGTTCAACCAGTCCTTTGTCAGCTGCTTTGAGTAGTAACTTGTGCCCATAACCATAGGCGCCAAGTTTTTTAAGCAAGTCTCTAGTTGAGTACTCCTTTTCTCCTATAGATTTTATCAATTTTATCAATGCGCGTTCTTCTATCATTATTTTTATTAAATTTGCATCTCGCATGCATGTAGTAACAAGTAACGGGTATTTATTGGTTCCCGTTTCTAGCAACAAATAATGCGACAAGCTATATGATCATAGTAAAAAAACATATAAAATTATTATATATTAAATTACTTACAAGTTGAAGTTACGAAAGTATAGGATATAATTCATACATGAAAATGAATGCTCATTTTAATGAGTTTTAGAGATATTTCCGAAAAATCAGCAATATTCATAACCAGTCTCTAACTCGTCTTGCATATAAATTAATGTCCAATGCCAAAATCCAATTTATAGATATAAGACCAGAAAATTGACAAAAGACATTATATTTTTATCTTTAGAAAGGATCAAAATGACAATGAGTATAAAAGATTGTGAGTAGAGTCTATTTCGATAATTTATAGAGCATTCTTTAAAAGCAAAGTAAAATAATATGAACCAATTCAAAATAAACGTGACCTTTTTAAATATATGTTTTTACACAATTGTAATTTAGAGGATTAACCTTAACTTTACAAAAAATTGCTTAGTCGTATTAGTTAATACTATTTTTGGACAACCCCATATAATACTCTAAATATTATTCTTGTAGATTTTTTCAGATTCAATGGGTATAATCTATTTATAACTTAAGAAATAACAATCAATAGATAAAGAATTAGAGATGAAGTCTATCGTTTATTATACTCTATTCTTATTGGTTGTAGTTCTGCTCACTGGTTTTTCATCAACCATAGAAAAATCAGTGTCTTTAGGTATCGGTAAGAATAATGTAAACAATCCTATCGTAAATAGTACGTGGACCAGTAAAAGGGACAGTTTAAACATAAGTTTATCGCTTGATCCGAGGATTCCTATTATTGATCAAAAGACCACATTAAATTTTGATATTAATAAGATTAATGACACTAAACCATTAAACGGATTGACAGCCAAACTAACCATTACAGATCAGGACGGGAGATTGTACAAATTTAATAATGAGATTTTTTCAATAACCAATGGTAAATTTTCTGTCGATTACTTCTTTCCATCAGATGGTGACAACAAGGTTATTGTACAGCTTTATAATAACACCATCCCTATGACGGTAGGTTCATTTGATATTGTAGTACCATTGTCATCACCATCATCCGCTAGCAACCCCTCTCCTAATGGCAGTTCAAATAGCAATATATTTACAAATTTATTTGGAAATATATTTAAATAGTCTTTTTATTCCTATTTTTAGAATTTCATAATGCTTGATTAATCAGGTAATTTGTAAAAATTTTGTATCAATGGTTTTTCAAAAAAAAATCAAACCGGTGTTTTTAACCAAGCTTTGTTATAATTTGCAGAGAAAAAAGCGTTTGCAACCTAAAAAACAGCAATGAAGGAGGAAAGACAAACTAGTTTAATTCAAGTTCTTTGATCTTTTGTTCTATGCCTTGAACTTCCTCTTTTAAATCCTGTTCGTATTCTCTAAGTAGTTCTATTTTTTCCTCTTTGGTAAGAAAATTTCTTCCTGTAAAGCTTGAATTGCAACAACCGTAACCCATCATTCCATCTCCTTATTACATTCATCGGACATACGATATTAATCAAACAAGATGTATTTATATATATCGGATACCCAATATTGTTTACAGAAAATGCGAGGAGACAGTACTGGGGATTGTTGTGATATGAGAGGAATGTTGGGATTTCTCATCCTCTTTTTGCTTTCAAAAAAACCTATGCACGGTCAAGAATTAGCAACCGAAATTGCCACTAGGAAGGGTGAAAAGAAACCTAGTCCAGGTACTATTTATCCCGCTCTAAAAAGCTTGAGAGAGTTAGGATTCATAGTGGAAGAAAGAGAAGGTAAAACGATAGTTTATAGTTTGACTGAAAAAGGTGAAAATGCATTGAAACTAGCAAAAAGAAAATTTGTAAGGACTTTTTTTGGGATATTTCAAGATTAGACACAACATGAAATTTTAAAAGAATGTTGATGACTCAAAATTAAAGTATACAATCTAGTAAATTTAAGATTAACAAAGATCAATTTATTAAACTAAATTTGATCCCTCATTTTAATTCTCTTAACAATCAATAAAAGTCAACAGTCAATGCTCTAAGTGAAAACGTTCCTCAAGATATTTGTAGTTAGAACAATTCCAAGATATGATTCCTTCATTTTGAGACATATTCTCCAAGATCCGACAGATTTGCGTCTCTTCAAGAATTAATTCATGCTATGACATGAGTCTTTGGATGTTTTTTCCCTCAAAATATCAAAAATAAAATGAAAATTAAGAATTGTTTCTTTAACTCTGTGCTGCTGCATTGCTACCAGAGTTTTCCTGGTTTTGGACGTTGATATTGTTACCAGAGCCTATTGTATTTCCACCAGAAACTACATTGCTTGTTTGGCTTGAGGATTGTGATTGACTGATACTTTGGTCTGCAAAGTTGCCGCCATGACCACTTTGAGCTAATGCGTTGCTACCAGTATTTTTTTGATGTTGGAAGCTTAGGTTATTGCATGAGAGAAATGTTGTTCCACCAGAGACACACCCAGCATTTTGACTTGATGACTGTGATTGTGATATAGACTGTTTTGCTTTGTTTCCTTTCTTATGCGTTGCAAAAGCGTCATCGATAGCCATTAAAGGGCTGGTGATTAATGCCAATGCGACCACAATAGCGATTGATGCTGTAATTACGTATTTCTTGTTGTGAATATTTGTTTTATTCATATAATTGCTATAATAGAAAAAATATATTGAATTTGCTAACTAGGTGCAATACTCTAATATTCTAGCAGTTTTAGAAGATTATCATAATATTTAGAGTCAAAAAAGTGTGAACAAATTATCCCAATTATTAACAATATTAACCATCTACATCTGACAGATGTCTGAAGGTCCTGAAGTTAAAATCGTTGCAGACAAAATATTACAAGCAATAGTAAATACATCTATCGAAGATATCAAATGCAATAAGCTTGATCAACAAATGAAAAACAAGATTCTTCATTCAAAAGTGAAAACAGTAAAAACATATGGAAAAAATATCGTCATTAAATTTTTGAGCATTTATTTGCGAAATCATATGATGATGTGGGGTAAATGGAGAATCTATGATAGAAAAGAATTTGATGATGGTGTCGCAAGACCTCTTCCTCGAAAAATTTATCTTAACAATTCTAAAGACGCGAATACCACTTCTACCATAAAGAAAAAAATTGAATCACTTGATGTACGCAAAGACAAAAGAATAAGATTAATTATTACCACTGCAAACAAAGTTTTAATTGAATTTAACGATCCCATTTTAGAATTTTCAACATACGATCCGTCTCTCAGACCTCCCATTTCGTTGCTAGGTCCTGATGGACTTGATCAAAACTATGATAAAAATAAAGTTATTTCAAATCTAATTTCAAAATCTAAAAGTTCTCCTAATCTTTCGATTTCTGAATGTCTCCTTGATCAACAAGTTATTGCAGGTATAGGAAATAAATACAAATCAGAGATTCTGTTTCTAAATGAAATTTATCCATTTAGGAAAATATTATTGTTATCAGATAACGAATTAGATGAACTTGCCACAAGTATTCCTAACGTTCTCAATATGGGATACAAAAATAGCGGATCAACAGTATCATCATCTTTAAATGGCAAAAAGCAATCCCAAAATAGCAGGCATTGGGTTTTTAGGAGATCAGGTAAGGAGTGTTTGAAATGCGGGACTAAGATTATATCAGAGAGAACAATAACCAAAAGGCAGACTTTTTGGTGCCCCAAATGTCAAGCCAAGTAATTAACAAGTAAATTAAATTTATTCAAGTGATGATAGATTCACAACATATGGCATACACAGCCTCATGATTTTCACTTGACTCAATTGCCAACACAACATCAGAATATTATTTAAGTCGAGTTGTGTGTAGTGATTCCACTAGGACCCCATTTTGGTGTGAAATTGGTTATTAAATATTTTTTGTATTTTTTCCAGATTGTCAATGTCAGCAACGGCTTTATCAAATCTGATGTTTTTGATCCTCGGAAAACGTAACGCATATCCGCCACTGTGTCTATTACTTTTTTGTATAGAATCAAAAGTTACCTCGAGAACAATTTCGGGTTTTACGATCAGCCTACTCCCCTCATCCCTTACTGTTAACCCTTTTAGCCTTTTTGTCATATATGCGATTTCTTCATCAGATAAACCCGAGTACGCTTTCCCTATTATTTTCAGGTTTTTAGTGTTCCGAGAATGAAATTCATTATCTATTATATCGTGAGAAAAACTTTCAGACGAAATGTTTACCGAGTCTTTAATTGCAAGGGTATAGTCTGATAGAGTTCCCGCTCGTTTACCGTGGCCATATTCTGCTATCACCACAACAGCATCTATCGTATCTAATTCTTCTTTAAGTTTTATCCAGTACCTGCCTCTTTTTCCAGGATGATAATGTGATAATGGATCCTTAATGACCAATCCCTCATGCCCCTCGTTTCTGCTAGTTCTAAAATTATTGTCTACGTCATTTACAGATTTGATCAGACTACTTTTAGCCAAAATAATGTTCTTGTCCTGTATTTCCAAATTTGCCATTAAACTCCGCCTAAGTTCTAATTCTTTCTTGATAACTTGACTTTCCCCGAAATACATAAGATCATAAATTATATATTGAACTGGAATATCCGACATTATATCTTCAGTTAGAACCTTCTTTCTTAATCTCTTCTGCAATTCTTGAAAAGGTAACGGCCTATCATTCTTCCATGCTATTATCTCCCCATCCAGAATAAAGTTGAATTCGTTCTCTTGATTTTTCTCCAGAACAGCTTCTTTTGAATTCTTATTATCTTTTTCCTTATCTCTTTTTATCCTTAATATTGATCTAACTATTTCAGGAAACGCGAAAGTAATGTCTGAAAAATTTCTAGAGAAAAGTTTGCAAATATTTCCAAATCGATGTACTTGTACCCTAATACCATCATATTTAAATTCGGAAAATAATGGTTTTCCAAAGTAGTCAATTATTTCATCAGCAGTATGCATTACATCTGCTAGCATAAAACTCATGGGAACAAATGGTTTGACTGTTACTAGATGTAGTTGACCGCTTTTAGCAGAAAGAGCCACGTTGGCCATATCTCCAGAAAGCAATATTGCTTCTCTTACATATTCAATATCCTTACTAAACGCTTTTGCAATAGCTGATTCGACTAAACCCTCATAGGATCCGATCCTCATTTCATTTGTGACTATTTTCACCAAATATTTTGCTTCTAACGGTGAGCAACTTACAAGTATGGCTTTGAGCAGGCTTTTCTTTTCACGTAAAGAACTTGGTCCACGTAAACCTGCAATTCTTTTGAATTGGGAATTCAAGTATTGTAGAGTGAGTCTGTGAGAAGATTCTTGACCAAAGCTAAATAGAGTTAGCATTTCTTTTTTTGAAACAGCAAATTCAGCCATGCTGCCCATGTCGCCATACTCTAAATGTATTTTGGTTATTTCTGATTCATTCATATTCGATATTTCAATTAATGATTGCAAAATAGTCCTAAACCCTATGTTTATGTTAAGTTGCGAACCTCTTGGAAATATCCTTCCAGAAAGAAATAAAACTGCTATTTGTAACGAGTCGTCATCGAGTGTCGACAGGTATTTTACTAAAATATCAATTTTTGTATTTTTACTTGAGGTATTCCGAACTAATTCACAAGTTTCAACTAATGAAGAAAAATAAGAAGACAAAACCTTGTTTGTGCTTTCTTCCATTTTACAATGGTATCGGGTAAACTTTGCTAATATGCTTACTATTACAGGGTTATCTCAATTTCAAAAAAAAAAAAAAAATCAAGTGGGAAGCAAATAGAGACTTTTCATAGTTTTGCAGAGCAGCAATTTTAGTTATATTTGGACGTGCCGCTAAAGAAAGATACTAAAAAAAATAAACCTATGAATCTATATCGTTACTAGAACTTGATACTAAGATTTCTTTTACATTTAGTGCATGTAAACCCTCACGCGGTCCGCCAAACATATAGATCTTGTACTCATAATTTGTAGGTCCAGCCCCAGATCGTTCATTATGACTAAGACAAGAAAAATAGCAAGGAATTCAATTTACAAAGAAATAGTCAAACCAATCTATATAAGAAGAACGCTGATACAGGTTTACAAAAATCATGGTAAGAGGTAGCGGCGGTTCAAAAAAGGCAATCTATGCTGCGTTGTTTGGAAACTTGGGAATTGCTATTTCAAAATTAATAGCTGCTCTTTTTACTGGTAGTATTTCTATGTGGGCTGAAACATATCATTCATTTTCAGACGCTTTTAATCAAGTTCTTTTACTTGTAGGAATTAGAACAAGTAAAAAGCAAGTTTCAGAAAAGCATCTATTAGGATATGGCAAAGAGCAGTTCTTGTGGTCTTTTATCGTGGCTACTCTAATTTTTGGGATCTCTGGAGTGTTATCGCTTGAGCAAGGAATAGGTTCTTTTATGGGAAACGATTTTCATCGACTTAATGATCTTTCTATAAATTATATAATCCTTGCAATTTCATTTGTTTTTGAAGCAAATGTTTTGTGAATAGCCCTTGGAATTTTTAAAAATGTCATAGAGGACAGGGCGATAAACTATCAATTTCAACAATTGTTAAAGAATTTAAAGAGTAAAGATACTTCAGTCCTTACAGTTGTAGTTGAGGATTCGGCTGCACTTTTAGGAATAATTATTGCCTTTGCTGCATTAGTATTATCGGATATCACGAAAAATAATGCTTTTGATGCTCTTGGATCCTGGCTAATAGGGTTTATGATAATGGCATTTGCATTCTTTTTGGCAAGAGAAAATAAAGATCTGTTGATTGGGGAGTCCATGTCAAAACGAGACTATCAATCCATATACAAGGCTGTTTCTCAAATTTCTGAAGTAAATAAGATTGCTTCAATTCGTACAATGTATTTTGCACCAGAAGATGTTTTGATAGCAATAGAGGTAAGTCTTGTTGATTATTTGGATACGGACATGATCGAATCAGTAATAGACAATATTGAAAGCAAGATAAAGGCAGTAATTCCTTATGCTGTATCGTCAATAATATATGTAGAATTAGGAAGAGAGAGAGAACAAAATAACTCATTTTTGGATTTAATTCTTTGGCCTTTTGAGAATATAATTGTGGTCATTTCAATAACATCAATGATATAAACAGGTAATTGTTAGAATAGATGAATTGACCGGCAGCAAAATTGCAGTCATAACCGGTTCTAGTAAAGGGATAGGGAGAGCAATTGCAATAACATTTGCCAAATCTGATGAGTATTCATCTTTGGTGATAAATTCAAGAAAGATTGAAGAAGCAGAGGCAGTTGTGGAAGAAATAAAGACATCAACAAATTGCGATGCAGTGGCAATTCTCGGAGATGTATCAAAAGAAGAAGATTGTATCAGACTTATCAAGGAAACGGTAAACAAGTTCGGCAGAATCGATGTTCTTGTCAATAATGCAGGGATTCAAAAGGACATCCCATTAACTGAAACGACTCTGCAAGATTGGTATAATATAATATCAGTGGATTTAACAGGTCCTTTTATTTGTAGCAGAGAAGCGGTCAAACAAATGCAAATCCAAGATCCTAAAGGTGGTTGCATCATTAACATTTCTTCTGTACACCAAATAATACCTAAACCGCATTATGTACCCTATGCCACTTCAAAAGGTGGCATAGATATGATGACAAAAACAATGGCACTTGAGTTAGCCGCTGATAATATTAGGGTAAACATTGTAGCCCCTGGAGCAATAGATACGGATATGAATTTAAGCTTGCGTACTGATGAATGGGAGCGAGAGAAAACAATAAAGAAGATACCTATGGGCAGAATTGGTAAAGATGTGGAGGTAGCAAACGTTGTTGATTTTTTAGCATCTGCTAAAGCATCATATATTACCGGAAGTACCTTTGTAGTGGATGGCGGAATGACTCTTTATCCTTCATTTGGACTAGACAATGATCATGGATCCAAACATGTTTTTCCACAAGATTCAAACTAGTCTTTGCTATAACAATAATAATCACTCTATCAAATAGAAATCAGATGTTTGGTTGAACGACCTGAAATTACTATTGAAAAAGTGTGAAGATGTTTTAGAAAAAAACTGGACCGGTTCCTTTACCATTCCAGCAGGAACTTTATATCCACACCAATGGAGCTGGGATGCGGCATTTATTGCATTAGGTAATTCATATGGTAAGACAGATAAGGCAATCAAAGAAATCCGGTTTCTTTTTGATGCTCAATGGAAAAATGGCATGGTACCCCATATAGTGTTTAATGAAAGAGAAAAGACTTATTTTCCTGCTGCTGATTTTTATGAGATTACTCGATCCGAAAATGCTCCTACCCATATTGGTACCTCGGGAATGACCCAACCTCCTATACACGCCATATCTTGTTATTACATTCATAAAAACTCTACCGACAAAAGAAAGACACAAGAATTTTTAATTGAAATTGTTCCTAAATTAATGAATTTTCACCGGTACCTGCTTACTGACCGAGATCCTGAGGGATCGGGCCTTGTGACAATTTTACATCCTTGGGAGTCTGGCGAGGATGACTCTCCGATCTGGGATAAACCATTATCTAATGTCACTTTTGCAAAATCTGAACTACCAGAATTTAAGAGGCTTGATCTAATAGCGGTAGATGGAGCAGCTGATACTATTCCAAGCAATGATGAATATGATAAATTTATCTTTATGATAGAAATTATGAAAAAATGCAATTATGATGAAAAAATAATGTATGAAAAAATGCCTTTCAAAATTAAGGATTTGCTTTTTAGCAGTATTTTATATATTGCAAACAAGTATTTGCTAAAAATCCTTGATATTCTCGAGAATGTTGATCTCGATTCGAAAAACAAAGTGAAAAACGATAATTTGAATGTGTCAGACTCCAGACAACATTCTACAAGTTCTCAATACAAAGATTATAAAATAGAAATAAAGCATTGGATGGCCAGAACAGAGCGGAATTACTATCGATACTTTTTACCTCCAAATTATTCAAAGGTGGGAAAAAATGAACTTAGTTTGTTTTTGGATTACGATTTAATAGCAAAAGATTGGATAAAAACTAAAACTGTGTCTTCACTTATACCGTTGGCGACCGAACTATTGCTGCCAGATGAAGCCGAAACTATGGTGAAATGGTTAAAGCATTCGTATCATTGCGGTCCAGGTAAATATTGTCATGAACCTGCTCTGCCTAGTGTAGGCCTTAAGGCAGAATACTTTAGTCCACTGACTTATTGGAGGGGCCCCGTCTGGATTAATATGAATTGGTTGTTTTGGCTCGGACTCTTAGAGTATGGTTACTCAAAGGAGGCTGATGCAATCAGAAATGGTGTCTTTGAATTAGTACAAAGACACGGTGTCAGAGAATATTACGATCCATATACTGGCAAAGGATTGGGAGGCAAGGATTTCTCCTGGACTGCAGCGCTGGTAATAGACATGATCCACAACCCCAAAGGTTTTGCCTAGATCTCTGTGAAAATATTAGCATTACACACAACCAAAACCAATTTTTTATTTATCTAAAAGGGCAGATTGTTTTGATCATATTTTTATTTAGATCAAATACTCAAAAAAAATAATTATTAATGTAGCATTATATAGGAATTTATAGATGGGACTTTAGGTATTTGTTTAAAAACTCCAAAGTCTTTTTCCATGCATCAGCAGTCTCTTGTGGGGCATAGTTATCATTGGAAGGATTTGCAAATGCATGACCTACATTTGGATAGACATAAATCTCATTTGTAATCCCTGTGTCATTCAATGCTTTCTGGAATTGCTTTACAGAGTCTACAGATATAGCTTGATCCTTTCCACCAAATATTCCGAGAACTGGCCACGAAATGTTGGAAATTGCTTGAGTATCGTTAGATGGTCTGCCATAGTAAATCACAGTGGCTGCTAGAGGATTTTCTTTGCTATTAAGAGCCAATTGCAAGGACTGCTGTCCGCCAAAGCACCAACCCAGAGATGCTATTTTAGTTGCTTCGACATTATCTAATGATCCAAGGTAACGGACAGCTCCCTTAAGGTTTGAAATTGCAGTTTCTGGATTTTCTCTAATTGCAGCGGTTAGTGCGCTTGACCTATCGGGATTGGTTGTAACTTCTCCATTAAAAAGGTCAACAGCCAAGACAACATATCCGTTTCGTGCTACCAAGTTTGCAGACTCTATGATGTAGTCATTTAATCCTTTATTTTCATGAATCATTACAACTGCTTGAAGTTTCTTTATGGATTCATTTTGAGATATTGCTGGATAAACCAAATATCCAGAAGCGTTATTATAATAATTAACAGTTTCATTTTGGAGGGGCAGGTTAATTGAATCTGTGGAGGAAGAGGATGGAATTGAAGAATTATTGACATTTTCAATACTTGCCAAAGTCATAGCAGTCAACCCTGTATTCTTTTGAGCTCCGACATTAGGCGGATTTGTAATCAAACATGAACAAACAGCTAGGATAGATAGGATTGAAATCATCCTTGAATGTTTCATTACACTATTCAGTGTGTCAATATTTTTAACCTTTGTGTAAAGTCTTGTAATCGTATTGATGCTTAATTAATCAAATCACTTGAAATAAATTGCAAATTCTAATAAACAAGTAATTGTATATCAAAATTAAAAATATATTTCAAATATCAAAATCCATTCACAGTACAATGAAAAATAATTAATTTGAACATACAAGAAAATCGTCTTTGAAAATTTATTGACAATTAAAAACAATTATGAAAATAGTAGTAGTAGTAGTAATGATAAAGAGAATGATGCTAAAATATATGATATAACGAGATTATCCGCGCATCCTGACTTTGGAAATAAATAAAATACTGGTACAATTATAGGCCCAAACCTGTGATTATATTATTAAATTAAAAGTAGCTTTGGCCACTTATAACCAAATTTATTTGATTTTCTTCACTAAAAAAAGATACATATTCTATTAATACTTACAATTCAAGATTACCTTTGTACGGTACCAAAAATAACGAACTCCGTATCTATACCGATAAAATGAGGGTTATAGGTAAAGTCCCTTTGAAAAATAACCTCATTTTATTGGGTTTATATTTTATTGTTTATAATGATTTAAACTGAGCACACAAAATCAAGACTATGCGTTTCAGGAAGAGGGTTTTCCTTCGATAGGAGAGAGATTCGTCTATTTTTCGACGATTTGCGATATTTTCTGCATAGTATTGAAATTTTTACGATTGTTTCACAGACCGTGCGATAACTTTTTACAAGTAGAAAGAATATAAACGATACAAGACGTTAGATATGAGTGTAATGCATTCAGAATGTAATAATCTTCTTGAGCTATGCAAAATGAAATACATTTATGTAAATGATGCTAAAGGTGAACTAGTATTCTTAGAAGGTTTGAATAACCTTGATTCATTCACAAAAATATTTATCCAAATATCTGATGATGAGGGTGCAGTGTACAGAGTTCCTCTGAAATATTGCATAGACTGTGGTAAACCGTTACTGAAAGAAGCAAAAATAATCTAAATAAATTTTATTGGATGGGGTGATATTAATGGGATAGAATATGATTGGTTATTTGTTCGATAATTATATCGCAATTTTTTCAATTTATTCTTGCCCCTACATCACATCCAATTCAATATAAAGTATTTTGTATGTATCTATACTCAATAATGAAACGTTGTAAATGTTTCATATATTCAAACACTAACATGAAATAGAGATCAAATTAAAAGAAAGACCTACAGATCCGAGTGCGATAGAGTAAATATTCTATCTTTAAATATGAATAGCAATTTAAACGTCTACTTCAAAAAAAATACCAGTATAATTGTTAGTGTATTAGCTTTTGCAACAGTAATTTTGGTAGTAGCACTACCCAGTATGGGATTTGATAGTCATGGTGTATACACTACGAATAAAAAATCTAATTCCCTCTTACAAGGCATAGCACAAGGATCCTGAATGAAGCAAGATGCATTTTGTGAATTTTTGAACAATACATTAGCATCATGCAATAATGTTGCTCTATCAGTAAATGGGAACGTCGGGAGCAACGCAGTAGGTCAGCAATAATTTATTGAACAGCAGGATAAGAATCTACTCATCTTATTATTTAATATTTAATATTATACTACATGAATTTACATTAAGATATGATTTACAAGTGCTCTTCCGATCACATATGTTTTACAAAAGATGAGATAAAGAGTTGTGGAGTAAGAGGTTGTCTAAACACACCTGTTCTGATACATTCCGAGAATATTAAATGGTTTTACAAAATAAATAAGAATGGATTATGCATAAATAAGAACGATTTACACAAGATAGTCGAGGATCCAAACATGCCTCAAGATGTAAAAAAAATAATCTTGAAAATTTTCTTCAACATTCAATAAAATATATTACAAAATCTAGTAATTTTTCCTTTACTAATGCTAGTAAAAACAGAGGGATTTTTAAACACCGTGGTAGAACATACATTAGAAGTTTGAAAGAAATTAGTACAGAGATTACCATTAATGCAGAAATGCATAAAGTATGGCAAATATTAACAGAATTTGGCGAATACAACAAATGGAATCCATTTGTTCGTAAGATAGAAGGAACTGCAAAAGTAGGAAGTAGACTAAAAATTCATCTTCACACATCAAAAGGAAAGACCAGAACCTATCGCCCGTACATAACAAAGGTTGAACCTCACAAAGAATTGCGTTGGTATGGCAAATCAATATTGCCCGGAATCTTTAACGGTGAGAGAATTTTTACTTTAGAATCTATAAGCAAGGAACAAACTAAATTCATTCATAAGGAGATTTTTACAGGGATCTTGGTTGACTTGATAGGAAATAGACTAGACAAAGATATGCTAGACAGTTTTACAGAAATGAATGAGGCTTTGAAAAAAAGGGCAGAGACATAATCATACAATCAATTAGCCTATTATCTTGTGTTGTGTGAAAGCATTTTCAAATTCTGTCTACAACATCCAGCTAGTATGTCATTGATAGAATTTGCTTTATAATTATTGGAAGTATTGTCGTTGCTATTAGAGATAACATCAAAACAGTACTAATACTGATTCTAAACGAAGAAATAAAAACTATAACTACAATCCAAAAAAATTTGATTTTACCTAAATACGAGGTATGTTTAAGTTTTAAGGATGGATATTTCTGATTACTTTTTGCTTGTCGTTTTCTTGCCACTTGAAGTAGATTTGTTTGATTTCTCCGAAGCTTTTTTCTTTACTGTTTTAGTTGTTTTAGCTGATCCTTCCTTGTGAGCCTTTGAGTTACCTTTTTTAGCTACCATTCTTTGGTTAAAGTGGGTAAACTATTAACGTATTACTAGTAAATACAAAAGTAAAGTCTTATCAAAAATGCTATTTATCGATTATACTAGAATTCTCTACTTGAATAAAGTGTTGGCAATAAAATGCAAATATTAACATTGTAAAGTTACACTAAGGAAAATAAATACTTAACTGTGTAACTACGGGTAGAGTTGCCTATTTATATTGTCAGGTTAATCCGGACTATTATAAATGTGATAACTGTAATTCAAACCTCAAGTACAGCTTGGTGAAAAATTAATCTTTGATTTTGTAAACACTTTCTGCTTCTTCTTTGGTTACTCTAAACCACAAGTTATGTCCATCATATCTCTCTACTAGACTTGTGGGAATAGAATACACCTCTTTATCCACTACACCTGCTTTGGTGATAACTTTGTCTTGTCGAACCTCTTGTACTTCACCTAAATCTGCGTCATTAATACCTCTTGCTTCTTTTTTAATAACATCATTCCAATTGATCGAATTGTTACTCATGTTATAAATTACACATAATATTTTAAATAGATCTAACATAATTCTCTCACGATTATAAATATACTTCAAATACCAGGCAATTGAAAGAGTAACAAAAAAATCACATTAATACCACATTAAGGAAGGATGCTACAATATATACATATATATCATATTAGACTAACATTGCCTACTTTCATTCATTTTAATGATTGAATTTTTATTGTGAAAAATAATTCTATTCAAATATTGGCTTGCCAGTCCCCTATCTAAATATAGGAAAGGAAAATGAATAGAGATCAAATATAAGTTGTTGAAATATTTATTAACTTTATATATGGAAACTGAAAGAGCAAAGCATATAATCTCAGAAACTATTAGTAACATTCAACATAACTCCTTAATAATAAAAGGCAATGGATGTGCGGCCTGTCAAGTTGTATTTACTTTGTCCAATGAAATGCAAATTAACGAACAAGAAGCTGCCGATTTGCTGTCTCAGATCCTCTTCTCCGATCCAAAAATTGATCTTTCGTTTATCGAAATGGTGGAAAAGATACATTTGAAAGACAGATTAATGGGAACTGGGTTTGCAATTAAAAATAGAGATGCAAAAGATGCATATATTTATTCTAATTTCAAGAACACTCTAGCCGAGCTCCATGCAGACCTAATTAAATATGGACCAGATATTGTTATGCGAAAATTGTTAATGTCAATGATTTCTTTAGAATTAGCAAAGAATATAGGAATAGATTATCATGCTTCTACAGAGGAACTATATTACTTTATGCGAAAGAAGGATGACGAAACAAAGAACAAACTTATCGAATTTATGGATCAATTGTATATTAGAATCGGTAAGACTGATGGAAAAAACAGTGATTAGCCAATTGGTCTAGCCATCCTTTGTACCATTTATTTTTTGAACCCGAGTTAGTAACAATCATGATCTTTTATCGGGTAAAAATCGACAAAATAGTTTCCAGAGTATGAATAACATACTTCATCAGCATCGTCTTATCTTGACCTTATCTCTTTTTGCAACAATACAATTTTTTGTCTGATAGACAATTCAGGTTTGCCATACAAAAAGAAAAAATGAATCCAGCATAATTTAGGATTGGGTTTGTAAAAGAATTGTGTTAAACCCGTGGTTAAATCACTTTATGATCAAGTTATATGTTGTAGTTTGGTTCCAACCGATAGGTCCATTGTATTGATTAGCATCAGTAACATTTTCAAATGTTGTTGGATTAATATCTCCCTTAACTTTCAGGACGTGAATTCCAGGAGAGAGAGGCTTAATGAAGAGCCAAGTTCCATCTGCGACGGCCTGGGTAGTTTGAGAACTAAGATTTAATATATTGTTTTGTGGTAGCGTGAAGTTGAAGAGATCCGTTTGAATACGATACATAAATTGCCCAGGTATTTTTTGGCCGTCAAGTGATGCACTGCCGCCACTAACAATGTCTTGTATTTTTTTTGCACACTCCCTTAATTGTTGTTCGGTTTTCAAATAGGAGTACTCTGCAAAAGAACATTCTGAGTTAAGCAAAGTGGTTAGTATAGCGGTATTAGATGGGATTTCACATGTTCGCGTGGTCGGATGATCAAATGATGAAGTAAGAAACCATACAGGACCATTCTGGTGCTGGCCACAATTTACTCCACTATCATCATAGGAAGGGTTACTTCCCCAGGGAATAGAGTATGTCCACCTCCACCAATTTTCAGTCCAGTCAGCATATGATAAATTAAATGGATTTGAATTCACATGATACATCATATTTGAAATGTCTTTGGTTTCATTATTTGAAATAAAACCCAATAAATAAGATTCTGGCCCGATCATAGCGGATCCGATGATAATGGAAAGTAATGATAAAATTACAACAATTATTGGCAATGATCTCATATTCAAGATATTCTTTTGAGATATCTTATGAATGTTTATCTAATGGTGATAGGTGGAGTCAAATTTATTGTATTCTAATTTTTCTTGACAAGATCCGCCACCTTTGTTATAGGCAGTTAAATGGATAAAGAATCTTCAATAAAAGGGTCGTTGAATTGTTTTTTTTGTATATGTTTTTTTTAGTTATTCCCATCCTTTTTGCTTTAAAAAACATGTGAAAGGCAATTATATAGAATCAATTATTGCTTTTGTTATGAAAGAAATAATATTGCTTGGGATTTTACTATTTGGTTCAAGCACATTTTTACAATATGACTACGATATAATGGCTCAATCAAATGCAAGTCAATACCACACCGGAAATAGCAGCAGCAACAGCAGCAACAGCAGCAACAGCAGCAACAGCAGCGAGATCAACACAATGGTGACAAACTCACTAAATTTGTCTGATCCGGTTTACCAAGCCTATTTTGGAACTTTTCTTGGTAGTAAAAACTTGACGTCCCATTCGCCATTAATAAGCGAAGATAGAGTTACTGAATATGCAGTTATGAAAAATATTGGTAACGTAACAAACAATATGACTTTTATAAACACTCATCTAGCAGATGGAACGATTCAGGCCACGGCCTATGGCACAATCACTGCTGAAGATGGACAAAATATCAATTGGATTTCTTCAGACATTGGGACAATTAATGACACAAATGAAATGTTTCATGGCATTATTCAATTCAATAATACTGATAGCCCCAGTTTTTCATTTCTAAATAATACTATCGCAATAGACAAACAGACACCCGATATCAAAAGGACGATCTGGTTGATGCAAAAATAGACAAATTATAAGAATATATCATCAAATCATCTTCCTCAGGTGAAAATGATTAATTTTTTATATTGGTCTGTTTTTTTTAATTATACAAAAATACAAACTTTTTAATATAATGATACTTGCGGGTTATTTCATAATAAAGCATACCTTTTTTTGGTAGCAAAAATGTGCTATAATTTATTTATAAAACCTGCGGTATTTGAAGATAAATGACACTATGGATATTGATAGTGTTAATTCTATCAATGCCTATATTTTCTCTCGCACAGGGACAATCAAACTTCTCTATATCTATTGTTTCTGATGCTATATCGCTAGGCAACAAAGCTTTTGATCTAAATCGTTTTAATCAATAAAAGTGAATCGATTATTGGAACTAACAAAGACTTTAGAATCGATACAGTTACTGAAAATAAAGATCTATTTAGCTCTGCCAACTTGAGGCCTGATAATAAATTTGAAAACAAAATAGAACAAGCAGGTACTTTTGAATATCATTGCAAATTACATCCCACCATGACAGGAAAGGTCATAGTAAACTAATAATTCGATTTATTTCAATAATCACTCTACCAAGAGTCAATACAAAAGTTTTGGAACTATCAATATTCGCTATTATTCTGTTATTTCTGAATATAAGAAACGTTACCTATTTATTATACAATTGATATCATTTACTTTATTATACTGAAAGAAGGTGTCTGAACCATTTTGTATGTAGTTTTGTCTTTTTATTTTGTTGATAGAATCTATTGCGATCGATTCAACAAGTGCTTGAATATATGCTATCTTTATTAAAACTATATACTATTCGGATCAATATTTCATCTTAATTGCTCAATTGTGGTTCTTTTTCTTGGATTCAGCCTGTTTTTGATAATAAAAGATAACAGTCCTAACATATTTTTACCAATTTTCATCAAGTAAAGTTATTTATCATACTTTATAAGACGCATAAACTAACCCAAAAAATTTAGGAAATACATTTTATCCAATTAAACATATAAAACATAAAACTAAACTATGGATAATAAAGTTCGATAAAGTGAGTTAATTTTTTATTTATATCATGTAAATACAAAAAAGATCAACCTAAAAAAAATAGTGATAAAATAAACCTAATGGATAAACATGACCACAATCACAGGAGTATTTTATCAGAAGGTGGATTGAACAATTACTTTAGGTATTCACAATTCTTTTTTTATTTTATCAGTACATTCCTACCCTGGGTGTGGAGAGCAAGGTATCAAGGACAAATGTATATAGAGTCTACAATCACCTTACGCGGCATTTTAAACAAGAAAGTCTTGGTATTTAATTGGTAATTTTTCTATGTTACTCTTTATTACAAAATAATGAAAGGATCAGAATAAAGATAAGTTCAATGTAACGACTGCAAGTTCTAGTTTGATGTGATATAGAGATAGGACTACAAATTTGTTAAAAGATCTAATGTAATTTTGTCAGATT
Organism: Candidatus Nitrosocosmicus agrestis; assembly: GCF_008389435.1. Lineage (GTDB taxonomy): Archaea > Thermoproteota > Nitrososphaeria > Nitrososphaerales > Nitrososphaeraceae > Nitrosocosmicus > Nitrosocosmicus agrestis. The sequence goes on along the minus strand of NZ_VUYS01000013.1, from coordinate 639 downwards.
CACTATCTTTTCCAAGTCTCTATAATCCTCATCAATTTCCATGGCAGCTTGAAGTATCTTGCTCTTCATTGTGTTAGATGAATTGATAAACATCTTTGTATCCTTTGGTAGACAGTGTCCACCAATTCCATCTCTTGGTTCAAGGATATCGACATTCCACTTTGTGTTTAGTGATTCTCTAAGTTCGGGGAAACTTATGCCATTTGATTTACAGTACAAGTATAGTTCTTCTGCGAATGCTATTTGGAGATATCTGTGAGCATTTTCAATTATTTTAGTCAACTCTGCAACTTCGACTGAAGAAACAGGATGCATTGGAATCTCTAACACAGGAATAGATCCATACTTTTCTTTCTCATTGTTAATAGGTTCCAAATTGACTCTATAATTCATTTTATCCATCAATTCCAATATACTCTCTGATGTTATCAATGATGAAGGTCGTTCACTTGCATTCTTCTTAATGCTAACCTCATCATAATTTTCAATACTACTTTTGTAATTGTTAATATTACCATCATAAAAGTTCAATCCATGCTGTAAGCAACAATTGCTAACACCACCAACTATTCGTAATTGGTTAACACCATGAATCTCTTCTTCTAGAGCATACCATCTGTGTGGTGCATGTACTACATG
>NZ_VUYS01000014.1 GCF_008389435.1 Candidatus Nitrosocosmicus agrestis | reverse complement strand
ACTCCACCTGTTATGACTTTAAAACCCGTTGCTGATGCTGGTCAGGACGTTACTGTACCTGGTCAGACTTTGACTCAACTAGACGGAAGCAAAAGCTACTTTCCTAGCGATGGTGTAGATGATGTTCAACCTTCCTTAAGTTATGCTTGGACACAAACTGATGGTCCGGAAGTTACTTTGAACAATGCAGATTCCGTGAATCCCACATTTGTATCACCGCAAGTTGAACAAGAGACTCAACTTACATTCCAGTTAATTGTAAGCACTGATTCTGCAACTAGTGATCCAGATTCTGTGACTATCATAGTCACACGACCACTGGAACCTCAAACGCCTGATACTAATGAACCTCAAACGCCTGATACTAATGAACCTCAAACGCCTGATACTAATGAACCTCAAACGCCTGATACTAATGAACCTCAAACGCCTGATACTAATGAACCTCAAACGCCTGANGAACCTCAAACGCCTGATACTAATGAACCTCAAACGCCTGATACTAATGAACCTCAAACGCCTGATACTAATGAACCTCAAACGCCTGATACTAATGAACCTCAAACGCCTGATACTAATGAACCTCAAACGCCTGATACTAATGAACCTCAAACGCCTGATACTAATGAACCCTTACCCTTGGAGTACCAAACAATACTTGATAACTGTAACGATCGGGATGATACTAGTGCCGTTCAAACTGGTTCTTTGACCCTAAAAACAAATTCTGATTTTTCACAAGTTTATCAAATTACTCCAAACCCCTACAATGAAAACCAGTCCCTTTACTTCGTAAATAACGACTTTTTTGACTGCGATATTGATCCGTCTACAATAACTTTATCTGGCCTAGAATTTGGTTGGTACAAGATTGAAGTTTGGGATCAATTAAACCCTGCCAATTACAAAACTTTTGACATTTCTTTAAATAGGAACCTTACTACCCCAACCATCTATCTGTTTGAAAGATCTTTTACTCCTAATTTGTATTTTGAACCAATCCCTTCCCAGTACATAGTCTGGTTAAATGAAAATATTACTACTGACTCAGAAACATTGTCTGATGAGTATTCGATTAATGGAAACATTAAATTTGTTTTTCAGGATCCGCCTGGTTTCGTAATTAATACAAACGGGACAAGTAGCGAGAATGAAAAGATGTTTATCGACAAACTAACTAAGGATCCCAGGATATTGGCCATAAACCAGGATTTGAATGGTAAAATAGCTTCACTAAGATATAATAATCAAACAGTCCCAGATGGTTTGGAACGGATTAACGCTAATATATTGAATTTTACCGGAATTCATTCCAATAACACTGTCAGGAACTCATCAAGTAATCTTGACTTTTCAAATGTCGATATAGCAATTTTAGACACTGGAATAAGCCTAACCCACCCAGATTTAAATGTGTACAAAAATGTTTCCTTTATAGATGGAGTAGATAACGGTAACGATGATCTTGGTCATGGAACACACATAGCTGGAATTGCTGCTGCAAAAGATAACGCACAGGGGATATTAGGGGTAGCACCTGGTGCGAAGTTGTGGGCAATTAAGGTGTGCGATAAGGATGGAAATTGCCCAGTCTCTTCCCAGGTCAAAGCTATCCAATATGTAAATGACCACGCAAATGAAATAGACATAGTAAACCTAAGTATAGAAAATCCTCCATCCAGCAAATTAGACAAGGCAGTAAATGATTCACTATCTAAAGGGTTAATTTATGTAGTTGCAGCAGGTAATAGTAATCAAAGTGTAGCCTTAACATCTCCTGCACGGGTGCCAGGCGTTATTTCGGTTTCAGCGATATCTGATAGCGATGGAAAATGTGGTGGTAAAGGAAATCGAACCTTTGCTGGGAATGATGATTACGCCGCCTTTTTTAGCAATTATGGCAAATCTATTGATTTTGCCGCACCTGGAGTCAATATATTTTCTACATATTTGAACGATGGATATGCTTTTGACAGTGGCACTAGCATGGCAGCACCATTTGTAGCTGGACAAGCTGCGGTCTATAAAAGTTATCATCCTAATGCCACCTCTTCTGAAATAGTGGACTCTCTTGTTAATTCCAGCATACCGTATTTGACTAGCTGTGACGGTCAAAGCCATGGCCATTTTCTGGATCTGAAGAATCTTCATGAGGAACCTTTAATTTACTCTGTTCCCATGAATTGAAAACTATGACAGTTCATTTGAAAAGTTTCACTTAATATTTCATAATCTAACATTTTTTAAAATATTATTTTACAATTTGATATCTTCTACACTTCTAAGTTGGTTGTATGTTGTGATCCCTCAAATTAAACTACTAACTCTGTTAGTTAAATTATGTCTGTGTCCATATCTTCTAGACCTGCCAATAGATGTATTATCTAAATTATTTTTGATTTACCTGTCAGAGGAAGTCAAGGAAAAAAGTCTCATGGTTATATGAAAGATTTTTAAAAAACCTGATTAATTGCTAAAACCAAACCAACTAGTAATTACAGAGTTACTTTGTAGCCACAAAAATCCTTGGTTTTCAATTAAAGTCTATCCTTAAGATACATTTCGGTTAATGAGGGTATAAGAAATATGTTAGGAAAAATATGAAGGATTTAATGATTGTTTACCGTGGCCTAACTAAAGAAAGAAAACTAAATAATTTTCAACAAGCATTGTTTGAACCATTTACAGTTTTTTATAACGAGAAAATGATTTATTCTAGGTGATACCACCTACAAACAGTCTATTTTCTATCAACTTTATTTATACTTTTTATAAATCTGATACTACCTAGTTTATTAAGGAAAATTAATTAAATGTTTGTGTACTTTACTACACAACTTTTTTGTTTTCTTTTTCATAACAAATAAAGCAAACATTCACATTCATACCCAAGTTCTAGCTATAACAAAGATGCAGATTACAGGTTGTTTATATACTTGCACTCATAACGTTTCAAGATTTTCTTTCTGTTTTAGTCGTGTCTCTATTTCCTAGACTATAAGCATATTTGCAAAGTTTTCTATTTTGAAGTTTTACCCTAATTACTTTTTCTTACTTTGTTGGAAAAGCCAAACTTGAATATTCAAAGCTGACATTTAAGGATTAAATTCCTTAGAATCATACCATTTCCTTTCATAAATTAGATTTCCAATATGAAAACGAAGTAATAAATTAAATATGATGTCAACGAAAAAAAAATATGGAATGTGCAGTTTATGATACATACGTCACTAAAAAAGATGGTCGAATAATGCATTTTGATGTAATCGTCGAGGCAAATACTCCTCACGAAAAAGCAATAGAATATGGCAAAGAGTACTTACAGAGTGTCGATCAAGGTGGACAAAAAATGACTCAAGAAGAGTGTCAATTCTGTCATATACAAGAGGCACCACCAGTAGTAGCCAAAGATATTCAACAAAATGGTTATTATATCCAGAAAATGGAAGGTTGCCCCTAACAAGTTAATAAATTAATATTTATTTTTGATTGATCTTTAAAGTGAATGTTTTATTTTTCATTCTACGCTCCTGCAGTTAGATTATTCAATTTAACAAATGACAAGTTAAAGCAGTCTCCTAAGAATAAATATTGTAAGTTTAAACTAATTATTTCAAACATAGTCATTAAATCAGGCTCAGTATCAAAAAATTTATGATCTATTTCTTTTCTAGTCCTATTGGACTTGGACATGTAACTAGAGATATTGCTATAACCCAAAGAATTATAGAATATTCCAAAAATTTAAAATTCAATTTTGTTACAGGATCTAATGCTTATCAGTTCATGAATAAGGCTGTAATGCAGTGGGAGTCTTGTGGGTCGAGCATCTCCAATCTCTATTTCCCTCCACAATTCTCAATCCGCAATGGGGAACTAAAAAATAATTTTCTATGGTTATTAAAATATTTATTATATTATAAAAAGTGCAAAAATACTGCAACAACTCTACTCCTATCTGTTGATAAAAACCCTAATGGAAAAGACCTAGTAATTTCTGACGAGGATTTTGCCTCCTTGACCGCATCTAAAGAACAAGGTATATCAAGTATATTTATCACTGATATTCTTAATACTAAATTCTTAAGGACCCCAATCATATCATTATTTGAAAAATACTTAAACCAATCTATGCAAAAACTTCTCGCATACAGCAAGTGTGTAATCGTACCTGAAATTGGAGACAGTGTGGATAACATTTTCTATGTGGGGCCCATCGTGAGAGATATTACTATGGAAAGAAACTTGCTTCGACAAAAATTACGTCTACATAAAAAAACAGTTCTCATTACAACAGGAGGTACTAATTCCGGATCATACCTGATAGATAAAGCTCTTCTAACACTATTGGGATTCAAGAATAAATTTGATTTTGATATATTAGTTTCCAATCCTGCTGATATAACTCTCAAAAAGAAATCAGATTGGTATATTGATATAGGTTTTGCACCTAATATCAATGAATATATTTATGCATCAGATTTGGTAATTTCATTAGCAGGCAAATCTACTATCGACGAATGTTTTGCCTATGGAACACCTGGGATATTTATACCAATAAAAAATCATTTTGAACAAGAAGAACGAGCAAAAAAATTAGGATTTTCTGCAAATGATATCAATAATTTATTACCTATCTTTGCAGAATATTTATCAAATTTAGGCTCAAGAAGAAAAAAAAAGAATTTTGACGGTGATGTAAAGGCTGCAAAGATTATTTTAAGTTATCTTAATAAAGACTAAAAAACCTTGTTGTTCATTTAGAAGCGTCTTAATTTGTAAAATTAATTTTCTATTAAAATTCAGCTTACAGCAATAAAGAAAAACAAGCTCACAAATAATTTTAATATGCTTATATATCATCTTGGATACAAAGAAACCTAAATTATGACCGTATTATGAATATTATTTACATACCTAATCAGATGGTATGAGTGTACTTTATTTATTATAGTCTTTAATTACTCAATTTATTGTTACGATTTAATCCTCATGACAAATGTCTTCTACTTTGTCGATTTTTATAATTTTTAGACCTTTATGCTTCTATATGATGATTATTGAGTTGGCTTTGAAATTGAATCAAGAATATGATCATTTGTTTGAATAATCAATTTCGTCGAAAAGGTTTGTAAAAGTATAACATCGAAGCTGGTTTAAGTATCTATTTGAACTTAAGCATTATTATGACTTTTCGCTACATTGCAATTTGTTCCTTCTTTTGAATATCAAGTCTTTCAGTTCACTTGATTTGGAATATCGCCTCTTAATTTGATACCTATAGTGAGCCCAAAGTTAATTAGCAATTCTAAATTTGCTTTTCAATTATTCTTAGATTATTATCTTGATAAATAAAGCATATGGATGCTACTTGAATTAAAATGAAGCACTGTTATATGTCAAATTATTCTTTGATATTTGTTTTCTTATCAAATGAAAAAATTGTAAAAAAAGTTGATATACGAAATAATTTAATACTAAATTAAAGAGATTTGAAACAAAGATTCCAATAAATTAAAAGTATCATAATGTTATGTAAACAGAGGAGTTGCTTTTAAAAATTTTTTAATATACGATAACTATTCTCTAGTGATTTTATTTCTTAAAAATGACCGTGAATATACCCAATCCTTTTCGGGTGAGTTTTATTTCTTGACAATTGGAAAACAAAATCCCTGTGTTAAATTTTAAAAAATAAAAAAGATGGGTCACTAGAGAAAAGGTAAATAGTTCCGCATCTTATTTATTAAATGATTTCTAAAAACTTTAAGTAGATTGGATAAAAATCTCGTTGGAATACATACGTAAACTTATATTTTTTGTCAATGTATATTTCATTTCAAACTTTAGCATTATTCTTTAGGGTTGACTTTGTATGATTTTGTCTTGCCATCAACAAAATGTCTTGCTGGTGCAATTCTGAAAATTTAAAGACGTAGGAGTGAGTTCTGATGGTTGCTTTACTCACCTAAAGTATTAACACTAATCCGATTCGACAGTGCTATTTATAAGATCAGATATCTGCTAGAAAGAGAAACTGACAGTGTATGTACTCAACATTATCATTGGGCAAATATTTATAATGTGATTTAACAGAATTGGATTAGATAAATCTAATTCAAATTTGCAAGTTTTTCTTAAACACGAAATTAAATACAACAGTTAAAACATTATTTAAAATTTATAAGTGATTTATTATAACATAATTTACTTTGAACATATTGGTGATAGATGACAACAAGTTTACTTCTGATGCAATATCTGACTATTGCCGCATGTGTAATATTTCTTGCAAGGAAGTCAACGATGGTAGAAGTGGCTTGCTTGAAATTCAAACAAAAGATTATGACCTTATTATTTTAGATATGGCGATGCCAACTTATACTGGATTTGATATCCTATACCAATTGCAAAAGCAAAGGACAAGAAACAAGAATATTATAATATTAACCGCCGCAAATTTGAAAAAAAAAGATTTTGAAAAATATAAGGAAATAGGTAAAATTCAAGTTTTATACAAACCTATATCTTTATCTCAACTTGATAAAGCGATAAAGAATAGTTTTCGTCAACTCATCCATTTTAATCATATTACAATAGATTGAGTGGTAAGAAATTCTGTGTTATCATCATGCCTATGATAATAATGGCGAATTATGAAATGCGGATCTTTATGACAAGTTAAGTATACATACTTATCAAATTCGATTCACATTATTATCATTTAAATATATATTATTTGATAGCAAAATGGAACTTTGTCTAGATGTTTGAGGTAGAGACAAAATAAGGCTTGGAATTATTGAACATTCTCTATTGTTCAATAAATGTGATTTTGTAGGAATTGATAGGCTATAGTAAAGCATAATCAATAATAAATATCGTTATCTTAATAAATAATAGAAGGCCCTCAAATTTTGGTATTGGAGCAAATAGTTATCGCAAAATTTGGAGGCTCTGCTTTAGGGATAAACGGCGTTCGAATTCCCATAATCATTGAAAGAATTAAACAATTAAGTAAAAAATCTAAAGTTATTTGTGTTTTTTCTGCTCCATTGACAAGTTACGAAGGGAAAAATATGTCCATGACTGATGTAGCCATAAGAATTTCTCGTAATTATGCTACCTCAAATCCAGTAGATATTGATATCCTAAAAAATGTGTATTTAGACATTTCCAGGAAGTTTCTTTCTAAAGAAAACCAAGAAATGTTTGAGACTGAGTTAAACAGCTTCAGTAGAACTGTCTTAATATCCTTGAAGCAAGTGGCAGAAAACCGAAGATTTGTGGATGTAAGTCGTTCAAGAGTACTCGCTTATAGTGGAGAAATTGTGATAGCGAGTTTAATGAATTATATTTTACGCAGCAACGGTATGGTGTCATCTAGCATTGGAATAAACGATTGGCCCATTATTACAGACGATAACTTTGAAGCTGCAAATTTTATGTTGGATGAATCAAAGAAACATCTTGAATACCTTGTGGATTTGATTCAATGCAATGAAGTAGTATGTTTTGGCGGCTTCATAGGAAAAACTGTCGATGGGTTGGAAACAACTTATGAAAGGGGCGGATCTGATAGATCTGCTGCAGATCTAGGTGTTATACTCTCGAACAATTTTAAAGTAACTCTAGATTTTGAAAAGGATAATTCTGTTTTAAGTGCTGACCCGAAAATAGTCTCTGAAAATTTGCGTTTTGTAAAAACCCTTTCCTATAACGAAGCAAAGCTTGCAGGCATGTTTGGAATGAAAATACTCGATCCAATTGCAATAAAGGATATTGATGATCATGGTTTGAACTTATTGATTTTAGTAACAAATATCTCAAACCCAACAAGCTATACTCAAATAATTAAGAAAGCAAGTAATGAAGAAAGTGACAGTGATCCAAAAATTAAATTAGTTACTGGTAAGAAGAATTGTGCAATCGTCAGAATGGAATCCATATCTGCCTCTCATTTGGCGGCTTTATTTGAAAAACAACGTCAGTATCACGATTTCATAAAATTATCACCCTACAGAAAAGACAATCTTGAAATGACTCGGTTTCTCTTTTTAGATGGAGACTATGTTCGACGACACGAAAAAATTTTTCGAGCATTTTATCCCAAAGTTGAAATGGTCTACGGTAGGGGTGTAGTAACCCTAATTGGGGATTCAATGTGGAAGGTACCTAAAATTGTTTCAGAAACTAGTAGCATCGTAAGTCAGCGAGACATTAATATCTTGAATATTGATGCTCAAGAAGAAACGTCTAGGATTTTGATTATAGTTGAAGATAGCAATGTGGAGGAAGTAATTAGATCGATACACTCAAAAGGCACAATAATGAACTAGTATTAAATAAATTTTTTTGGAGTGATAGAAATGATTGAGAGTAATAAAATATGGTTAGACGGACAGATGCTTGACTATCAAGATGCAAGGATTCATGTCCTAACTCACGGATTACATTATGGCACTGGTGTATTTGAAGGAATTCGATCATACGCTACACCACGAGGGAATGCCTTATTTAGATTTGATGACCATATTAGACGATTATATAATAGTGGGAAAGCGTATTTTATGCATTATGAGTTTTCCCCAAATGAATTAAAACGAGCAACCGTAGAAGTAATTAAGGCCAATGAGCTAAATGAATGCTATGTTCGTATCATAGCATATTATGGTTATGGTAAATTGGGTGTAAATCCTTTACCAAATCGAGTATCAATTGCTATATCTGCATGGCAATGGACTGAACATATCAAGAAGCAAGATTTGGATCAGGGAGTCCATTTAATGGTATCTTCCTGGGAAAAGATTGGTATTAAAAGTATGCCTACACACGCAAAAGGAGTTGCTAACTATGCTAATTCTGCTTTGGCTCGGATGGAGGCCTTAAAGTCTGGCTTTGATGAATCTATTCTGTTGAATTCTAATGGTTATGTAGTAGAAGCAAGCGCTGAAAATATTTTCCTTGTCAAGAACGGGGTATTGTATACTCCACCAATATCAACCGGTGCGCTTGAGGGTATCACACGTGATTCTATAATAGAGATTGCCAAAAAAAACCGAATAGAAATTAGATTTGAAAATATTACTAGAGATGAGTTATATTACTTTGATGAAATATTTTTGACCGGTACAGCTTCAGAAATTGTTCCTGTTGGACATATTGATCATCGAAAGATAGGTGGGGGTTCAATAGGTCCTATCACTAAAAAGCTGAGGGAAGAATTTGATGATATTGTAAGAGGTAGGTCTGAACTTGTCGGTGATTGGCTGACTTTTCTCTAAAATAAATCATTGAATCTAAACCCATAAAACCGTGTCTATCAAATTACAGACAGAAATTTTTCACATTTTATAGCATCCACACTTACATTTTTTTAATTTAGAGCAAATAAGTTAATGAGGTTCTGATTCAGCGGTTTGAAGTGGTGTAATAAATTAAAGGTTCGATTAATCTACAATTACAAAAATTCCTAATTCAAAGTGCCAATTAACGCATAAAGCCACAGTATCTTGAATCGATACATATAATCGCATCTATATGTGTTATTAACTATAATTTGCATACAAAATCAAATTAACTTGTTTTCCTTTCATTAGATATATTAATGATTATGCTTGGTTGAATAATACTTTACTATGTAAAAGTACATGTCTATCTATTTTGCGAATTACCTATAAAAAAATTAATACCTAAAGACTACTTTAATACATTATAAATTTTTGGCAATGAAATACTAAAACGGTAATTTGTATTAAAGTGCCCTCCATGAAATACCAAATATTCATGTTTTATTCCCAGACTATGACATTTTTGACTAAAACTTTTGGTACCAATATTTAGGTTGAACTCATCATTTGCTCCGCAGTCTAGATATAAGTAACCAATTTTTTTAAGGTTTTCTGATAATTCGTCTAGCATATTAATGGGATCATTTTGTTTCCATCTTTCCCAGACATTGATTCTGAAATTACCTGATATAGTATCAAAAGGTAGATCTATGCTAAGATCATTTGAAGATAAGCTCGGAGAATAGTGAGCTGACATTGACAAAATATTAAGTGTAGCATAATCGTCTTTTGTGCGTTTTTCTTCTGCATTCCAAAATTCTTCGAGCCATTTTGATGGTTTATCATATTTACCTAAAGTTCTGATAGCTGCTGGAAAATCCGGAATGTAGCAATATTCAAAGCCAGAATCAAATGAATGGGCTGCCACAGCGTTAAATAAGTCTGGGTGCCTCATTCCCAGAACCAGTGCACCATAACCTCCTGATGATTTTCCCATGATGGCTTTTTTTGAAATGTTGAATTCTTTATCAATAAATGGAATGATTTCTTTAATGAGATAGTCTTCATAATTTCCAATTGCTGGGGAATTAATATACTGACTGCCACCTAGTCTATTAAAGCAATTTACAACTATTAAGATCATATTCCCACATTTTTGTCCTTCAGAGAGCATTTCCAGTCTTTCAATTATTGAATAGGAAAATGGATCATGCTTAAGTGATGAGTAATTGTCATTGCCAAATGCAGGTAATAAAATAACTGCGGGGTACTTTAAATTAGATTGTGGTTCATAGCCTGGAGGAATATAAACGATCAAATCTCTTACACTGGGATCACCTAGCGGGTTATCCTGTAAAATTTCACTCTTAAATGATAAATAGTCTATCTTGCCATTCAATTATTCATCCATAACCTGGATATCTTTCTTTTATCTTTCTTCTTATATTTTGAGATAATTTGTCTGATACCGTGTTCTCATACTTGCTTTTCCCTAATAGATTTTTATTAGTATAAAGAAAAGGTCCATACAAATAGTCTTTACCTTTTGTAGGGACAGTAGGTTCTAATGAGTTTAAAATGGAATTAAACTCGCTATTTAATATGTCTGAATTCTTTTTAGATATTTTATCTTGATCGTCTGATAGCTTCTTAAACATGTCCATAAACAATGGAGGATCAATCTTCCTATAGCCAAATGGGATCAATTTATCGTCTAGAGTTCTTTTGATTGGTTTTAAATCAATATCTAGTCGTGTACCAAGTATAATGGGGGAAGGTTTGTAAATGGAGTCTATTTTAAGCTGCCAAGCTTCGTTTGGACTGGATATCGTGGCGTCATAAAAGCCATCCTTCATTGAGTTGGTGGAAATAATGAAATTCCAGTCACGAGGGTTAGACGAATATCTTTTGAATATTTGTTTGGCCAGTAATTTTTCATCCAATATTTCCATAATAGAAATTGATTAATCACTGAATAATAGGTTTGCGATTATTCATTCATTGAATAATACCCGAAATTGCTTGTTATCCTGATTCAATAATTTTATCCAAGGACAAGAAGGGTGGTAACTTGCCTGTGGTTTTGTATTTAACTGAATTTCCTTTTTTGCCAACGTTAGTTATAAATCCAAGCTCTTTAAATATTACTAAGGCTATTTTTCCTCTCTGACGATTGTTGCCACAAGCTTTTCTCTCCTTATCCTGTAAATCTTGTAAAATGAATGCATTATTATTTCCATCCGCATCTTTAGCAAGAATCAAACATGCTCTCCACAATCTCGAAATTATGGATTGATTTTGCCTTAACGAGCCCAGATGCATAACTCGAGAATCTCTTTGGGTAATGATTTGCGCTGCAAATTCTAAATCGTCTGTTTTCTTTCGGTAAAAATTATAAATACTTTTTTTCCGTCTTGGACTCTCTTCCAAATTAAACCAAAAACTATATCCTTCTGGTTCTGAATAATATTGATGGATACTCTCGGAAAGACTGCGTCCGCTTTCGTGGTTACTACTTCTTTCAGTACCTAACTTCCAATTTCTATTATCGTTAAGAATTTTTTGGGCCTCGATTAATTTATCATAATTAACTACAAATTTCTTTTTTTTATTTGTTTCTAGACGTAATAGAATCCCACTATCAACCAAGCTGTTTAGTGCAATCTTTAGATTGTCTTCATAATTATGACCTGCCAGTTTTCTGATTTGATCTTCAAAGAGAACGTTATGTACACCTTCACCGATTAGATTGTAAATCAACCAACGTTTCCAAATTGTAATGGGTGTCATATTATTTTCTCTGATTATTACATCTTAATATTACAATCATTTAATCTTTAATATTGTACAATCAAACTGCATTTCTTATATTTATTTTTGGTTTATTTTTAGGTTTAGGTGATGATTTAAATTCGTAAAATAATCCAATAAATTTTTATTCAAAAAAATTTGAATTGATCTGTTAATTGTATATTCTTTTCCAACAAAATTATAATAAGAAAATCTGTTATTTTAAAAACCGCCGTAAGAAAAATTTTTGTTTCCATGAACCATAAACATACCTAAAAAAGCATGTTTAGACATTCAGATAATAATATTAAAACATCCACTAAATTTTTATAATTATCTAATATACACCACATCAAACATGTTAATACGGCCCCGAAAACTATCTACTTTATAATCGTTGAATGCCATCTATGCATCAGGGAAGCATCTACTATCATTATTTATTCACCCGTATCTATTATCATTTGAATATTGCTATACCAAATTATTATTTTTGACGATATTCATATACATTTATTAAAATTTCTTTATTACCTTACAAACAAAATCCTTTTTTTACACCTGTTGTCTCAAATCGACATGTTGGCTCTGTATGAAAGGATAGAAAAAATCTCAAAATGTTGAGCGTCGATAATATCGAACGATTCTCAATCTATGATTTGATTGCTATAGTCGTTATATTCTATCTAGTTATGGTCGCGAAGAAGTTTTCATTCTTTATTACCCCCTTAATCGTTGAATCTATTTTACTATAATAAGAATTAAGAGCAAAATAACAGCACTATCTGCTGAAATCCAATTATAAGTTTACTCCGTAGAATTTGCATACATATGAGTCGAACGATTATTCCAATTATCTTGGGCTGTTTTATGATATTTATAACACTCAGCATTAGCCCTGAAAGTTTTGGACTTTCAATCGTGCAGTCACCCACTATCTCCTCTAATTATCATGTTAGTTATAACTTCAACCAAACTGCCATCGACAGATGTGACTTTTTGAATCTTTGCAATAGCGCGAACATGGTTAACCTAAATGATGTTTCTCAATCATTTAACAAGGGTATAGTAGATATATCATATCTAAAAATCGACGTTGATCTGCCATTCCCATAGGGATGATACATTCTTTTAATTTACAATATTTATAGCTCTTTTAAAATGTCTGGATTCATTTTTTTCAATAATATAATCAGGTTTTCCAACTTCTCTATAGTCTGAGCATGCAAATGATGCTCAATTCCTTCAGCGTCTAAGTGTGCTACATCATCTTCTACTCCGATCATCTTTAAAAATTCTGCAAAAAGACTATGCTTTTCTCTGATGTTTTTTGCAATGTTAATTCCATCTATTGTTAACCTTAGACCTCTATATTTTTCATAAATTAGGTACTGATTTTCATCAAGTTTTTTTACCATTTTAGTAACACTTGGGGAACTCACATTCAAATACTTTGAAATGTCTGCAGTTGTAGCATAACCTTTTTGTTGAATCAACTCATAAATAACTTCCAGATAATCTTCCATTCTGTCAGTTCTAATCTCACCTTCTTTTTTTTCATTATGCGCGTTACGAATAAAATCCAGTCGACTTTCAGAAGACTCCCTCTTTTTTTTGGAATCATAATCGTCTATGGACAAATAGAATGGTTTAATCTGCGTATTAAATAATTCTTTCTTTGTATTTATTGATTTGTTACCCTGCAAAAACATATTGAAAATTTGTGTCATGTTTCGTCTAGGGATAGTTGATTGGAAATTTTCTTACTCAATTATGTTTCTTTCTTTCTTTCTTTCTTTCTTTCTTTCTTTCTTTCTGTATCGATTCACCTTGACCGGATAGCAAGGAACTGACTGAAATAGCGAGTATTGGCATTCAAGTTGATAATCTCTTACAAACCCGTAATCAAACTTTGCTGTTAAAATAATCTCTATGATCTCCTAGATTGTTAATAAACTGGTGCAATTATAATATTCATGTTAAAGATTGGGATCATATGTCTATAATTTCTAAAAAAGGAGGGAGGAAAGGGCATTAGAATAAGATACTCGCTTTGATTAATTGCTATGTTGCTAAGATGGACTAGAGTTTTTTTGCTCCCTTAAATCGAGGGTGAGTTAGAAAATTGATGCTATACATGCCGCCACGATTGTAAGAGGAAAAGCGGAAATAATGTAAGCATCCATCTCCTGGTTTTATATCGGATTAGATGCCCGTATCCATATAGATACTTAATTAAATAAAAATTGAAAATTGCTATCTGTATTTTTTACTAGTTCATTTAATTCTAAATTACATCTACATCGTGTGGATGGCTCTCTTTGTATCCAGCAAGTGTTATTTTAATAAACTCTGCATTTTCCTGCATTTCTGCAATTGTGTTTGCTCCACAATAACTTAAACCCGACCTTAAACCTCCGACCAACTGTCTAATGATGTCGATAACACTTCCCTTATAAGGTACCATGGCCTCAACTCCTTCGGGAACATAATCATTCAGGTCTTCATCTTCACTAGGAGATTCTGCATTTTCTCTGTATTTTCTACCCAGGGCAGCATAAAAAGATGCCATACCTCGATACATTTTGTACTTCTTACCATTCTTTACCAAAGTCTTACCTGGACTCTCATCAGTGCCTCCAAATAGACTGCCTACCATTACTGATGATGAACCCGCCGCTAATGCTTTTGTCAGGTCTCCTGACGTTCGGGTGCCACCGTCCGAAATTACTGGAATATCATATTTCTTTGCCATTTTTACACTATCTATAACTGCGGTTAACTGGGGAACACCAGACCCAGTCACTATTCTAGTTATACAAATAGAACCTGAACCTACACCAACTTTTACTGCATCTACTCCTGCCTTGATGAGGTCCTCAGTACCTTTTCCTGTCGCCACGTTTCCAGCTACAAGTTCGCATGTTGGAAATGCCTTCTTGATTAATTTAACTGTGTTTAATGCATTGTCGCTGTGACCATGTGCAATATCGACTACAATTATGTCAGCTCCATTGCTTAACAAAGCCTCTGTTCTTTCTAGATAATCTCCTTTAACTCCGACCGCAGCACCGACTAGCAATCGTCCTTTCTTATCCTTTGAGGCATTTGGAAACTCTTCCATTTTCAAAATGTCCTTACCCGTAATAAGACCATGAATCTCTCCTGCTTCGTTTATTACAGGTAATTTTTCGATCTTGTGCTTATGAAGTATTTCTTTTGCTTGCTCAATATTAGTACCAATTTTGGCAGAAACAACGTCTTTTGTCATCAAGTCAGACACTCTGGTATCGGGATTCCTTTCAAATACTGTATCTCTTCTTGTGAGTATCCCGCATAATTTGTTATTATGATCTTTAACTAGCAGACCAGAAATTCCGTTTGCAGCCATGATGCTGTTAGCCTCTTTAATCTTACTGTCTGGACTAATTGTATAAGGTTGTTCTATTACTACTGATTCACTTCTCTTGACTTTTAATACTTGTTCTACTTGCTCCTGTATGGTCATGAACCTGTGGATTATTCCTATTCCGCCTTCTCTAGCCAAGGCAATTGCCATCCTTGATTCTGTTACTGAATCCATATTCGCGCTAATGATAGGAATATTCAAATACACGTTTGATGACAACCTTGTCTTTAAGTTGGTTTGCGATCTGGAAACTATAGGAGATTTCTTAGGAACTAGCAGGACGTCATCAAAGGTGAGACCTTCTTTGAAGTACAATATTACCTTTATCCATATCGATTCATAGGATTATAAGCGTTTTCATTTCCTTTGATCAACCAATCTGCATACGAAAGTCTATTTATAAATTAAATTAAATACTCTTTTAATACAATTCTGTAAAAGACTCGAAAGTAACCTTATCTCAATGTCAGTTAATAATCTTAAAAAAAGGATGGAATGTACTATATTCCTTTCAATTGGATTTTGACTTTTGCTAAGATGTTGTGGGAAGAGGAGGGGCCTGACCTGACGGAAGTGTTGAGCTGTTTGAAGGAGGAGTATTCGTCGTCCTTGCTGGCGATTCTGAATTTGAAGTTGAACCACCTAGAGGGATTTCTATGAATGGGATAGCTCCCAAGTTATTTGCTCCGGCACCACCACTGCTACCTGTGACTAGTGGTAATTTGCCATCCCATCTTTGTGCTTGTAGCCAATTAAGATATTCGGTGCTGTTTCTGAGCTGTGTGTCTATTATCTTGATAGCTTCGGATTCACCTTGAGCCTTTAATATGTTGGCTTGACGCTGACCCTCAGCAGATGCGATATTAGCTTTCTGGTCACCCAAAGCTTTGGCTTCAGTCTGTTGTGCTTCAATTTGTATTCTACGAAGTTCATTTTGAGCCTGAAGTGCGCGTTGCTCGGCTTGAACCTTGGCCTCTACAGCCTGAACGAACTGGTCAGAAAATTGGAAATCGGTAATAGATATCGTATCCATAATTATGTTATATGGGGTTAACCTTGCTTCAATTTGTTCTTCGATCTCTGATTTGACTTGATCTCTTTTTGTGATCAGCTCCTCTGCATTGTAACGAGCAGTGACCTGCTTTACTGATTCCTGAATTGTGGGAACTATAACCCTGTTAGAATAATCCAGTCCAATTTCCTTGTACAGAATTGGAACCGTATCAGGATTTATACGATAATTCAAAGCAACTTCCGTCGCAACATTCTGAAGGTCTTTTGAAGCAGATGTTGTACTTTCAACTATTTTTTGGGTTCTTACTTCCATAGGTACAATCGAATCTCTAAAAGGTAACACAAAATGAAGACCTTCACTCAATGAAACGGATGTATCAACTGCCCCAAACTTTAGCAAAACACCTCGATTACCGGCCTCTACAATCTTGAGACTTGAAGTCAAAACTACAAAAATAATAATAACGGCAATTATTGCAGGAATAGCTATCTTCAGTGGGCTTGAGAAACCAAAACCTCCACCACCTCCAACATCTTCTAGGGGTTCACCGTCTGGAGTGATCCTTCTATTTCGCTTGGATTTAAAAAAATCTACCATGTTTAATTTGAATTACACATATACGTGATTTAAATATTTATAAAATTGCAGTTGAGACATTATAAATTTCCATAACGATCAGTAAAATCTTTAGAAAAATCGGCCACTTGGTGTAGTTGATATTCCTGATCAATGTTATTCTCCTTAAACCACACGATATTTCCATCCAAGTCTACAATAATTCTTTTTGACCTTTCCAAAAATTTTAGTATTGCATTTATTTTAGATAAAGAGAGTTTAGGTGCTAGCAAGCTTCTTAGGTCCCTTAACTTTGGATATGGTTTTACATCCTTGATTGTATTTACAAAAAAATCTACTTCGTCTTCTGTAAATTCATTTAAAGCTTCAAGCCTCCTCTTCTTGTTTTTAGATTTCTTTTTAATATTTTGATTTAAAAAATTATAGTAATTAAACGTTCTTAATTGATAAACATATCAAAGGAGAGTAGAATGAGCTCTTAAATTTTTTTAGTAAATCCAGTCTGAGTTTGATCTTCTAATTTTATAGCATAGTACTTTCCACCTTGAAAAAAATTATTATTTTGTTGAATTTCTTCTGTCTATGGTATCCATGATTTCTGCTCCAGTTCCAATTAGAGTTACAGGAAGTCCTGTCTCTGACTCAATCTTGTTTACAAAGTCTTTGGCCTCAGCAGGCAAATCTGAAAAATTTTTTAGTCCTTTGCATTTAGGAAAAACCACGTCTAGTTTGGTCAAGGCTATTTGACTGGCGCTATTAACTTGAATTGCCTTTCTTGCTAAATCAAAATCAAATGGTGCTGCCCTCCTTTGTCTACCTGTTACACTTCCAAATTCAAGCCAATTTTTTGCTTTAACTTCGTCTTCACTCATTTCAAAACTGAGGGGACCTTCTCCTACTCTGGTAACATAAGATTTGAAAACTACCAGTACTTCATCTATCTTTTTTGGACCTACTCCAACGTCTGAGCATATTGCAGACGCAGTAACGTCTTTAGAGGTTACGTAAGGATATGTACCATGAAATAGCGATAAGAAGGTACCTTGTGTTCCTTCGATCAAAACGTTTTCACCATTATCAATAGAATGGTTAATAGAGTTACTTACGTCTTCGAGATAAAGTGCGATTTCTGGAACATCCTTGGCAAGTTTAAGTTTTCTAAGGGCTCTTTCGGCATTGGCTGGTCCTGTACCACTACCGGTAGTACCTATAGTTTTTTTAAGATACTGGTTGTTCTTATCATCTTCCTGATGTTCTTTATCTATGATACCACACTGAAAATCAATAAAAGTTCTATCTGTGGATTTGAAGGTTTCTATCTCCTTTAGCAAGACGACAGGGTCAACAAGCACTCCTGCACCTATAAGAAGTCTTGACCCACTGTTTAAAACAGCACTAGGTAGCATTCTGACTTTGAATTCTTTTCCGTTTTGAACAAAGGTGTGTCCGGCATTTGGTCCAGCACCGCCTCTGGCAGCTAAATCAATGTTATCTTTTATTGAAAGGTAGGCTACTATCTTGCCCTTCCCCTCATCTCCATAAAACCCCCCAACAGTTACTAAGCATGGCATGGTATTTAGTGAACAGAGTATGATTATTTAATTCTAATACCTCATATGAAAATCTGGAAAGACAAAAATAAAGATGGTTCGTTCACTTTCTCGTGAAGTCTAACAACGAATCTTCGCAATTTGTAGAAAGCATACTAAATATATTATCAAAACTTCCCTTTGGACTAAGAACTTCAATAATGAAAAACAGAATGGATGAGTTCTTGTCATTTGATGATGAAGAAAAAAATGAAATAGTTTTAAATATCATTATGAATTATCCAAAAATTGATGAAACATCCTTAAATAATTTGATTGATTCGTGGTTGTCAAATTTAGTTGCAATGCCAAATGGTAAGATTAATGAACTCTTGTACCGTTACCTTTTGATGCTTTCTATCAATCCTGCTGTCATGGAAAATTTTAACAAGGATATTATCAACAAACTGTCAAGTAAATTAGAAGGTATGTCTGATGATAATCAAACAAAGTTGAAAAACTGTGTGTTTGAAATGATTCTTAATACTCCCGCTCCAGATGATCTTCTAGCACTGATTCCTAAAGACTTGATGAGGTAAGATCAAATAGTTTTGGTTTCGCTATTTGTTTTCAGGGTTTTTCTCGATTTCTCCCATGGTTTTGTCAAAAAACCCTCTCTCATACTTTCTTAATGCTTTTCTATGTTCAGGTAGTGACATATCAAGTCTCATTTCATTCATTACCATAACTGCATAAGTTGTCCATTCCTTCCAACATTCTGGACATGATGGATATTTTTGTGAATTTTCATCTTCAACCTCTTCCTCATTATATGATTTATTACACCTTAGGCAAGTTTTCGACATTGAATATGTAAACACATAGGAAAGATGCTTATTATATATTGTTTTTTTTAATAGGTGATCGTTCTCTAGTTTAAATAATCGATAATTGCTTGTTAGGGGCGTTCTTACCGTCTTATGATATCAGAATATCTACGTTGAATTAATCTGAATTTTCAGATATTAAAACGAAAACTTGAAGTCACTCGATGACATTTGCTTCTTGGGTTTAAGTTATACCAAGCAACTGTTCCTCTTTAGTTTTCACATGTTGAATTACCAGGGATAATATTATTGTCGATAAATTTGATCACTATTTCAAAGCTCCTTGATTATAATGCAAAGTCTGATTTGTTGATTTAACTTGTTTAGTACAGTATCCTATATTGACAATTTTCAAGAAACAGAAAACAAGGTGTGAATTGAGCAGATTCAAATAAATACTCAGTTAGTCAACTGAAAATTTTTCCTATAGAATTCTAAGGTTAAATATTCAATGACCTTAAATAACGTCTCTTAAATCAAAATGTCGTTACTATACATTAAAAGAAATTGAAGCGGATATATGAATTCGAATCTAAAAACTATCAATAAACAGACACTGATAAAGGTAATTATCACTTGTATCAGAGATACTATATATCGTTATTAGGCATTTATTTTCACCACGAAAAGGTAATTTGCATTTGATACGTCTATTTTTTTATTGTTTTTGATTTAACAGATTTTAATTCAGTGGATTTTTGCATACCCTACTGGTTCATAAAATGTTCCAAAAAATCTTTTCAATCTTCTAAACTTTCTAGACTTTTTCGTCTTATGGTCAGTTAAAAGTGCATAAATTAGTTTTTTTATTTTCGTTTATTGAGATAATATTAAACCTTTCATAAGAATATAATCTATTTAAACTGAACTTTCCAAATGATGTGATGAGATAATTTTGTATAAATTAGTTATCGGTGTTATTTACTGTCAATTATTTGGTTATAGCATTATAATTTTTATTAGAGTATTATTTAAACAAAGATTGATAAAAATGGTAAATAAACCAATTTATCTTGCAGCAAGTTTACTTGCGATCCTTGGCGTTATAGCCATAGGAGCAAGCGCAGACAATAGTGTTTTCGCTCAATCAGATGATGAAGTTCATGTAACAATTGTGGCAGGTGCATCAACCTTGACAGATACGGCCTACAGTCCAAATCCAATTAATGTAAAAGTTGGTCAAACAGTCGAATGGACAAATGAGGATTCTGCCTTTCATACTGTAACTTCTGGAACCGTAGGAGCCGCTGACGCAGGCAAAGAATTTGACTCGGGTTTAGCAGGTCCAACAGCTTTAACAAGTAAAGGGAAAGAATTTGAGCACAAATTTGATGCAGCAGGCGAATTCCCATACCACTGTACATTACACCCAGCAATGGTTGGTACAGTAGTAGTACAATAACATAATCTCACCACTTTTTTTGTTTGACATTTTTTGGCTATCATCCTCTAAAATTATTATCTCAATTAGATTCTAACCCTCAATCGGTAGATTTACAAATACTAAAAAGCAATAAATTTCAAGAAGTATATTCAAACCTAGGTATTCCATCAAAAAGTACGACAACACCCGATGATATGTCATACTACAAGATTTTATTAGCGCTATCAGCTGTGGAAAGAGGATCCAATTTTATGGATGTTTGTAAACTTATTTGTTGGAAAGATTTTGAAATCTTCTCTTCTGAAATTTTGAAATTCCATGACTTTGAGGTACTTTTAAACTACCGCCTAAGAAATCCTACCAGACAAATAGATGTTATAGGCACAAAGTCAGGATTGGCTTTGATAATGGATTGTAAACATTGGCGGAAAAATTCCTATTCGGCTATCAGAGAGGCTGTTAAAAAACAGAAAGAAAGAGGTTTGTTGTTAAGCAATAAAAAATCATTAAATGGGGTTTCCAAAGTATTGCCAGTCGTAGTGACATTTGTTCCACTTGCCTACAAACAGGTTGATATGGTTCCAATCATACCTATACAATTATTAAATTCCTTTCTATTGGAATTTGAATTCCACATTGAAGAGTATTTTACAATTTAAATGGGTTTTATCTACTTAAAATTTTTTCATGTATTGGACAGAAACTCATTAGCCATGCGTAATACCTTTCTACTGTTTTCGAATGAAAGCTTTTCTAGTGCTTTTTCAAAGTTAAACCATCCAAAATTAGTGTGTTCGTCAGACAAGATAACTTCCCGTGTAGATGTCTTTGCAAGATAATAAATAACGGCTTTGTTTACAAGTTTGGATTTTTTCCTATATTTGTATGTGATTTGTTGCCTAAATCCGTCTAAAATTTGAAGGTCTTTAATCCCTGTTTCTTCGGAAACTTCTCGAAAAACTGTTTCTATCTCAGTTTCACCTTTTTCAATATTTCCTTTTGGGAAATCCCAATGACCATAACTATAATTTAATATTAAAAATTCCTTCGGCGAGTTGTGATCATTTAAAATAAGGACAGCTCCAGCCGAAACTTCATCATACATTGACTTGAATAAATTTATCAATTATAAAAATTTGTTTGTGCTCGTTAGAGATTTAGAAATTTGCCTACTGCTAGGTCTCACCTTTTTCTATGGATGTTTCTTCCGAGTCTTCTGATTGAAAAGAATATTTGTGAATTTCTTCCCATTCTAGCGGACTCATCCAATAACCACAAAAAACCTTTTTCTTTTCTTTATCATAGTCGCCATGTTCGGGCATATTTTTATGTTATCTTGATTGTCGATATTTATACATACAAACATGCATACATTCTTGGACATTCATTTGCCATATCTTCGAGCTCTATTCTGATATGTTCTGATGGCTCTCATCAAATCAATTTTCCTAAACTCTGGCCAAAAAATATCTACAAAAATCAGTTCGCTATAAGCACTTTGCCATAACAAGAATCCGCTCAACCGTTTTTCACCTGAAGTTCTAAGGATGAGGTCAGGTTCGGCTTGGGGCAAATGAGCAGTATATAGATTAGCTTCAATCACCTTTTCGTCTATATCATTGATTTCTAGTTCATTATTCTTTACTGATGTTGCGATTTTCTTTATTGCAGTAATTAACTCCTTCTGACCGCCGTATGCAATTGCAATGTTCAAATACATGTTATTATATGACTTTGTAATACCTTCTAACTTGGACAATATCTCCTGTAACCTCTTGGGGAGTATATCGAAATCTCCGATCGACTTTATACGGATTTGCTTCTTATGTATCCTTTGATCATTATAAAGACTGGAAAGCTTGTTTTCTAGTAATGTGTAAATATTCTCAATCTCTATTTTATCTCTTCCCAGGTTTTCATTAGACAAAACGTAAACGGTGGTAATTTTGATACCTAGATCGTAAATCCAATTCAATAGGTCCTCAGCTATGTCAGCACCCATCTGATGACCTATGACTTTGTCAAGATCTTTGGTCTTTGACCATCTCCTATTACCGTCGAGTATAATCCCTATGTGCTGAGGAAATGGAAACTCTTTTATCTCTTTAATTAAGCGTTTTTCGTAAATAGTATATATCACGTTTTTCCTCAACGTGGAATACAATATCTTTAATATGGTATCAGTTATAGACATTCGTAACTACTACGATGTAACTAGAAGATGAGTTGGATTTGCTATTGATCATCGTGTTTTAATACTTCTCCTCCCTTTCGATTTCTAAAATATTGGAACAAGAATGTAGCTGCTATTAGTGTTACTGCCAAGCCTATCAGTAAAGAAGAAATAAGATTAAAGGGATTTCCCCTCTCAGTAATAAGCGAGGTTAATTGAAGCATTGGGATATAAAAAAGTGCCAAAACAACCAATCTCAATATATCGTAGATTATCTTTATACTTCCTTTAAACCAGTTACTAAGCAATACACCGGCAAAAATGGTCGCAACTCCAATCCAAAGAAGAGTGATAGTTCCGTTAGCGAAATTACTTAATACTTCCTTATTGGTAATTATTGAAGAGATACCCTCGTTTGATTCTATCATTTCCTGAGGTATATGCGAGATTCCATTTAGTATGGATGCAATGATTATCATAGTACCGGCAAAATAAGAAAATACCCTAATAAACGCTGAAGGACTAGGCTTTGATAGTGTAGCAATGGATTTATCGATATCAAATGCTCTTAAAATGAAAGCAGCTCCAAGAATGCTAATTCCCAAAGCAAACGCTTCTCTTGAAAAACCAAAAATAATTGATAGACCACTTGTTACCAATAATGCCCCAGGTAGACCCAAAAAAAACTTTGAATATCTAGGATCATAGAAAAGGATTTTTATATATCTAGCTAGAATGGCGTATGAATATTCAACACTTCGGCTTTGCCTTACAATAACTCTCTGAATGGATATGATGGGAATACGTCCTTGAATCAATGGTATAGCTGTTTCATCATCTTCACCATCTGAAATGACTACTGCACCATCCGCAGAGTATAATTGAAGAACTTTGTCTATTTCTTGAGTGATTTTTAAATCCCCTTCGATACCTCTATTGTATTTGCCCGCAACCAAAGCAATTTCGACGTCATAACCTTTCATCTTAAATTCTTCATAAGATTTTACAGCTCCGAAAATCGCATTACAATCAGAATCCTCTGGATCCTCTATTGCTAACTTTATTCCAGCATTTACACACGATTCCTTACCTATGATTGGTGTTTCAATGCCCGCTTTAATACCAATATCGTCGTCTCTATCTATACAAATGACTATTACTTTGGAGTATTCCTGAAAAGGACCTGAGTTGTCATACTTGTATTTATTTCTTAAACCTGTATTGTTTTCAAGTTGGCCCCATTTAGGCATAACTACTACAACTCATACAATGGTACACTATTTAATTAAGTTACTCAAACTTTTAACCAAGGATTTTCGGTTCGAATATGTTTGATTTGACTCATGCAAAATTACTAAAATAGCCGAGAGTGCTCTTCTAACATACACCTATTAAATATGACAATCACTCCATTCTGTTCCATTATTTCCTTAGCCTCTTTGTTGATTATTCCTAGTTGCATCCAAAATACTTTTAAACCTTTTTTTAGTATTGCATCTTTTGCGACCGGCAAAACATCATCTGATTTTCTAAATACATCTACAATGTCGATGTGAAATGGGATTGATGAAACAGTAGGGTATGATTTTAGCCCAAGTATAGTATCATAATTCGGATTGACAGGTACAACATTATAACCATTCTTAATCAAATATTTTGGAACATAATTGGCCGGCTTTCCTTCAGTGGCTGACATACCAACAACGGCAATATTTTTAAGATCATAAATCGCTCTTAGTTGGACATCAGTATGATTATCAATGTCTTGCAATCCCATGTATTTAATTCGAGAGGCTGATAGTTATCTATTTCTAAATTATCTGAATTTATTATTTTGATGCCTGCATCGCAAAATTAAGATATATTACTCATTTGTTTATAATATTATTATTTGCGATTCAATGACTGGTATCCTCATTATCTGGTAATAGCACACTCCTTGGGATTAAAAGCACGGGATGATTTTGTATGTACTTTGATTTTGTCAGAATTATTGAGCCGTTCCTGTTTGGACCCCAAATGTCTTGTTAGGTTATCGGGCAAAAAGGTTCTAATCATTGGAGCCGGACCAAGTATTGAAGAGTATCCTATTCAAGAATTTATAAAGGATTGTGTCAAAGGATCCGGGCCAAATCCAAATAAAAAAACCGTAGTTATTGTTGCAGATGGAGCTTCTGAATTATGCCTAAGCCTGGATATAATCCCTGATTTTGTCACCTCTGATCTTGATGGAGATCTTAATTCCTTGTTCATTGCTGAAGAAAAAGGATCTACAGTTATAGTGCATGGTCATGGCGATAACATTGATAAAATCAAAACTCATGTATCTGATTTTTCAAGAGTAATAGGTACCACACAAACTTTTCCTCTATATAATATACATAATTTCGGAGGATTCACGGATGGAGATAGGGGTATTTTTTTGGCCCAACATTTTAATGCAAAGCAGATTATCCTCGTGGGGATGGATTTTGACTCAAAAATTGGTCATTATTCTAAAAAGAATATCCTGAATGCGGAACAAAAGAAACGTAAGTTAAAGGTTGCAAAGTACCTTGTTCAACTGCTTTGTAATAACAATAACAATAATAATTCTTCACAATTCTTAAACATCGCAAGTTCTAAATATGGTTCGTCCATTAGTGGAAATATCAAGAATAAGTTAATATGAATTCTAAGAATGTTTTGGCGTATATCGGAATTGCACTTGCTTTAATTGGCGGATACTTGTGGATGATTAACTATATTTCCATCGCCTTGATTCTTTGGGGTATAACTTTTCTTATAATCTTTCGATTAAAAAAACTAAACAAAAATAAGTTCAAAAATGTAGGTGTAAAACAAAGAAACAAACATAGACCTAACGAAAATAAGGAAAAAGACTCACAAGACCTTTAATCCCTTAGCATACCATTAAGCTAAGTAATTTGGATATATTTTAGCACCAACATTTCTTAATTCATGGGCAATAACAAGAGTACTTTGCACGTCACAAACAGATCTAAAGAGGCTCGATCGTTGCCGGCGGTTTGCTTGAAATGGTGTAAGTAACCCAAGTAACGTTATTAATTTCATTTGTAATACGTGAGCTAATTTTTTCTAAGACATGATATGGGAGTCGTACCCAATCAGCAGTCATGGCGTCGACTGACTCTACCACTCTTAAATAAACTACATGACCGACGATTCGTTCATCCCCCAAAATTCCGACAGCCTTGTCGTCTCCAACTATTGCAAAAGCTTGCCAAACCTTGTTATAAAGATTTTCTTCCAGTAAAATCTCCTCAACTATAGCACTTGCTTTTCTGACGATAGAAATTTTCTCGGCAGTAATTTCACCGAGAATTCTCACTGCTAAACCAGGACCGGGAAAAGGATGTCTCTTGAGTATATGATCGGGAACATTTAATATTTTAGCTATACTGCGAACTTCATCCTTGTATAATAACCTCAAAGGTTCTAATACTTTTAAATTAAGCCAATCAGGTAATCCGCCTACATTATGGTGAGTTTTTATGATTGTGGCTGGTCCCCCTGATACGCCGCTTTCAATAACATCTGGATACAAAGTACCTTGAGCAAGCCATTGAAATGGACCATTAGATTCTGCAAACTCTGTAAATACTCTAGCAAAAACTTCGCCAACCTTCTTTCGTTTAATCTCTGGATCTGTGATTTTTTCTAAAGCATTCAAGAACTTGTCGCTAGCATCTATTACATTTAAAGGTATTTTCAATTCTTCTTCAAACATCTTAATTACCGACTCCCTTTCATTTGCTCTCAATAATCCATTGTCCACAAATACACAAGTTAAGTTGGATTTGATAGCTCTATGAATTAAAATTGCACAGGTGGTTGAATCAATACCGCCACTAACAGCACATAATACCTTCTCGTTGTGGACAAGATCCTTGATGTTAGTTATTATATCTTGGGTCAAATCGGTGATATTCCATTCTTGCTTGGCTCTGCTAATTACATTCGCAAAATTGAAAAGTACTTTATTTCCTTGTTCTGTATGGGCAACTTCGGGGTGAAACTGAAGCCCAAATATATTATTATTTTTATTTCCTATTGCTGCCGAGAATGAACTGGATGTTTTACCTAGTACTTCAAACCCTTCTGGAAGGACCTCTGCAGCATCACTATGACTCATCCAGCATTTTAAACTGTCTGCTTGGATATTTTTAAACAAATTTTGCTTGCTGGTAATGTTAAGTAATGCATTTCCATATTCTCTGTTTTCGACTCTTTTTATCTTGCCCTTGAAATGATCTACTATTAACTGGTGACCATAACATATACCGAGAATGGGAATCCCTAATTCGAAAATTTTATTATCGGGTTTGGGGGAATCCTTTGAATATACACTTGCTGGCCCACCAGAAAAAATAATACCCTTAGGATTTAGTTCTCTAATTTTATCAACATTAATATCAAATGGAACTAATTCGCAAAATATGTTGAACTCCCTCAGTCTTCTACATATCAAATGACTGTATTGCGAACCAAAATCTAGTACAATTATCTTGTCCATTTGTCGTCACTTTTCGCTTTTCTCTAACATTCTTGTAATTACCCAAGCTGCAGTATTAAAAATTTCATTTATTCTCTCTTTTTCTTTAAAACGACTGATTCGTATATTTTTGATTCTTCCGGGGTATTGTTCATCGGTAATGACTTCAAAATCCATGACATCTGGCTCTGAAATTATTCCTTGTTTAACTTTTTCAAGATCCTTGTTTTTCATCCCCTGTAAAATCCTGTTCAGGAAAAACGACTTAAATGGAGGAGTTTCGATGCTAATATTGATGCTTCCTTCTGGGATGATGTCGATATAATCTTGAAATATGTGGAAGCTGGCTACCATTAAGTTGTCTTTTGGTCTTTTGATTGATCTAACTTCACGTTCGTTATCGATTGATTCGTCTTTCAGGTCCTGCGTGTCACTGGGATTACTAGATTTTGACACAAGAGTATTTGAAGGTCTTTGCTGCAATTTAAGATCCTGTTTGTTATTTGATTTTGTAACATTATAATTTGATGCAGCCCTAAAACTTCCTTGTTTTAATAATGAATCAACCAAGTTAAGTGTAATCTGCAGCTTTTCAATTTCATCTTGTTTCTCAAGAATTTGTTTGGTTAACCATTCCCTAATCTCTGCTGCATTTCTTATATCATCATCAGAGTAATCTGGCATGACATAGATTGTTTTTTTCGATATTAAATGTTATTTGATGGAATGCTGCAAGTTATAATTTAAATTTTTAATCCCTTTTTTAATCAAACTCTATTTTATGCCATTTATTGTTTGATTAGATATTATAAAATTTTAAGGATCAGTTGATTTTGAGTTGATGCAAAACTGAACCGTTTGACATTCATAAATCAATCAATATAACTGTCTTTTTTTTAAATGAATATGATTTCCTGAAGTTGCAATTGCCATAATTTTAATTTTATGTCATATTGCTATTTATTTTGTGTTTCTTTATTTCACCTGTATAAAAATTATATATGGAGCGTTTTACCAATGTCATGAGTAAACTACAAGTTGTTGAAATCTCCCATTTACATCAGGTTAAAAACCATTAATGATTTATCGAGACTAGTTTGTTCACTCGAAAGAGTTCCTATCCCTATCTTTACTTATAGTTTTAAGAATAAAGCCATTTTGGCTTCTCCAATGGACTCTGTCAGTGGAAGATCAATAATATACTACGTCGAAATCTCCGATATTTGTAAGCACGAATTTCTGTCGTACAAAATTAACAAAAACGTAGAGGAGGTAACATTGGTCAACGACATGAGAGATACGTCGGCAAATTATTCTCCTATAATTAAGATCGCATCTCCACCCGAACAATTTATCAAACCTTCAAGAATAGGAACAGCCTTGAGATACACTGGTATGGGTTTACAAGATTTATTAAGTCTCTCAAAATTGGTGGCATATAGGACCATTTATGAGGAAAATACCATACCCTTGTTCTTATTCCCTCTATCTTCAAAGAATTCAACATCGGAAGTAAAAAAAGAAAAGATGCACTTTGGTACTTATTTACTTGGAACCGCCTTAAATATGCTAGATTCAACAGATGTAAATTATTTCTACTATGTAAACCTAGACAAACCAATAACTAATTACTATCTCAAATTTAACATGCAAAAATCAATTGAGCCAACGTTTTCAAACCATCCAGACGAGCATGGGTTTGTTTATCTCAAAATAATCCAAATGGCTGAACCTCACCCTCTGGTGGAAGCCTAACATGAGTTCACCAAATTCCTTCCAACACAAAATTAACGAGGTAAGATTGTCTAAGAAAACAAATATAGTTCTAGCACTAGACCCCAAATTTCAAACACCAGATCTTTTAGAATATTTGAATCGACATATATCCGAATTAAGCCGATATTTATGTGGTATTAAATTAAATTTCCACGTTATTTTACCCTTATCTGAATCTGAACTGAAGGAGATAGTGAGAATTGCGCACGATAATCAAGTACCAGTGATTGCCGATTTAAAAATAAATGATATTTATGATACCAATGCGGTAATTGTTCAAAGACTCGCAGATATCGGATTTGACTGTGCTATCGTAAATCCTTTCATTGGTCGAGCTAGCTTGATATCGCTTGTAAAGTTTGCTCATTCCATTAATTTTGGTATAATATCCTTGGTATATATGAGTCATCCTGATGCAGTAGAAGGCTATGGGGCATCTATCTTGTCAACAAAATCGACAAATGAAGTGGGAAAATTGCGTAAAGTTTACAGAGTTTTTTACGAAAATTCCTTGGAAGCCCAAGTTGATGGTATTGTTGTGGGTGGTAACCGGATTGACATTTTAAGGGAGTTATCTTCTGAGGGAAAACCTAAAATTCCCATTTATTCTCCCGGGTTAATTACTCAAGGGGGTAATATTGATTTAGCTCTTGAGGCAGGCACAACATATTTGATCATCGGCCGTGCAATAATCGACTCCCAAAATCCTCTTTCAGTGCTAAAAGAAATTCTGAATTCTGTATCTTGCATGATGCAATAGCTAATTTTATAAATAGATGTATTCGAAGATCAAGAAAATAGATAAAGATGCTAATAATTTCCCACAAAATTAAAAATCATTAAAAAAGGTATATTGTCAAACACCTTTACGCTGTTACTTTTGGCAAGTTTTAATGTAATTGCCAAATTTACGATATTTTCACCTACTAAATTCATTATGGAAGAAGATTTTAGTAGTTTTTTGGCCTCATTTTCACTGATTGCCTCATCGAGAAAGAATTCCTTGGAGATGTTAATCTCAAAATCGCTCTTGTTTATTATTCTCCCAACTAAATTCATATCGCAAATGTTGAGCATCGTAGCTCCTTGAAACATAGTTTTTCTCAGGGCGAATGTCTTGTTCTCCTTATCTTTGGTTTCCAATCCTGCATACAACCTTTATCCATAAATCACATGTCAAATGGATATTAATTTTATGACCAACAAATAAAATAATATTAACCCACAAATAACAAAATTCAATGAAATTTACTCGGGGTAGTGCAGGAAGTGGTGACAAAAATAATTCAAGCAAGAAGAATACTGTTAACAAAAAAGGAGTTATTTTAACATCGATACTTGTGGCCGGCATAATTGCGGCTAGCTTCATTGTCTGGTTACTGCCTGGTGGAAATACTGGTAGTCCTATAACTAGTAACATGACAGTCACTTTTTTGGATCCAAACATGACTCTTGCCTCTGTAAAGAGTCAATTTGGTGTATTGAAGGACGAAGTTCAGAACCAAGTTAATGCTCAGAGAATGAATCAAACTCAAAATACTTCCTCTTTCGATTCTTTTGTGACTGCCTCGATTAATCAAAACGAAGAACTTATGAAGACTTTGTTGAATGGAAATCCTGATCAAGGGTTGCTTCCAGAATATTTAACTCTAATGAGCGAAATGAAGAACTATTCGGTTTTTCTGGATAATATGAAGACCAATATTTCTGGTTGACTTATCATTGGCATTTTTGACAGATTCCACTCGAATCGTTTCTTTAAATTAAAAAGAATTATTTATCTGTAGTATTTTTAAGCTTTTTAAAGATGCGACTTCTCGAATATCAAGGAAAAGAGCTATTTAGTCAGGTTGGGATTAATATTCCTGAATCAATATTAGCCCAAAACATTGATAGTGCAAAAATGGCTGCAGAAAAGTTGGGATTTCCTTTTGTCTTAAAATCGCAGCTTACCGTAGGTGGACGTGGTAAAGCTGGAGCCATTCAAAAATGCAAGGATTATTCCGAATTAGAATCAAAATTTGACGAATTAGTACATAAAGAAGTGAAAGGCGAACTGCCGAGAGGAATTTTATTAGAAAAAATGGTCGAAATTGTAAAGGAAATATATCTTTCAGTGTTTCTAAATAGAAGTAAACGTTGCTATTCTATAATTGCCTCTTCTGAAGGAGGCGTTGATATAGAGCAAACTGAAAACAAGGTAATTTTGAATGTTTCAATAGATGGTATTACAGGAGAACAGTCAAACGAAGTTGCAGTAAAGTTAGATATCCCTCCGGAACTTAGGACAAAATTTGTAGATTTGTTGAATAGTCTTTTTAGAGTAATTATTGAGAAGGAAGCAGAATTAGCCGAAATTAATCCACTCGCCATCGTTTCAAACGGTTCATTTGTAGCATTAGATGCTAAAGTAATAATTGATGATAACGCACTTTTTAGACATACTGATCTGCAGAAATATTTGTTCCTTACAGACTTGGAGAAACAGGCCTCAGATAATGGTTTTTCCTTCGTTGAATTGGATGGAGATATTGCTATAATTGGAAATGGAGCTGGATTGGTGATGTCAACTTTGGATATGGTTACTGATGCAAATGGGACTGCCGGATCATTTTTGGATTTTGGGGGTAGAGCGACTAGCGAGACTATTTATGAAGCTTTGAAAGTCATTAGTAGAATACCCAAAATCAAAGCTATATTGGTAAATTTGTTTGGAGGAATTGTGAGGACTGATTTAGTCGCGCAGGGAATACTTGATGCATATAAAAATAATATTCTAAAGGTACCTGTGTATGCCCGAATATCTGGAGCAGAGTCAGAAAGAGCGAAAGAGCTTTTGAAAGGTAGTGATGCTAAGCTTTTTGATACCGTCGAGGAAGCAATAAATGCTGTGGTATTAAAGGTAACTAGTAATATTTAGGTGTATGAAATTGAATAATATTTACAATATTTTTAGTATTCTTGTTGGCAACAACTCTGATGTTGATTATGAGAAAAAGCCTGTTATAATTCAAGGTATTACTGGAAGTTTTGGGTCTAAACATGCTAATTTGATGAAGTCATACGGAACCAATATCGCAGCTGGAGTTACGCCTGGGAAGGGAGGATCCAAATTCGAAGATGTTCCAATATACAATACTATGAAAGAGGCCGTCGAGGCTACAGGCTCTGTAATTTCTGGTGTGTTTGTGCCAGCACCATTCTTTTACAAGGCCGCTAAAGAAGCCCTTGATAGTGGGATCAAGCTCTTGGTGGCAATTCCTGAACATGTTCCCATCATTGACTCTATTAAAATATTTCAGTATGCCGAGGAGAAAGGTGCTAGAATGATCGGACCAAATACCCCTGGTGTAATTGTACCTGGAATAATGAAAGTCGGGATTATGCCAGCACAGCCATTTACAAAGGGTCAAACAATAGTGTTTTCAAGAAGTGGAACACTGATGTATGAGGTATCTCACCATCTTTCAAATTCTGGTCTTGGTCAGCGTCTTGCACTGGGCATAGGTGGAGACCCTATTAACGGCACTAATCTTATCGATTCTTTCAACCTTATTCAAAATCGAGATGACGTTGACTCCGTAGTAGTTGTGGGCGAAATAGGTGGTGACGCTGAAGAAATGTTAGCAGATCACATAATAAAAACTGGATTCACAAAACCTGTTGTTGCATACATTGCTGGAAGGGCAGCACCGAAGGAAAAACGGATGGGTCATGCGGGGGCAATAGTTTATGGGACATATGGATCGGCTGATTCAAAAATCACAAATTATGCTCGTGCTGATGTGCCTGTTGCAAAGAGCCCGCGAGAGGTTCCCTTATTATTAAAGACCAAACTAAGGAAATAGAAAGATATCTCAGTGAAATTTTTCTTTTTATTTATCTTGGATATTTAATGAGGTTTGAAGTTTGGACTTGGAAAAGCGGTTTTGTGCTCAATGCATGATACGAACACTTCACGAACCTTTGGAAGATAAGGATCTGATTTACACATACAAGAGAAAGAGACTTTTTAAATGTCAAAATTGTGGATATACTTCAAAAAAAATGGGATTAAGACCTTCTTCTGAATCTGTATATTAGCGAATAAAATGTCGTCCAATATTGATCTCTTATAGTATAAAGTACATCAGTTAGCATTAAGAAATTGACTTCAAATTCTCGCTCGCTCAAATATCGTTATCTTGTCTACTTGTCAAACAAGACCAACTATGTTGGTAAAGATCACAAGATTCTTCTTCAAGAAATTCGATCCTCACTACAAAATTCTTCCATGTATGACATTAGAGATTTACGTATATCTAGTTATTTTATCGAACTCGATGTTGCTTCTGATGAACTAGTTTCCTCTAAAGGTCAAAATTGGAATTATTTACTACCCATTAGCAAATTTGGTTATTTTTTGAAAATTGAACAGATTTCGGATCATGAGGATAAGATTAGGATAGAATTCTCAATTTCTACGGCAATCTTTCTCTTTAATATGGAAAGGTTCTGGAAGTCTCACGAAGTTTTGGAACAAGTTTGGAAAGAATCTACTGGACTTACAAAATCTATTCTAAATGGAATTATTCTTGTTGATGCAGCTTTTGTACATCTTCAAAAGGGTGAATCTGAAATATATTTTTCAATACTTCATCGCTCAATCGACAAATTCGTCAATGCACCAGATTTTTTTTATGGTATAAACTTAGAGGACTTTGTAAAACAGATACGTGTAATACTATCTACAAAAAAAGAGACATACTTTAAGATCAAGGTGAATTGAAATCTAATAAAGAGGTGGGGAAGGGATTCGAACCCTTATATATTCGCTAACTGCCCTGGTCTGCAGGCGAACGCATGGCCGCTCTGCCACCCCACCATAGGATTTGTTTAATCAATTGGTGAAAACTTATATTTCTTTGTAAAAGGGGGTTACTAATTTTTCTTGACCTTTATTTTATTGGTCAAATTAATATTACACCATTACTTTATGAAATTCTTAGAAGCCAATATAATGTCTTCTGGTTTAATGGTCTTTCTATGCGCGTGAAAAGCAAGTTCGACTGCCTGTCTTGATATGTTTTCACCCAATAGTTCTAATATTTTTCGTAACTCATCAGCAGCACTATCACTTACCCTTTCTGCTCCAAATTTTTTTATTATTCTGTGGGTAGAGGCAAGTGCTATTTCTGAACCCATATTAACACTCAATTTTACCAATTCTTGATTCAATATTTATTAAACTAAAATGTGAAATTAATTAAATTAAGATGTTAATGTTCTGTTTTCAATTTTAGGTTATCACTTAATTACTCTATATTGTAGATTTTAAGTAAATCCTAATTTTAAGAAGCCTGTCAAATAGACGCGATCACTCTCAACCTAAGAAATAAGTATTGGTATGGGCTTGAAATTCATGATTGAAATTTGTAGATTCTCACATTCACCTGTGTGATGTGGCATACAAAAAATATTATGACATGATTTTTCAATTAATCAATAATTCTAACATTGAGTGTTTCTGCATGTCTGAGAATTTAGAGACCTCAGTTGAAACTATTTTATTACGACAAAGATGCCTCGGTAATCCTGATATGATCCATTCATTCGTAGGTATCCATCCCCAATTCGCTAGACAAAAATCTGATTATGAAGTGTTCGAAGATTTTTTTGGTTCTCATTCAAAATTGATTACAGGTATTGGAGAAATCGGTTTGGATCCTACTTATTTTGATCTCCATGGTTGTTCATATATGAATACCCAAAAATGGATTTTTGAACAAATGTTGAATCTTGCTGAAAAGAATAATAAACCAATTTCAATCCACTCAAGGCGCTCAGTTGATCAAATTCTAGAGATTCTGCCTTCATTCAGGATAAAACGTGCAGTTTTTCATTGGTACGATGGTAGTAAGAAAAACCTCAGAAAAATAAATGATCATGGTTTTTTTGCTTCTTTCGGCCCGTATTTGCTTTACAATATTGACAAGCAAAATTTGTTTAAAGAATGCAATCCTTCCTTCGTCTTACTGGAAACAGACGGCCCGGTGAGCTACAAAAACTGCTTCCAAGATGTTTTTACGACACCTTCATTAATTATCACACTAGTGTATTTTATCTCAACATTATTGAGAATCTCATTTGAGGAGGCAACAAGGATGATAGTTGCAAACTCCTCTAGGTTTATCTCTTATTGAATATCGAATCATTGAAGCAAGCAATCAATTGTATGAAAAAAGATAAAATACCCTTATTTTTTCCATATGATGTGGATCGAGTAAAAAAAATGGCCAACGAATTGTTGGAGCGTTATCCTGATAAATTTACGAGTGATTTCGGTGAAAATAAAGAGACCATACATAATTTTGCCATTGTCCGTTCAAAAGAATTACGAAACAAGATTGCTGGTTACATTACCAAAACAGTAAACAGAAATTTAGCTCAGCAGAATGCTTCGCTTTCATATACAGATGAGGCCAGTGAAGTTAGTGAAGAAACAACAGAATAATATTGATAACAGTGGACTTATTAGGCGGGATTAGAAAATTAATTGGTACATCTCAGATTTTGATAAGTTCAAATGAACTGAGTGTCGATAATCTGCTATCATACCTAGAAAAAAAGTATACATTGCAAAACAAGATAAAAAAAAATGAATTAATGATTGCCGTAAATGGCGTAGAGTCTTCTTTACTTGGGGGTGGGAATGCAAAGGTGGCTGCCGGTGATGTGGTAACCATTTTAACGGTTGTTCATGGTGGTTGATGCTTCTATTTACAAAATTTTTAATGGGTTGTTGGTCTTAGGAGTATTGTGACTACGGGCAGTATTTTTAAGACAATCAAAGTATCCAAAGATCGCATTGGTGCCATTGTCGGAAAGAAAGGATCAGTCAAGAAAGAGATTGAAAAGAAATGCAATGTCGAGTTAAATATCGATGGTGAAACTGGAGACATATCAATCAAGTTAAAAGGTAACGAGTCATTGATTAACAGTGGTGTTTTTAAAGCATCTGAGATAGTTATGGCTATTTCAAAGGGATTTTCCCCTGAAAGGTCGTATCGATTATTATCTGATGAATGTATTCTCCAGTTATTGGACTTAAGAGAGTACTCTGGTAAATCGCTTAATTCATTAGATAGGATAAAATCTCGATTGATTGGACAAAGTGGAAAATTCAGACGTAATGTAGAAGACTTTTCGGGAGCCGAGATCTCGATATATGGTCATTTTGCTGGATTTATAGGAACTTTTGATGAAATATCTTTGGCAATGAATGCTGTACAAATGATTTGCAAAGGTTTCCCTCACAAGAGCGTTTATAGCATGCTTGAAGAATATAACAGAAAGAAAAAACTTGAAAAGTTGGAACTCTGGGAAAATAACGAATAGTCTAATAGGCCATAACGCGTTTGTTTAAATAGTGGGATCAAAAGACCATGCGGATAGCAACTGTCCAACTCAATCTTTCTTCTCAAAGTTAGGTTACTCTTTAATACTCAAATTGTTTTCGAATCTGTGGTCAAATCCTAATTTACGAATAGACTTTAAAAGTTCAATTTGTATCCCATCTTTTAAAGGAATCATTTTTTATCTCAAATTGATCAAGTGTTTTTCCTACTATGTGGGATATCAAGTCCTCAATAGATTTTGGTTTGTGATAGAAACCAGGCATGGCAGGTAAGATGGTCACACCTAACTCGGATAATCTCAGCATGTTTGCGATGTGTATAGTAGACAGTGGAGTTTCCCTTGGGACTACAACGAGCTTTCTTTTCTCTTTAATGGTTACTGATGCTGCTCTTGATAAAAGATTATCATCATATCCGTTCGCTATGCTTGATAACGTTTTCATACTACAGGGGATTACTGCCATACCACCAGTTTTAAAAGAGCCGCTTGATATGGATGCTGCCATATCTTTTTCATCGTAAACAAAATTAGCTATTTTTTCAATGGTGCGAATGTCTTCATTTGTTTCTATTTTTATATTTTGAACTGCCCATTTACTCAGGATCAAATGAGTTTCTATCTCCATTCTTACTAATGCCTGAAGAAATCTGATACCATAAATTACTCCGGAACTTCCACTAATTCCTACGACTATTCTTAATTTCTCACTCATTATAATATAGGACTTTAAGCAATATTTTATATTTAATACTCTGTTACACAATCCTCGTGTTAACTGTTTTTGGTTCTGTAGCTTTAGATACTACCCGAACTCCGTTTGAAACTAAAGAACGCATCATGGGGGGTGCAGCTACCTACGCTTCTATGGCTGCATCATTCTTTACTCCTGTTTCATTAATTGGGGTGGTTGGTAACGATTTTCCAAATGCTTATTATGACATGCTAAAAGAAAGGGTGGATTTAAAGGGCCTTTCGATAAATAACAACAAAAAAAGTTTCTTTTATGATTCATCGTTTGACTATGATTTGTCTCACCGGACAACAAACGTAACCCAACTTAATGCTTTGGAAGA
This sequence comes from Candidatus Nitrosocosmicus agrestis, assembly GCF_008389435.1. GTDB lineage: Archaea > Thermoproteota > Nitrososphaeria > Nitrososphaerales > Nitrososphaeraceae > Nitrosocosmicus > Nitrosocosmicus agrestis. The sequence continues at coordinate 62,676 of NZ_VUYS01000014.1, read as the reverse complement.
TTACAACCCAGTTGTTCCGGCTGAATACACTGAAACAAAGTATTTATATTTGGCAAATAATGATCCTATTCAAAATATCAAAATAATTGAAAAATTCAAACAACCGTCATTGGTGGTTTGTGATACTATTGAATACTGGATTCAAAATAAAAAAGATGCAGTATTCTCAATGATCGAAAAAACTAATGGTGTTGTGATAAATGATCAGGAAGCACGTTTGCTTTGCGAGACTTCAAACCTTTTGAAATGTGGAAAGGAGTTACTTTCTAGAGGTCCAAATTTTGCGATAATAAAAAAGGGTGAACACGGTGTTCTGTTTTTTACAAAAGATACCGTAATTCCAATACCAGGCTATCCATTGGAATCTGTGGTGGATCCAACTGGTGCAGGAGATTCTTTCGCGGGCGGATTTTTTGGATACTTGATTTCCCGCAAGAGTGATAAGGTAATCTCTGATCTATCGGTTATGAAGAAAGCAATTTTAATGGGAAGTGTCATGGGCACATTTGCCATTGAGGCGTTTGGCCCAGAAAAATTGTTCGCAATAAGTATAAAAGATATCCATACTAGGTATAACAAATATAAGCAAATGCTTTTAGTATAATTTTTGCAGAAAATATTATTTACTGCATTAGCGAAAATAATTAGTGACTGCTTGTATTCATGAAAATTCTAATCCTTGATAATTATGATTCTTTTGTTTATAATATTGCACAATTGGTAGGATCGCTAAATGCTCTACCTATAGTAATTCGAAATAATGAGACTACACTATCTGAAATTCAGAAGAATAATTATGATGCTATTGTGATTTCTCCTGGCCCAGGACACCCAAAGTATAAGCGTGACTTTGGTATCTGCACCGATGTTATAAGAAAACTAGGGCCATCAATCCCTATTTTAGGAATTTGCTTGGGGCATCAGGGTATTATTCATGCATTTGGAGGTAAGGTAACGAGGGCCGTTGAAATAAAACACGGCAAAACAAGTTTGATAAAATTTGACGGCAATCCTTTACTTTTTGAAGGCGTAAAAAATCCCTTCGTTGCAACTAGATATCATTCCCTAATCGCAGATAAACATACGCTACCCAACTGCATTAAAGTCACTTCTAAATCTTTGGATGATGGAGAGATAATGAGTGCACGTCACGAGAAATATCTAATTGAGGGAATTCAATTTCACCCAGAATCTGTAATGACCATTGAAGGAAAGCAGATATTATCAAACTTTCTTCACATGGTCAAAAAATAGAGTAAAAGTTACATGACTTCTGATATGGACCCTAAGCATGATAAAAAAATGGATGAGACATTCGGGAAACATGTTCTTAGAAAGCTTGCAAAAAAGGAACACCTTACCTTCCAAGAAACCGAAAAAGTGATATTAAATTTAAAAGATGGTAATTGTACCGATACTTTCAGTGCGGCTTTCCTGATGTCTTTGATTCTAAATGGTGAAAATGAAGAAGAGCTATCTGCAATTATTGACGTAATTCGATCTTCGTCTAACCGCATTACACCTCAAACCTCAGTGCCGTTAGTGGATAATTGCGGAACTGGCGGTGACATGCTAAATACTTTTAACATAAGTACTGCTGCTGCTTTGGTTGCAGGTTCTAGCAAAAAAATTGCAGTAGCTAAACATGGTAATAAATCATCCTCCGGAGTAAGTGGCAGTGCTGACTTCTTTGAACGTATTGGATATCCAATTCAAGATAACAAAGTTGATACTCATGTGAAATCGATAGAAAAACATGGACTGGGGTTTTTGTATGCACCTGTGTTTCATCCAAGTCTAAAAAGTGTGATAAAGTTAAGAAAGGAATTGGGTATTAGAACTGTATTCAATACAGCGGGACCATTATGCAATCCTTGCACAAATCTGCACTCGCAGGTTATTGGATTGTCCAATCCAAATGATCTGGATTTAATACCTAAGTTGATTCCCATTCTGGGATTAAACCGAGCATTAATTATTCGTTCTCAAGATGGGATGGATGAACTTTCAATAACTAGTACAAATACTGTAAAATATGTATTCTTAGAAGACGGACGTTATAATACCCGAACAGAAATACTAGATCCAGTTTCTTTAGGATTGACTAAATGTTCTATAAGTGATATAGCGGTTAAAAATAAAAATGATTCAATTAATCAAACGCTTAGGGTCGTTTATGGCTGCCTTCCTAATAGTCCCAAAGAAAATATGGTTTTATTAAATAGTGCTGCAACTATTGTTGCGGGGAATGGTGAAATAAGTTTTGAAGATGCGTTGTCCGAATCACTTGATTGTATAAGGAATGGGCGTCCCCAACTTTTGCTACGAAATTTGATTGAGGATGTAGGGGATATCTCTAAATTAGAAATTGCAGAAAAAACATTGGATTTATGATATAATTGTGTTGTGATTATCTCCATCGAACTTTTGCGAATTTTTGAGTTTAAATTTCTTACAGACCAAATAGATTTCGCTACTTTGTTTTCTGCTCGCATCTGGTTTTGTTATTAACACTTCTAAAAATACATCTTTCATATCTGAAATAAATTCTGAGGTCGTTTCACCTTGAAATACCTTGTAAATTGCATTTCCATTTTGTCGAAGTAATTTAATTGTTGCCCTAACTGCTTTTCTTGTAAGATCTATTTGTTTGAGATGATCCATCTCCCAAATTCCTGATACGTTGGGAGCCAAATCTGAAAGTATTAAATCAGCTTTGCCATCTAAATTTTTTTGCAATAATAAAATAGTCTCTTCTTCTGTTATATCACCAATTAATGTAATTACATTAGATATGGGTTCAATTTCTTTAATATCTATTCCAATCACCAAACCATCTGGGCCTACCATTTTTGACGCCAACTGTAGCCAACCTCCAGGCGCTGCTCCTATATCGACGACTTTGGTTCCACGTTTCAAAAAGTGATATGACTTGTTTAACTGGGCCAACTTAAAGACTGCCCGACTGCGATAGTTTGACTCCTTTGCGAGCTTTCTATATTGATCTTTCTTAGCATCAGCCAGTTTCAAAGTATTTCCTTTTTGACTAATCTAAAAGAAGTAATAACTGTTTCCTGGATCACCTAGAAATGTTTTTTATGGGACTTCATCTTAGGAATTCACGTGTTATTGGACAAAAACTATATTCAAAATTTAATTAGAAATTATCCTGATTTCCCAAAAAAGGGTATACTATTTAGGGATATAACTCCGGTATTCAGAGATCAACGATCCTTACACTATCTGGGAGATTATTTTCATGAAAAATTTGATAGAATTGATATAGATTCTATTGCCGGGATTGAGGCCAGGGGATTCATTTTATCGACTATTCTTGGATTGAAATTCAATAAGGGCATGATAATGATTAGAAAAGCTGGAAAACTTCCTGGAAATACTGTCAAAAAGGAATATGGAATTGAATATGGAAATGCTGTAATGGAAATACAATTGGATACTTTTAAGAAAGGGACAAAAGTCTTGATTGCGGACGATTTGCTTGCCACGGGTGGAACTGCCTTGGCAGCGGCAAATCTGGTAGAACAGCTAGGAGGTATAGTAGTAGGGTTTGCGTTTATTGTTGAGTTATCATCTTTAGGTGGGAATAGACTTTTAGAGTCAAAAGGTTATTCCATTCACTCGATGGTGGTTTATCCATGAACCAAAAAGGCGAATCTGTAGAAATAGCTGTAATAGGAGGCACCGGAATCTATGATGCTAATATATTCATAGAGGATAAATTAGTAAATCTGCATACACCATATGGTCCTACATCCGACTCGATTGTTATAGGGAGTTTTAAGGGTAAGAAAATTGCATTTCTTCCAAGACATGGAAAAGGTCACAAAATACCCCCTCATATGATAAACCATAGAGCTAATATTTGGGCTTTGAAGGAACTCGGGGTAAAGAGAATTATAGCTCCCTCGGCCGTTGGAAGCTTGGATTATGATTTTGCACCAGGACATGTAATGCTTCCAAACCAGTTTATCGATTTTACCAAGAAAAGACACTATACTTTTTTTGATGGACCTACTGTTTGTCATGTTTCAACAGCAGATCCATTTTGTAATGAATTGAGAACCTTGGCCATCAGATGCATTGGAGAGTTAAATATTAAGTTCCACGATAATGGAACATATATTTGTGTGGAAGGTCCCAGGTTTTCAACCAGGGCAGAGTCAAAAATTTTTAGAGATGTCTTCAAAGCAAATATAATTGGTATGACGCTAGTCCCCGAGTGCACTCTTGCCAGAGAATCTGAAATATGTTACCTTTCTGTTGCCACGGTAACTGATTATGATGTTTGGGCGGATAAGCCCGTTTCAACAAAGGAAATTATAGAAACCTTGCACAAGAATGTGGAAAATACCAAAAAAATCCTATCCAGCCTGATCCCTGAAATTCCTGAAGAACGAACTCATTGTAATTGTGGTACAGCATTAAAAGATGCAGTATTGTAGCAATTACTTGTTTGCACTTGTTTTTTTTCTATCAAATATGTTGATATCGCCTTCTATGATTTTACTTTGAACAAGGAGTACTATAGTTTCGGGATCATATCCCATTTTTTTAATTTCCTTTGAAGCGCTTTTGGAAATCTTTACATTTACATTTTGGCCCCCGATCCTTCCAAAAGCTACGGCCGAAAAAACATACTTTTTTTCATTAATAAAAAAGAATCCTGTTAATTTACTTGCTACTGAACCCTCAATTACATTCTTAATATTGACTTCGAGATTCAGGTTGTTATATTCTTCGGGAAATTCTCCAAGCATATTATTTCATTTCATTTGTGATTTCGATACTTTTATTAACATTTTCTGCCACTAAAAAGCTCCACCATTCTTTATCAATTATTTTGAAGTCAACTGATTGGACAGTAATTCTTGTTTCTTCATCGGTATCGACAAATTGATTCTCTCCATCTTTGATAATGCTTATCAATCGCCATTTGTCTTTTCCTTTCCGGTATCTATTCACTGCAACCGCCCAAACTTGATTATCATTGATTTGAGGCATTCCTATCTTATCAGTTATATCCAGAATGCCTAGTCTCTTTTCTTCACAAAATATTATTTTTGTAATTAAACTGCGCCATATGTCGACTGCCCCAATATTTCTTCCGTTCTCATTAATATTTATGACTCCGAAATATACTATTTTGTCTCTGTTATTTGATGAGGTTGACGACTGCATTCTGAATATAATGCTAGTAATCAACCCCTATTTAGTCATTGCATTATCTCTATTTTGTTCAATTTGATACTTTTCTACCATGATCGCCAAATTATCTATCTTGAGGTTCTTCTTGAATGGTTCATTCTTTATCTCACAAACTCTACGGTAACGGTTAACAATAGCAAATCTAGGATGTAGCGATCTATATGCACCCGTACTTATTTCAATAACCATGCCTTTTTTTTCTAATTCTTTTGAGACTTCTACTATTTCGTTCGAAGAATTATTTGTTAGAAATACAAGCCTCTCTCTCGAACATTTTTCCTCTCTCACTAGTATTAAAAAAATTTCAACTTCTAAATTGCTCATTTGCAATTCTTCAACCAATAGATTTCTCATAATATCCAATTGTTTCAATATCTTTCATAGATAAAGTTCAGGAATATAATGCCTATTTAAAGCGTCATTTATCATATACCGTGCATACAAATATTCAAATAATATCTTGTTCAATTTATTACATGCCTATCAAGAATGGGTCTGAGTACATAGAAAGTTTGAGAAACAGAAATTTACAAGTGTATCTTTTTGGAGAGCTAGTCAAGGAACCAGTGGATCATCCAATGATTAGACCCTCAATCAATGCAGTGGCTGCAACCTATGATATTGCAGTTAATGATCCGGAAATAGCGACTGCAAAATCTTCGTTGACTGGCATTAACGTTAATAGATTTTTACATATTGCTGAAAGCCCGCAAGATTTAGTTAACCAAAATAAAATGCAACGTAAGCTTGGACAAAATACTGGAACTTGTTTTCAACGCTGTGTGGGAATGGATGCACTCAATTCATTGTATTCTACCACATTTGAAATTGATCAAAAATATAAAACTCCATATCACTCAAGATTGATTGAATTCATTAAAAAAGCTCAATCCGAAAACTATGTCATTGGAGGGACTATGACTGATGTAAAAGGTGATCGTAGTTTATCCCCATCCCAACAAGAAGACCCTGATATGTTTGTTCATATTATAAAGAAAGATGAAAAAGGTGTATACATCAGGGGCGCCAAGGCTCATCAAACCGGTTGCATAAATTCTCATTGGCTGATTGTTATGCCGACAATGAGACTTAGGCCTGAAGACAAAGACTACGCTATAGTGGGAGCCATACCTGTGGATGCACCGGGAATAACTTATATTTATGGCAGGCAATCGTGCGACACTAGGAGTATGGAAGAGGGTAATTTAGACACTGGAAATTCGGAATTTTCTGGACAGGAAGCCTTAATAATTTTTGATAATGTGTTTATTCCAAATGATCTTATATTTATGCAAGGTGAGGTTGAATTTGCATCAATGCTAGTCGAGAGGTTTACATGTTACCATAGAAGAAGTTATGTTTGCAAGACAGGATTAGGTGATGTTATAATAGGTGCTGCAGCTGCAATTGCTGAATATAATGGTATTTCAAATGCTTCTCACATCAAAGATAAACTCATAGAAATGACACACCTAAATGAAACCATTTTTGCAGCTGGGATTGCATCTTCTTATCAGGCATATAAAACCCCTTCTGGTAACTATATCAACGATGATATGCTTGCCAATGTTTGCAAGCATAATGTCACCCGATTTCCTTATGAAATAGGTCGCCTTGCACAAGATATTGCGGGAGGTCTCATGGTTACCATGCCTTCTGAAAAGGATTTTAGGGGTCCGATAACTGGACCGCTGTTGGATAAATATCTTAAAGGTCGTAAAGGAGTATCTACAGAAGATAGAGTACGCATACTTCGATTAATTGAAAACATGACTTTAGGAAGAAATGCCGTGGGATATCTTACAGAATCAATGCACGGTGCTGGGTCACCACAGGCACAGAGGATACAGATAGCAAGACAGATGCAATTAGAATATAAAAAGAAGCTTGCCCGAAAGCTTGCTAAAATATCTGAAGGTGAGAATTCACTGAATGCGTCTGCCGCAGAATCATCTGAATATTTTGATAGAATATTTGGGATAAAACAAGATAAAGGTCAAAACAAATGAATATTAAAATAAATTATTTCTTTCAAATACTTGATTTGTTTTTTTTGCCGGATAGGACTCTATAAACTAGTACCACCATTTATTTCCCTCTAAATTTTCTTTCTAATATTTTCTTTTTTCTATTTATTCTAAATATTCTATCTGCTTTCTTCAATGCTTCTTCTCGTGGTTTATCGAGCAACATACCCTGTATTAACATGTAATTTTCTGGAATAACCATTCCGGTTTGATCATCTGAATAGGAAATTTTTAGAATATCATCTTGTACCCTTATCAATTCATCGTGAATATGCACCATCGATGTATCTCCATGCTCAAAACCTAACTCAATGGCCTGTTTTCTTAATTCTCCAGTTCCCTTAACGTTCTTCAAAACTGCTACTCCAAATTCATTTTGGAACAATTCTAGAATTTCATCCTTTGAAGGGGGTGTCCCTCTGAATCTGATTGTCATTTGATGGAGGTGCATCATCCTTGAGGGGACCTTGAGCGCATCGACAAATAAATTGACTTTTGGAATGAAATCTTTCAAGTCTTCTTGATGATGAGGATTCTTATCCCATTCTATTGAATCCTTAACTTCTTTCTTATCCTCCAAGTCTGCCCACCTTCTAATTAAATTAACATCGAAACGCTTTAATGATTTCCCATATTTTTCTACTAAAGGTTGTATTATTTTTCCCATTCCGGTAACATTACAACTACCTTGGATCACAAAGTCTTTTTTCCTTGCCTGTTCATAGTTGACTCTGGAATTATGAATCATATCTGCTACCGATTTTTCACCATACCTGTCTTCTCCACCTTGAAAAATTGCCTTTTTCTTTGCTGGCAAATAATATTTCTTTTTATTCTTGTAACCATTTCCTTCGGAAGATGCATCAATTACCAGATCTGCCTCAAGAATAGCATCTTCGATACTGCCTGAAATATCAAAATTGTTTTTTCTGAATTCTTTGTAAGAATCCTTTGGAACAAATACATTGAAACCGCTCTTGATGGCATCTTCGGTCTTGCCATCTGGAGAATATTTTGCAATACCTATTAGTTTAATTGATTTATCTTTTGAAACTGCAGTAGCTAGACGACTTCCTATAATACCGTAGCCATTAATGAAAACTTTAAACACTTTTAATTTAGAACGTAGTTTTATTAAATATATTTTTAATGTTTTATTCTCACGACCCTTAGACAATTCTCATTGGTACCTACATATACTATTGAATAACTCAATGCGGAAAAAAAGAATAGTCTATTTTTTGGAAACATTATACAAAGACATTTTGATCAATTGAGATTTATTTTTATAGAAAACCAGCAAATGTTCGTCTATTTCCCACTTTATCATAAGCGATGTTTTGAACTAGAAGAAATAGACGAGTTAAACTATTTCCACTGAAATAGTTTCTATTTTTTGAAGTATCCTCACAATATTTTTTAGGAATCCTAGTAAAATGGTGTTCAATCCGGGTATTTGTAGTCCATTATTGTAGAGATTGGAAATGTGAATATTATCAAAAATAACTGAATAACATGAGAATAACCAAGCCAAAGTTATAATAAAGTCCTCACGCATATATTGCAAGATGAGTATTAATGGCGGCAACAGACAAATGAATAGCATTGAGCAGACTGTAAATGACTTGATGCAAGAGTCAAAATTATTGGAAGCTTACTACAATGATATTATATCAAAGGAATCTGTTTTGCACCGATTATTTGAGGAATCTCATAATTCATTGGAGGCCTTGTCTGGTTTATCCTCAGAGTCTGATACACTTTCACTAGTACCAGTGGGCATCGGGGTCTTTGTCAAAAGCTCGATTTATCCTTTAGGACGTGTTCTCGTAAATATTGGAGCTGGAGTTGTAGTTGAAAAAAAGAAAGAAGATGCGATCAATTTCGTTGAACAACGGATCAAGGAATTTGAATTGGCAACAAAGCAATTAGCCGCCCAGAAGCAACAAATTTCTCAACGTATGATGGATATTCAAAATACCGTTAATTCCTACATGAATCAGATGCAAAGGGGAGGACCAAATTTAAATTCCCAGTCTCACGACCATGAATCATCGCTACACTCTCACACTCATTAATAGTGAGAACATTAAATCAGAGTTAATCTATTCGTTTATTTCGTATTAGGCGTAACAAAATGTTTGATAAATTAAAGAAGGCTTTTTCAAGTGCTGCTAGAAGCATTAGTCAAAAAGAACTATCTTCAAAGGACTTGGACGAAAGCCTTTTTGACCTAAATATCTCCCTCTTAGAAAGTGATGTATCACAAGAGGTTATTGATGATCTTTCTGCACAGATAAAAACAAATTTAGTCGGAATGAAACTTCAAAAGAATGAATCTACCGAAGAAATTATTGTTGATACCTTGAGGAGAAATTTTTCCGCGATTTTGGATAAGGCAGGTACAATTGACTTGCTGAAAGCCATTCAGGATAAAAAACAAAGTAAATCTGGCCCATTTAAGATTGTGTTTCTTGGGATAAACGGAACTGGAAAAACTACTACCGTAGCAAAGGTTGCGAATATGCTTAGAAAATCTGGATTCTCAGTGGTTATTGCAGCAGCTGATACTCATCGAGCTGGAGCTATCGAACAGATCTCCGCTCATGCTGAGAAATTGTCAATTAAGGTCATATCCCAAAGATATGGTGCCGACCCTTCAGCTGTATCTCGGGATGCACTTGAATATGCTCGAAAACACTATGTTGATGTTGTTTTGATTGACACTGCTGGACGTATGCAGACTGCCAAGAATCTTATGGATGAAATTGGGAAGATAGTTAAAGTCATAAAGCCAGATTTGAAATTATTTGTAGGAGATTCGCTCTCTGGTAATGATACTATCAATCAAGCTAAGGAGTTCTTTTCTTATACTTCGTTTGATGGAGCTATTCTTACCAAAGCCGATGCTGACGCAAAGGGTGGTTCAGTAATTTCAATTTCTTATATAACATCCAAACCAATTATTTATTTGGGTATTGGACAGGGATATGATGATATATTGTTATTTGATAAGGAAAAGTTTGTTGAAACGATTTTTAGTAATACATCTTTGATTGAATCGCAAAGACAATCTCAGTTTTCAAAATTTTCCGAAAAATCAAATGATTTAATTGTATCAGCAGCTCTGCCTATAGAAAAGAGGGTGGATAATTCGGAATTGAAAATTGTATCTGATATTCGGTCAAATACCTCATCTTCAGTAATTAACCCAAAGATAACAGACCTAGACCCTGCCGAATCATCATTGTCAGTAGATACATCGTCTAATGATCATAGTAGTTACGAAACTAAAAATAGTGACACCAAAGACTCGTCATCAAATGTGCAGGAACCGAAAGAGCCTTCAGTTGACTATTCACTTGATTCATCCAAGTCTATGCTCATTGAGAGGAGTGCTAATAATGAATTGGACGGCCATGATGTAGCAAAAGACAAATCAAGTGAAAAAAAGAGCCGGTTTGGTTGGTTTAAACGCAAAAAGTGACTTAAAGCAATAAATTAACGATTTTTTTTCACTTTTATATTGAAAAATGATATTCTTAGTCTCCGCAATCTTAGTGCTAAGCAGATTTTAAATATTTTGGATCTTGCCTCTAATTTAAAAGAACAATTGTTGACCTATGGTGCAAACGCCAAATATCTTGAGGGCAAAATTCTGGGAATGGTGTTCCAAAAGCCGTCGACTCGTACCAGGATTAGTTTTGAAACAGCGATGCTTCAATTGGGGGGAAATGCCATAAACCTTTCCTTTAATGACCTGCAATTATCGAGAGGAGAATCTATCGAAGATACAGCGAGGACTCTGTCTTTGTATTTAGACATATTAATGGCGAGAGTATATGATCATTCTGATATCGAAAAGTTATCAGAAAATGCAAAAATTCCAGTTATAAATGGACTTTCTGATCTTTTTCATCCTTGTCAAATTTTAGCTGACTTTCTCACTATTTTCGAATATAAAAGAAAATTCAAAGACCTTAGACTTGCGTTCATTGGAGATGGCAACAATGTATGTAACGATTTGTTACTCGGATGTCCGAAGATGGGCATGGATATTCGAGTTGCAACCCCTATTGGTTTTGAACCGCTTGACTGGGTTACCGAAATAGCGAGAGAGAATGCGATACTCCATAATACTGATTTGTTAATAACATCAGATCCTGTTGAAGCCATTACTGACGCCGACGTGGTGGTTACTGATACATACATATCAATAGGAAAGGAAAATGAGCATGATAGAAGGGAGAAAATATTTCTTCCCGCCTATCAAGTGAATTCTGACCTTGTACAGCATGCAAAAAAGGATTTCATATTCATGCATTGTCTGCCAGCCAAGAGGGAGAAAGAGGTATCTTCATCTATTATTGATGGCTTTCATTCGGTTGTCTGGAGCGAAGCTGAGAATAGACTTCATACACAAAAAGCGTTGTTGTTAATGTTGTTGAGACCTGAGTTTTACAACATATCTGGTTTATCGGATTAAATCCCATCGGATAGAATCTTTAAAATTATCTCTTTTTTTTATTTAGGCGTATGACAAAATTTCTTGTCGATAAGATCGAAAATTTTTCAGAAGGTCAAATGAAGAATGTCACTTTAGGAGGTAAAGAAATTCTAGTTGCAAAGATCGAAGGTCATTTTTACGCGATCAGTAATATCTGCTCACATGCTGGCGCCGAACTGCACGAGGGCACTCTAGAGGCAAACGAACTTACATGTCCATGGCATGGGGCAAAGTGGGATGTAAAAACTGGAGATTTGATATGGTTTCCGCAAAAGTTGAATAACCAAGATATCTACACAGTCTTAGTAGAAGATCAGAATGTGTATATCGAAATTTAGACAGAATTCGAGCAAACTTGAAGGTGATAAGGTCGTTGAATATATTTATACGTGAGAGGTAAGTCGGCCTGAACATAGACGAGTTTATTGCATCATTACCTTCTAATGTTATTGCTGGTGACAAAATCACAATTCCAGATGATTTTATAAGACGTATGTTCAGGTTATGCAACCTTAGTAGCTCCGACACCTTTTATCACTTGGGGGTGGGAAATAATATTTCGACTCTAAGGATAGCAGCGGAGGAATTTAAAGTAAAAAAAGCTATTGGGATAGATATTGATTCATCAGTTATAGGTTCAAATATTTCAAAGATTGAACCCCTTGGTAATGTTGATCTCATAGCTGAAAATATGTTTAAACAACCATTAAATGACGCTACTGTGGTTTTTTCCTGGTTTATTGATGAAAGAATAAACGAAATCTTGGTAGGCAAGTTTCAATCTGAATTGAAAAGCCAAGCCCAAATAATCTCTGTTTGGTCACCACCGGGCTTATTTCTGCCCGATAAAGTTGATTTTCCAATTACTATTTGCAAAAAACCGTTCCGATTAGGTAAATCTATCAAGGATCAATTAGAAGTGATTTATTCAAGTGATTGCATTGACTTTACCGCATCTTGGAATTTGGCAGATAAGTATATTAAAGCATTTGGCAATGTTGACAAGAGTTATTATAGGTTCCTTAACATCCTTCATAGCCTTATAATCTGGTTCAATGCTCGTGAAATTGGAATCGCTTGTGAAGATGAAGTTCCTCCGCCAGTCAAGAGTTATGTTGGGATCCTCAGATACTTTTTTAACATTGATATGAGCGAATTTATAAAATAACAAGAAGACATTGACCTGAATATTGATCGAATAACTTAATCTTATTAAATTTTTAATATTTGTATTTTTGAAATAAAATAAATTATAAAATTATTCTTGAGAAAATTTTTTTTTTTGAATATACTGACTATATCTTTAGGAAGAATTTACCCCAAAGATTATAACTATTGTTATTATGAAGCAAATTTAGAAGATGGACTTTACAATTAATGAGGGGCGAAGAAATTTAACGGTGCCTCTATTAGTTGAAGCGGCAGTACTGGGTTATGAGGGAAAATTGTCAACTACTGGATCTCTCTCTGTCAGGACCGGAAAATTTACTGGAAGGTCTCCTGAAGACAAATTTATCGTAAGGGATGACCTGACATCAGGTACCGTGGACTGGGGCAAAATAAATCATGAATTATCTGAAGATAATTTTGAGAAAATTTATTCTCGCATGGCTCAGTATATTGAAAATAACAACCTAAAGGATAAATTATATACATTTGATGGGTTTGTAGGTGCTGATAGAACATCCAGATTGCCAATAAGAGTAATTACTGACAAAGCCTGGCATTGCCTTTTTTCAACTCAGATATTTATTAATGCTAGCCGAGAGGAACTATCAAATTTTAAGCCTGAATTTACTTTGTTATCAATTAATGATTTTGCTTCTATTCCAGAGCTTGAAGGTACAAATTCTGACACATTTATTATTCTTAGTTTTAAGAAAAAATTAATACTTATGGGTTCAACTTCGTATGCAGGTGAAATTAAAAAATCAATGTTTTCTGTAATGAATTTCATTTTGCCTAAAAAAAGGATCTTTCCAATGCATTGTTCGGTCAATCTGGGTGATGATAATAAATCTGCATTGTTTTTTGGTTTATCTGGTACAGGTAAAACAACCCTTTCAGCAGATGAAAATCGCAGACTGGTAGGTGATGACGAGCACGGTTGGTCGGATGTTGGAGTTTTTAATTTTGAGGGTGGTTGCTATGCAAAATGTATAAACTTGAACAAGGAAAAAGAACCTCAGATCTGGAATGCGATAAAATTTGGATCGGTAATGGAAAATGTAGTTGTAGATCCCCTGTCTAGAGATCCTGATTTTTCTGATGGCAATTTGACTGAAAATACAAGGGTTGTATACCCACTTAACTTTATCCCAAATGCTGTAATCCCGAGTATTTGCGGACATCCGTCTGTAATTATTTTTTTGACTGCAGATGCCTTTGGTGTCTTACCTCCTGTTTCAAAATTGAGTAAAGAGGGTGCTATGTATCACTTTATGTCTGGATACACTAGTAAATTAGCTGGGACAGAGAGGGGTATTACTGAACCAAAAGAAACATTCTCCCAGTGTTTCGGAGCCCCATTCATGCCATTAAGAGCGTCAGAGTATGCCAAACTGTTGGGGGAAAAAATAACAGAACATAATGTAAGTGTATACTTGATAAATACTGGCTGGTCCGGTGGACCTTATGGAATAGGAAAGAGAATTGACTTGAAATATACTCGTACCATGGTGTCCGCGGCAATCAAAGGGGATTTAGAAAATGTAGAATATGAGACTCACGAAATATTTAATCTCAATTATCCTAAATCATGTAAAGATATTCCTTCGACATTGTTAAACCCAAAAAACACTTGGCATGATAAGGACCAGTATGATTTCTCTGCAAAAAGACTGGCAAAGTTATTTATAAAGAATTTCAAAAAATTTGAACCGGTATCAGAAGAAATTCGAAAAGCTGGTCCAGTAGAGTATTAGTCAATTATAAAAAGTGAATGAAATACGATGAATATTTTAAAAAAAGTAGCCCGGAGCAGATTCGAACTGCTGTCTCCAGGTTTCTTTTCTATAAGATCCAGAGCCTGAAATCCTTAGCCTCCTTTTAGGAGTTGACCGCTAGATTCGGCACCAATTGATTTGGTTCGACCGGGCTTCACGAGCTACAATAATCGGAGAGAATGTCCAATATTTTATTTTATCTCTGATCAATAGGAAATGTGTTAGGAAATCATAATCATGAGTAATTTACTTTTTTGTATTGATCTCTCTGATGACTGTTCCATAATCTAATTGAACCTTTTTTCTCATATAGGGAATTAACTTGTAATGTATGGAGTAGATATTTTTTTCTCTAACTACTATACCTTTGACTAATAAGGAAACAAATCCACCTGCAATTTTAGATGGGATTATCTCTTTCTCTTGACAAACTTTATCTCTTTTTTTATGATACTCGTGCAATGTAAAATAATTTCGATTTACCTCGAGGATTAGTGGCCAAATAACAAATTCCCACACCAGTCGACGATTTTCTGTAGATGAGGCGTGCTTTCCTTTTTTTTTCTCCTTCTGTTTGTAGTTCTCTAAAGTCATTTTCTCAATTTTTGAATGTATATGCTCTGATTTGATAACACAGTCACATTTAAACATCCGGGTTTATAATTCTACATGATGACCTCAATTGAAAACCAAAATGAGAAATTCAACGAGGTCTATTCGGCTTTAGATAATTTATCTAAAAGTTGGAAAATAGATCCAATCATAAGGGATATACACCTAGGTAGACGCCATGACTTGCAAGATTTTACTATTAAGATAAACCAAGTAACATTTCACATCCCTTATCTATCTGAAATCTCAAAATATATGATATGGGATTGTCTCTGGCCGGAGTGTCATAATTGCTGTAACAGGCAAGGACGACTCCCTCTAACTACCTCGGATATTAGTGAAATTTCCGAAAATTTGGGCTACATCCATAGATCAGAGTTTCTAAGAAATGAAACATATGTCGCGACTTGGGAAAATTATTCTGCCGACGAAGAGGCTGGGATTCCATTAATTACCACTTTGAGTATGATAAACTTAAAACGGAAACCTACTGAAACAGAAACAGAAAATGGAAAACCTTTGCCCTGTCGATTTTTGGATGATGCGGGAGCATGTACTCTTCATCCTTCGAAGCCAGGCGTATGTTATCTTTATCCTTTCTATTCTTGGAGTGAAAACTATAAGAACCGAATATCAATTCATGCCTCTTTTCAGCTAACTGGAGATTGCCCTGGATATTTGTTAACTGATAGTGTGGACGACATGATGCATGGATTAGAAAAATATTCAAAAATTATTTATGATTATACCATGAAAATGAATTCTACCATCCGACAGGGTTTTGCAAGAGTCGATTTTTCAAATTAAAAAATTGGAAGTTGCTAATTACTTGCTTCTTCAAACCGTTGATTGACATCTTTCCAGTTGATGAGATTCCACCATGCATTTACATAGTCTGGTCTTTTATTTTGGTATTTTAGATAATATGCATGTTCCCATACGTCGCAACCTAATAAGGGGACCAACCCCTCAGTCCTTGGACTTGTTTGATTCGGCATTGCCCTGTAATCAACTTTATTTGAGGAAGGATCAAATACCAACCAACCCCATCCACTACCCTGAATGGCTACTGTACTTGTTGTAAATTTGTCTTTGAACGCCGCAAAATTACCAAAAGTATTATTTATTGCTTCTGCGACCTTTCCAGTCGCTTCTCCTCCTCCATTCGGTGTTAAATTACTCCAGAAGATCCTGTGATTATCAAATCCGCCTCCATTAAAATTAATTGCTCCTCTAATATCCGCTGGTATGGTACTTAAGTTCTTTAGTATGTCTGTAATATCCATATTCTGAACTTCTTCTGAGCATTTTTCAAGAGCTGCATTTAAGTTGTTAGTGTATGTTTGATGATGTTTAGTATAGTGTATTTCCATTGTTTTTGCATCAATATTTGGTTCCAATGCATCAAATTCATAAGGAAGCTGAGGTAGTTCATATTTTTTCATTAAATTATTCTTCTAGATAAAACCTTTTATCCTTTTCCATATAATCCTCATTCTGATTAAGATTTGAATAGTTGTGTCGGAACTAATTAAGAGACGTAAGAAACATATTTATTTATTCTAAATCGAATTAACGATATTATGGTAATCAATAGTGATCTCCTTGAACAGCGTAAAAGGGTATCGGATCGGAGACCTAAATTTAAAAGACAGGAAAGCTGGAGATATAAAAGGCTAGCTACTAACTGGAGAAAGCCTAAGGGTATTGACAACAAGATGAGGCGACAAATGTCAGGGGTGCCGCCATTGGTAAAGATTGGTTATGGTGGACCACGAATGTCAAGGGGTTTACATCCATCTGGTTATACTGATAATCTCGTTCATAATGTAGCTGAGTTATCATTTTTTAACAAGGATAAAGATGCAGTTAGAATTGCACATACTGTTGGAACCAAAAAAAGATTGGATATTATTTCAAAGGCAGAATCAATGGGACTTAAGATACTCAATGGCAAGAAAACTGAACAAAAACCCTCGGATCCTGACAAAGGTAAATCCAAAGAGGAACAATAAATAGGGATAAAATTGGTAGTAAATATTCATAAGAAACGGGAATTGGCTTCAAGGATTCTAGGTGTAGGAGTGAATCGTGTTAGGTTTGAACCCGACAAATTAGATGATGTTGCTGATTCAATTACCCGAGAAAATATCCGATCCTTGATAAATAATGGATCTATCTGGACGGCAAAAGTAAAGGGTACATCAAGAGGTCGCGCAAGGGCCAGATTGGAAACTAAAAGAAAACATGGTACTGGGCCCGGATCCAAAAAAGGTAAAAAAACTGCTAGAGTTGGTAAGAAAGAGGTATATGTAATTAAGGTGCGTTCAATGCGCAAACATTTGAGGATTCTAAAAGAGCGCAAGGACATAACCAATGAGCAATTCTGGGCTCTATATAAGAAGGTTAATGGTGCACAAGTTAGATCACTATCTCATTTGAGAGAATTGGTCAAGATAGTCAAGACTCATTAATCCAAATTTTTTTATTTGTTTTTATTTAAAACAGCAGTTAATTAGTTCATCTAGTTTTGGAACTAGATCATATAACTTGATGTCGAAAATATCTATCCATCTAAATTCTACATGTTCCCAATTTAATGTAATACTGCTTACCTTCGATGAGAAGCAAAATGGTTGAATTACAAAAGTAACTTTACCTTCGTATTCAACTTGAATTGGGTAGAGAATTTTTTGCAAAATTACTTGTTCAAATCCAATTCCCGTTTCTTCTATTATTTCTGTCAAAGCGCGTGTTAATGGATCTTCATAAGACTCTAAATATCCACTAATACATCCCCATTTATTTTGCATTGACTTTGTTTTTGAGCTTCTTTTAAGAATCAATATTTTTGATTGATGTCGTAATATCGCCGTTACCACAAGTTTTAGACTCGTCGTGTTTTCAATAGACATTAATGACTCCTCTCCCATAAACCCGCTCATCCATCAAGTTATATTCGGTATTTGTATTTTTTTGGTGTTATGAACCTTAATATTGAATTCGCTCTGGAACTGAATTAATTATTAGTTCTTATTACCATAGATTGGCCTTAAATTTTATAACCTGTACAATTGATTAAACCAAATTTATTTCAAGATCTAATGATTCAGCGATCTTTGAAAGTCTTTGTCGTTCGGATCCAATAGTCTTTTTATCAATAAATAGTTCTGTTACAGGTTCAACTGACCTCGATTTCATCATTTGTAGCATTTTCGAATCAATATTATCTAAGTTATACTTACTGGCAATTGAAGCAAATGCGATATCGTCTCTAAGGATCATATCATTAAATTTTTGTGGATAATGATTTCCACCCAATCCAATAGCAATCTTTGAAGCAGACAGTGGTTTATCATTAACAAATTCTGTAATAGTACTAAGCAGGGAGTTACAAACAATGGAAGCCAAAAATTGGTTATTCCACTCTAACTCTGAAGAACCGATTTCTATGAATATTATTGGATTTTGCGATGTAGTTGGTCCGTGGTGCGAAGCTTCTATTGTTATCTTGTATTCATCTAATTTTTGCATATTTAGATAAAGCTGTTTCATGTAGACTTTTTGAAATGAAGGATATGCGATTCCAATTTCATTAGGATTACCTCCGAATAGTGTATTATTGCCAAAATTACCCGTGAAATGAGAGGTAAGTGCAGGAATTTTTTTCTTAGACGAATGTTTTGATAAAAAGATTAGAATGCTTTTGTCTGGCATAATTGAGTCTAGATAAGGTAGGTCCACCAAATTGTGCCTAAAAATCAGTAAATTGATATTATTATTTTTGGTAGATTGATAAATTTTGACCCCAGACAAAAGCTTATTTTTTATGAGGTTTTGAAATTGAAGGTCTTTATTCCTTATTGCTTTAGTGAGTGGGAAGTCTTGAAGGACAAATAACTCATTTTCTAATAAATAATTTGCCATTGAAGTACTTGCCTGATCCTGTGTAGATGCAATAATAACGGGTTTGTACAATGTGAACCTACTAGACCGTATTAATTTAATCTTTGTTGTCCACTAGAAACGAGGTTCCTAATTTGCCATTATAAATTTATAAATTCCGAACCTGATACATTTAGTGAATTCATTAAATGCCTAAAGACCTCCGATATGATGATGATGAAATTGACTTTGATGCCTATGATAGGGATGCCGAAGACAGCGACTTCAACAATAATGCAGATGTTGGAACTAAACCCATAAAAGACTCTAATACTTTAGGGATTGAACATTCAAAAAAAAACCTACCTAAAAAAAATACTGAAAAATATAAATCAACTTCAAATCAAAAGCGGACGGATTCCAATAATCAAAATGATGTATTTAATGAAATCCTTAGTGGAGAGGATCAGGATGAAACGGTTTCCGATTTGGGTGCTGCAGTTTTAGATGATGATGACTCAAAATTCTTTGTTGTAAGAGTTGCTGGAGGACAAGAAAACATGATTGCATCCATGCTACAAACGCGTTTAAATACTAAGAAAATTGATGGAATTTATTCTGTGCTTTTTTTGGATAGCTTTAAAGGTTATGTAATTGTTGAGGCAATTGACTCAAATATTGCCTACGAGGCTCTTCATGGAATTAGGCATATTAGGGGGCAGATCAGAGGTGAATTACCGTTCAAAGACCTTGAGGGATATTTGATCAAAAAGCCTGTAGTGACTGAGTTGATAATTGATGATACTGTTGAAATTATTGCTGGACCTTTCAAATCTATGAAGGCTAAAATTACTAGAGTTGACTATGAAAAGCAAGAAGCTACTGTAGTTTTACTTGATTCTCCCTATCAGATTCCAGTAACTGTAGATGCTAACTATTTGAAAAAATCTTTATAGAATTATAAATGGTTTAATCAAACTATCAGTTGTAATTATTTATGGGCGAAAAAAAGGTTGTAAACGCATTAGTTAGTGGAGGGGAGGCAAATGCCGGACCTCCATTGGGACCAGCACTAGGACCACTTGGTATCAATATTTTGCAAGTTGTAAATGCGATTAATGAAAAGACAAAGGATTTTCCCGGGATGAAAGTACCTGTAAAAGTTGAAGTTGATGCAGAAACTAAACAATTTGTTGTTGAAGTTGGGATACCCCCTACGGCCGCATTGATTTTCAAAGAAGCTGGGATAAACAAGGGGTCAGGAACCGCGGGGACAGATTTTGTAGGCAACATTACTATGGAAAGCATAGTGAAAATCTCAAAAATGAAATTGGATGTCTCATACGCACAGACGATCAAATCATCGGCCAAAGAAATAGTAGGTACATGCCTTAGCCTTGGTATCAAAGTTGAAGACAAAGTGGCACATGAGGTTTACAGAGATATCTCGGAAGGTAAATATGATTCGATTTTGTCTTGATATTTTTTGTTTTTCCATTTTAATAAGTAAGTTTAAAATATCCCAATAACTGCATGTTAAGTTATAATTTTAGGTGAATGATGAAAGTATGTCAATTCAAACAGGTTCAGCAGGCGGAATGCCGGTTTTAATTTTGAAAGAAGGCGCAAGTGAAACTAAAGGTAAGGAAGCTCAGAAAAACAACATAAATGCTGCAAAAACGGTGGCCGAAATTGTCAGGACAAGTTTGGGCCCTAGAGGTATGGATAAAATGCTTGTCGATTCGTTGGGTGATGTTACTATTACGAATGATGGTGCAACAATTCTCAAAGAAATAGATGTTCAGCATCCTGCTGCAAAGATGATGGTGGAAATTAGCAAAGCGACAGATAATGAGGTTGGTGATGGTACCACATCGGTAGTAGTTTTAGCAGGATCGCTCATAGAAAAGGCTGAAGAATTAATCACAAAAAATGTTCATCCTACTGTAATCGTAGACGGTTATAGGAAATGTGCTGTAAAAGCAATTGAACTCTTGAATAATATTGCAATTAAGGTAACAAACAATGAAAAAGAACAACTCGTAAAGATTGCAAAAACATCGATGCAGACTAAATTAGTTTCAAAGGAGTCTGACGATCTGGCCAGTATAGTGGTGATGGCATCTCAACAGGTTGCTGAAACAAGAAATGGTACAACAAAAGTCGATTTAGATGATATAAAAGTTGAAAAGAAATCTGGTGGTTCTATAAAAGATACTAAATTAATAAAAGGAATTGTACTAGACAAAGAGGTGGTCCATGGAGGCATGCCCAAAAGGGTGGAAAAAGCAAAAATTGCATTAATCAATTCTGCATTAGAAATTGAAAAGACGGAATTTGATGCAAAGTTAAATATTACTTCTCCAGAGCAAATGAAAAGATTCTTGGATGAAGAGAATACTATGCTAAAATCCATGGTAGATAAGGTTACCGGAACAGGGGCTAATGTTGTTATATGTCAAAAGGGACTTGACGACATCGCACAACACTACTTAGCAAAAGCCAATGTGTTAACTGTCAGACGAGTCAAAGAAAGTGACATGACTAAATTATCTAGAGCTACTGGTGCAAGGATAATCAACAATTTGGATGATTTGACATCAAAGGATTTAGGATCTGCAGATCTCGTAGAAGAACGAAAAGTAGAGACAGATAAATGGGTTTTTGTAGAAGGCTGCAAAAATCCCAAATCAGTCACAGTACTAATTCGAGGTGGATCACAACGAGTAGTCGATGAAGCCGAACGTTCTGTTCACGATGCTTTGATGGTAACTAAGGATGTTCTCGAAAAACCATTCATCGTTGCAGGTGGTGGTTCGCCCGAAGCATACGTCTCTGGCAAATTACGAGAATGGACAAATACTCTTACGGGAAGGGAACAATTAGCAGCAGAAAAATTTGCAGAGGCATTAGAAGTAATACCTTTGACATTAGCAGAAAATGCTGGTATGAATCAGATAGATACCTTAGCTGATTTACGTTCAAAACAAAATAAAGGGTCAAAATGGGCTGGAATTGATGCTCGAAGTTCTCGCATTGCAGATATGGCAAAATTAGACATTCTGGAACCTCTGTCTGTCAAAGAACAAATCATAAAATCATCGACTGAGGTTGCATCAATGCTCCTGAGAATTGATGATGTTATCGCATCTAGCAAGTCTGGTGGTGGAGGTGGAATGCCTCCAGGTGGTGGAGGTGGAATGCCTCCGGGTATGGATGGCATGATGTAGCAGATACATCCAATAATTTTCTTTAATTTGAAAGTAATTTTTCTAATTCTTTTACATCCAATAACATTATATTTGATTTCTGAATAAAAGTGGATGGGGTAGGTAGGATCGGGGTGCTAGCCGTACCCCATATCGAAAATCGGCTTTATGTCGAGATCAGTAACCGTTAGGTAAATTCGTGAATGGGAGAATACCCGCTCATTCGACTAGTATGAAATCATGCCGTATCGGATGGCTATGAGCAGCAACTTACACGAAGGTGTAAAATTGACTGCGAATTGTTGAAATGGGTGAGGTCCGGGAGGGAGCAACCCTAAGGCATCGCAGCCGTGCTGTTACGTCTACGTGGTGGATTTGGAAGAATTTGAAATGGGGCCTTCTATGCATGTTGGTACTAATGGGCTACCCCATCTTTTAACTATTCTTTGTTATGCTAGTTTGCTATATGACTTTTATTGTAAGTTGTTAAATTTTATAATTTCGATTAATAGAATGTTTAAATTATGACAGGCCGGTGTATAGATAATCCTTGTGATGAATTCGACGATGTAAAAACCTCAAATTCTGCTGAACTTGGTATGCCAATTAATGAACATGAAAGTTATCCTAAGGGAGCACCTGTTGAAAGTGAGATAACTCGCTTTATTCGATCTTCTGTGGAGAGATCACAAAAATATGAACCCGATCAAACAACGTCAACTATAAAACAAGTTATTGATATTTCAAATGACGCTTTTTCAGAGATTCCTATTTTGATAAATTATGCAGATCATTTTATCAAAAAAGCTATTTCTTTAGGAAAAGAAGGCATCCAGACTATTACCGAATTAAAAAACAGCTTTAGTATGACAAAAAGAGATTAATACTTTATTCGGCTAAATATTCAAATTTTCTTTTGAATTAATTCAGTATCTGGTAATTCTGCTAGATGGGAATCAGCAATAGATTTTGTTGTCTGCATTGCTTGTTTCCTAAAATTATAACTATAGTGATAAAAGTTGCCCAATTAAACCCTCTGTATCAAATGATTGGTCACACGTTGTTTCATCGCCGACCGTGTCTACTTTACTTTTTTACTTTACTCTACTTGTCTTAATCCTAGATTGAAATGTACTTTGTCACCTTTCCAATTTATTTTCTGCTTTGGTCAATTTTTCATGAAACTTAATTCTAGATAGAATTCACAATAATAAACCTATGAAACTTTTTGGTGAAATTGTTATTAATTTTGGATACCTTGTTTTCATGACTTTAATGACTCTTCCAGGCGGAGAAATTTCAAAAAGAGAGTTACATTTTATTTGGATTGTAGACTGTTCTGGATCCATGAGGGATGAAGGAAAGATTCAATCTTTAAATTATGCAATAAGAGAAGCTATTCCTCACATGCAGAGGGAAGCTGAAAATAATATCCAGGCAAATTTGCTGATAAGTGCCTTGAAATTTTCAACTGGTGCACAATGGATTATCCCACCAACCAGTGTAACTAATTTTAGGTGGATAGATTTGCAGGCCAAAGGTGAAACAGACATGGGCCAAGCTATGATCTTGTTATCAGAAGTATTGCATATACCTCCAATGACAGACCGAGGCTTACCACCTGTATTGGTATTGCTGTCTGATGGTCAGCCGACGGATAATTATGATGATGGACTAAATAAATTATTAAAAGAGCCCTGGGGAAGGAAAGCAATCAGAGTCTCAATAGCAATTGGAGAAGATGCTAATTTGGATGTTCTTCAAAAGTTCATTGGTTATGATGATCGAAAACCATTACTTGCACGAAATCCTGAGATGCTCTCAAACTATATCAGATGGGTCTCTACAGTAGTACAGTCAGCATCTGCTAGACCAAAAAGTCAGAATAGAGAATTAGATGACCAAAAGGCTAACATTGCTATCCCGAAGCCGCCCGAATTATTCTCAAATACTACTGATGTTTGGTAACATATGAGAGGGAAATTGTGATGACTAATGCCTCTGAATATCATCCTGGAGATTCAGTTTATATCAGGGATCTTGATATGGTTTGCAATATCGAAAAAGAGTTAGGATCGGGTACTCAGGGTAAAGTTTACTCCTTGATTTGTCCAGATAATTCTGACCTAGTACTTAAATGGTATTTTACAAATATGGCAACTGATGAACAGTTTGAGATTCTAAAATTCTTGACCACCAATCCATCCCCAAGTGAAAAATTCCTTTGGCCCCTCGCAATAGTTGAAGATTACAGTAAAAGTGGATTTGGCTACGTTATGTCTAGAAAGGATAATCGATTCAAGAGTTTTAGTTTATGGCTTTCCAGGAAGGTCGAACCTACTTTCAAAGTATTGTTGACTTCATGCTTTGAGATATGTCAAAATTTTCATATCTTGCATTCTAAAGGCTTGTGTTACCAGGATTTGTCCTTAAATAATTTATATTTCGATCCTGCAAATGGTGACATTAGAATAGGGGATACTGATAATATTGTGGTTAATGGATCTAATAAGGGAAACGTAATTGGCACTCCAAAATTTATGGCACCTGAAGTAATAACTGGAAATACATTGCCAAATACTCAAACAGATCTTTACTCCCTCGCCGTTCTTTTGTTTTACATATTGTTTTTAAATCATCCTCTTGAAGGTAAAAAGGAAACAGAGATCAAAAGTCTCGATCTTCCCTCGATGGAGCATTTGTATGGAGTCAATCCTATATTCATTTTCGATCCTGAAGATAAATCTAATTATCCTGATCCTATTTATCATCACAATGCCCTAATCTTTTGGGATATATATCCAAAAGTATTTAAAAATCTATTTATCCGATCATTTACTGAAGGCATCCGGGATCCTCTTCATGGTAGAGTTAGAGAAACGGAATGGAAAATCGCATTGTCAGAGTTGAGGGACTCTATTTTCCATTGTTACAAATGTGGTTCCGAAAATTTTCTTCAATTTAGAACAATTTGTGAAAGAAATGATAAAGTAGTATCTGATATCATGGACAACACAAGTACCATTATCAATACCAGATCTGAAAAAGTGGTACGTGCAAAGGATACTAGCTTTGTGGTTTGTTGGAATCCAAAATGTAGAAATTCCAATATTCATGTAATGTTTCTTCTAATTGAGGGGAGATTAATGGTAACTTTGAATCATGACACAAAATTGTATTCTCATCATATTAATCCTGACAATAGATATGATTTTAACAGTCCAATTGCAGAGGTAACAAGACACCCTAAAGACAAAAATGTTTGGGGACTAAGAAATCTTTCTCAAAATACTTGGGAAGTATTTAAACCTGATACTGGTACTGTTAAAGTGTATCCTCAACAAAATTTGCTTTTAACTACAAATACCGAGATTAACTTTGGATTTTCACGTGGTAAGATTTGTTACTAAGTTTTTATACTCGCGATGATCGGTTCATCGAACTCAGGTTTATCTCAATATAAGCCTCAGTCATTGTATGACTGGATTGTATCTGGAGCTACCGTTAAAGGACTTGCCCACATATATTCTGAACGTCCAAATCAGGATTCAATTAGGTGGTTAAACGAGCCCTTCAACGAAGTTAAAATATTGTCAATTGCAGATGGGCATGGGAGTGCAAAACATTTCAGAAGTAAGATAGGATCTCAAGCTGCGACTAAGGTTTCTGTTAAGGTTTTTAATAACTTGTTTCGAACAATTGATTTGACTCAAACGAGCATAACACAATTAAGAGATATTATAAGGTATACAATTCCAAGACATATTGTAAGAAATTGGAATGAAATGGTAACAAGTCATTTGATTAAAAATCCTATATCTGATATCGAACTCATAAAGGAACTTGGTGAATGCCGCGAAGAGATTTCGAGTATGATCGCCATAAATCCCCTAATGATATATGGGTCGACATCAATTACAATCGTGGTGACAAATAATTTCATCTTTTGCCTTCAAATTGGGGACGGGGATATCGTTATAGTTGATAAGGAGCGTAACCTTGTCAGGCCTTTTGCATCTAATAGTCTATCAACCAATAAACCTAGTATATCCTCAATGGATGAAACCAATTCTTTATGCATGAATAATAGCTGGAATAATTATGATGTTAAAATATATTCCACAGAGGAACTACAACCAAGATTAGTTTTGGCATCAACTGATGGATATTCCAATTCGTTTAGGAATTTGAATGGTTTTCTAAAGATTGGAACCGATTACCTTGACTTACTGGATAATAGAGGTCCAGTTTACCTGAAAAAAAAATTATCCCAAATACTGAGGAAAACATCAGACGAGGGAAGTGGGGATGATATCACATTAGGTTTTTTTTATCGAAAAATTCCTTGAATAAGTTTAATGACGAATTTATTTATGAATGTGCGTAATATAACACCATTTCACTTCATTTTCTTCTTTAACAACATACCTTTGATACTAATCAAATGTGGTTTTCATAGCCTTTGATAGTTCCGATTTAAAATTATCTACCGTTTTACTGGTAAAATCAATCTCTGTATTCTTACTTTGGGTATTATTACCTGTTACTCCAATCTTCGACTCTTTGTCTCCATTTGAAGGATCTGGTTGAACTTCTTTTGTGTTAAGTGGGATGTTTTTGATCTCATTTGCAATATTATCTGTAAATATAGAAATGGATTGTTTATCGATTGGATTATTAAGTACATCTGAATGCTGTATTTCTGTGCTGTCGGTACTATCTAAATTATTGTTCGACTCTAAATTCTGATCACCCAAAAGAAATTGCTTATTGATGTTGGGAAGTTCCAAGACAACATATGCCAAGACTCCGGTAAATAAGAGTCCTGATGTCAAAATAATTCCTATTAAGTATAAATTAGGTGATCTCCTTCTGACTTCTTTGGATCGGACCAATTTGGATGATATTTGACCATTTTGGGTTCTTTGTGAAGTTTCCATGGCGTATTTTTTTCTACGTAAAATATTCGGGTCCTCATGATTTAGCATAAGCGCTCTGTCATAACATTCTATTGCCTCTGCAAACCTGCCTTGGTTGTGCAATGACAATCCTTTGTTAGATAACAAATTATGATCTTGGGGGTTTAGCATAAGCGCTCTGTCATAACATTCTATTGCCTCTGCAAACCTGCCTTGGTTGTGCATTTTGTTACCCAATTCAAATAATGAATCCGATGTATCATAATCAAAAGGAGAATTAAAACCTTCTTCTATTACTTCCTCCTTAATTTGTGCAGAAGTTCGAGATGAATTTGATAATATAGGTATGCTGTTTATTTCTGCTCTTGAATTATCTTGCCCCCATTCCCGAATGAATCTCTCAAATTCTCTTTCTGTTAATTTTTTCAATCCCATGGCCCAAACAATGGTTGTCCAAGCAGCTGATTTTTCTTCCATTGAATATGTTAAACTCAAATAAGATATGGTATCTTTAAGGATAGGGCCCGGGTATTTGGAGTTCGATATTTTGTCAAGTCTCTCGTTTATCTTTGCTTTTACGGCCGTGACTATAAGGAATATTTCTTTCTTATATTTCGCACCATAAATGTCTTTTAAAAATCCCTCGAGTCGTAAAGGATCCTGTTTGATGTATTGATTTATACCTGGATATCCATTTAAAACATTGGCTATTTCAAAAATTGGTGGATATTCATGAAAATAATTCATTTAAATTTCCCCTATGTTTATAACTTGTCCATTTCAAAAATTTAGACAATTAATCGATAAACGATAAGATAAGCAACGAACGTATTGAAGAATAAATCTCGATAAGAATACATTTTTCATGAAATAGATTTTACGTATTGCCTATTAACCATTTAATTTAATTTTAATCCTCGGAATTCATTAAACTTTTTTAAAGTAGAATTTTAGGAACATAATTCTGAAATAGACAAGGCCAGATTTTCATAATTGTTTTTGGTTGTATTAACTATTGTTTTATTATTGAAATTATTCTTAATCTGTCTTAAATTTGGGGTAATATTGATCAAAGCATTTGTTACATACTATGCCCTTATATTTGAGATACTTTGGATTTTTATCTACTTTAGTAATTTCGTTACTCAAAATAATTTTACATATGATACAGGTTGATTTTGGATTTGCTTGTTCAGTCATGTTAACCTAATCTATTTTTGAACAGTGATGTTGATATTTGTATATAATGCCTTTGAATAATTTCTACTACTAATACAAAAGACGTTCTTTCATCCCTTTCAAAATTATATTGCTTAGATAAATGCAATCAAAATTCCGCGAGGTACAATACAGATGAAATCTTTTGTTTTCTAGAACGTTGATAATACCAAAGCCATTTATGAGTCCGTTGCTGCTTGATTTCCCCAATCCTACGAATTGACCATCCTTTAAATTATTTATCATAACTTTCAATTTAATGTAATTCTGACAATTGCGTAGGTTTAGTTGCATATTTCGCATATTTGTCTGACCAAGTTTATTAATATGATTTTTTTCCATAATTTGCGACCTTGTCAATTCGCTCATATCCAAATTTAATTTGTAAATTTTGCATTTCTTAAAAAATCTATAATAAGTGTCTAGCCGTATTAAGTACCTTTCGTGTTTTGATCTCTTGACAAGAGCCGAAGGGTTCTTGCATGTTAACCATGATGGGGTGTAATTTCTCTGAACTTTAGTCATTGCTTTTAGCCTCTCTTTTGTTGCGTCATTTCCCATATAGATGATGAGATCCGGATGTAATGTTTGAGCAAGCTTGAATTTATAGGATACTCCTTTCCCTGTAACAAACCCATCTGTATTTATGATGCATTTGTCAAAATCTCTGGATTTCTTTAACAATTTGTGGATTGAAGTGATTATGCTAATAAAGTGTCCTGAAGGTTGAGTATCCCCAACGAAGCAAATTCGTTCTGATTCAATAAGTGAGATATCGTATGTCTGTTTATTGATAATACTTGATCCAATACAAGTAGGTGGTGCAAGGTCTCCTTGACCAATGTCACCATCAATTAGTAGGGTGCGTAGTCCTAATTTAATGAACTTGTTAACTAGGAACAACGAAAATGATGATTTTCCCGAATTAGATGAACCCAATATAAGTATTACATCTCCTTTTTGGTACATAATGTCGCTGAATATAGGATCCCAAATTCTAGTTCCCAACCGTAAACTGCTGTACCTTAAGTTATGCGTTGCAAAGATCGAAGTTGTTTTTCCTATAAACCTAATTTCAGTTGAATCTTCAAATTCAATGGGGAGAACCTTATGCTGATCCCATCGTATCTTCTGATTTTTATAATATGCTCCAATAATATTGATCCTGCCTACAATATCTATCACTATTGGACCTTTGACCATTATTACCTTCATTATTATACTAATATCTATGTGATCAATATGATTATTCCAAGTGATTTCGTGGCTATCACAATAATTTTGAGCTGATTGAGAGCGACTTGTACTCGACAAGGAGAAGAGTGATCATTGTTTGATTGCAATTAAAAAAAAGGATACTATCATATTTTTTAAGAACAATGTGTCATCCTCTTGGAGTTGTCTCTTAAATCAAAGACAGGTCTGCTTGAAAAAGCAGCAACTTGTAATAGTCTTAAAGGGCTGTTTAAGATGAAAATATGATTGAAATATTTTTTATGATTTGCATCTTTAATAATTAAATAACCAATCTGTAAAGATACTTTATGGGAAGCACAAGAAAAATTACATCTGAAATACTAGCGGCATTTGCGCTTGCTTTACTACTGATATATATTATAGACGTTGGTGTTTCAATGATTAATGAATCTAGCGGATTTATACCATTATCAGCAAAAGATAGAGGAATAATATTTGGTGGTGGCTCAATATTGTTATTTATTATCTCGTTCGGTATCGGGATAAATGTTGTTTCAAAGTTGCTTACCGTATTGCTCATAGTAGGTGGAGCAATTATGGGGACAACTGTGCTTTTATCATCACTATTCTTAACGCCTTCAGATCAATCTCAAATGTCTGGCCCTAGCGAGAGTCAAAACCAAATTTTGGCACCACAGTCGCTTGGGATAATAGTAATTGGGTATGTGATTATGGGTATGGGTATTTTGAGAGTCCTCAAGTACAAATAGGGATTCACAACTGGCTTGTTGAATCCGAGGTTCATTTTATTGTGGAACCTCAAAATTAGATTCCAACAAATTTTGAATTTTTATTTACTATCTTTTTGTAATTTCTTTAAAATCATTTCATTTGCATATTCGATGTAATCTTTATCAATTTCTGTTCCGATATAATTTATACCCAGTTCTAAACATGCTAGTGCAGTGTTTCCAATTCCCATGAAAGGGTCGTAAACTAAGAAATTCTTTTTATGGTAACCGTGTAGACTTATGCATAATCTGGGAAGTTTTTCTGGAAAAGTAGCTGGATGTGGCCTACTCTGTTGAATTGTAGGATAAGAAATGAACCATACATTTCCTCTATCTCTCTTATCCATAGTAACGGATTTCCACCTATTGATATTAGTTTTGTCTTGATAGGGGACACCAATAGAAAGTTTGTCTAATAATTTGTCACCTGATTTAGTAAAATGAAATATATACTCATGTAAGTTTGTCAGGAACCTATTGCTATTTATGGGTCTGAAATGACCTACAGAAATACCATCACTACAACTACTATTACGGATTCCAACATCTTCTTTTTCAATGGAAACCGATTTGATCCAATGGATTGTATTCTGAAGGACAAAGCCTGCCAAAATGAATTTGCCAGCGACTTGAAAAGGTAAAAGTGGATCTGACGTAATGGATCCTACATTGAGAAAGAATGATCCATCAATTTTTAGTATTGCAAAGCTTTTTTTTGCAACTTGAAAAAGCCAATCAAGATAATCATTTCTATCCTTATTGTCGTTATAGGTATGATATTTTTTTCCAATATTGTATGGAGGAGAGGTAACTATTACATCTACTATAGTATCATAATCTTTTTTCAAGTTATCCATAAAATAGTTACAATCCTCACAGTAGATCTGATTGAATTTAATCACTTAAAGCCTTTAACAAGTAGACAAATTAAAATTTTGTTGTATATGTGAGAAGTTATTAATTATATATCATTCTTGTATTCATTTTACGTCTTTAATTTTACCGATTTCAGTTGATTAATGGAATACTCTGGTTGGTAACATTAATACGATCAATATCCATTTCCGATTTGATTTGATCCTAGAGAACTTTGCTAGAATTGATCTTAAAAATTTAGTAAAAACGGTCAAGATCTATAGTCTTAATCACCTGGATAAAGTTATAAATCGGTTATATGATTCGATCCTTTTGGAAAATAATATAAGAACAACTGCCAATTAGTCTAAATCAAATATTTATTCGTTCAGATAGTGGTTTTTTTTATAAATCATTCAATCTATATCCATATGAATAAATCTCTATAGATTTATGTCTCAATCGACCGGGGTAAAGTCGATAAGAGTCAGATTCTTTATACCAACTATTGGTAATTCCTGCTAGTGTTCTTTCTATTATTAAAAATAATGTAAGAATAATCTAACCAAAGGATTTAAAAATTCTAAATTACAACATTCGTTTAGGATAATTATTTAATTTGATGAACTATCATACAATTTTGATGTTTCGTAATCCTTGATTTTTAGACTCATGGGGTATATTTCTCCAATAATGAAGTCGCATTTATTACTTATTTATTACTGCTTGTTTACGAAAAAATAAACCTATGCTTGATCGGAACTAAATAAAAGTTGTCATAAATGATCTTGCAGAGGTATATTTTATATTAATTCCAAAAATGGTCTAATAATGACATTTAGTACACTTTCAACTCTTGACTGTTAACTGTTTGAAATCTCTCCTACTCCAAAAATGGTCTATGTTAGTGAAAGTTTCAATAAGTATCAGACCCTATAACCATTCAGAATATTATTACAAATGACATCAGATATATCACCAAATCAAACCTAAATCATCTATAATTTTGAGGGAATTGTATCAGAAACCATCTTATTTGACCGTATAAATAATGGAGAAGAGCATACCTAATGAATAGGTGATTTCTATTTTCTTAAAAAAACAAAATTTAGGATAAAATACCCATAAATGTATCCATAGTTGTTCCACTACTGATGAAATTGACTCTTGAACTCAAAGTTGATGAATTATTTCAATGGCGCTCCATAGCTGTGACTCCAGCGATGATGGTAAAATAAATATTTGTGATTTTCGGTATCTGATCTAATCAATTTGATTTTTGCTTAAATTGATTTCGATATAGTTCCAAGACTTCATCTATAGTGGTACTGTCCTCTGGAAGTTTATCTTCTCTTATCTTCCCTGAGAATTTAGGAAATCTAAGCGCTAGTCCATTACCTAGATTTACGGCATCTCTTGCTGCGGTATATATCGGACTAAGTGTAATCTCAGGAGAAATAATTTCTAAAACAACTCTTGGTTCAAACCATACATCCATCATTAAAGAACCCGCTTCAACTCTTGGACTCTTTCCTTGTAGCACTAACTTGCTCAGCCTGTCGGATAACAATGAAAGAATTTCATCTGTGAAGCCAGTACCAACTTTTCCTATAGTGTAAAAAGTGTCATTAACTCTATCATAAGCGCCTAATAGGAGGGCTCCGTACTTTCCCACCCTTCTACCTTTTCCATGAAGTGCACCAAGCACCACCAAATCCATCGAGTCTATGACCTTTCCAGAGTATTCTTTTTTGAGTTTAATCCAAGCCCAACCTCTTGCTCCTGCTCTGTATTCTGTTTTGGGATTTTTTAACATCAAGCCTTCACACCCATTTTCTAATGCTTTGGTCATAAAAGCATCAATGTCTTTTGTACATGAGACCTGAGTTTGTTCAATTAATTTAATTCTGTCACTCCGATTGTCTTTCAGAGCGAATTTCAAAAGCCGTCTTCTCTCTAAAAAAGGTAGATTAGTAGTATCGTTACCATCAATAAAGAGAATGTCAAATAAATTCAGCATCACTGGAAAAGCCTTAACTGCTTCTTGAATTTTGTATTTTCTCCTCCTTCGCATTAAATTTTGAAAGGGTAGATATCTTAGATTGTTAGGATTAATGGCTACAATCTCCCCCTCAGCTATCATTTCCTTAGGAGAAAGTAGTTTAATCATGTTGATTATGTCTGGAAAATTTGAAGATACATTCTCCAAACTTCTAGTAAACAATTCTATTTTCTCACCCTGTTTGTGAATCTGAATTCGCTCACCATCAATTTTGAATTCCGCTAGTCCAAAACCATCAAGCTTTTTCAAAGCTTCTGGAGAATCGACAGCACGCTCAGCCAGCATTGGTCTAACAGGTGTGAAAAGGGATATTGAAATTGACTGTACTTCCGAAAGAGACCCATTAGCAAGTGTAGCGGCTATTTTCCCTAAATCACTGGAGACGTTATATGCCCGTTCCAATATTACTCTATTTTTCTTATCCTTTGTGAATGCTAATGTTAATGCATCCAACAATGTAAAATTAGCTATTCCTAGCCTTAAATTGCCTAGAATTAACTTGACTATGAACTTTGATTCTAATCTGGAGGAACTGTTAATTAAGCTATTAACAAGTCTTATTTTAATATCCAAAGATCCGACTCCTGATGTATGGGCTATCTTTAACAATGTAGAAAAGACTTTGTCTACAGTTAGTACCTGAGCAAATAATGTAGATTGAGTTCTTTCTGTGAGGAATTTGTAGGCTACTTCACCTAAGTCACCTATTGAGTTATATTCTTTGATTATTTTGTCTACAGGAATTCGACTTGAGTGAGATAAAGTTTTGATCACAATTTTATCTGCAATTCCAAGTTCACTGGACTCGTGATCTGGTCCTAATTTCCCCAGGATTAGATATACTACCTTGTCTATTATCTCAGCTGGTGTAGTGGTAAATAGCTCCACCAAGTGATATGTAAGTTCAATTCTACTGCGGGTTTTTTCCATTTTTTCGAAGGTCTGTGCGAGCTCTATGAATAGCATTAAATTATGTCTAAAATTCTAAATATTTAATTTATGTACCTTTGTTTTTTTATTTGCTTACTCTACCCAACAAACCAATATAGTGGTTTGGACGAATTCATAATTTTATATAAAGTATTAATTGATTATTCTCTCTAGATGAGCGCAGTAAGCGAAATAATGTCTTATCGTGAACCAGTTACGGTGTCTGCGTATGCAAATAAAACTGCATACGATGTCGCATCCATTTTGACTAAAAATAAGATTGGTTCTGTGATAGTGATCGACCGGGATAAGGTTCCAATAGGCATTATAACCGAGCGAGACCTTGTAAAGAGGGTTTGCCTTGAAAAACTCAATCCAAGTAAGGTGTTAGTAGAAGAACTTATGTCGTCTCCTCTTATCACAATCATGACTTTTGACTCAGTTGATACCGCAACTAGGATTATGCTTTCAAATAAAATAAAGCGGTTGCCGGTGTTAGAATCTGACAATCGGTTAATGGGAATAATTAGCGTAACTGACATAACCAGAAAATTATCAAAAATCCTTATGGATGATCATAATAGGTTCAGATCATTGAGGAAAGTAATGGAAATGAATGATATTTATCATTAATTTGTGGATAGCGCTAAGCTAGTAATTTAATTAAATTTGAGAAACTTGAGTAAGAACGTTAAACCAAATATAACATATATATTTCGTCTTTCAAGAGAAGTCAATTTTCATTTACGTTTTATGCACCTCATCTTATAGCAAAAATATGAGGTAACCATTTATAATATGATTATTTTTATCAAAGGGTATTTTTTCCCAAGAGTTTATATCTGTATATTTCACTACCTCTATGATGGAATTTTTTTCCTAATATTCCTGAATTGTGCTTGAAATTTTAGTGATTTTTGTACACATAAAAAGAAATGGTTAAATTATGTCTGCATTTTTTTTAATATGACATGCCTTGGTAGCTCAGCCTGGCCAGAGCGTTGCCTTGGTAAGGCAAAGGTCGCGGGTTCAATTCCCGCCCAAGGCTTTTTTGTTTGGTTATAAGAAAGCCACTTTGTATTCCTTGATGATTCCGCTAATAGAGACCCGATCTTTCCAAAATCGGCAAGTATCTTACCAAATTTAGTAAGAAGTGTACTCCTCAGTCAAATTTATTGGGTTAGTGTTGAACTATATCTTGAGAAAAACTTTAATAAGCATACTTCAAAGGCGCGCTTCTCTTATTCCAAGAACTATTATGAAATTCTTGGTTTGATAGGGTAAAAAATGGTATGTGATGGCATTAAAAGGGATATATACCTTTGGCTAATCTTCATGAGTAAAAAAAATCTAGTTTGATTTATAATTGGCTATTTCAAATAGTCTCGAAAATTATACTTCAGTTAATGGAGTGTCTTGAAATTAGTCGTTTGTTCCACCACTGTCATCCACTCCGCCAGAGCCGGAGTCGCCACGGTATACATCGGTATTTCATGAGCTACCTTTGCCACCGTCTCCCCCATTACCGCCAGACTATTTGTTGAACTTATCGGGCTTCCCCGTGGGTGCATCGGCCTTCTGGTCAAACAAAGATGAGATTGCTGTAATGCCTATTATAATAAGAATTGACAGGACTACTCTCGTCACTGCTATTGAAATTTGTTTTTTTTGGTTAGTATTTTCCATAACTATTCGACCCAAACAATAACAAAATATGAATGTTTTTTGAGTTTAGAAAGGTTTTTTGAAATATTTGATTATTATTCTTAATGTAACTAATAGGTATAGATTTTTTTGCTTTAAATCTTTGGTTTATTTACCATATTAATCTTAAGCACTAGATATTAGGCCGTTATTTGAACGAAAGATTACAGGAATAATACTGAGAACTTTTTATCCCGGATTTTACTTGTATTTCCCGTGAGTCATTTTGACATTTTTAAGAATCTCGGAATATAAAACGGGTGAAATTTTTGTTGGTGATTTGATAAATGTTTTGGCGACGGTAATTGTGTGTTTAAGCAAATTTTGATAGTTGTTTAAAGTATGGTCTTGTTGTATACTTAGGGATGATATCGTTGTGTCAAAATTTCTTGAAGGGTGGATGAGAGCCAGGCGTCCCCTTTTCCTACACACACCGATTAATTGTTTTTTATCTATCTTCTCTAGTATTCTTACATTTTGCTGAGGGAAGTGGTACGATTGTATCACTAACAAATCCTTATGCAATATTATCTAAAAACAGATCCGCTGAACGCTCTATCTATCCTTCTATATCCACAAATTATCTTATATAGTACATTTTTTTGTGATGATGTTAAAGAATATCTTTTTGGTAACGGGTTGCTGAGCTCATTTATAATGGATTGCATACATAAATTCATGGATAAGAAAATCAAACTATCATTTCTATCAATGTTTCTTGCAGCAGCTCTCATTGGCTCTGTAGTAACTTTTGGTGATAACATGGCATACGCAGGAGGAAAAAACACGAAATCAAATGACTTACTGCAGCTCATAGAACAATCTTCAATTACTGGTCAGGATTCTGAATGTTTTTCCGAACAAGGTAATACAATAGCTTCATGCAACAACTTGGCTTTTACACTCAACTTGAATGACGGTAACAACGCTGCAGCACAACAATAAATTAGATAAAAGCCCCATTAATTTTTTTATTATAACTATTTTTGAAAACCTGTTTTTTTCTAATTTGACATGAATTAATCTGTAATTACAGTTTGTCAATTCAATTATTCCAAATGATTTGTGGTTGAATTAGACTTTTCGTGCCAATAAATAAAATAAATGACTATTCTAAGTATCATAAAATTCATATCCTGGTTTTTTTTAGGAATTTTCATGAGTTTTTGCTGAGGGAAGAAGGTCCTCAGTACTAAAGAGAAAGTTTGGATATGTCTAACTCTTTGAAAGAAATACCTTCATAGCATAAAAGCATAATAATGATCTTCCATAGGTATTATAGTAACAGACCCATAGCCGAGAATTCTATCTTTTTTAAAATTTCACGTCCATGTAATAAGGAGGTTGTTTATTAGCCATATAAAATCAAATGGTTTGGTGACGGTATATTGCGACACTCAGTAAAGTATGAGAATAAAAGATACCTGATGAGTGATTGGCTACTTTCTTATCTTTCTTCATTTCGAATCGCAAAGTCCAGAAGAATACTAATGGACTTGGGTATTAACCAAAGATTGAGATTGTCTATTGGCTTTTGATTCCGTAGTGACAAAAGAAGTAAATTGATAATAATCCTTTGAATCTTTTTCAAATAATTTTTTGATATCCAATTCTTGCAAACTCGCAACAACTATCTAATGAACAACACAGGGTTGTAATGGGTCATTTACCCAGAATCCATTAAACTATGAATGAATTACTTATCTACCACCATGGCTTCTAAATTCTCCTCCACCTGCTTGTGGCGAAAAGCCACCAATGTGTTCATGGCTAATTCCCTCATGATGGATAAAATGTCCATTACCATTTTGTTGTACATGATTACCATTGTTAAAAATCGAATAGTGGGCATGTGTTCCACTTGTATGGCTGTCATAAGCAGTCCTACTATCTCCTCTTTCATCATGGACTACTTTATTCCCGTTGTCATCATAATGGAATTTCTGGTTAAGATTGTTATCTGCATAATAGTACTTGTGACCATCATTGTCATACCAATAGCGGTGGCCTTGAAGGTCTTTATAGTATAAGTTGTTATTCTCGTCCTTGAAGTATGCATTACCATTCTCGTCCTTGAAGTATGCATTACCATTCTCGTCCTTGAAGTATGCATTACCACTATTGTCAGTATAGTAGTAATTATTTCCTCCATTAGAGTTGTCATCATCAGTATCATCATCAGTATCATCATCTTCATAATAGTAAATAGGCTGACCATAGTAATCATAATCATCAATAACCGTTTCATTAACAACATTGGGAATTGTACTATTTTGACCAAAAGCACTTGTCCCTGTACTATTTTGACCAAAAGCACTTGTCCATGATCCTACCAAAGGTACGGTTACTAGAATAATTGTAACAATATATACAAACACTAGCCTCTTATCCAAAACAAATTCTTTCTCAATCATAATCATCTATTGCAATAGTTCATATATAAAGTTGAATTAAATTGATCCATAAATACAAGAAATTTTCCAAAACTATATTTTATTTCGAATACCTTATGAACCCTCAATTCTTACATTGACCTCAGTAGTTTACTGAAGTTGTTATCCATCAGCCTATTAAGATATAATGTTGGAACATCTACTATTAGCTAATTATTTTTTTTATTGTAGACAAATTTAGTTTCTTAACCCATGAAGTAGTATCATTGAGGGTTTGATGGCAACATGAAAAACATATAAACCCTGCTCAATTACTGTGGCTATTTTTCTAATCATTTTTCTGATCTCTCAAGGCAAATATAAAACCAAAAAAATTATTTCTTTAATGCCGAGGATTAATTCCATATTTTCAGAGACTGAAGTTCTATTTCTTCAAAACCACATGAATTTTTCTAAATCTTTTGAGATGATCTACACCATTCTATGGAACATTAAATATTATCATTTATCAAAAATCTCTTACCACTATTATATCATAACCCGGTATTAGGATCAATTTCTATTAAAAGCCTTGAAAAGGAAAAGGTCGGGGTTAAAATACCTCAACCCAAGGTTTTTGACTGTAAAAAAATTGAGTTTGAACTTTACACTAAATAATATGACTAATCCCATGTTTCCCTAAGTTGATGGAAGTGACCGATGACTGTTGGGATTATTTGTCATTGTTCAAATATATCTTCGATAATCCTCAAGGGGTAGTGTTCATGCCGGTTGAGAAGAGCAATGAAAATCTCGTTTGATTCCGAAATAAACACTTTATCCATTCCCAATTCGTAACACATATTTTATTCGGTCCTGTTTACACCTTTATTTGTATATCTTATTCCACCTTCAAATTCATCACCATTAATATGTGTTACCTAGGATCCTCTAGATTATTGGACTTTCCTGTTTTTATCAATGTCATACAGCAACTGACGTTAGAATTGAATATTTATTTGGTAGACTGTAGGTCTAAATTTTTCCTAAAATGACTATTTCAAAAGAATTATTAGCTTCAAAACTAAATTAACTACTCTTATTACCGAACCATTGCAACATAAATTAATAAAATTTTGACCTATATATGGCAAGTTCAATCCGTTAAATGATGTTTATTCAGATTTTATCTGATTCCGGCGGAACCTAGCCTACCAGATTTTCAAAAATTTACGAGCTTCATCAAAGTAGAAATTACCTTGATGTTATGATCGTTTTTCTCCTGTTAGAAGAAACAGCAAGTACTAATTTCAAACTAATCTACAACGCCGACGCCGACGAACTTAACTCCGCAGAAAGGACAATATTTTATCTGTTCAACCGTAGGGTTAGAACTATTTTCAAGATAATAAAATAGTCTTCTTCTAAGCTCAAATACTCGTGGGTTTTTGTCTATATATAGTTCCTGATTTGTAAATTCTTTAAACCCTTCACAACAGAATACCTGTTTTTTGTTCCCTATAATTTCTGTACTATCTGATTTCTCGTTTACACCACAATTGTCACAACTTGTGAAATATGTTTTTTCATTTTTGTTAAACCACAAGTATGCTCTATCATTCTTACCACATTTTTCACATGGAACTCTTACGTCTTCAAAATACTCATAGTCATCCATATTACTTCATAATTATAAATGACTACATGACTAATAGCCTTGTTCAATAATTTTGTTCTGAGGCACAAAGAATTACTGAAATCTTATTTTGACCTTCATTTCATCAATCACAAATTGAATGAACTAGAAACCTCAAAAATTTTGAAGTAATAGCAATGTCTGGATCTTTTTGTAGTTTTTTCACACAAAAGCCGTATTTCTTCTATTTCATTAATCAATAGGGTCTTTGTCAAGGATATATCTGGATCCAGATCTAACTAAACTGTCTAGCTATTATGGTTTAGGACCATAGATGGTTACAGTTTACAAAGCAGTCGAATTCAATAACCACAGAGCGCAGCAGATGATTTGAAAATCGTATTTACAATACAATAGTTGTAAAAACCTTAAATATGTAAGAGTTGGCATAAATAAAAGTACCTGTAAATGATAATTGAAATACTATATAAACAAAATTTCAGGTTTTTATATTGATTGTTTACCTTTTCAAAAATAATGATTTTTTAAACTCTTAATTAATTGGACTAGCCTACTGCAAATTTTATGCTGTATATCGACCCCTGCAGAGCTTGGGTAGCTTGGCTCTTGCTTACAAATAATCTTTCTAATTGATAAACCTCGCCTCTTAACAATTACTTTGATTTTGTAATTCTTTCTTTTGATTATTTGATGTAATCATACAATATTGAGTATATTCTCTAATGTACCTAATCATTTTTTGGCCTATATCGTGTCTCTTGACAACCTCTGCTTCCAATAATTTATTTAATGAAAATATGTTACTACCTTAATATGTTAATATCTAAAATAAAATTACTATTATAGTTTTTTAGATAAGTTTAAAGCTGAGATATAAACGTGTAATGGCGTACCTCTCTTGAAGGTTAATTTAAGTATACTGTTTGGCACATTTAGTCTGCATATCTTTGAACCCTCTAAAGCATTTACCATACTTAAGTTTCGGTTAATTGCTTTGTGAAATGTCTTGTCAATATTCAAAGAATTGCAATCTAACATGGATTACATATTTCAGTATTGTTCCATCTCTTGTTTATGTGAATCTTTTTACATTCTTGAGACAAGATCTTTAAAACCCTCATGAAAATTATTATTTTGATTTATTAACACCATACCTTTTGCTAGTAAGTGTCATATACTCTTTTTTTGTTTACTGAAAAATTTATCTCCAACAGAGTAAAATAATTTTGGTATATTTTTCTGTCGATTTCAATTCAGCTAACAATTAGAGTTTTATCTGTAAATCGTTACTAAATTATAATTCGTCATATTTAAGTTACTTATCTATGATTTATTAAATGGGCATATGTGCAACTTGATTTTTTTAATAAGGTACATGAATTTATCGTTTCTGTTGATCCTCGGTGGACAAGTCGAAAAGGATAACCTCTTTGTCCATGAGATTTGACAAACATTTTTCTTGTTCAACCTGAAGGATTTTTATATTGCATTTCTAGACAGTAAAAGATAATTTGACAAGAATACAAAATACTTTGAATGGAAATACATCTATAATATTTTTTGGTATAATTGCCTTCCTGTTTTTAACATTTACTACGAATACATCAAATGCCCAAAGACCGTTAGAAGATTCATCTAGTAATGTGTTAATATTTAAACAAATGTCAAACACTTACAGTATTGATAATGGTACGGCTTTTATCAAACCGTTCTTTGACACTACCTACGTAATCAGTGGAAGTAGCTCTTCTCTTAATAATTCTCAATATCTGATAAATTCTACAATTATAAATGATTTTATCTCATCACCCACAATTGGCTACATAATGCAGATAAACAATGATACAAACTTGACTAGCAATAAGACAGTGACACTTCCTTCGGTACCGAATCCCTTTGTTGATATTGCTGATGTTACTAAAAGTGTCTCAAATAACTTGGCAAATGCATTAAATTCCGCCATAAAATCTAACATTTCTGAAATTGATGTCAGATGTCATTTTGGAAATAATATTCAACAATGGACATGCGAAGTTTTTAGTCTTCCCACCTAAACTCTTTTTTATTATTGTATTCTCAGATCCCAATCAATACTATACAAGTATTCAAAACCCTTCTTTCAATTATGCCTCTTTCAAATACCCTCTGACATTAATGCTTCCTTGACTAGCATATTAAATTCATACAGTTTAGTTGGCAATTTGGCTCTAAAATATTAAAAATTCTTAATCCTGATGATTTTGTTATTTTACATGGATAATTTCATGTAATCCATATCCAAAAAAGTAGAATTCATGATATATATACAAGTATTTCAGCAATATTTGTTAGTGCGCGGGGGTTGTAGAGCCTGGCCAAATAAATATTCCAATTTTGGAGACGCGGGACTTAAGATCTTTATGAGGGATCCCGTCTCTCAGGGGTTCGTGGGTTCAAATCCCACCTCCCGCACCTTCTGAATAGGACATAACATGACAATTATATCTTCAAATTCTATCAATTACAAACGAGCTAATATAAACAAATATAATGAAATATTTATTTATTTTTTATTTTACCAATTTACATCCTGCTCGAATTTCCAGATAAGATCAAGCACAGATATCTTATTATTTGTCTCAATTTAATTTTAAAAAATACATTAAATCTTCAGTAATTTTACTTTTAAGGTTAGTGTTTGGGCTTAAAAGATAAAATTTTCCTTGAATATTTCATCTTTTTATATCTACTTTCATCAGAAGCTATTTTGAATTCGTCTCACGATGACGGGTTGAAAACTAATATTTCTACATGCTTTTTGATTCATTATATGAAAGACATAATTCTATTAATTTCTTGTGAAATCTGTAATCATCCGCAAGCTCTGGGTGGAATGAAGTAGCTAAAATATTTTTTTGCTGCACTGCGACTATTTTTTCTTCCAGTCTGCAGAGAACTTCTACATCGTTTCCTGTTTCTGTAATTACAGGCCCTCTGATAAATACTCCCTTAAATAAATCATCTCCAATTGCCGGTACCGATAGTTGATTTTCGAACGATTCATATTGTCTTCCAAAAGCATTTCTTTCAACCGTTACATCCAATAGCTCTAACAGATGTTGCTTTGTATCTCCTAATCTTTTGTCATAGGCGCGCTTTGAAAGAAAAATCAGACCAGCACATGTTCCTAACACTGGTAAGCCATTTAAGATTTTATTTCTCAATATTTCCTTTTGCGATTCATCCAAAAACAATAGAGTCCCAATCACTG
Organism: Candidatus Nitrosocosmicus agrestis; assembly: GCF_008389435.1. Lineage (GTDB taxonomy): Archaea > Thermoproteota > Nitrososphaeria > Nitrososphaerales > Nitrososphaeraceae > Nitrosocosmicus > Nitrosocosmicus agrestis. Next base: position 19,310 of record NZ_VUYS01000014.1, on the reverse strand, counting down.
TGCTTTCACCGCCAGGTATCACTAGTCCGTCTAGCATGTCTATTTTAGACATGTCTTTAATTGGAATTACATTACCTTCAATGTTTAATTCATCCATCGATTGTTGAACTGCTGATACATTTTCTTCGACATCTCCTTGGATACTAAGGATACCGATGGTAATGCTTTTATTCAAATTTGAGGTCCCCTTTCTTGCATTCTTAAATCTAGATTCTTGGTGTCAAGTCCCAATAGTGAATTCTTTTCGTCTACCATTTTCTGGGCTTCCAATAATACCTTTGAGTCGTCATAAAAAGTCGTGGCCAAAACTATAGCTCGTGCTCGCAACGCAGGATCTTCGGACTTAAAAATCCCTGATCCTACAAAGACACCGTCACAGCCTAACCGCATTAAGAATGATGCGTCAGACGGTGTGGTTATCCCGCCTGCAGCAAAATTTACCACTGGTATTCTGCCTAATCTGCCTACCTCGTTTACCAGCTCTAGCGATACTTTGAATTCGCGTGATAAACGGATTAATTCTTGATTATCGTTGTCTATATAAGCTGAGCGCACAGATCGCACCTCTCTATTCAGAATCTTTATATGGTTGACAGCTTCTGCAACGTTTCCAGTACCTGGTTCACCCTTTGTTCGAATCATTGATGATCCTTCTTCTACTCTCCTTAATGCTTCTCCAAGATTTTTTGCACCATTTACAAAAGGTGTAGTAAAGTCCCATTTCCAAACGTGATTCACTTCATCAGCTGGGGTGAGGACCTCACTTTCATCTATCATATCTACTCCACACGTTTCCAACATCTGTGCTTCTGAGATATGTCCAATTCTACATTTTGCCATGATGGGGATAGAGACCGCATCCATTATGTCTTGGATTATTTTAACTCCTGCAGTCCTTGCTACTCCTCCTGCTTTTCTAACGTCGAATGGTAACTTGTCTAAGACCATTACAGCTACCGCCCCGGAATCTTCAGCTATTTGTGCCTGTTCCACATTTGTAACGTCCATAATCACTCCGTGTTTTTGCATATGGGCAAAACCTCTTTTTACTAAAATACTACCCTTGATTCTCTTATTTTGATCTTCAGGGGAAATTGATTCATCCTTTAACTTTCTATCGGATGGTATTAGTGAAATAGTCACAAATCTACTTAGATAAAACGATATATAGGTATATTTTTTTATCTAGTTTTCTATTCTTAGTTTTAATTCCAATCCTTGCAAATTGACACAATTCAAAAAGGCGAAATTAGATAGCAAAATTTAAAAAGGTACCGCCTTTATTACAAATAATGACTTTACCAAAAGGGTATAAACCTACTGGACAAACTGGTTCTGGTAGTGGTGGTGGTAGTAGTAGTAGTAGTGGTGGAGGCTCTTCAGGAGCAAGCAGAGACGAGATTGAACGGATGATAGGCCGTAGAGTTGAAAATATGAAAGGAATTATAGTTTTGGGATTTATTCTATGTTGGGTTGCTACAGCTGGTGGTGTTTATGTTGGAGTCACCGTGTATCCATGGGCTTACCCGTTACCAAGTGGTCTGTATGCACTCTCTGTCCTCACAGTAATTGAAGTATTAGGTATGATTTGGATGTTAAAAATAGTCGGTGAAAAGCCGGTTAGAATGTAATATCCTTACCCCCATTTTTTAAAACCCATTAAAGTTTTAGTGTTTATTTGACTGTTAATTAATCAATTAGTCTTTGTTATTATGCCAATTTAGGAATTTTGACATACAAAATCTTATATACTACCTATAAGAACAGCATACTAATGGTCTGGTTAAGACGTACAACTCACTATTTATTCATAGTTGTTGTTGCAGTTAATAGTACGTTGCTTACAATCAACGCAGGAGATTACATCTTCTACACTGACTGGGCATGGACATCATTTGTTGTGTTCTCGATTTCTCAATCCACAATGCTTGTGGTAGGAGCTATATACTATATGTTGTTTACAGGTGTTCCAGGCACTGCTACGTATTATGCGACTATAATGACGATATATACATGGGTTGCAAAAGGAGCCTGGTTTGCATTGGGATACCCATACGACTTTGTCGTGGTCCCAGTTTGGATACCGTCTGCAATGCTATTGGATTTGGCGTACTGGGCAACAAGGCGAAACAAACACGCAGCTATATTAATTGGTGGTGTGCTAGTAGGAATGTCACTGCCACTATTTAATATGATTAACTTGTTGCTGGTAGCAGACCCATTGGAAATGGCATTTAAGTATCCAAGACCGACACTACCTCCATACATGACTCCTATTGAACCACAGGTCGGAAAGTTCTATAACAGTCCTGTAGCGTTAGGAGCCGGTGCCGGAGCGGTGCTTTGTGTGCCTATTGCAGCTTTGGGTGCGAAACTCAATACCTGGACTTACAGGTGGATGGCCGCCTGGAGTAAATGGGACTAAATCCCAAATTTTTTATTTATATCAAAAATTAGGAAATACTGTATTAAACGTTCTATAATATAGAATTGCTTATCCAATTATCATTACCCATAGATGTAACGAAGGGTAGAATTAACAAGTAAGCTTATTTTAATATTGTTCTGAGATTTTAAAAAATGCAAATAATCTGGTTGCAACGAAAATGAGATCTTGGATGGTTATTGTATATGCTTTGAATTGAGAATGCCAATACTAGAGCAAATAAATCTGTGAATCCATTTATTAAAAAATGTCTAATATGAAGATGAAAAAATCTTGTCTGGTCTTGCAGAATTCAACCAGTTTTGAGATCTTCTATCAATCGATCGATATCTGTGATTGAGTAGCTGTCCTTATCAACGATTTGTTGTTGCGACGGTGGATATTGATAATAATTTTCGATTCTAGTTTGCAATCTTTCGCCAAAAGTTGGAATTAATTTGTTTTCATAAAAAACTCCTACGGGTATTCTGTCTTCCCATTCTCTTGATTTCTCAATTGCAGAAAGGATTTTAGTAGCCATATCGCCCTCCTCCTTTACTGTACCATCATATCCTTGATCTTCTAATTTGTATATTTTGGGAATCTTTATTGATGGATTGTCTTCATCCGTCTTGTAACTTTGATACCAATCTTTAGTATTTATATCATTGTAAGTAGGACAGGGCTGTAAAACATCTATAAATGATAGTCCTTTATGCACTATGCCTTTTTTGATTATTTCTTTTAGATATTTTACATCATAAGAATAACCCCTTGCCACAAATGTGAAACCACTAATACAAGCGAGTGCAATGGGGTTAATACTCTCGTTGACATTAGGCTGTGGTAAAGATTTGGTTTTAACTCCTAGTTTTAAGGTGGGTGAAGCTTGACCCTTTGTAAGCCCGTAAACACCATTATTGTAAATAATGTAAGTTAGATCAATATTCCTTCTACCTGCATTAACAAAATGTCCAGAGCCTATTCCAAGGCCATCTCCATCTCCTCCTACAGCAATGATATTTAAACTAGGATTTGCTAACTTTGCTCCTTGAGCAAATGGCAATACTCTCCCGTGTAACGTATGAATACCAAAAGTGTTTATAAAATGCGGTGTTTTACCCGAACATCCAATTCCTGAGAATATGGCTGCGTTGTGAGGTAAAATTTTCATTTCATAAAGTGTCATTTGAATTGCATTTAGAATTCCAAAGTCACCACATCCTGCACACCAATCGTTATGCACAGTTGTTTTATAATCGGAAATACTATACTCCATTAGTCAAAATCACCTTTTGTTCTGATTTATTTTCTATAATATTTAAAAGTGAATCATATATTTCTGTATTACTCATTGGCCTGCCATTGTATTTCAAAACGTTGTAATCTGCCCTTAAATTAGTATTCTGTTTTATCAAAAGATCTAGTTGCGATAAATAGTTCATTTCAATTACAACAGATTTAACTAAAAGTTTGGAAGAGATTTTTGTATTTTTCTTGATTCTTTCTATCTTATCCATTATTACATTTTCTAGTTCTTTACCGGGAAACGGATTCAGGAGCTTGATTTGTATGTAAAGGAATTGAATTTGTTTTCTTTCTTTCGACAACCTTGCAAGTGAATCGAGTATTGCACCCTTTGTAGATCCCCAACTTAGAACTAGGAGTAGAGTAGCCGAGCTAAAGTCTAGTTCACTTTCAAATTCGATTGATATTTGTTCATCTATTGGTATGTTACTACTGATAAGTTCCAATTTTGAAAGTCGTTTTTCCATCATGTCCTTGCGCATTGTTGGATCCTCAGTAATGTGTCCATACTCGTCATGTTCGTCACCCGTATTCCAAAAAATTGCGTTCTCAGTACCTAAAGGAACCCTTTCTGAAATTTCACCCCCGTTTAGGTCAAAGCGTTTAAATCGAGATTCGGGCAAGGTTTCGTCTTTAGGTTGAGTTTGTTTGAGTTTGCCTCTGTTAATTTTAATCTCACGATAATTGAAACGATTACACGTAATTATGCTGTTGGACAAATACTTGTCTAGGAGGTGAATTACAGGAGTTTGAAATATTTCTGCGTAGTTAAAAACTCTTATAGTATCGTAAAAACTTTCTTCAATGTCACCCGACGCATAAACAATTTTAGGAAATTCACCATGGCCTGCGTTAATGGCAAACAATAAATCCCCTTGTTCTTGTCTTGTGGGAAGGCCAGTTGAAGGACCAGCTCTTTGATATAGGGTAACTACTAATGGAACTTCATTGATTCCTGCCCATCCCAATGCTTCTGCCATGAGGGAAAATCCTGGTCCAGAAGTAGTAGTACATGCCCGTACACTGGTTAAAGCTGCTCCGATTGCCATCGTAATCGCAGCTATTTCATCCTCTGTCTGAACAACTACTACTGATCCATATTTTTCATCCTTCTGTTCAACTAGTTGATTTGATTCTAAATATTCGCTGTCGTCCGTAGCGGGTGTTATTGGATAATAAGTTTGGAATCTGCACCCTGCAACAATCTTGCCCAATGGCGATGTTTGGTTTCCTTGGGCAATTATCAAATTCTGTGCATTTGGCTTTTTGTCTTTTGTATTTACAGAATATTTGAAATAAGAATCTTTAAAATTTTCTTTGACATAGTTATATGTAAAAATAGCAGCATCCGTATTTATTTCCATTATCTTTGGTTTGCTTGAAAATGTATCTTGTATACCACGTTTCATTAATTCTACGTCGAAATTCATGATTGCCAAAGAAGCCGACAATGACATGACGTTTGTAATCCTGGCTAATTTGCTTAGAGAGTGATCCTGAATCTTTTCCGAAAATTCTTTGATCAAATCGAAATATGGTAATTCAATTAGTTTTACACCCCTCTCTCTAAGATCTTCTAAAATTCCTTTAAAATCATAACATTTTTTACTGGAGGATAGAATTTTCTTTATTCTTTCTTTAGATGAAAAGTCCAAAGTATGTATTTCTTCTATCTTCTTATTTGTGATGTCAGGATCATAAATTAGAACGCCCTCGTTTACTACAAATGGTGAGTGTCTTAGAACTGTCTCAGCATCGAAGCTTACGAGGATGTCAATTTCATCTACATGTGACCTTACTATCTTGTCAGAGAATCGTATCGAAAAATAACTATGCTCCCCTTTGATATTTGAATGGTATTCCCTCTTGCCAAATATGTGTAAGCCGGCCATTGCAATGGATTTCAGGAAAATGTGGGATGCAGAGTCAACTCCGCTTCCCTGAGGCCCACCAATTACCCAAGAAATGGACTCTCTAGAATTTAACATTAATTATTTTATAGTTTGTAACTGTTCTTAATATAGTTTCGATAACAAAATTTTATATATAACTATCCACCAGTCATGGAGTCTTGCACACAACACTCGCACTTGTCACTTCGGCCACAATATGGACAAACGCACATACAAGCGTCAAGTACGTTGCCACATAAATCGCACCAAACATTATCCTCAATATTTTGAGCTCGAAAGTCATCAATCTGGTCCAATGATTTGGTTTAAATATATAAAAACAATATATTTATACTTTTTAATTTCTTTATATCTAATAATAAAATTATGTGGACTTGATCATTCACTGTATGATGTTACAATGTAGACTATAACTGGTCTTGTGTATGTGGTAGAAAGGATCATCCCCTTGACTTGTTTGAATCCAAATATCTTCTTAGTTATTGTATATCAAATAAATCTAATATGTAATAACTGCTGGTTATAAACAGCAAACTTTTTATCTATGTAACCAGTGGAATCCCTAGATGAATAAGAAGAGCGGCAACAAACCCGCTATGGTGTTTCTAATTGTAACTTTTATTGCAGGAGCATCGATAATAGCCAGTATTATTGCACTACTTCCAATGGCTGATGGTCACGGAGTTCAGGCACAACTTCAAAGTAGATTCGTCAGAATCAATAATGAAGCCTTCTCGGCCCAATCACTTAACACAGGTGATACTTTGGTGGTGACAGGAGAACTACAAAGTCTTGTCAACAGACCAATGAGAGGGTGGATATCTTTGTTCAGTGAATCTACTAACGCAGGAAATAGATGGGAATTCGTCAGCAGAGATCCTCCAGGTAACATAATTGAAATTCAACCACAAGAAACTATACCATATAGGATTGAAGCTAAAGCCCTTGAACCAGGTATTTACCACGTTCATACTCAGTTGAACCTAGCATCCGTAGGACCAGGATTAGGCCCAGGTCAGACCATTCAAGTAGTAGGAGAACCAATACTAAAGCCCATTCCATGGAATAACATAATCTATCAAAGCATCATCATTGCTGCAGGGCTTGGAATTACGTTCGCCACTAGACCCTGGCAAGTTATCTAATCTCTTTCTTTTTTTAATTCTAAAAAAATATGTAAATATAGGTTTGTAATTTACTAACATAAATTATTTGTTATCGAAGGTTTTTCTCTAATGTACTTTTAGTATGTGACTTTACGCTTTATCTAGATAAGACCATATTATAAATCATTTATTCTTGATCCCTGTACTCCCATAATATGGAGGGGTAAATAATATGTGTATATAGATAAACTTGTGAGAAATAAATATCTAGAGCTTTGTGAATTTAAGCTGTTACCTTATGCTTCCTTGAAGCCCTAATAAGACGAATAGTACTTATTATTTTGGTAAAGAAATTCTTGGTTTCCATTACCACTTATTCTTGACCTGTCATTTTTAAATCTTTTGCGAGTTTTATCGGGTTACAAATGCTACTCTAGCAGCAGGTTTTCTTAAAAAAACTAAATTGTTATTCTTTAATTAATAGCTAGCTACTATGAAAACTGAAGCCTGACATCTGGTACAAAAGAAATCTTTTTTTATTTAATGGAATAGAAATTGTTATGCAAGAAGTGGTAAGTGAAATCATGTCAAATCAAGTAGTAACTATTGATCCTACCAAAACTGCTCTGGATGCCGCTTTGCTAATGAAGGAGAAAAGAATTAGCTCTTTGATTGTACAAGATAACGAACAACTCCTCGGTATAATTACTGAACGTGATTTTGTTAAACGAGTTTGTGCTAATGACAAGAAATCTTCCGAAGTCAAAATTTCTGAACTTATGTCTAAAATACAAACATTTGCAGCGCCCGATACTCCAGTGAACGTCGCTGTACAACGAATGATAAATAATAGGATTAGGAGATTACCAGTTATATCAAATGGAAAGGTAGTGGGCATTATCACTGTTACAGATTTGGCAAAAGAGTTGCGGAGAATAATGTTAACTCAGGGTATAGTGGAATTGATTGACTAATTATTGCACTCTCTAATTTGTAATTAATTGGTTTTATTTCTGGAAATAGTTTTCAATGTTTAAAGATATTGCTATAAAGAATTGGATCATAATATTTGGACTAATCGCTGCTATTGTTATCATCCTCGGATTGATATTTCAGATCTCATTTCAACAAATGATTGGCATTATACTTATAACTGTAATTCTCGTGGTATCTGCTCTCTTCTTTCGATTTATTGGAGAGAAAAAAACTTCAAATAACTAGCCAGTATTTCATCACAATAATTATCCTCGAATGCAGTCTAAGCTCAGCAAACAATTAATGATTGAGTAATTTCACTTTAATAATTTTGATCCTTTCATATTCACAAAAAAAAGAATTTTTCTTTCTATTTGCTGTTTTTAAAGCCTGCTCAACAATTTACAAACTGATAATATGATTAAATAAAAAGAAAAACTAGTGCAAATTTTCATAGTAGCCAAAAAAAAAAACACAGAAAAAGTTGTTGATGGATTTTAGGAATCAGATTTTTTAAATTTCTTTTAATGCTTTTACTTTTTCGCCTACGAGGTCGAACCCTCTTTGCCAAAAGCTTTCCTTTTTAATGTCTATTTCATTCTCTAACAACAATTCTTCTGGTTTTTTAGACCCGCCAGAGGAAAGGATATTCAAATACTTTGGTATGAAACTATTTCCTTCTTCTTTGTATTGCTGATACAAAGCCATTACCATAAGGTTTCCAAACGAGTAGGCGTAACAATAGAATGGTGAATGATAGAAATGAGGGATATACAGCCACTCATATTTGAAATCTTCTGAGATCTTCATCGACTTTCCAAATTGTTCCTTCAGGTTATTTAGATAAACATCACAAAGCTCATCGACTGTGGTGGCACTATTTTTTCCAACCATTTCATGAGCATTTATTTCGAAGATGGTGAAAAATGCTTGTCTCATGATTGTGGCATAAAAATCGTCTACTTGTTCTGCAAGCATGATTTTCCTATCTCTTTTCTTTGCATCTTTTAAGAGCTTGTCATTTAGTATCATTTCACCAAAAACAGAGGCAGTTTCAGCTAGGGGCAACGGGGGATGTTGTACGCTTATAGGCAATTGTGAAGCAAGCTCGCTATGAATAGCATGTCCAAACTCGTGAGCCATTGTTGAGATATCCCTCAAGGTTCCGTCAAAATTTAGCAAGACATATGGCGAAATGGTTGGGGAGATCGTAGAACAAAAGGCTCCGCCTTGTTTATTGTTTTGTAGCTTGGAGTGAATATGTTTTTTTGAAATTAAGTTTTCAACTATTTTACTAAATTGTGGCTCAAATTCTTTGAATGCATCCAAAACCATTTTCATTGATTTTGCATACGTTACCTTAGATTGATTTGTCGATTTTAGGGGTGCGTACAAATGATATCTTTCAAGCTTTTTGACCTTCAGTAACTTGGCTTTTTCAACAAAGTATTCCTGGAACAGTTTCGAATTGTCTCTGCAAATCTTTAATAGTGCTGAAATAGCCTCGTCGCTGATATCATTAGACAAGTTTCTAACAGAAATAGGGCTAGGAAATTTGCGAAGCAAAATGTATTCATTGTGCCAGTTTAGCAGACGATTCAAATAAATTTCTCCCAGTACTCCGCTGTTCTTTTTATAGGTAGATAATAATGCCTTGTAAGCAGCCATTCTTTCTGATGGCTTTGAGCTTCTTACAAGCGACATCAGTTTTTCTTTGTTTGTAAATATTTTGTTAATTTTTCTTTTTCCTCGAATTTCTTGATATTCAAATTCAAAACCATTTGACATTCTATCGTACACCTTGATCAAAGCACTAATCCCTGTTACATCCAACAAATTAATGATCCTTTCTTCTGGTTCCTCTAAGGTATATTTGGATAAAGAACGTTCATGATTTAGATGTGACTTGTAAACCGGAGGGACTTCATTAATCAATCTATTGGCGTTGTCATTATCAAGAACCTTTTTGAACCATAAATCAAAGAATAATAACCTATTTGAGGCTTCTGTTGAGAAGACGTTTGTTTTCGTTACCAAAGCAGCGACATCATTTGCGGAAGTATTTTCTGCATATTTTAAATGGGCATATCCTGATATTATGCTCAAATCCTCAGCTATAGATTCAGAATCTTTAATCAGTCTTGTGAATTCAGCGGCTTTAATATCGGGTTTTAATAGTAACTTTTTGTTCTCAAATGCTTTTATTTTGTCACTTATTTTTCGTAATCTATTCTCTATTTCATCTGACTTGTGACTCTTAACTAGATCTGACAAGTCCCATACATCGGGTTTTAATTTTAAAATATTGGACACTAGTGTATCTTTACTTTACTGACTACATATTTGTCTTTATTTGAAAAAATCATTAAAAAGTTACTAGAAATAGTACTTGACACTGATTTCAACGCACTTTCCTACTGCCGCAAGATTTGTTTTTGGATTAAATCATAGACTCTAGTAGCTTTATCATTTTCAACCACCAAGACTATTTCATCACTTGTAAAAAATACGTTGTTTATACTTATATTATAGTTACCCAAAACCTCGAAAATATTGGATAAAAGTCGTCTAACATTATTTGTATCTTTGTAAAACAATTTTATGGTGATTTTGGACAATCCTTCGGTTACTATTCCGTGGCATTTTTCAGACAGTGAGGTGATTAATCTTCTTGAATTTGACATGTCCTCTGTTATTATGCGTACTCTCTCCTCAGTTCTAATTAAATTATATTCAAATAATTTTTGTTCGGCTAATTCGTCCAATCCTTCAAATATGCTTTTGAAAAAATTCTGGTCTCCAAAATCAATATCAATAATACTTCCTGTTAATTTCAATTTAGCGTCTTGAGGAGATGAGTGTGATACAAGAGGATCTTTGTCCTCATTTTTTTTACCATCGCTGTTGTCAACTCTGTTATTATTATCTTGTGAATTCCTTGACAAATACTCTGATCTGAAAGTTAAATCTGCAAATCTCTTAATTGCTACCACTATCGTTCCAATATTTACTTTTGTTCCAGTGCTTAGTTCTACATCTCTTTGTATCTTATTGGCAATGGCAGTATAGTTCGCTATACCAGATTTTATGGCCTTTAAATAAAGATCATTGGAGGTGATTATTTCCTTAACCGCTTGGGGGACTGATATATCCCGAACATACATGACGAGTAATATTCCCATATCGTTCAAATAAACATTACTTTTGAACTATATTCATTGTATTTTGTTTTATATATTACATACTGTAATCCTGACCAACGATATTGGTTTTGTAGACACTGAAAGGCCCTAATAACTTGCCCATACTAACAGTACTAACGCTATTCTCAAATGTGTCTAGTAAAGGTGTAATAATTTTATAATAATGTGCCGCATAAAATCCAGTCTCCATTTAATTTTGAAAATCATCGATTTAGAAAACGTTACGTATCTTGCAATGGGAATGGGAAGTAAAAATAGATTATCTTTTTTATTTGTCGTAGTACTTTCTCTCTCACTGAGTGATTATTGTTAGGAAAGTAACACTTTGTACTTTTTATTTTATATATTTGAACTTTTTTTGCAAACCTTGTTATGGTTAGCTGAAATTCTTCATTACTTGCTTTATCGTCATATAATGGTACTTCAAAGATATTGAGATCAGATAGGTCAGTTTCAATAACCTGTTTTATGATAACCCGTCTTTTGATGAATTCTGGGTCAGGTACCATTTCATGCCTTTTAAAAAAGTTGACTGTCTTTTGTTCTGTAGGGCCCAATAATCGCTTGACCTTGTGTTCGCTTTTCCTTAGATCATTGTTCTAGTTTTTCGCAGCTTTGTGCTATCCTATCTAAAGCTTCTTTGGTTCCTTTCAGAATATGCCTTTTGACCATAAATGTAAATATACTCATGGGCCCCTGCAATTTTATATCCCAGATTGCTTCTAATTTGCAACTCAAATCTGAGATTTTGCTTAATTTCAACGTCTTGGTTCCTATAATTGGCCCTTTTATGATTTTAAAATCTATTTGCATATTATCCTTAAATTTTACAGTTTCTATGCAAGTAGATTTTCTAAAAGCAATTATCGTTTCTCTCTCCAAAAAATCTTGTTCTTTTCTCAAGTTTTTTACTTTCTTTATCCCGTACCAATAATTTGGATCATTGTCTACATCAGAAATTATCTTCCAGATGTTTTGTTTATTTGCATTTATTATTTTAAAAGCTGAAATTTGGACCATGTTAGGATAATATCTTTTATAATTAATTTGCATTTGGATTTCATAATCTTTTTAATCTCTGTATTGCATCTTCTAAACCAGATCTGGCACCTGTAAACAAAGATGACTTAGATGATTGTTTTAAAAGCGTTAGATTTCACTATCTATATGTTAGAACAAAATATTAGTTCGAGTGTAGCCAGATCTAGGGTGGCCGTATCTTATGGTTCAGTGTACTCGAAATATGCTTAGGTATTTTTTATCTCTTTAATTAACTTTATAATTCGTAACGATTGTTCTACAATAGTGCCTGTATGCTGATATTCGCTAAGATCTGATATTGTAAACAGTTTTTTGGTAGCGGCGCTTAAATTCTTCGCAATACCCATCTCTATTTCTTGCAAAAGTGATTGAATGTTTGTAGTTGTTTCAGAGATGTTAGGGACAGGGGGGCTATCATTTTCCATGTTTTCTTTATTTTTTTCTGAGGTGATGGTTGTAAGCTGCACTCCTGTCTCGATGGTGTTAGCTTCAATGTCGTTTTTGCATGTCATACAAATGACATTACCCTTGAATTTGATTTGTAAATTACCGCATTTTTCACATGGTTCCGATAGTAATGTGCCCCCTCGGAGTAAATAATAAGCACCTTGCTTGATAGGGTCGTTATTCATACCTGTTAAATTACAGTTTTGTCGTCAACTTTTCTATCCGCAACTTGAATACTTTCTTGGTTATTTAATTTCTGTAGTTCATTCACCAGAAAGTCTTTGTACTTGTTCTTTTCTTCTTCAGTCATTCTGTCCAAGTTAGAACTCAAGGTAGATCCGATTGCAGAAATACGATCAATTAGATCCATAGTCATAAACCTTCCCATATTCCCAATTCTAAACATTACCTCGAGATGTTTTTGCATAATGTTATGTGCGGATTTAATATCCGAGGCGATAGATATACCTTTTTTAGTTATCCTATATCTGCCATTTTCGTGTTCTTCTATCAAACCCTCTTCCAATAATCTGCCTAATAAAGGATAAATTAACCCTGGAGAGGGTTTCCACTTTCCCCCTGTTTGTAGTATTGCCTTATCGATAATTTCCTTGCCAGTCATTGGTTGTTCTGCAAGTAATTGTAAAATGTAATGACGTGAGAATCCCCTAGGAATAGCACTTCCAACCCTAGAGAACCAATCAGATATCATCTAGAATATATATATCACTAGCGACTTATTAAAATTTTCCCTTTCAATTTTTTAGACTAAATTGTGAGCTAGATGAACGTCGAATTTGGGTCCTAGTGTTGACTACACACTTTGGCTCTCTCCTTCAAGACAAAAACCTGAGTTAAATGGCCAGTTCATATATAGAATGCATTCTATAAGCCTAGTCTGTGTAATCAATTATTATCAATTGGTATTGGGTTTGCCACTTTGATTTTTGAATCAACATTTTCACTTTTTTCAATAATCATATTCGGTAATGCCTAGCATAGTTTTTATTTAGGAAAATGAGCAATCAAGGAATAAGCAAGTTGTCGGTCGAAGAGTTTAAACATATTCTAAGAATTGCTGGCAAAGACATTGATGGCAGCAGAAAGTCGGTAGTGGCTTTGAGTGAAGTTAAAGGAGTAGGTTATAATCTTTCTCAGGTTATTTTACAGTCATTAAATATTAATCCCTATTTGAGAATAGGTTTTCTAACTAATAAGGAGTTATCCGATATTGAGAATGCAATAAGGAATATTTCAACTGTTGGTGTCCCAAAGTGGTATCTCAATAGGCAGAAAGATATGGATACCGGTACTGACATGCATCTGATAACGTCTGATCTTGACTTTACACAATCAAATGATGTGGAAAGAGAAAAATCTGTTATGAGTTGGAGAGGATATAGGCATATGTTTGGATTGAGGGTTAGAGGACAATGTACGAGAACCACTGGCAGAAAAGCAACTGCTGTTGGGGTGAAGAAGGCATCAGGAAAGGCCCCGGCTAGTGCTGGCGGATCAAAGTAAAACTAGGTGGTTATAATGGGTGATCCTAGGAAATCAAAGAAAAGTTACAATAGGCCCAGAAGTATCTGGACTAGTGACCAAATAAGTACCGAGTTATATATAGTGGGTTCTTACGGCCTGAGAAACAAAAGAGAGTTATGGAAGGCACAGACTGAGATAGCCCGTATAAGAAACCAAGCCCGTGCATTACTGGCTTTGGCGATTGACATTAGGCAAGAGAAGGAAACACAATTGTTAAATTACTTATCTAGATTAGGTTTGGTAGCTGATCAGTCTACATTAGATGATGTGTTGAACTTAAAGATAGAAGATATTTTGGAAAGAAGACTTCAAACAATCATTATGAAAAAAGCCAACCTGAAATCTCCTTATCAAGCGCGCCAGTTAGTTGTTCATGGTCATGTAAGCATAGGTAATCGCAAGATTAATTTGCCTGGATATCTTGTGAGAAAAGAAGAAGAGGCTCAAATTCTTGTTCATTTTATGCCAACAACTACATCTGAAAACGCTCAAGTAGTCGAAGCTGGCCAGCAATAATTCTGAACTATTGCCTTCCGGTTAGCTTTTCTCAATTTTTTCAACATCTACATAATCAATTTTGCCATCGCTGTCCATATCATATCCTTGTACAAGTGCTTCCCAAGTATTTTCTTTTCCAGAATAATTCCTAAACAGCTTCTCTCCATAATTGGTGAATGCAATGACCGCCGATTTTGTTCCTATAGAACGTACACCTGCTATTAATATGATATGTCTATTGGGATTGAATGGATTTTTGAATTTAGCTATTATCCCTAGGCTATCTAGATGATATATCCTACCATTCTTGTCGACTAAACCTGACCAATAATTCTCATCATTGAATTTTATTGGAAGATATCGATTAAATTCAGACGACACTATGTTAGTTCCAGGACCTCCTATTATGATTAGGTTGTTGTCCTCAAGTTCTTTCTCAGCCTTCGCATCCTCATCCAATTTTACAATAAACCCTGGAGGCAATTCACAGATATTTCCCAAAAAAAATGCTAGTTGAATTGCGTAGTGGCCGTCTCTGGCAGAAGTCTTGAATATGCCGTGAGGATTTGGAGATCCTACTATCAACAGCCCGTTCAGCTTGTTTTTATTATCTATGAATTCGTTTAGGAATCTCCTGGTAAAACCATCTTCTGTTTTTCGTTTAGAATCACCAAAGTCATTATTGACAGAAACAGTTTCCATTCCATCCATCTCCAGTCCAAATGCAGAAAATGTTGGAGTGTATAATCTTGCCGTCCCACCCTTAATGAAATCCATTCCAGATTCTTTTATGGCTCCAATTGCAACCAATTTTCGGATATAGTAATAAGCACTTTGTTCGTAGATTGCTAATTCTTTAGCCACTTGTGCAGTGTAAAGTGGTTTTTTGGCGAGAAGCTTGATTATTTTCCATGCAATAGGATTTGACAAGATCTGGATTTCTTTTTGATTCTCAAAGATCAAAATATCTTTCTCCATCAATTTGCCATTTTTTTCATAAATTATCTTTTTTTCAATGCCCATTGCAAGGTATTATAATTTTTTTTTTGCTGGTATATAATTTTATAGGATTTGGCGAAATGAACTCTTCTTATTTTTTAAAATTTATTCCTCAACCATTATACATTTTTGTATAACGGTATTATATTTTATTAATAAAGAATTTAAAGTAATTTGACAAACCATTTTCGTGTGTTCTATAATAGGTTATAGTGGTAAATTAAACTTGGCTGCTCCCCTTTTGGTGGATAGTCTGAAAAAAATGGAGTATAGGGGATATGATAGCGTAGGGATAGCCACTTTGAATAACGGGAATATTATGGTAAGTAAAGGCGTTGGAAAAGTTGCAGAAGTAGATAAAGAATTAAATTTAAACCGCTTACCAGGACAAATTGGCATAGGACATACTAGATGGGCAACTCATGGAGGAGTTAACGATAAAAATGCACACCCTCATTACTCATGTACATCAAATATTGCTGTTGTTCACAATGGTATCATTGAGAATTATCATGAATTAAAGACAGAACTTGCAAATGAAGGCCACATTTTTAAGAGTCAAACAGACAGCGAAGTCATAGCTCACCTCTTAGAAAAATACTCCCGCATTTCAAATAATGACATTAAGAAAACCATGATTGAAACCTGCAAAAATCTTAAGGGTTCTTTTGCGTTTGTGGCTGTCTTTGATAACGGCATAATCTCTGGAGCAAGGTTTGATGAGCCTTTAATAATAGGAATAAGCTCTCAAGCACTCTTTTTATCAAGCGATGTATTGGGATTTTTAAAACATACAGACAAGTCCATATTTTTGGATAATGGCGACATCGTAATTTTAGAAAATGATAATTATACTATTTTTGACGATTCTGGAAACGTAGTACAAAGACCATTAACACAGGTAGCTTGGGAACTAGGGTCATCAGAGAAAGGAAAATTTGCTCATTATACTTTAAAGGAGATCCATGAGCAAACTTCGACTTTATTAAAACCCTTAAATGATTCTAATGATTTTGCTACTTTTTGTGAATACCTCCAAAGGGCATCTAACATCTACATTACTGGAAGTGGTACTAGTTATAATTCTGGTTTACTCGGAAAATTGTTATTATCAAAATACGCTAGAAAAAAATCGGAGGTGTACATGTCTAGTGAATTTCAATATTTTTCTGATACTATTGAACCAAATTCTGTTGTCATTGCTATATCACAAAGCGGCGAGACAGCAGATGTACTTCATTCGGTCAAAAAGGCCAAAGAAACAGGGGCAAAAATTGTGTCCATAGTAAATATACCTACATCATCCCTAGCGAGAATGAGTGATTCATATGTTACATTAAATTGTGGTCCAGAAATAGGTGTGGCAGCAACTAAGAGTTTCATGAGTCAGTTAATGATTTTGTATAAAATTGTGTCCACCTTGTCTAATCAGTATGTTTCCCTTGAAGGATCCGAACTCAAGAATTTGCAAAATTTGATAAGCAAGGTCCTTGGACTAGATGACAAAATTAGAAATTTGATTAACTCTTTGGACTCTAATATTAAAGACATCTATATTCTGGGGCGATCCATTCACTATCCAATTGCATTGGAAGGATCATTAAAGATCAAAGAATTGGCCTATATTCATGCTGAGGGTATTGCAGCAGGAGAACTTAAACATGGACCGTTGGCATTAATTGACCAAGAATCTGTAGTTATTGTAATTAATCCTGTAGATGAAACTCATTTGGATGTAATCTCTAGCGCAAATGAAATAAAATCTCGTGGTGCATATATCATTGGGCTTTCAAATTTGCGAAATGAAGTTTATGATGCCTTTATAGAGTTGCCAAAGGTAGCAGATTATCTATACCCAGTAATAGAAATAATTCCATTACAGTTGATGTCTTATTATTTGGCAATAAAAAAACAAGTTGATCCTGACTATCCAAGAAATCTTGCAAAATCCGTCACAGTTAAATAAAGTTTTGGTTCAATTCACATTCATGTTTAAATAAATAAAATTTGATTATTTTTAATATTGCCTCAACCAGATATTAAAATTGATAACTGTTCATTTCCTTCTGATTGTCTTTACGACTTAGAAAACTTGACTTGGATACGATTTTTGGAAAACAATGAATTTGAGGATAAAAACAAGGGTGAGCTTGGGAGGATGGATGATCAAAAAAAATATTCGCCGAAATTCATAATTGGAATGACTCCAATTTATTCCTATTTGGCAGGAAAGTTGACCGGTTTGAAATTAAAAGGCATTAATACACCAATCCAAAAGAACAAGAGTGTAGCTTCTATTTCTAGCATCACGCATTTTGGTACCGTTCGCTCTCCAATGGCTGGCAGGATAATTGATATAAACAATGATTTGATTAAATGTCCAAAAATTGTTAATGATTCTCCATTTAGTAAAGGATGGTTTGCAAAAATCGAAACTGAGAATGAAATAGCCGAGTCTAGTTGGAAGGATTTAAAGAGAATAGAAGACTGCAAGGACGACTTGGAAGAACAAATAAAGCGATACAATGTTAAATGTTTCAAGGTTTTTCCAGACTATCAAATGTTTGAATTGGGAACAGAATGTTCGGCTACTTTGGCCAAATTAGATGAGTTTATGGACAAATCCATGCTTGAGGGTGATGTGATCAGGTTAGTATCTGACGATCCCACCGCTGACTTGGAGTTACTGAACTGGGCAGAGCGAAATAGTCAAGAAATTATTGAAATAGTGCAGGAAAAAAATCCTGTTGCTATTAATAACCAGGCTAACAGTTTGTTGTTTAACATAATTATAAAAAAAAAATCTGATCAATAGACCTAGCTACTTTTCAATCGGATTTCCTATCATATTTCCCCATTCCGTCCATGAACCATCATAATTCTTAACATTTGGATATCCAAGTAGATATTTTAAAACAAACCACGTATGGGATGATCTTTCACCAATCCTACAATATGCTATCACTTCCTTTTCAGGTACAATCCCTTTTTCTTGATATAGTTGCTTTAATTCCTCTGCAGATTTAAATGTCCCGTCCTCATTAACAGCTTTTCCCCATGGTATATTATTTGCACCAGGTATATGTCCGCCTCGCTGTGCATGCTCAGTTGGATACTCTGCTGGTGCGGTAACTTCACCTGAAAATTCAGCAGGTGATCTGACATCAACTAATACCTTATTTGTGTCTTTTAAAGAATGAGACACTTCCATGAGGTAGGTTCTTATATTGTTGTCTGGGTCGCTGGCCACAAATCCTCCTGGAGAATATTTTGGAATTGTTTTATCCAAATCCCTATCTTCTTCCAGCCATTTTCTTCTTCCTCCGTTCATTATTCTGACATCTTTAAACCCATAATACTTGAATACCCAAAAAGCAAAAGCTGCAAACCAGTTATTAAAATCACCATAGAGGATCAAAGTGGTATCATCATTTACTCCGATAGAT
The DNA here is from genome assembly GCF_008389435.1 of Candidatus Nitrosocosmicus agrestis. Taxonomy (GTDB): domain Archaea; phylum Thermoproteota; class Nitrososphaeria; order Nitrososphaerales; family Nitrososphaeraceae; genus Nitrosocosmicus; species Nitrosocosmicus agrestis. The sequence continues at coordinate 404 of NZ_VUYS01000014.1, read as the reverse complement.
CTAAGTAAATTCTGACAAGATTCTTTTGAAAGGATGTTTCGACTAATTGGATCGTTTATATCTTTTCTCCAATCTAGTAACACTGAACCTGGAATATGACCAAGGTGATAATTAGTAGTGGGATCATAGTCTACCTCTGCAATTCTAACGTTTGGGTCATTTAGATGTTGACTAGTCCAATTTGTATCTACCAATACCTCTGGATGAGCATAATTACTTGACATATGAAGAAATAAGTAAAAAGCTCAACTATTTAAACAGTAAATTCCCTCATGAGGGCTCTGTAAAGTTAATCTCTAATGTTATTGTTATGATGCCAAGCGAATACCGTAATCCATTGTTTGATATGTTCTAGTTTGCAGTTTTGTTTTCTACAGGGAAAGTAATCATCAAAGCTTTCGGTT